>JAOXRT010000023.1 GCA_025800365.1 Cellvibrionaceae bacterium | reverse complement strand
GGCTCATCGCAGCACTCCAGTACTGATAATAGAGTCTGCTCTCCTCACTTGTCTCATCATCTTAGCCTTTGCTGGTAATATTATCATCTGCGTCGCCGTTTCCAAAAGCGCTCGTCTCCGCACAGTTCAAAACATGTTTGTAACAAACTTAGCGGTAAGCGACATTTTGATGGCTGCCGTTTGCATGCCGATTTCTCTACATGTGCTCATTTCAGGCGAATGGCCGTTTCGCTTGGTGGTGTGTGATCTCCAGGGATTCTTCATCTTCTCGTTTGGCATAGTATCGATAGTCAACATGTCGGTCATCGCTGTGAACCGTTACTTCGCAGTGTGTCGTCCATTTGATTGCAAAGTCATTTTTACGAAGAGAAATGTCCTCTTGATAATCGCCCTTCTTTGGATCTTACCGAGCATCGCTAGCGTCCCTCCTTTGGCAGGCTGGGGATATTACGCCTTTAACGCGGGAAAATCATTGTGTACTTACCCGTTTAACGTCAACATGATCTACACGATTATTGTCCAGCTTCTCTTCATCGCATTTCCAATGGG
>JAOXRT010000013.1 GCA_025800365.1 Cellvibrionaceae bacterium | reverse complement strand
AAACCTTTGCGGAGCTTTTCTAGTTGTTTTTCTGTTAGCCAATTACCATTGGGATAAAATTCGGCTTCTGTACTGATCATAAGTTATAGGTCTTTCAAATCTTTTGCGGGCTCGCCTGTTGCTAAGGCTCGACGCCAGTCTTTTAGGCGCTTATCAATGAGCTCGCTGGTTCTCTCTACGACCTCCCACTCAAAGGCCATCTCCATGGTTTCAATAGCTTTTTTTCGCAAGCCCTGCTCCCAGTAAATAATTGCTTCCAGCTGAGCAAAGTTACCTTCCCTGTCGTTAAGTTTCTTGGCCAAACTTAAATGTTCAAGAGCCCCTGTATAATTTTTTTTACGGAAATCTCTCTGGGCATTTGCAAAATGATAATAAGGGTTTCTTTTTCGATGAGAAGAAGATCTTTTCGCAAGCGCTTTAGCTTCCTCTAAGCGCCCAGTAATTCTATATAGATTAGCAAGGTTCGTCATCACGCTATAATCTCTGCGATCAACCGACAAGGCTTTTAAGTAAGCTCTTTCTGCAAGTGCTAGACGATTAATTCGTCTTAATGCTAGACCTAAATTACCCCACGCTACTACTTTCTTTGGGTCTGCCTTGATGGCGGAATGCAAATATTTAAATACCGTTGGCCAATCGTCCTCAAACATTGCATCAACAGCGAGATTATTAAACTGAAGAGATAAAGCTTCTAAATCAGTTATAGTTCTACTAGGATAGAAGTGGCTAAATCGATCCATACGAAAGTCGATTATTTTATTTCGCCCAGAAGCCGTTTTAGCTATCACGTTTACGTGACGAAACCTAAGCAGTAGATCCTTTTCCCCCAAACTCCAGCTGGGAGGTAAATCCACCTCCTGAAAGGACAGCTTTAATTTGACGTGTCGTCCCATGGCTATGAACATTGCTGAATAAGATAGGCAGTTTGCCTGAGCCTTATCGAAGGCCTCATTAGCTGTATAATGGGCATCTGCTTTGTATTGTATTTTTCTCGATGGATGATTAATGGCGTTATGTATATCTTGGATACGCCGACCAGCTGACCCCTTCGGCCTAACGTAGACACTAGAAAAAGCTTTCATATCATCACTCATGAATAAAAACTTTTCTAATTCGGCTTGAATATCAAGTGCGGGATAGCTGTCTAAAAAATTCTGCAGTTGCTCAAGACTTGCGGCTTGATCAGTCGAACTATGCTGCGGAGCACCACAAGACAGCAGAAGGCCAACCATCAGCATGGTCAGCCCTCGCGAGAAAGTTTTTTGAAAATGTAATCCAAACATGCCTTGTCTCCTGTAATTACAACAGCGCAAAGCAATGGCTTTACATTTTATTATCTTCCTCAATGGCCCAATCTAAAGCGTCCAATTGCTGTTTGCGGGCTTTTACTTTTGTTGCTTTGAAAGCATCACGGTTGAGGCTTGCCATTTGCTGCGCTAGCGCTGCAGCTGCTTGCTGCAGTTCATTTTCATCGGCAACGATACTGTCTAAAAAACCAGCTGTAAGCGCTGCCTGCGGGTCAAACATTTCTGCATTGATAATAGCACGATTGAAATAGACTGGCGCGAGACGTCCTCGACATAACTCGATACCCACATGATGCATGGTCATTCCTATCGCTACTTCGTTAAGGCTTATCTTAAAGTTACCCTCTACGCCAATTCGATAATCTGAGGCCAGCAACAAAAATGCGCCTTTAGCGATGGCATGCCCATTACATGCAGCAATAATGGGCTGTGGGTGTGCCAGCATGCGACGCGTTAAGCGCGAACCCGCATCGACCATAGCTCTGGCAGCTTCAATTCCCTCTTGCATAACGGTCAAATCGTAACCACCGCTAAACATGCCTTCGCGACCGGTAATGATCACCGGCTTGGCCACAGCTTCAGCACGATCTAAGCCTTCATTAATGGCCGCCAACACCGCTGGGGACAGGGCATTTACCTTGCCATTGTTGAGGCGAATGGTTACCGCATGTTCAGATTCGCTATATTCGATCAAGTCACTCATATAAGTTCTCTAAGCTCTCTATGTTTTCTAAGCTCTTTTTCATTTGTAGGGCCGCTCACCGGAGCAGCCACAAGAGCTGTTACAAGGGCTATAGCGCTACCGGCTGGCTGGATTGCTCACTCAACACACGGTTAAGCAACTCATCCAAGCTTTCGCCGGTTGTGGTACAAGTCCACTGACTACCTTCCCAATCACAATGAAAACCACCCGACTTGGCCGCCACCCAGATTTGCTTCATCGCCAGCTGGCGAGACACGATCACCTGGGTATTGCTATCTTCACAGTCGATGGTCAATACTCCGCTGCTGGATTCAAAGTCTAAAGCGGCATCACACTCATCAATGGCGTCTTCTAGGGCCATCAGGGTGTCTTCAGCTTGGGCTAAAAATTCAGCTTCATTCATGGTCGACTCTCTCTTAGATTCAGTATCATCTATCAAACAATTCAGACCAGAGATTGTAGCATGCCCCACATCAACGATCTGACACAGGGTCAATGCTGCCAAAGCTATATCCACCGCCGCCTTTACCGTATACTGCGGCCTGCTTATAGCCTTTATAGAGACGCATTATGAAAAAAGCATTCGCAATCCTATTTGGCCTTACCCTTGTGGCCGCTCTAGGCGCATGCGGCCAAAAAGGCCCATTGGTCTTGCCTGCTGCAGAGCCTGTTGTGCAAGAGCCATCAGCGGGTAATGAAAAGCCATCAGCTGAAACTGAAGAGCCAACAAAAGAAGCGGTGGAATAATAAGCCACCCTATACAACTAAAATCATAGAATTAAATACAGCAATAGCACCATGCAAGATTTTTACTATAACGAACAACAGCTCATGGCCGAGCAATGCCAATTGCAAGATATAGCCGAACAATACGGCACCCCTTGTTACGTCTACAGCCTGGCCCATATACAACGCCAATACCTCGCCTATGCCAACGCCCTCGGCGATAGTGGCATGGCCTGCTATGCGGTGAAAGCCAACTCCAATATCGCGATTTTGCAACAGCTAGCCAAGCTAGGCGCTGGCTTTGATATTGTCTCTGAAGGCGAGCTTGAGCGAGTACTCGCCGCCGGCGGAGAGCCTGCAAAAATCGTCTTTTCCGGTGTCGGCAAAAAGCCCGGTGAGATGCGCCGGGCCCTAGAGGTTGGGATTCACTGTTTTAATGTGGAATCTGAAGCCGAGCTCGAACTACTCGCCTCAGTTGCCAAAGACATGGGCAAGACCGCCGCTGTATCGCTGCGCGTAAACCCTGATGTCGATGCCAAGACCCACCCTTATATCTCCACCGGCTTAAAAGAAAACAAGTTTGGTATCGATATCAAGCGCGCACCTGAGGTATACCAGCGCGCAGCAAGCCTAGAGGCTCTTGAGGTTGTGGGCGTAGATTGTCATATCGGCTCACAACTGACTGAGCTCGCACCTTTTATTGATGCCCTAGATCGCATTTTGCAGCTTATAGACACCCTAGCCGGCTTAGGCATTACCCTAAAGCATATGGATCTAGGCGGCGGCTTAGGTGTCGACTATCAAGGCGAAAAGCCACCGGCGATCAGTGAATTGGTTGAAGCCGTACGAGCCAAGCTAGGTGATCGTCAATTAGAGCTCATTTTTGAGCCTGGGCGCTCTATTGTGGCTAATGCCGGCGCTCTACTCACCCGAGTAGATTACCTAAAGCCTACCGAACATAAGAACTTTGCCATCATCGATGCCGCCATGAACGACAATATTCGTCCTTCGCTGTACCAGGCCTGGCAACAGGTTTTACCTGTCCAAGAGCGTTCCGAAGAAAGCTTGGAATGGGACTTGGTCGGCCCGGTTTGTGAAACTGGTGATTTTATGGCCAAACAACGCCAGCTCGCTTTGGCAGAAGGTGATATATTAGCTGTTATGTCGACCGGAGCTTATGGCTTCACCATGAGCTCTAACTACAATAGCCGCCCCAGAGCTGCTGAAATTCTGGTAGACGGCGATAAGGCACAGCTGATTCGCAGACGCGAATCTATAACAGAGCTATTTGCCCACGAGCTGCTATTGTAAGCGCCAGAAAGTTAGATAGAAGGAAGATAGAGTGAGACTGAGATTCACCAAGATGCACGGTTTAGGTAATGACTTCGTCATGATTGACGCCGTCAGCCAGCGCATCCGACTCAGTGCCGAGAAGGTTCGTAAGATTGCGGATCGACGCTTTGGCGTCGGCTGTGATCAGCTGTTAATCGTTGAAATTCCCAGCCGTCCCGATGTTGATTTTAAATATCGTATTTTTAACTGTGATGGCAGTGAGGTAGAAAATTGCGGTAACGGTGCTCGTTGCTTTGCGAAGTTTGTGCGCGAGCGCAAATTAACCGGCAAGAAAGAGATCAAAGTTGAAACAAAAGCCGGTGTTTTGCTATTAAAAGTGCAAGACAATGGTGATGTCAGTGTGGATATGGGCAAGCCCGAGCTTAGCCCAGCACAAATTCCCTTTGATAACGCCCAAGAGCAAAGCAAGTATCGCATTGCACTAGATCACGGCGAGATAGAGATCGGCGCAGTATCGATGGGCAACCCCCATGCTGTTACTGTGATCGATAGCTGCGAGAAAGGCCCGATTGAAGAATGGGGCCCGCAGATAGAAGCTCACGCCCGCTTTCCGCAGAAGGTAAACGCCGGCTTTATGGAGCTGCTATCTCGACAGGAAGTTAATTTGCGCGTTTTCGAGCGCGGTGTAGGTGAGACATTAGCTTGTGGCACTGGCGCCTGTGCCGCTGTGGTTAGCGGCCGCCTACAGGGCTTATTGGATGAGAAGGTAAAAGTGAATCTGCCAGGCGGTAGCTTGCAGATTGATTGGCCAGGGCGCGATCAGCCCGTTATCATGACAGGACCCGCAACGACGGTTTATCACGGACAAATAAAAATATGAGCAACACAGAAAGTGCTATAGACGAACAGGATATCGTTGAGTTTTTAAGAAACGATCAAGAGTTTTTTCTACGTCATCCTAATTTAATCAGCGATATTCAATTGCCCCACGCCAGCGGTAATGCAATTTCACTGATTGAACGTCAAGTTAGTGTTTTACGTGATCGCAATATGGAAATGCGCCATCGCTTAAGTAGCCTGTTGGAAAATGCCCGCGATAACGATAAGTTGTTCGATAAAACCAAGCGCCTAGTATTGGCCTTGATGGAAGCCCAAGATCTGGGCGATATTATTGATGCTCTGTTCTACAGCTTTAACAGTGAATTTAAAATTCACTACACCACCCTGCTGCTGTTTAGCAAAGACGATAATATCGATGCTGGGCCAGCTCGCATTGTTACTCTGAATGAAGCCCGTGAACCACTTGGCATGCACATTAAATCTGGTAAGGCCTGCTGCGGACATTTCGACGGCAACACCATTCACTATCTCTTTGAAGATAATGCCGCAAAGGTAGGCTCAGCGGCTATTGCGCCACTTATTCACGGCAACTGCTTTGGCTTGCTAGCCATTGGCAATCGCGATCCAGATTATTATCGCTCTAGCATGGGCACGCTATTTCTTTCCTATATTGCCGACATGCTAAACCGCATTGTACCCAAACATTTGCCAGGCTAAGCATGGAAAACTTGCTGCAACAAAGTCAGAGCTTCTGCGATTATCTACAGCAGGTGCGGCAAGTTTCCCCACACACCCTCGCAAATTATCGACGCGATTTAGATAAATTTATTCGTTATTGCGATTCGCAAAACCTCGATCATATTAGTGCCGTAAGCGCACATCATATTCGCCAATGTATTGCACAACTACATCGCCAAGGTTTAAGCGGGCGAAGCATACAACGTTTACTTTCAGCTTTACGTTCCTGGTTCCGCTTTGCCATAAAAGAGCAGTGGATCAAACAAGATCCTAGTGCTGGCATTAGCGCGCCTAAATCACCCAAGCCACTCCCAAAAACTATGGACGTTGATCAAACCGCTGACTTTATGTCGGTTGATCACGAAGATAAGTTTTTTGAAACACGCGATAGCGCCATTTTAGAAACCATGTACTCCTCGGGGCTTCGTTTAGCCGAGCTAACCGACCTTGACTTGATTGATATCGACTTTGCAGCCGGCACTGTATTGGCTCGAGGAAAGGGCAACAAGCAAAGATTACTACCACTAGGCAAGCTCGCTATTAGCGCCATTAAGCAATGGCTAAGCCAGCGAAAGACATTTGCCGAGCAAGACGAACCTGCCGTATTTATCAGTAAAAAAGGCCAACGCTTAAAGCCGCGCAGTATTCAAGCGCGTTTTAATCGCCAAAGCTTGGCTAAAGGGCATCCGGTTAATCCACATATGTTGCGCCATTCTTTTGCCAGTCATATGCTGGAATCCAGCGGTGATTTACGAGCTGTGCAAGAGCTTTTAGGGCACGCCAATATTTCCACCACTCAAGTCTACACTCATTTAGATTTTCAGCATCTTGCGAAAGTCTATGACAATGCCCACCCTAGGGCGCAGAAAAAAGACGATTAAGAAACTACTCCATGCCAGATATTAAACTGATTTGCTTCGATCTCGATGATACGCTTTGGTCAACCAAGCAAGTAATGATGGAAGCTGAAAAACAAGCTTTTGCCCTGCTTAGCCAAAGAGCCTCCATTATCGCGGAGCATTACGACATGATGAGCTTGTTTCAAGCCAGGCTTAAAAAGTGGAAACTACTTACTGCCGATCAGCCACAGCTAAAATATCAGGTCAGCCAGTTGCGCCGTCAATCACTTGCTTTGGTTTTACAGGATCATGATTTTAATCAAGCGGAAGCTGAGCAACTCAGCGATGAAATTTTTCAGTGCTTTATGCACTGGCGACACAAGCCGGTTTATTTTGAACACACCGAAGAAACGCTAGCGCAGTTAAGCGAACAGTATCAACTCGCAGCCATCACCAATGGCAATGCCTGCAGCAAACGCTTAGGGCTCGATAAATACTTTACACTGCATATCAGTGCCGAAGATCTCGGCGTCGGCAAGCCTGAGCGAGAACCTTTTGAACACACCTTAAAACACTTCAATGTTAAAGCAGAAGAAGCATTACATATTGGAGACAACCCAAGCGACGATGTTTGGGGGGCGCAGCAAGCTGGATTGCATACAATCTGGTACAACCCCAAAAATAAACCTTGGGAAGAATCAGAATATACGGCGAGTCTGGAAGTCGACCAATTAAATAAAATACCTGCAGCCGTAGAACGACTGCAGGCCAACTTGCAGATGAAATCGTAAAATTCTTTAGATAGGCCTAGAACCGTAATTGTTCTGCGGTTTTTTCGGGGGGTCAGCCATCACGTTCGGTGCGATATCTTGAATCTCTCCGCCTTGGCTGAGAAATTCCTGCACCTGACGATCTAACTCAGATCTAAGATCGGCTCGACAATTCGGTGTAAAAGATTGCTCTTTATCTAATTTAGCGAGCGAATCCAATCCTACTGAATTGTCATTCACATTAAGCTGCTTAACAGCTTTTTCTTTTTTATGCTGTTTTAGTATTGTCATTTTATTTAGTACCCTAAGAATACACCCTTCGTATTTAGGTATAGCCTATTGATCAGAGTAGGCAACCAATCGTCGGAACTTTCTTATCACTTTTTTTCATCATTATTACGAAAAAAATTCCACTTTTTCTAAAATGACAGCTTAGACAGTTAACTCTTTAGTTTTAGATTGAAAATTCGTTTTAGTCTTATTTTATCTGTGGTTATTGCGAAGCTAGGCACCATGTAAATACCGCCTGGGCTTATTGATAAGACAACAAATTAGAAATTTAAAATCGCCCACAAACGGTGCAAAAAATTATCTTTGCTCAATCAAATATTTGTACAGCAGCGAGAACTTAATGACTTAACAAAGGCAGACCTTCAATCAGAGCTTATTTGCCATAAGTTAATTAAGAACTAAAGTAGCCGAGCCATATGGGCTGCGAAACTGAATAAGTGCTTAGACACTAAAATCGACGAACAAGTAAATAAAAATTAGAAAGGCTTTAGAAAAGAGAAACGCCGAAGAAAGAAAAATATAAAGGAGCAATACGTGAAGACTAGCAGCCACCAAAAACCTTAGTGGCTGCGAGGTTTTTATACGGCCTCTGGGCCTGTTTCGCCAGTGCGAATTCGGATGATCTCATCCAGTGGCGAAATAAATATCTTACCATCCCCAATCTTGCCAGTTTGGGCAGACTTGCTAATCGCCTCTACCGCCTGCTCAACCATGGCATCATCCAGAGCCAACTCCAGCTTAACTTTAGGTAGGAAGTCCACCACATACTCCGCACCGCGATAAAGCTCTGTGTGGCCCTTCTGACGACCAAAACCTTTGACTTCAGTAACCGTCATACCCTGCACACCTACTTCTGATAAGGCTGCACGTACATCGTCCAATTTAAATGGTTTGATAACCGCTGTGATTAACTTCATACCGAATTCCTGTTTGAACTTGAATTGCTAAGGCTTTATTGGCTTTTTTTAGAGGGGGCACCATACACGGAAAAGCCCTAAAAATCACCCAAATAAGCCTTCTTTAGCCGCAAAAGCCCCGAAAACCGGGGCTTTTATGATGTAACACAAAGGCTGTGTTTAATTACTTAGTGGTGAACTCTGGGTAGGCATCCATACCGCACTCAGCCAGATCAACACCATCGTACTCTTCCTCTTCGCTTACGCGCACACCGAAGATCTTATCGATGATCAACCATACCACTAGGCTCGCTAGGAATACCCAGCCAAAGATAGTGGCTGCACCAATTAACTGGCCAGTGAAGCTAGAGCCGCCATCGGCTGTCAAAGGATTAGTTACTGGCACTAGCAGCAAGCCCAATAGACCCACCACACCGTGAACAGAAATTGCACCTACTGGATCATCGATTTTTAGCTTATCCAAAGTCAGGATGCTAAATACTACGATGACACCGCCAAGCATACCGAACAGAGTAGCCTGTAATGGAGTTGGTGTTGATGGTTCTGCCGTAATGGCTACCAAGCCAGCCAAAGCACCGTTCAATGCCATCGTAAGATCAGCCTTACCAAACTTAAAGCGGGCAATTGCTAGCGCGCCGATTAAACCACCGGCTGCGGCGGCATTCGTGTTCATAAAGACAACCGCTACACTATTTGCACTTTCTACACTGGCCGTTGCCAATACCGAACCACCGTTGAAGCCGAACCAACCCAACCAAAGGATAAAGGTACCCAAGGTAGCCAATGGCAAGTTACAACCAGGAATCGGAGTGATGACATTACCTGGACCGTATTTGCCTTTACGTGGGCCAAGAATCAGCACACCCGCCAATGCCGCTGCGGCACCCGCCATATGTACAATGCCCGAGCCAGCAAAATCAGAGAAACCAAGATCGCCTAGGTTATACAAACCAAAGACATCTTTGCTGCCCCAAGTCCAAGAACCTTCAAGTGGGTAGATAAAGCCTGTCATCACCACCGCAAAGGCTAAGAATGCCCACAGCTTCATGCGCTCAGCGACAGCACCTGAAACAATCGACATGGCGGTTGCTACAAACACAACCTGGAAGAAAAAGTCCGCCGAGGGAGCATAGCTCGCTGGCTCGGCGGCTCCGGCAATTCCGTCCCCCGTTATGCCGGACAACAGCCAATCGGCTGACCCGTACATAATCGTGTAACCACAAATCATGTACATGGTGCATGCGATTGCGAACAGAGCGACGTTTTTGGTCAAAATTTCTGTGGTATTTTTAGCGCGAACTAAACCGGCTTCCAACATGGCAAAACCAGCAGCCATCCACATTACTAAGGCGCCACAGACTAAGAAATAAAAGGTGTCGAGGGCATAAGCCAACTCGTTAACTTGGGTTTCCATCAGTTTTCTCCAGACAAAAGAATCCTGTCGCAGCTAAAAAAGCCGCAAAAAATAAGGTTTTTGAGTTTATTGCGAGGTTAAATTAGATCGCTATGCTAGATAGCATCTTCACCGGTCTCACCGGTTCGAATTCTAATAACCTGCTCTAAGGCGCTGACAAATATTTTTCCGTCGCCAATCTTTCCGCTGTGCGCTGCTTTTGAAATAGCCTCAACAACAACTTCAACATCTGAATCTGCTACTGCAGCTTCAACTTTGGTTTTTGGCAAAAAGTCGACAACATATTCGGCGCCGCGATACAGCTCAGTGTGGCCTTTTTGTCGGCCATAACCTTTAACTTCCGTTACCGTAATGCCATGCACACCGGCTTCGGATAAGGCTTCTCGCACGGAGTCGAGTTTGAATGGTTTAACAATTGCAGTTACTAATTTCATAATTCCCCCGAATTGGAGCCAGCCGCAGCTGGCTCCGAAATGCGCTGCTTTGTTTATAGCGATTTAGCAATAGTAAAAATAAACGAACCATCACAGAGACTGTCATTGTCAAAGCACTCGGCTTTATTCAAATCGGTATCGTAATAGCCCAAACTGAAATCAACACCACCGTAACTTTTGTTTAGGGTGATGTTGTAGTCTGCGTATGAATCCGCGCCGCCAGTTAAGAAGGCATTTTCACCTGGCTTGGCGTTTGTGGTACTGCGATCCAAATCACTAAAGCCATAGTGAATGGCAAGACTAAAATCTTCCGGCAAAGAAAACTCATAGCCACCATAGATGTAGATCAGCTTGCCAGTTTCTAAGTAGTAGTCATCGGAGTAGTTCACCCCCAAAGTAAAATCTTTGAAAGACACACTACCGTAAACCTCAGCGTAATCATCTACATCTGGTGTACCTGGGTAATCGTAATAAAGGTAACCAACATCGATAGAAACATCCTCACTTAAGTCGGTGCTGTAGCCGATGTAATAATCCAGCTCTAAGCTGTTGGCAAAATCAACATTGGAACCCCAGGTACCAACATAAACGCCGTTTTCAAAATTCACATCGAAACCGCCTTGAATAGCTGGGCTGGTATCGGTCTGTGAAATGCCTCGGAATTTGTAATCGCTGGTTAGTGCAACGTTTGCACTGATTTCTGCAGCCTGGCTTGAAAATGCCGCCAGACTTAAAGCAGCAGCTGATACACAGTTAATGACTCTCTTCATAATTATTCTCCAAGATTTAAGTGCTTGTAAGTTTGTTTATAAGTATTGGCACCGCTCTTAGCGCTTAGGAACGGCCTCGGCCATTCTTTAAGCTATAGCACATGGTGTTTATTCCGCCGCCGGCACTCTAAAACTTCTGCCTAACGACACTCGTGATTGAATCAACTGAATTGCTTATTGCACATCGCGGGCCAACTTTTAATTTTTCTCCTATGTATTGATTTTTCGGGGGATTAAAATTGTTTCGGGGAATTAATGGGCTTTTTTCGCACAGCCCTGGTGCAATTCTTATAGCGCATCGAGCAGCGCTCATTCTTGGTGCATAGTTTTTGGCCCTCTCTTGGTGCAAAACGTGCTTTTGTGTATCTTCCTGCAACATGGTTTAAACTAGCGCCCTACTTTTTATCGGGAACGCCCTTCCATGCTGCAAGACTTCGCACAAAAACTCGCCAATGACATTCACCAGGCCATGGAAAACGGCCCTACGCCTCACAGCCAGCTTCAGCAGATCATTAGCTCTGCGGTCAAACGCTTGAACCTGGTTGGACGTGACGAATTCGATGCCCAGAGCATCGTGCTGCAGCGCAGCCGTGAAAAAATTGATGCCCTAGAGCAGCAATTGACTCAGATGCAACAGCAGTTAGAACAACTTCAAAACTCTTCTAACAATTCATAACAAGCATCCACAACAAGGCCTATTCCGGCTTTTGCCCGATACTGAATAGTTATAGCGGCTGTTAGCCTGATCCCATTACCCCATAGAATATGTGCACTTAGCCGCCACCGGCATGCTAAGGCCTAGTACTTGAAAGGGCTTCAAAGGGATTAGCTGAATATGTCATTAGCTGTTGTATATAGCCGCGCCAGATTAGGCATTGACGCGCCATTGGTTACGGTAGAGACCCACATTTCCGGTGGTTTGCCCAAGCTCGCGATAGTTGGATTAGCCGAAACGGCGGTAAAAGAAAGCAAAGATCGCGTTCGTAGCGCCATTCTTAATAGTCATTTCGAATTCCCCGCCCGCCGCATAACTGTGAATTTAGCGCCCGCCGACCTGCCCAAAGACGGTGGCCGCTTCGATTTAGCGATCGCGCTGGGTATATTGGCAGCCTCCAAGCAGATACCCCAAGGTGAGTTACAACACTGCGAGCTACTTGGTGAGCTTGCCTTATCGGGCGAGCTCCGGCCTATACCCGCAAGCCTTAGTGCTTCACTGGCAGCCAGCGGGCAGCAACGTAAGCTCATCGTGCCTAGGGCCAATGCAGCCGAAGCCGCACTGAGCGCCAATACAGAAGTGCTTGCGGCTGATAACCTGCTACAGGTTTGCGCCCACCTCAATGGCAATCAGCCACTTGACCCTGAGCCGGCAGCAGTGATGACAGAGCGACAGCAGCTCAGCGGTTTAGACATGCAAGATGTTAGGGGCCAAGCCCAAGCCAAAAGAGCTTTAGAAATAGCCGCTGCGGGTGGTCATAACATCCTATTTTTTGGTGAGCCCGGCACCGGTAAAACCATGCTGGCCCAAAGGCTCGGCGATATTCTTCCTGAATTATCTGAACAAGACGCCATTCAAGTCGCAGCGATTCATTCTATCCATAAGCCTTTTGATATTGCCAAATGGCGTCAGCGCCCCTTTCGCAACCCTCACCACTCTGCCTCGAGCACGGCTTTAGTGGGTGGCGGCGCGAACCCAAAACCGGGCGAGATCAGCCTAGCTCATGGTGGTGTACTATTTTTAGATGAGCTGCCCGAGTTTCCCCGTTCCGTACTGGAGGTTTTAAGAGAGCCCCTAGAAAATGGAGAGATATGTATCTCGAGGGCAAGGGCCCAGGCGACCTACCCGGCTCGGTTTCAATTGATCTCAGCAATGAACCCATGTCCTTGCGGTTACTTTGGTAGCCGCCAACGCGCCTGCCGCTGCAGCCCAGAGCAAGTTCAACGCTATCGTATGCGACTCTCTGGCCCACTATTAGATCGCATCGATCTGCACATCCCCATGCAGACCATTAATAGTGATGAACTGCAAAACGCGCCGATTGGCGACAGCAGCCAGCTAATCCGCGAACGGGTAATAGCAGCACAAAAGAGGCAGCTACTCAGACAGCAAAAACTCAACGCCAACCTAAGCAACACCGAGCTGGATGAAATATTGGCCAACAAACTAGTCGCCAGCACCGCAAGCCTTGAACTACTCGCAAAAGCCATGAGTCAACTGAAGTTCTCAGCCCGGGCGTATCACCGTATTTTAAAGTTAGCGCTGAGCATTGCCGATTTGGCTGACGCCAATACATTGGAGGCTAAGCACATCAGTGAAGCTCTTAGCTATCGAGGGTTGGATCGGGATAGCCAATAGAAAGAAGGGGCTACTCTTCAAGGCGAACACCCTGAAGAGTAACTAGAATAAAAAAACCCGGAACAAGTCCGGGCAAGACCTTTAAAACCGAACCGTCACATCAAGGCCATAAGTTCTCGGTTGAGCGAGAAAGCCGATATCCTGCTGAGAGGGCAAGCCGGTGTAGCTTAAATCGTTGAAATCTGCATAGTAAATTTCATCACCTAAGTTACGCCCCCACAAGCTGAAACTCATATTTTCAGACTCCAAGGAAGCACGAGCTGAAATCAAGTTTATTGGATTTAAACTTTCAAGGTTATCTGGGTGCCAGAACTTTCTTCCTCTTCGTTCAAAATCGACCCTCAAAAGTGCATCCCAGTCTGAATTGATTTCAATACTGTATTGCGCACCTAGGTTGGCTGTGTATCGAGTCGTTTTAGGCGTGTGATTTCCTACTTGCTCAGGCGCTTGAGAAAATTCTTTTATCTCGCTATCTGTTATGCCTACACCACCAAAGACTCGAAGGCTTTCGCTTGCCAGAATTTGAAACTCCAGCTCCGCACCGCTGATATCTGTTTTATCGATATTATCGATTACCTGTGCGCCCCCGCGATTTAGATCAACAAAGAAGAACTGAAAATCTTCACTCTTCGAATAGTAGAGCGCGCCGTTCAAGATCATTCGTTGTTGCCACAAGCTGCTCTTAAAACCCAACTCAAAATTGCTTAGGTTTTCATCTTGGAACAAACTGCCGTCGGAGTTAAAGCCACCTGATCGAAATCCCGTACTGTAAGTTCCATAAACCATATGATCGTCATTTAGAATATGGGTTAACGTTAACTTTGGCTGCCAAGCACTAAAAGTAGCACTTCGACCAGAGGATATCTGATCGCGCTCATCACGGTCATAACGTAGAGAAAAAGATAACTCAGTTGCATCGCTGATATCGTATTCCATCTGCGCAAAAGCCGCGCTAGCGGTATTTTCGTTATCGTCCAGTGAATTTACGATGGTGATATAGCCGCTTCCGCCAAATAAGCCTGCCGATGCTGGCTCTACACGTGCAACAGTCCGCAATGTACGGTCGGTTTGCTGGTAATAAAATCCGGCTATCCAACGAAAAGGATTTTCATCACTCGAGATATACCTTAACTCGTGGCTGTTAAGTTCTACCTCTAAGTCCTGCGCCTGGTCTAAAAACTCGGCTGCGGTAAAGTCTAGATCGCCAAAATAATCTTCGCTCAAATCGGTGTAACCATATAGATAGCTGAGGGTGCCATCAGCCACACTCCAGTCCACCTTGAGGCTAGCGTCGTCAATTTCACGCTGGCTATTCCCCAGTACATTAGAGCTTGGCGCCACAAAGGTATTGCTATTGAGAGCACCTCCAGGCAAAGAGGAATCAGAAATGGCACCGCCCTCCAAATCAGAAAAGTTGTAACGCAGATCAATCGTCACATCTTCGCTGGCATGCCAGAGCAATTTAGCTCTGATATCTTTCGCTGTACTATTATCAACCTTTTGATTAAGAGTCGTGTTTTCTATCAGGCCATCACTATCTTTATAGTTTCCTGCAAGTCTTAGATAGAGCGAATCTTCAACAATAGGCACACCCACCGCCGCAGACAACTTGCGACCACCACCATTGGCAATACCTGCCTTCACAAAGCCATCAACTTCATTGGCAGCTTGCTTGGTGACAATATTAATGGCGCCACCGATAGCATTACGTCCGTATAGCGCACCCTGCGGCCCTCGCAATACTTCAATACGCTCAATATCAAATAGCTCTTGCTTAAACTGCTTCTGGTTACCTTGCGGAACACCGTCAATAACAACCGCAACAGGAGAATCGGCATTATTAATTTGCGCCACACCACGGATAGTCACGAAGGTGTTACCGACTGTAAAGGAATCATCCAAGGTTACATTGGGCGTAAGATTGATAAAATCCTGACTGCTTTCAATACCTGCTGATTCAATTTCGTTTCCTGAAAACGCCGTCACTGACACCGGCACTTCCTGTAGATTCTCGGATCGCTGCTCAGCAGTTACTACCACCTCTTCTAGGGCTAACGCTTCTTGCGCTTTAAGATTCACAGAAAATTGTGCTATTGCTATCGCCAAGGTTAACTTCGTAAATTTATTATTCATCATTCTTTACCGTCATTAAACTTATAGTTGTTCTATAGGAGTAAAATCAAAATCATAGCCAAATGCTCTTGGCCCCCAAATATCCAGCGCCTTGTCGCTGCGCATTATGGGTGGAACGTTCGCTGCAATCACAGTTAATCGCTGCCCATATTTCAACGCCTCAGTAGTTACCGGCGCTCCTGTATCACTATCTACCAAACAGATCAGATCGGGCACCATGGCGATAATTTTATCGCCGCTACGTGCCACCAAGTTTTCATTCTGAAATTCAATAACAAGACTCTCATTCGATTGCTCGCCAAGCCCTGTAATCTGACACTCCCCGCGAGTGAAACCGCCTTCAACGCTATTTCTGATATTGCTAACCTTGCCTTTAAAGAGTAGCCGAGCTTCGCTGTAATATTCAGTTCCTTGCAGGTAAGCCAGTAAGCTTTCGATGGATCTGCCGTTTTTACGGCCAGCGGCCAGTGCTTGGCCAATACCTTGTGCTAGCGTCAGCGTACCCGTAATGGCAGTCTGTTTAACTTTGGCCCCACTCATGGGGTAACAGGAAATTGCTGCACTACCACCCATACCGATAATCAATTGGCGAGCTTTGTTTTCAGTCTCTGCACTATTGCGGGCATTGATAATGATGGACTCCCCGTGCTCATTAGCCATCGACATCGGGCTTGCACAAACACCATGAACATTAAAGCTAACCATTTGAAGTTCCGGGAAAGCTCGTCCCATGCCGTCTGCATTAATAACAGGCAAGCCCCGCATTGCAGCTACCGCTAGCGGTAGCATGGAATTACAGCCACCCATTTCAGCGGGAAGAATGGCGTTAGCTGGCCGGCCAGTGTATTGCTCGAGAGCCGCGATTGATAAATCCAACTCTGCACCACCGATAATTTTTTCAACCAGTACCGTTGGTGCCCCCATCATTGCGGAGATATATACATTAGCGTCATCAGCCAAATCACTGGCTTCAATAATCTCAGGTTCGCCATAACGATCGAATAATGCTTCGGCCACTAGGCGACCGATATAAGGATCACCACCACCGCCTGTACCCAAAAAAGCGGCACCTTCAGCAATCGCTTTCAATTCAATTCTTTTTACCTTCACCTTATATCTCCCCTAGCTGATGCTCAGACAAATCACCCACGGCCTTCACTCTCAAGCGCACTGCTCCATTTGGCAGGTAAGCTAGGGGCACCTCTTCAATATCGATAATGCTTACCGATTCTTCGTTGGCACCAGCGGAGATTGCATCGGCCTTAGCTCTTGCTTTTGCATCGGCTAGAGCTTCCTCTCTTGGCGTTTCGGCGTAGGCATATACTTGATCAACTTCTCCGCCGACCTGAGCTATGGCAGCACCAACAGCATTGGCAACCGAATAGTGAGGGGGTCGAATTATTTCCTCAGCACCATCTAGCTCTTCACCGAGAAGAATAGATCCTCCTCCCACCAAAATAACCGGCATTGCACCAGCCTGGGTTTTCATTCTGTCGACACCGTCTTCAATCTGCTTTTGAATAGAGCCAATCGCATTGTTAAGTTGCTGTTGATCTATATTCGCTAAGGCCTCTGTCTTTCCAAAGTTCGCTCGACCAGCTGCCACCGCCACATCACTTGCCGTCAGGACTTCGCCTCCGAATATCATTGCCTTAGTGAGTAGTTCATGGCCAACTGAACGCGGACCAACTTTACCGTCTGCATCAACTAAGCTGCCGCCGCCAACTCCAATTGCCAGTACATCAGGCATGCGAAAGTTAGTTTGCACACCACCAATGTCCGCACTTACTGAAGACTCTCTGGGGTAGCCATTGAGTAATGCTCCGATGTCACTCGTGGTACCACCAATATCGATCACCAAGGCATCGCTAACACCCGATAACCAGGCAGCACCGCGCATACTATTAGTTGGGCCGGATGAAAAAGTAAGAATTGGAAAGCGAGCGACCTGCTCGGCTTGCATTAAGGTGCCATCGTTTTGGGTAAGGTAGAAAGGTGCATGGATACCCAACTCTTTTAGCGCATGCTCGAAGGAGGCCACGACGAGCTTTGCATGACTGGCGAGACTAGCATTCATAATCGCCGCATTCTCTCTTTCCAACAAACCCAGCCGTCCGATGTCAGAAGATAGGGTAACGGATAAATCGGGAATGCTATCAAGAAGAACTTCAGCGGCCTGTCGTTCCATGTTGTTTTGCACAGGGGCAAAAACACTACTTATCGCTACAGATTTAACACCTTGCTGAATCAGCTCTTGGGCAATTCTTTGCAGGTCTGCACTATCTAATGGTGAGATTTCACTGCCATCATATTCATAGCCCCCCGCCGTTAGATAATACTTAGCATCTACCGTGTCTAGTAAATCCTGCGGCCAATCGGCAAAGGGTGGCAGACTACGACTGGCTGGCAAACACAAACGAATAGCGGCTACTTTATCCAGTCGCTTGCGCTCTACAAAAGCATTCGTAAACTGAGTAGTACCAATCATGACAGCTTGGATATCAGCAAAGCTAACCGCCGCTTCAGCCACTACAGCCTCAATGGCCGCAATGACCCCCGAAGAAATATCTTCGCTGGTTGGCTGTTTAGTTGATCCGAGTATGTTAGATCCCGACACCAAAACAGCATCTGTATTGGTGCCTCCTACATCGATTCCCAAGCGCATATCCAATCCTCTTATTTGAGGACATTGATATTAGGAACTGTCAGATTTGATGGCAAAGGGTTAAAAGGGTAATCAATAGCCTAATTAGAGTAGTTTGAAATTGCAGGGCTACCCGAACGGGTAGTCGATACATAAAGTCACAGCAAATTAAGCCGCCTAGCTTCATTGACCGCCGCCAGGCGCTTATCCACCCCCAACTTTTTGTATATACGTTTCAAGTGATATTTCACCGTGTTTTCGGTCATATCCAGCTGTCTTGCGATTTGCTTATTGACGTTTCCATCAGCTAGGGATCGAAGCACTTCAAGCTCACGGTCACTGAATAGCCCTGAATTATCGCGCTGCCTACCTATAGCATCACAGCTCTGCTTGATAAGTTGGCAGTATCGGCTGCTAAGCATGTCATCTTTTGCAAGGCGTAGGCAGTTTTGAAGTAGCGGTTCGATATGATTCCCCATATCGACTACAAATCGCCAGTTAAAGCGGCTCAAGCACTGTACCCAACGCGTATTTAACTGTTGACAGAGTTGGTCACGGGAAGCCTTGCCTTTACTTTCTTGATAATCAATTGCTGCTTGCCACAGGCTGTATTGAAAACTAATCAAAGCAGGCTCAGAAAGCCCCGTAGTTGTGATGAATGCCTGCCACTTCTCAAGCGCGCTCTTGGCCAACTGAGTATCGCCCTTACACAAGTTCAAGCGGCAAATACAAAAGCAATAAGATGCTTTTACTTGCCAATAAAAAGACTTGTCTAAGTTTTCTACATCCAAATTGTCCAATAGCTCTTCAGCTAGAACGAATTCACCGGAGCGGCATAACAATTCGCTGTAAACAATATCCAAACCAAGATCCAGCCGATGTAGATTGCGTTGCTTTGCGACATCCTTTCCAAGTTGCCAATATTTCTCCGCGGCCTGCAGATCTTGCTTGCCTTTTGCATAAGCACTTAGCATCGCGCAAGCTAAAGCAGGCGACAAAATCTCATACCAACTATCGCCATAGGCGACCGTTGAAATCGACTGGCTCAAAAGCTCTTCTGTTAACTCCAGATCATTGGAGTAGTAATAACTTTGTGCCAACAAAACCTGCCCCGTTGCCGTCAAGTTACCTAAGCTACCAAAGTTATTCTGCGAAAATTCAATGCTGTGCTCAATATTGGCCCTTGCTTCATCAAGCTCTAGCGTCCACATTTGGCTGATCGATAGATGAAAGAAAAAATAGTCTTGCGCATAAGGCAGCTCTAGCGCCTGCAAAGTTCGAATGGCACTCTTTGCAATGGCGATGGACTCAGTAATTTGCCCCAAGTAAAATAGGCAAAGAAATTTCGAGGTGAGTAAAACAGCTTCGATCGCCGTATCTTCAGGCGAAACAGAATCTAGTGCAGCTGAGATTTGCTGCAATAGATCATAATCCAGCTCTTTATCTAAATATATCGACAAAATTAGAAAGGCCATGCCCCAGTCTGATTCTATAGGCATGGACTTTAATTCATCTAAAGCAATACCTTGCTGGCGAAGTACCTTATGAAAAAGATCCTCTGCAGCCGCTAAATCGCCCTCTTTAATAGTCAGGTATACCCTAAAGAGAACCAGGTCAGCATGTTGTTGCAACCACGAGCTTGGAAACATCGACAACAACTGCGACATAAACTGATGGCCGTAAACGGTGAGGATTTTCCAGCCACCGACACCTTTGAAACAACGATAGGCCTGATCATAATTTCCCGCTTGACCAAAAAGCCTTACCGCATTAAGTAAGTCATCGTGATTGCTGTACCATTCTGCGGCACGACAACATTTTGTATGCCAGCCCTTTGGATCTTGATAGTGAAATCGCTCTCGTAAATAATCTCGTAACAAGGGGTGATAAGTTAGTTGATCATCAAACTCATTACTTACCACCAATGGCGACAGGCGTTTAAGCCGGCGAAAATAATAGTGGCTGTCATTGCTCGCTCGAATATAGTCGGCCAACTCTATATTCACACGATCTAAAACGGCAGTGTCCAATAAAAATTGCCTCTCTGCATCGCTTTGATCGGCGACCACTTGCTCAGCCAGATATTCAGCCAACTCTTCCCTGGCCCCATTAAAATGCCGAAGCAATGATGGCTGCCCCCAAATTTTAGCCAATTGCAGCATGGCTACCCAACCTTGAGATTTTTCAAGGACCAGCTCTTGCAAATCTGGCGCGATACTTTCACCAAGCAAACTCTGTGCTTCTGCGGAATTAAACTGTAATAGCTCATCACCGACTTCTAATAGCTGCCCTTGCAGCCTCAGCTTTGACAGCTTTAAGTCTGGGCGATAACGACTGGCAATCAGTAAGCATAATTTGTCAGCGGCAAGCTCTAACAACAACTGCACGCAATGATTTATTTTTTCACTGTGGACAAATTGATAATCATCCAAGACCAACAGCACGGGCTCATCCTGACACACAGCCGCATCAAGCTTGGACATAAGCGCTGCCGCCACGACATCATCGGGAGCATCCAAAGTACCTTGCTTGGCAGCCAGTTCCAGCTCGGCCATATCAATATTGGCTTCGGCCAAAGAAAGAATGATGTGGGCAAGAAAGTGTTTACTTTGCTGCTCGGCACTGTCTAGCTGCAGCCAGGCTAAGCGATAGTTTGATTTGTCGCTATTGAAGTACTGTAAGATGCTGCTGGTTTTGCCGTAGCCCGCAGGAGCACTAAATAATATGAGCCGCAAGCTTGGGCTGATATGACGATCAAGATAAGCCGCAAGCTGCTCACGTTCAACCAGTTCACGAGCTTGTGGAGGCTGCTGCAATTTAGCCTGAATATTCCATGGCAATGCACCACCGGCTGAGTCAGTATTGTCCAATGCTTGCCCCTTTGCGCAGCGAGTTGAATATATATTATTACTAATCCTAGCCAATACCGGCAAGCCAGAGAGTGAAAGCGAGGCTTATTTAATCAAAATTCCTTATGATATTTCACTCATCCCCAGCTACAATAGGCGGCCATACACAACAGCTTGATTCACTCGTGTCCCATCTTATCCAACACCTCAACCCACGCCAGAAAGAGGCGGTGCTCTATATTGACGGCCCCACTTTGGTACTGGCAGGCGCCGGCAGTGGTAAAACCAGTGTAATTACCCGCAAGATTGCCTATTTGGTTGAGGAATGTGGCCTGGCGGCTCGGAATATCGCGGCCCTCACCTTTACCAATAAGGCGGCCCGAGAGATGAAAGAGCGAGTGAGTAGCCTGCTGCCCAAAGGAGCGGGGAGAGGCTTAACCGTATCGACCTTCCATAACCTTGGCCTGAATATTATTCGCCAAGAATGCAAAACCTTGGGTTATAAGCCGGGCTTTTCTATTTTTGATGCTGAAGATTCCCGCACCCTGCTAAAGGACTTAATGCTCAAAGAGGGCGATATCGATAGCGACCATTTGGATATGGTGCAAAACCAGATTTCCAACTGGAAGAATGACTTAGTTATCCCCGCCCACGCCAAGAGCAAGGCCCAAAGCAAAGGCGAAGAATTTATCGCTTATGTTTATGAACGCTACACCCAAGCATTGAAAGCCTATAATGCGCTGGATTTTGATGATCTAATTCTGATCCCAGTGCAGCTGTTTCACAATGAGCCCGACATACTGCAACGTTGGCAAAAGAAGATACGCTACTTGTTGGTGGATGAGTATCAGGATACCAACTCCAGTCAGTACCTACTGGTAAAGCAGTTGGTCGGCGATCGCGGCAAGCTAACAGTAGTAGGTGATGACGATCAGTCGATCTACGCTTGGCGTGGTGCGCGCCCAGAAAATATGAGCATGCTGCAAAAAGATTATCCTAATTTGCACTTGATTAAGCTGGAACAAAACTATCGTTCTACTCAGCGAATTCTAAAAACCGCGAACCATTTGATTGCTCACAACCCCCATGATTTCGACAAGGCCTTGTGGAGCGACAAATCCTACGGCGAGCCCATTCGAATTATCCGCTGTGGCAATGAAGACCTTGAGTGCGAGCGGGTCGCTAACGAAATTATTACCCAGCGCTTGCAGCGACAGATTCAATACAAAGATTTTGCCATACTTTATCGCGGTAACCATCAGGCTCGCCTAATGGAAATCAAGCTGCAGCAGCACCAAATACCCTACGCCATGTCGGGCGGCACCTCTTTTTTCTCGCGCACTGAGATTAAAGACATCATGGCCTACTTAAAATTGATCGTGAACCCGGATGACGACAATGCCTTCTTACGTATTGTTAACACCCCTCGCCGACAAATAGGCACGAGCACCCTAGAAGCTTTGGGGCGCTATGCCGGCGAGCGTCATATCAGCTTATTCGCCGCGGTTGATGAAATGGGCCTAGCCCGTGAAATCCCTAAGCAAACCTTGGCCAGGTTGCTACGCTTTCGCGAATGGGTTTTACATATCTCTGAGCAATGTGAGAACGCTAACCCGATTAACGCCCTCAGGGAAATGGTCAATGATATCGACTATGAAGGCTGGCTTGTTCAAAACGCCAGTAGCCCCAAAGTTGCCGAAAAGCGCATGGAGAATGTTTGGTATCTGATCGATTCCATACGTAATTTGCTGGAACGCCAGCAAACCGAAGACGATCTCAATGAGCAAGACATTGGCCTAGAGGCCGCGCTCAATAAATTGATTTTGCGCGATATGCTAGAGCGCAACGAGGAAGAGGAAGAAATGGACCAAGTGCAGATGATGACCCTGCACGCCTCTAAGGGCCTAGAGTTCCCCCATGTCTTTATGCTGGGCTTTGAAGAGGACATCCTGCCCCACCGCACCAGTATTGAGGAAGACAATGTCGAGGAAGAGCGCCGGCTTTGCTATGTGGGCATTACCCGCGCCCAAAAAACCCTCAGCATTACCATGGCTGCCAAGCGCAAGCAGTATGGCGAAATCATCGATACCAGTAACTCACGCTTTCTTGAAGAGCTGCCGGAAGAAGAGATCGAAACCGAAGGCTTTGGCGATCATTGCCCGGTTCGCAACGAACAAAAAGGCCGCATGACCCTCGATAGCCTGCTTGCCGACCTATAATTTCATCATCTAATCCAATCAATTTATCTTAGCGAGATTAAAAACCGATTGCCTATCGGTTTTTAATCTGCCAGAATCGCCTCACCATTCAAGTTATAGCAATTGAAGATGCAACTAGGCGATTTAGAAAAACAAGTTTTACATACACTCTGGCAACAGGCGCCCGCCTCGGCCAAAGAGGTGTATGCCATTCTGAGCAAAAGCCGAGACGGCTCACTCAATACTATTCAGAGCACCTTGGATCGTCTGTATAAAAAAGAGCTGCTAAGCCGTGCCAAAGAGGGGCATGCTTGGTATTACTCGCCGCGCATCGAACGCCGTCAGTTAATCGCTAAAATGATCAATCAGGCCACCGAGGAATTTGCTGAACATCAGCAAAGCGGCCTTATTGCGGCCTTTGCATCTATGTCTGAAGAATTAGATGCAAAACAGCTGGATGAACTTGAAGCCATGATTCAAGAACGCCGCCAGGCTTTAGAGGGGCGTTAAGATACTATGTTGAACACACTATTAAGCTTGTCTCACTTTAGCGGTGTGTTTTTGCTAGCCTTGCTAGCAAGCCTAGTTGTATTTAATATTCTCGCCAGCTTTCTGTCACTAGAGCTTCTGCAAAAAGCCTTTAACCAATGTCAGGCTAAATTGCGCTTAAGATTCCTAGGGCTACTAGCTAGCACTCCATTACTTATTGCAGCTCTAAGCACTGTTGCGGTTTGGGTCTTGGCCAATAACCCCCAGTTATCTAACCGCTATCTTCACTGGCATCATGTCCCAGAGCAATTTGGCGGGCACAGTATTAGCGGCTTCCTATTTGGGGTTTTATTGATTGCTTTTATTGTTATCAAAGTACGACGCTGGCAAAAAGCTCAAAAACAATTTGCATTGTTGTGTAAGAAGGATGAATACAGTAAAAGGAATGAGCATGGCCCTCAATTGGAAACGACTCATACCGCCTCGTCCCAGCCTCTCGCTTTTAGCTTTGGATTGGCTAAAGACAGTTATTATATTAGCCCCAAGCTAGAACAATTGCTTTCAAAGAAAGAGCTTCACATTGTAACAAGCCACGAGCAAGCACACTGTCAGTTTCGAGATCCAGCAAAGCTGTTTGTTTTTAAGGCGCTTATTGAGCTTTGCTTCTACCCCTTTCGCCAAAATCTACTCAAGCTTTATTTACTCGCCATGGAAGAGCGAGCAGATTTAGCCAGCCAATCTGCCGGCTGTAATCGCTTCGATATTGCCAGCACTTTAATCAAAGTCGCTCGCCTGCAGCAATTACAAAATCAAGCAAACGCTCAAGCAATGGCAACTTGTGCTTTTAGTGATAGTTTTATCAAAGCAAGAGTAGAAGCCCTAAGCTCGGAAAGAAAAACATCTCGCTGGCTTAGCGCTCTATTATTCCCAATGCTGGCCATCACTATCATGATGATATTCTCTATCGATAGCGTGCATCATCTAAGCGAAAGCGCCCTGCTTTTCGTTTTATAAATTCACCCAAGCCAAACAGGTAAACATGTGACAGACAAACAACAACTCACAATAAGAAAAAAACCGATTAACGATCGGCTTTTTGGCAGAGTATTACTTTTAGCTTTGACAATATTGTTCAGCAGCTTCGCTATCGCCCACGGAGTGGACGAGCAAACCCGTTTGTTTCTGCAAAGCAACACTGGTGCTAACTTCATACCTTTTATGTATATTGGCGCCAAGCATATGATCACTGGCTATGACCATTTGCTGTTTTTATGTGGAGTCATTTTCTTTTTATTCCGCACCCGAGACATTTTAATCTACGTCAGCTTATTTACCTTAGGGCATAGCACGACGCTGCTGTTAGGCGTGCTAATGGAAGTGCAGCTAAATGCCTATCTTATCGATGCTGTCATCGCCTTATCCATCGTCTATAAAGGCTTTGATAACCTCGGCGGTTTTCGAAAACTTTTAGGCAAAAGCCCCAACAGCAAACTGGTGGTATTTATCTTTGGTTTATTTCACGGCTTTGGCCTGGCCACCAAGTTGCAGGAGTTTCAATTACCCCAAGATGGGCTACTCAGCAATTTAATTGCTTTTAATGTGGGTGTAGAGCTGGGTCAGTTTGCCGCATTAGCGATGATTCTAATTGCGATTAGTGCTTGGCGTCGCCATAGCAGCTTTATGCGCTTCGCAACCGTAAGTAACACCTTATTGATGAGTTCCGGCTTTTTACTAATGGCCTTGCAACTCAGTTTGTACTTCCAGTCTTAAAGTAGGAATTTACCATGGAACAAAATTTATCCGGGCCAGCACTCATCAAAGCAACTCTGATTGCATTGCTTCTGGCCGCTATCGTCTTCGTTACTACCATCATGCCAGCTGAATTTAACTCAGACCCAACTGGTATAGGAAAGGCTCTCGGCCTAACCGCTATCGCCGAAGCTGAAGAAGAAAACGAAGTGCAATACAGCGTAAGCAATGGTGAGCTTCGCGAGGACACCATTGAAATCATAGTGCCCGCAGGTAAAGGTATTGAATACAAATTATTTATGAATCAATTCCAAAAAGTCGAGTACGAATGGTTGAGCGTAGGCGATGCGCTTTACTTCGATTTACATGGCGAGCCAGAAGGAGATACCACGGGATATTTTGAAAGCTATGCCATCGCCACTTTAGCTGAAATGAAAGGCAGCTTTACCGCACCATTCACGGGAACACATGGCTGGTATTTTAAAAACAGCAGCTCTGATGACATAGAAATTTTGTTACAACTTAAAGGCCAATACAGCCTTGCTAACAACCCCTAAACCCAACACACTAAACATACAAAAGGAACGACCATGAAAAAAATAATGACAGCCATGTTATTAACCATCTTAAGTTTTAACAGCCAATGGTTAGCGGCACACGCCGATCACGGCTTTATTAATGCCGGCCAAGCGCAAGCCATTGCACTAAGCATGACAAAAAAGTTGAGCTTAAAAGATTTGGGTTACAGTGTCGGAAAGCTCGAGGCGAGCTGGCGTAAAATTAGCAGCGAGAACATCACTGTTTTACCAAGTGATTCCGGCAAGCACCAAGTTAAAGTCAATAACCCAGAAAGCAACAACAGTATTATTGTTAGCATTTCAGCCACAGGCGATGTACTGACGGTAAAAGCTGCTCAGTAAATTTGATAGAAAATAAACTCGCAATAAAAAAGGCCTTATCAATTAAGGCCTTTTTTGTTTTGGCAGTAAAGCCAATGGGATTTGGTGGCCCTGAGCCCCACGGTGTAAGAGTTACAAAAGCAAACAACCTAGAATCTAAACGATAGCGCAACTGTTGGCTTGGGACATACCCTGCTCGGCCTTGAGTCACCGTGCGCTGTTTGGTTTTGTTCTTCTCTTTGTCACCTCTGTGGAGCCCAAGGTCTGAGAATAAGCATACGCATTTCTTAATGGCTTTGCATGATTTTCCGCGACAAATGGCGGCGATTTAACAACCGTTTTGGCCTAAGAACTTTAGTATTAAGAATAAGAAAGAATCAGTTTACATGGCGCCTAATCTTTACACTTAAAGTGAAAAATAGTTTTTTAAGCTAAGCGTTTGTTAAACATAAAAAAAGCCGCTCAAGAGCGGCTTTTTTGGCTTTTATATAAGGGAACTTTTTAAAACTCCCTTACCCCCTTTAGTAAAACAAGGGGCGAAAATAGTAGTTACTTACTATTTTCCAGCATATGGTCAACGGCAGCTTTTAGCTCGTCGTCAGAGCAATCCATACACATACCCTTTGGAGGCATGATGCCGTTTAGGCCGTTGATTGCACTACCGTACAGCACATCCATACCTTTAGAAATACGCGGCGCCCAAGCTGCAGCATCACCCAACTTAGGAGCACCTGATGCGCCAGTGGCATGACAAGCCATGCAGCTTGCGTTGTATACATCAGCGCCAGAACGAGGACCTGCAGCTACCGGGGCAGCAGGAGCGGCGGCACATGCTTCACCGGACATACAAACGTCGCCGATTGGCGCAATACGCGCTTTAACAGAATCATCTGCAGCGAAGACCGCAGCAGAAACTACAGCGGCAGCGGCCGCCATGGAAAACAGGCTAATTACTTTTTTCGCGTGACTCACGGTTTTGTCCTCTTTGGTTGCTCCGGATTTACCGGGCAGCTTGATTGTGCACATTTGCTATCAGGCGGGCACAATCCATTGGCTACGGCTATTGCAGCTGTTCGACCTTCTCGGCCAAATCTATACGGCTATCCACTGACGGCCTACAAAGCGTCGGCATTATAGCGCCTTGGCCCCTAAGTTGAAACTAAGAAGGCCTTAGGAATCATAAGGATAGCGCAATAATGTACAAAAACCGCCGAATCCGCTGTGTTAGACTGGCCAGATGAGCCGTGCAACTAAAGACAAAGCCCTTGAACAGGCCACCTATCACCACGCCCAAGAGCTGGGCGGGCTAGAGCTATTAAAAGCCAGCTATCAACAGCAAAACTTTAGTAAGCATACCCATGAAGGCTATACAGTCGGGGTCATTGAAACCGGCGCACAGCAATTTTATCGCACTGGCGATAATCATATTGCCCCCCAATACAGCATTATTTTGGTGAATGCCGACCAGGTTCACACCGGCTGCGCTGCCAGCCAAGGCGGCTGGTCTTATCGCGCCATCTATCCCACCCCCGAACAGTTTTTTAATGGGGATAAGCATGGAGATAGCGATACAGGCATCTGCCCTGATGGCGCGCCCTATTTTCCCAATGCCGTAGTGGAAGACCCACAGATGGCCGGCATGCTTAGGCACTGCTTCAGTGTTCTAGAGCACTCCGATAATCGCCTGCTGCGCGAAAGCCTGCTACTCAGCTGCCTGCAACAGTTGGTGCAACGCCACAGCATGGCTAGGGGCACTGCGCTTATCAGCCGCGATGCCAAACCGCAATTATTAAGGGCCAAGCAGCTACTTGATGATATACCCGAGTCGGATATCAGTTTAGAGGAGTTGGCCAAGCTGGCCGGGATTAGCCAATATCACTTTATCCGCCAGTTTCAAAAGCACTTTGAACTCTCGCCACACGCTTACCAGATTCAAGCCCGCCTACGTAAAGCTAAGCAATTGATTCGCCATGGTCACAGTCTATCTAATGCCGCCCATGGTGCAGGATTTCATGATCAGAGCCACTTTCATCGGCACTTTAAAGCCGCCATGGGAGTAACACCCGGCCGCTTTGCCAAACAAATACGCAACAATGTACAAAACAGCACAGTACGCTCTCATTAAGCTATTAACTCTACACAATGAACAAACATATATTGATATCAATTGTTATTGCTGTTGTGCCGACTCTTCTCATTCTACTTGGGCGAAGCGGATCTGAAGTAGTAGGCAATATGGCGCAAATAGCAGAGCTGCTTTATCTCTCTCCAGGCCTCATAGCACAAGATAAGTTATTCGGATTCCAAAAGGACATTGGACTTATTCCAACGGACCTAGGTAGGTTACTGGTTACAGGGTTCTATCTAGTTCTTTATTGGAGCATGGTTTTCTTGTTAAGAAAGAGAACAAACAGCTAATTACACCACAATGAACAAGGCCTATTAGTTTAAGCCCCGCCGCTCAGCGAGTAGTTTTATGTCCCACACCGTAGATTCCAACAGCAGGCCACCCAGCAAAGAGCTTTGGCTGGGTACCATCGCCATGACTCCGCTAAGTATTGCGGTAGCCCCTTGGGGTTTTTTGGTGGGAGCTTATGCTTTGGAGGTTGGCTTAAGTCCACTGGAAGCTCAATCGCTATCACTGTTTGTCTTTGCTGGCACCTCGCAACTGGTGGCACTGGGTTTACTGCAAGCTCAGGCCGGCTTCGTGGCAATTATGTTAACCACCGCCTTAATTACCAGCCGCCACCTACTCTATAGCATGGCTCTGCGCGATAAGATCAGCCCTCTGCCTGCCCGCTGGCGCTATGGTTTGGGCTTTCTATTAACCGATGAATTATTCGTCCACACCCCTAGCAATGACGGCAAGCCACTCAATAAATGGTATGCACTAGGTGCTGGTTTAAGCTTTTATATCGCCTGGAACTTGGCAACTTTACTGGGCATTTTAGCGGGCAGTGCCATTCCAAACCTTACCGAGCTCGGCCTAGAGTTCGCCGTCGTGGCAACTTTCACGGCCATGCTGGTACCCATGATCCGCTCTCTTGCCATTGCTTGCTGCTGCGCCACGGCCAGCACGGTGGCGGTTTTAGCTGCGGTAATGGACTGGCAGGCAGGGCTACTGCTGGCCATTTTAAGCGGCATGTTTGCAGGCTTTATATTTGAGCAGGCACAGGAGTATCTACAGTGATAGCCTTAACGCTAGCGGCCATGACGCTATTGGTATTTGCCAGTCGCTATCTGTTTTTAGAACCTAGATTGCCTATTGAACTCGGCCCAAAACTACGCCGCCTTATGGGATATGCCACGCCGGCCGTTCTTTCGGCCGTGATTGCACCGATGGTATTAAGCCATCAAGGAGAGCTCGTCACTGATTGGCAAAACCCCTATTTACTGGGCGCCATCGCCGCTGTTTTGATCATGCTGCTAAGCAAAAACACCTTGCTAAGCACCTTACTAAGCATGTTGTTATTTGTGATCCTCAAGTTTTGGCTCTTTGCCTAAGCGTGTTCATGCGAAGAGACTGAGAGGAGACCAACAACCCAGAATCAACAAAATGATGATTTTTAAACATCATTACATTTGTTATTGTAAATGGCCATTTCAAGTAATATTCTATTACTAAATTAAATTGGCACATTAAAACAATACGAGTTGATTATGTCTGAACAGGATCTTTTCGCTGAGGGCCTACAGCGACAAAGCGCAAGGCGGAAGCTCACCGAGCTGCTAGGCGAGCAAACCATTAAAGATTTACACCGTCGCTCTAATTGGATGGGACTGTGGTCTATTGCCTCTTGTTGGGGCGCCATTGCGATTGCCTTTGGCGTGATTGTCTGGGCCCAAACACAAGTGCTGTGGCTTGCCGTACCAGCAATAATTATTGCCCTAGCTATCTTGGGTGGCCGCCAATTAGGCTTGGCCATATTGATGCATGAAGCTTCCCATCGCGCATTATTTGAAAATGTTTGGCTCAACGACAAACTCTCAAACTGGCTGTGCGGACACATCATCTTCTTAGATGTCGAAAAATACCGTAAGCATCACTTTGTACACCACGCAAAAACCGGCACCAGTGACGATATTGATTATTCATTGATACGTGGTTTTCCTACTAGCCGGGCCTCACTAGTTCGCAAGCTATCACGAGATTTTTTTGGTATTACCGGCTTTAAAAATCTTATCGGTGTGTATTTGATGAACGCCGGCTATGTAAAGTGGACCGTTGCCAGTGATATCGAAAAGCTGCCACGCAATGGCCGCAGCCATCTCGATTATTTTATTAACTTTTTAAGAGAAGCTTGGCCCAGCTTAGTCGCCAATGTGATTCTATTTACTTTGCTGTGGGCTATTGATCACCCAGAGCTCTATCTGGCTTGGTTCGTGGCCTATCTTAGCCCTTATCTTTTATTCACCCGCATTCGAGCCCTAGCCGAGCACGCCATGACAAAGCAGTGCCCCGATATGCTGAAGAATACCCGCAGCACCAAAGCCGGCCCAATTGCGCGCGCCTTATTTGCGCCATTCCGTGTGAACTATCACATTGAGCATCATGCTTTGGCTTCTATTCCCTATTGGCAGTTACCTAAACTGCACAAATTATTACGCGAGAAAAATGCAGTGCCTAAACCCCCGGGCTATTGGTATGTACTCAAACTCGTGTCCTCGAAAGATTTAAAGGCTGCTTAAAGTAGCCGCAAAAAAATTTAGAAACCGCCTTCAACTAGGTATCGCTATAAGCGAAAAACAGGTATTACTATGAGCGAAAAAATTATTGATGTTTGGATGCAGCATCCAAATTTGGAATTCTCTAACCATGAGATGTTTGCATCATTACGCCGCTGGAATAAAACCGATATTTTAACCGAAGCTATCCCTCTAGACTGGACCTTAGCGGCCATGGATCAAGCGGGTGTTGATAAATCTCTAGCCTGTGCTTGGTCTAGCCCTAATGGATATTTGATCTCCAACGAAGAAGTAGCGGACATCGTGCAAAAAGCACCTGATCGTTTTGTTGGCGTAGCAGGTGCTAATCTTGCCAAGCCAATGGAAGCCGTACGCGAGCTTCGCAAGTGGGTGAGTGAATACGGTTTTAAAGCCCTGCGTATCGTGCAGTGGGTTTGGAATCTGCCGCCTACCGATCCTTTGTACTACCCATTGTATGCCGAGTGCGTAAACCTAGGTGTGCCGATTTGTTTGCAAGTAGGTCACACTGGGCCACTTCGCCCCTCAGAGACTGGTCGCCCTATTCCTTATATTGACCAGATTGCATTGGACTTCCCTGAGCTGCAAATTGTCGGGGGTCATGTGGGCTACCCATGGACAACCGAAATGATCGCGGTTGCCACCAAGCATGAGAACGTCTTTATTGATACCTCGGCCTACTCCGCCAATCGTTTCCCACCAGAGCTGGTTCAGTTTATGAAGAGCAATGGCCGCAAAAAAGTTATGTTTGGCACCAACTATCCGATGATTACCCCTGAAAAATGTTTACGCGACCTCGATAGTTTAGGCATGGATGAAGAGAGCCGTGCCCTATTCTTGTCTGGCAACGCCGAGCGCGTATTCAAGTTGTAAGCTCGGCTTTAACATTACAGGACGGAGTTATTGATTCCGTCCTTTTAATAATTTGTTCACCGTAATAGATATTTCAGGGCATGCAATGAAGGCACGATTTTATTTCGACTATATTTCTCCTTATGCGTTTATCGGTTGGCAAAAACTCGATCAACTGCGCCAAAACACCGGTTTAGAAATCGAACCCGTCCCCGTCTTGTTTGCTGGTTTATTGAGAGCTTACGGTCAAATTGGCCCAGCTGAACATCCAGCCAAGCAAAAATGGATGCAAAAGAATATTGCGCGCAAATGCGAAGAAATGGGCATTACCATCAAAGCACCGCAGTTTCACCCTTTTAATCCTTTACTCGGCTTGAGAATCGCAGCCGAAGAGCAGGATTTATCTGTGCGAGAGAAGATTATCGATGCCCTCATGAGCGCGGTTTGGCAACAGCAAAAGCATATCAGTGAAGAGCAAGATGTTATTGATGCACTCGATCAAGCTGACCTAGACTCATCAGCACTAATTAAACAGGGCCTAAGTAAAAATGCTAGCGAGAGGCTTAAAAGCAATACCGAAGAGGCCATCAAACAGGGTGTTTTTGGTGTGCCTACCATCGTGATTGATGAGGAATTGTTTTTTGGCCAAGATGATTATCGATATATCGAGCTTTATCTTGCCAACAAAGACCCAAGCAAGAGCGAGCAAGGGCAAGATTGGTTGAGTAGCGAATGGCAAGCGTCCTCTATGCGAAAAGAAATGAAGCAAAAAAGCTAGCATTGAACAAGCAACTTCAAAAAACAAGCACCAAACAAAAAGAAGCGAGTTAAAGCATGAGTGATTTACAACTGTGGACCGCCGCCACCCCCAACGGCTGGAAAGTCAGCCTAATGATCGAAGAGCTGCGAGAAGCCGGCCATGCATTAGAAGACTTGAGTGTTCGCACAATTGATCTAATGGCTGGCGAACAGTTCGAAGAAGAGTTCAGTCGCCGAAACCCCAATCAAAAAATCCCTCTGTTTATTGATGGCGACCTAAACCTCATGGAAAGCTGCGCCATCGTTCAGTATCTCGCTGAAAAATATCCTAGCGATTTATTGCCCGAGGAGAAAAAATGGCAAATTCTACCCTGGGTATACTGGCAAGCTGCCAATGTCGGCCCCGCCTTTGGTAATAAACTCAGCTACACGCGCTATATGAGTGATGTACCACAGGAACAGAAAGTACACCCACTCAATCGTTTTAGTAAAGAAGCTCAGCGCCTAGCGGGAATCATTGAAGAACAACTTAGCCAACAGGATTTTATCTGCGGCGAATCGCTAAGCATCGCCGATATTGTTATCTACCCTTGGGTACGCGGCTGGAAGTGGAGCAAGGTTGATATGAGCGATAAACCTAATATTTTAGCCTGGCTAAAACGCTTACGCTCACGCCCAGCATTCGAACGCGGCCTAGCCTATGGTGCACCGGAAGGTGAAGTAGATCAGTGGAGTGAAGAAACCAAAGCGAGATACGCAAAAGCCGGTAATAAAATCAGCCAATAGACATCGTACCCAAACTCGGGGTCAGAATCCATGAGCCCGGGGTCGGAACCCTTGGGTTCTGACCCCAATATCGAAGCCACATATCTAAACCATTAAACAGCCGCAATTAACTCATAAGCCCCAACTTTTAAAGCCTCAACCCCCGACTTCCCACTCAAACGATTCTGCATGGCCACACCAAACAAATAACTGCCCAGTATCGTCGCGCGCTGATCGCAATCCGTACTGTTATCCAAGCAACCTTCTTTTACCGCACGTTCAAAAAAAGAAGCCAGTAAAGTTTGCACCATTTGATGCTGCATCAAGACGCGATCTCGAATACTCGGCAGCTCCGTCAAGCTGGCTGCCACCAACACAAAATAAGCCTGATAGCTGGCCTTGTGTTGAATATCGTCAAAATGAATATCTGTGTACTTTTTCAATGCCTCTAAGCCACTCAGCTCATCCACATTAAATTCTTCCAGACGATTTACTTGCTCTTGATATAGGCGATCCATCAGGCGGGCATACATGGTATCGCGCTTACCAAGGCGAGTAGTGGTTAAGCCACGGCTATAACCTGCTTGTTTACCAATTCTGTCACAGGTAGCGGCCGTTACCCCTTCGCTATTTACGATATCAACAAGCGCATCAAATAACTTTTGCTCGGATTCGGCCTTGCGCTCAGCCTGGCTCTTTCTACTGTCGTTCATACTTTCGGCTCTAGGGCTCTAGCTTTTACAGAGGCTTATTTTTATGCATTGTTTACATATTTGCCAGAGCCAGTGTAACATATTTGACAACCATCCAATATGTTAAGGAGTTGCCATGAGCATACAACACCCAGCTCTACAGACTAACAAAGTGGCTGTTATTACTGGCGGCGCCAGCGGGCTTGGCCGTGCCGCAGCAAATAAATTTTTGTCACTCGGCATGAAGGTACTGCTCAGCGATATAGACGAAAGTGCCTTGCAAGCTGCCGCCAGTGAGCTGCATGAGCAATACCCCAATGCTGATTTGATAGCTAGCACGGCGGATGTCAGCCAATTAGCCTCACTAGAAAAACTACAAGAGCTGGCCTTTGCTCAATTTGGCCGTGTCAATGTACTGATGAACAATGCCGGAATCGCTAGACGCAGTAGCAGCTGGGATAACTACGATAATTGGCAGGAGATTGTGAACATCAATTTGTGGGGGGTTATCAACGGACAGCAAGCGTTTTGCAAGGCCATGCTTGTGCAAAACGAGCCCGCAATCATCATAAACACGGGCTCCAAGCAAGGGATCACCTGCCCTCCTGGTAGCCCTGCCTATAACGTCAGCAAAGCGGCAGTAAAGGCCTTAACTGAATCGTTACAGCATGAACTGCGCAATGTCGAAGGTAACGAGGCGCCCAATGAAGTGAGCGCACATTTATTAATACCAGGCTTTGTGTATACCGGCATGATAAAACGATTTATTCCCGAAAAGCCGGCCTTTGCATGGAGCCCGGAACAAACGATCGACTATATGATGCAGCGCCTGGAAGCTGGTGATTTCTATATTATCTGTCCAGATAACGAGACTACTCGAGAAATGGATAATAAGCGCGTTTTATGGGGCGCCACAGATATCAGCTTGAATCGCCCAGCTTTATCACGCTGGCATCCAGACTATAGCGAAGCCTTTGCTCGATATATGGAAGAGGAGTAATTAACCCACTTGGGCAAATTCTTGGTAGAGCTGCTGCCAAATGGATTTGCCCATCTGGTCAAAAGCAATCAGTGTTTGCAGATATTCTCGACGCAACTGCGTATCGACCATCTCTTCAGGCAGCATAGGATCGTAAGCGATACAACGAATATACTCATCGCCAATCAAAAATGATTCTTTGGCGGCGGTTTCAGGATCCAACTGCTCAGCCCTGGCCATCCAATCCGCCATAATCTTTTGGGCATCACGGTAGTGCTGCTCTAAGTCCTTTCTATCCCAAAGCGACATGGCCCGCTTGTGAGAATCTCCGTCGAGTTCATCGATACGAAAGATGATGGCCTCTTCCTCAAGGCCAATAGACTGCAGACGCTTGCGCAAAGCCTGCACGCCACCCACTAAATTATTCGGCCTTACTGCCAAGCCTTGCTCTAGCGCACTAAAGCCCGCCAGCTGCAGCAAACGCTCACGGCGGCGCAAAGCCGTTCGATCACTTCGCCCTAACATGGCCTGATAAACACCAATCCAGCTACCATCCCAATCACAAAGCTTACTTTCCAGCTCTCGCCAACTGGCTAGATCGGCGGCTAGGTTTCTAGACCGGGGGCCTAGCTGATACAAACCCCGCTCGGGAACCTCCACCATGCCTTCGGAACTTAATCGCGCCAAAGTCACGCGAGCACTGTTTTCAGTTATATCAAATAACTGGCAGATACGGATAAACACCTGAGAGCTAATTGCTCGCTCAGCTTCCAATAATAAATTCAAAATCAGATGTTTAGGTTTAAGCGCCAAACCAAGCCTCTTATGCTTAGAAATCAGAGGCTTATAGTGTATGACAAGCGAGGGCCTTATCCTAGAGGGGATAGGCTTATCCCCTCTATAGCCACAATAATACTGATTTATATCAGCACTATTGTGGAAATGTTCTGGCTTTGGGCCTGGTTCTCAAGCCATCAAACTTCTGCCCGGCAGCAATCAATTCGGCACGGTGGCGTTCGAGCACCTGAGGAAATCTATCCGCTAAGCTATACCTTTCTCCAGTGGGGGCCTGCATATCGAACAGCAAATCGTAGGGCGATTTAAAGCCTGGCAACTGACCAAATTTAGAGAAATCGCCAATAGAGGTTCGATAATAAGTCTGGATAAGATACTTCCAGCGCTGGCTTCGTACAGCGATAACATCTTCATTGTTAAAAAGGTAGAGATATTCACGCTGAGCATCTTCGCCATTCAATATAGGTAACAAGCTTAGTCCGTCAAAATCAGCTGTCTTATCCCGACCCACAGCATCAGCTACCGTTGGCAAAACATCGATATTCATGCTGACGGAATCGACACGCTGTGCCGAGCTAATTTTATTGGGCCAACTGATAATTAAAGGAACACGGAAACCGCCATCGTAACTTGAACCTTTACCGCCTTTTAGACCAGCGACACTTCCTTCAAAAAAGGGACCGTTGTCACTCGTAAAAATGATGAGGGTATTTTCATAGAGCCCTTGTTGTTTTAAAGCCTTAATCAGCCTCCCCATATTCCAATCAAGTTCTTCAATAACATCTCCATAAAGGCCAGCCTGCGAGCGACCCTTGAACTTCTCTGATGCGAATAATGGAATATGGGGCATGCTATGGGATAAAAACAAGAAAAAAGGCTTATCTCGTTTTTGCGCAATAAAGTCGATAGCCTGATCGGTGAAGCTTTCGCTAAGTAATGCTTGGTCTACATCTCCAGCAATTGCTTGCCGACCATCGTAGATCTGAAAGCCCGCCATATCATTGCTAAACGGCACGCCATAAAACTCATCAAAACCATAATCTAATGGGTGATATTTGGGAAAGTTGCCAAGGTGCCATTTACCGACCATTTTGGTCGCGTAATCTTCTCTTTTTAAAAGCTTAGCAATATTCTCTATATCTTTCGGCAAACCTCTGTCGTCACCTTTTGCCTCTACTACTCCATGAGCTAAGCCCGTTCTAATCGGGTACAAACCTGTTAGTAAGCCCGCCCTAGAAGGCGTGCAAACATTGGCACTGGCATAGAAATTTGAAAAATTAGCTCCACTAGCAGCCAAGGTATCGATATTAGGTGTAGCTATTGATTGCGCACCATTAGCGCCAATATCTCCGTAGCCCATATCATCCAGCAGCACCAGCAAAACATTGGGCCTATCGTCTGCATAAACCCACTGGCTACACAACAACAAGATGGCGAGTGAAATTGCCTGATTACGCATACTAAGCCTCAAGCTGCCGAAGAATAGACTAACTTGGTTAAATCCAACATGCGATTAGAAAAACCCCATTCATTATCATACCAGGCCATCACCTTCACCAACTTTCCATCCACCTTGGTCTGGCCAGCATCAAAACTGGCAGATGCGCTATTGTGATTAAAATCAACCGATACTAAAGGTAGCTCATTGTAAGCGAGAATAGCCGGCTGTTTTTTCGAAGCTTCTTTCATCAACTGATTCACTTCTTCCACGCTGGTTTCACGCTCTGTAAAAACGGTTAGATCAACTAAAGAAACATTTGCGGTAGGCACTCGTACGGCCATACCGTCCAATTTACCGTTTAGTTCAGGCAACACCAAACCAATTGCCTGAGCGGCACCCGTTTTTGTCGGGATCATCGAGCTCGTTGCTGCACGAGCACGATAGGGGTCATTATGATAGCTATCATGCAATTTTTGATCATTGGTAAAAGCATGCACTGTTGTCATCATGCCCTGCTCAACGCCTAAATTGTCGTTAAGGACTTTCACCACAGGAGAAAGGCAATTAGTAGTACATGAACCACAAGAGATAACATTGTGTTCTGGCTTTAAAGTATCATCGTTTACACCACAGACAATCGTAGCATCGGCGCCAGCAACAGGTGCCGATACAATAACCTTTTTGGCTCCGCTATCGATATGCTTCGCAGCCAGTTCTGGTTTGGTAAAAAATCCCGTACATTCAAGCACCACATCGACATTCAACTCAGCCCAAGGCAAATTTTCCAATTTAGACTCGCGAAGCATGACAATTTTTTGATTCTCAACCGATAAGCAATCACCGTCTAGACTTAGCTCGAACGGAAATTCACCATGCACAGAATCAAATTTAGCCAAGTGGGTGTTCAGATCAATATCTGCTAAATCATTAATAGCAACCAATGCTATTTCTTCATTCAATCCCGACTCAAAGAGCGCACGAAAAACCCCGCGACCAATTCGACCGAAACCATTAATCGCGATCCGAATACTCATTACAACCTCCAACCTCTAAAGTCTTGATCTTATACGACCAAATAAAGTGAACCGCTAGCAAAACCAAGGTATTAAGAAAGCAACTGACTAATCGCCACACCAATAAAAGTGGCAATTGCATAGCCAAAGATTCCACACATAATTCCTGGCGTCACCAAATGGCGCCAATTTTTTGATGTAGCAATCGCAGCCGTTACTGCTGGGCCAACCAATGCCGCACCTGAAGCCACCACAGTTTCATCTAAGCGAAAACCCAACTTTCGCGCCACAAACAAGGTCGAGCAAAGATGAAAAACAATAATAAACATGCCATAGAAAAATAGCGTTATAGCAATGCCCAGGAACACTGACATATCGGTACCCGCGCCAACTACAGCAAAGAACAAATACATCAGCAATAAACCACACTCATACTCCCCTTCTACAGCGGCCATCTGTTTGGGAAACACATTGGCAATAAAAAGTGTGATGACCGTGATCACCAGAAAAGTGTACTGCTCATAGCCTGATAACACCGAGATGTACTTTGCCAAGGCGCATATGGCGAAACTCAAGGCAATCGCACCGCTTAGGTGGCTTAATTTCAATTTCGCAGCAGGATGTTCGGTGCTGTCAATTTGGCCACTATCAGCTTCTTGCTTTTCTCTAAAAAAGCGCTGCACGAAAGCTAAAGACGGGATGGCAAGCAACAGGGTTAAGGCTAGAATACTGACAATACTACTCGCGCTGATCGCGGTACTAAACTCCGTTTCGCTCATCTGCACAACTTGAGATACCGCAAGGAAATTTACCGCGCCACCAACAAATCCGCCCGTATAGACACCGGCCACCTTCGGCCCAATATCACCCAAATCGAAGAGGTAAAATCCAATTACCGCACCGATCGCTGTAGCCGCACCAGCGATAAAAAATATCAACATTACCCGGCCACTTTCTTTGAATATCTTTCGCAAATCACTTTTGAATAACAAAAGAGGGATAGCCAATGGCACAAGATTGGCCCCAACAAAGTCGTAAGCGGCCGATTTAAAAGGAATTAAAGAAAAATTGGAGAGCAACATTGCGCCAACTAAGACACACACGACACCAGATATCTTCCGGCCAATAGCAAGGGTGTCGACCCAGAAGCCAAACCACGCCAAAGCAAAAATAACCGCACATACGGCCATTGTATTTTCCGCTGAAATCATCACTTCTACCTATGTAGTGTCAGTTTATTATTGTTTTAGTTCTTAGAGGTTTAAGTTATTCGAGAGCGTCTTTGTCATATGCGAAAGTAAAGAAGATGTCATAGGGCTAAGCTCTCTTTTTGCTCTGTACTTTCTTTTTACTCTATGCTCTCTTAATACGTGCTTTCTTAGTACGTACTATTTTGCAGCGTACTCTCCAGCAACTCTTTTACTCTGGTTTTTAAAAGCACATCAGCCTTCAAACGATCTTTCCGCTCAGGGTAAGCCGACAAATAGCCATCGTGAGCATCACCCAATGCCGTCGCCATGATCTCCTGCACTAACTCTTCTGGAGGAAGGCATAATGCTTCAGCAAGGGCTAAAACCCGTGCCTCTGCACGAGGCTCCAGCTTAACAGCCGATAATTCAATATGCCGATCGCGATCTTTATTTGATTTTCCACGGGCATCGCGACTGAGTTGCGCTACCTTTCTATAGGTGATCACTCATCAAGCTCCCATACATTTGGCATATTGCCTTTATCGATAATGGCACCGTACTGCTGTATAACATTCGCCGCTAATTTGTGGCCATTTTTTGCTGCAGTAAGCTGTGATTGCCCGCGTATTCGAGAAGCTAGATAGGCAGCATTAAATGAGTCACCGGCTGCTGTAGTATCTCGCGCTTGCTCAACAAAGCATGCCGAGCACTCGAGCTGCTCTTCACCCGAAATTAGCACACTGCCCTGCGGCCCCTTCTTCAGAACAATTTCTTTTATTCCCTGATCTTGTAAACGCTGAATAAGCTGCGCCTCACTAAGGCCAGGGTAAAGCAACTGCTCATCATCTAAGGTAGATAGAGCAATATCACTCAGGCCATAGGCTCTTGCAAAACACTGTTTTGCCTTTTCTGTGTCAGGCCACTGTCTAGGCCGATAGTTACTATCAAAAGCAATAAAACCACCGGCACTTGAGTATTCCTCTAGGTATTTAAAAAGAGCATCTCTATCCCGCTCTGAAAACAGCGAAAGACTGATTCCAGTGAGGTAAATTAAATCCATCGCCTGCAGCTTTACAAACAGCTCTTCACGCTTTTCTTTGTTGCTAAGCATACGTCTTGCAGGCGCTTGATCCCTCCAATAGCTGAAGCTGCGCTCTCCGCTGTCATCTGTTTCGATGGCATAGAGGCCAGGTAGTGCACCTTCAACTCTATCAACTAACTCGCAATGTATATCTTCCGATTCCCACTCAGAAATCATCCAATCACTGTAGGCGTCTTGGCCCAGCGCACTCACATAGTACGTATCAACTCCCAGCCTAGCGAGGTATATGGCAGTATTAAGAGTGTCGCCCCCAAAAGCTAAGCGGCTATTTAAGTCACTATTGGCACTTGGTTGTGAACTGCTTAGCTCGGCTAAAGCCATTGGCAAGCTCAACTCAAGCATACACTCACCGATAATCGCAACACTGCTGGCCTTAGCCAAGTCTCTGCTATTCAAAACTCTTTACTCAATCAGTTTGCCTTATCGATTCACAGTCGATTCTGAGCAGATTCAGACTGCATTCTCTCTAGGGCATATATGGCACCCCTTAATTCCGCTAAGCCTTTCATTCTACCCAGCATCGAATAACCAGGGTTTACCTTCTTGCCAATATCATCTGCCAATAGATGGCCATGATCTGGGCGCATAGGAATCGAAAGGTCTTCACGGCCTTGGGATTTACGTTGCGCTTCTTCTTCGAGCAGGGCCTTAATGAGCCCATACATGTCATTGTCACCTTGCAGATGTTCTGACTCATAAAAAGATCCATCCGGCTGGCGCTCGATGTTTCGCAAGTGAACAAAATGAATGTGCGCCCCCAGCTCTTTTACTATGGCGACTAAATCATTATCTGCACGCGCTCCATAGGACCCTGCACACATAGTGATACCATTCGCAGCGCTGTCCACAGCGGCAACAATCGCTTTCGCATCATCAATTGTCGAAACCACACGCGGCAAACCAAACAAAGAAAACGGCGGATCATCAGGGTGAATACACATCTTCACGCCGCATTCCTCTGCCGTTGGTATAACCTGCTGCAAGAAATAAAATAGATTTTGGGCGAAATCTTCGTTGCTAACTCCTTGGTATTCATTGATAGCACTAGCAATACCTGAGCGATCATATGCTTCGGCACCTCCAGGCAAGCCAGCAATAATATTGTGCTCTAGAGTCGCTATTTCTTCTTCTGTCATCTCTTTATAGCGGCGTTCTGCGCTTTCTAGTTGCGCACCGCTATAATCCGAGCGACTATCTTCGCGCTGCAATACGAAGACATCATAGGCCACAAAATCATCCATGCAGAACCGAAGGGCATAACTTTCATTGGCAAGCTTGTACATTAAACTTGTGCGGGTCCAATCCACTACAGGCATAAAGTTGTAGCAAATAATGTTCACTCCAGCGGCTGCCAAGTTTCTAATGGTTTGACAGTAGGCTTTTATATACTGCTGATAATTTCCCTTTCGCAACTTAATATCATTATGTAAAGGGACGCTTTCAACCACTGCCCACTGTAGGCCTTTAGCCTCAATCAAATCTTTGCGTTTATTGATCTCATCTAGAGACCATACATCACCGATTGCAATATGATGCAATGAAGTTACGACCGCTTTGGCTCCCGCCTGAATTATATTCTCTAGGCTTACGCTATCACTGGGGCCAAACCAGCGCCAAGATTCCAACATTTTTCTACCTCACATCATCTAAAGGCGAACAATCACTGATTTTTGCTCTGTGTACTGCAGTAGGGCCTCGTAACCGTTTTCGCGACCCCAACCTGATTGTTTATAACCGCCAAAAGGCACCGCCATATCTGGGATGCCATGGCAGTTTATCCACAGCAAACCTGCTTTAATTTTGGCAGCTGTCTTATGGGCCAAAGCGATATCTTTGGTCCAAACACTTGCCGCCAAGCCATACTCACTATCGTTGGCCAAAGCCACAATATCGTCGCTATCATCAAAGGCAAATACAGTTAAGACGGGCCCAAAAACTTCTTCCGTTGCGATATCCATCCCTGCATTGACATCAACAAAGATGGTTGGCTCTATAAAATAACCACCACCATTTTCACCCTGTTGTACCAGCTTCCCGCCACACAGCAAGCGAGCTCCCTGAGCTTCAGCTCGATGGATTTTTTCAAGCACAGAGTCCAGTTGACGCAATGAGATCATCGGCCCCATATCCATAGCTGGATCTAGAGCAGAACCAACTTTTATGGCCTGCGCTTTTTCCTGAATTATCGGCAGTAACTCTGAGTAAATCGATTTATGTACATAGAGTCTTGAGCCTGCCACACAAACCTGACCAGCATTTGAAAAGATAGCAGAGATGGCACCATCAGCAGCGTCCTGCAAATCAGCATCAGGAAACACCACCATGGGTGACTTGCCACCCAACTCCAGTGATACTTTTTTCAAATTACCCTTAGCTGCGCCGATGATTTTTTTGCCCACAGCTGTAGAGCCGGTAAAGGAAACTTTATCGACACCATCATGGGCAGCCAAATGCCCACCAATTTCAGGGCCATCCCCTAAAACCACATTCAGCACGCCATCAGGCAAGCCTGCTTGCTGCATAATTTCAGCTAGCTTTAAGGTTGATAACGGAGTTTCCTGGGCGGGTTTTAAAACACAGCTACAGCCGGCAGCTAGTGCAGGTGCGATTTTCCATGCGGCCTGTACTAGAGGACCGTTCCACGGAACAATAAGTGCAGCCACACCAATTGGCTCTCGACGAGTGTAAACATGAAACTCATTAGTAGGCCCGGACGACAATTGCTTCGTAGCACCATCGATTTTGGTACACCAACCTGCGAAGTAGCGAAAACACTCCGCCGCAAAGGCCACCTCACCTTGCTCTGCAGCCGCATAAAATTTGCCAGCGTCTAGCATTTCCAATTCTGCCAACTCAGCCTGCTCGGCCTCCATTAAGTCAGCTATCCGCCACAGCACTTTAGCTCGCGCTGCAGGAGTCAGACCCGACCAGCGCTCATCATCGAAACTACTACGTGCAGCCGCTACGGCTTGATCAACTTCAGCAGGCGTTCCGCAAATCGCTTGACTGATAACAGCACCAGTAGAAGGATTGTAAACATCGCTAGTAGCTTGCTGGTTTTCACGCAGCCAGTGGCCTGCAATAAAGTGCCCCTGCACTTGCTCTAGACGCCGCTTGACTGCTTCTGACTGTTGGTAAGCTTTACTCACTCTAGGCTCCCATATATTCACGCAAAGCAGTTAAGACCGCAGCATTCTCTTCGTCGAGCCCTACGCTGATGCGAAGATACTGATCAGAGCCACCCGCAGGTCTTGGGATAATTCCTTTAGACTGCAGGTAGTCAGCAGCAGCATTGCCACTCTTCCCCGATGACTCGGGAAACTTCAGTAAGTAGAAGTTAGTTTGGCTTGGAACAATTTCGATACCCATCGCAGTAACCTGCTCAGATATATGCTCCAAAGACTTTTTGTTATGTGCCTTTATCTGTGCAGTATAGTTTACGTCCTTAACCGCTGCTGCCGCCGCTGCCAACGCAGGTCCATTAGTATTAAACGGCGTACGAATACGACCAACAACACTCACCACTGAACTTGGACAATAGGCCCAGCCGATTCTTACCGAGGGCAAACCATAGATTTTTGAGAAGGTTCGAGTCATTACAACATTCTCAAATTCATCAACCAGTGATGAACCATCTTCGTAATCTTCGTCCCATACATATTCAGCGTAGGCATCATCAATCAGTAATAGACAATCTTCCGGCAAGCCTGCGTGTAGGCGGCGAAGCTCTGACTTACTAATAAAAGTTCCCGTGGGATTATTTGGGTTAGCAATAGAGCAAAACTTGGTTTTTTCCGTCACACGCTCTAGCAGAGCATCAACATCTACCACGTAGTTTTTCTCAGGAGCAATCACCAATTCCGCCCCTTGAGCTACGCAGTGGATATTGGTCATGATAAAGCCATTCTCACTAAGCAAAGCTTGATCACCTGGATTTACGTAGGCGCGTACCATTAATTGGATGAGCTCATCAGAACCGTTACCGCAGATAATGCGATCAGCGTCAAGATTGTGTACATCAGCAATTGCCTTACGTAACTGATACTGACTGCCATCAGGATAACGGTTTAAGTCTGGCAGGCATTCTTGATAGGCCTTGATGGCCGACGGCGCTGGCCCATGTGACGACTCATTAGAAGACAGCTTGATAGGCTTTTCTACACCTTCGATACTGCTCCGCCCCTGCACATATGGACTTTATTTTTCTACACCAGGTACAGCCTTAAGCTTAGTCATAATTTAACTCTTAGTATTTTCACATCGGGGCAGCTCTGCTTTGATTAGCCCCGACTGTCTTTAGCTTGTTACACTCACGCAAGCGCGTATAACTATTTACAAACAGACTCACGATTTTGTGGCATCATCAAAAAAGGCCAAGGCGCAGGGAAGAACTCATTAACCTCTACCTCAATAATTGATGGGCCTTTTTCTTCATATGATTTTTTAATAGCCGTCCGCAAGGTTTCTGGATCTTGCGCCCTAAAGCCAGCCGCTCCGAAGCTTTCCGCCATTTTTACAAAATCTGGGTTATGCAAGTCCGAGCAGATCACTCGACCGTCGAACCACTCTTTTTGCTGGCGCTGAACGTTGGTGAAACGATTATCGTTGAAAATAATTGTCACCAAGGGCAACTGATATTGGACCGCAGTGGCTAACTCTTGCATAGTGAACATGAATCCACCATCACCACTAATTTGAATAACACGCTTATCCATATTGCCCGCCATGACACCAAGCGCCGTGGCATAACCGTAGCCTAGAGTGCCCTGATAACCAGCGCTGATATGCTGGCGCGGTTTGTAGACAGGAAAACCATACCAAGACACAAAACCACACTGAGTTACCTCATCAACAAAGATACCGTCTTCTGGCAACTCTTCGCGAATTACATCGAGGTAAGCCATTTGGGGGCCTACTTTTTCACGGATTTCAGCATCTATCTTAGCTTTTAATTCGCTTAACTCTGCTTCTCGGCTAGCTACAGAGAAATCACCCAATTGCTCAGTGATAGCAGTGGCTGCCATTGCAGCATCACCAACAATTCCGACCTCCGGCTCACAAATTCGTGCAAGCTGGGTTGGGTCAACATCAATACGAATAATTTTAAGCTTATCGTCTTTGCCCCACATGGTTAGCGGCCAATTCAAGCGCGTTCCAATCGCAACTACCGCATCGGCCTCACCCCATAAACGGTGCCCCATTGGGAAGTTAGCACTTAAGTAATTGCGAGAATCAACAATGCCTTTACCACTGCGACAAGCCATTACTGGTGCCTGCAATTGCTCAGCCAAAGCCAAAACTTCGGCGCTGGCCTCTAGGGCACCAGAGCCCACCACAATCATTGGTTTTTTCGCTTGCTTTAGTATTTCGCAAGCTTGCGAAACTAGTTCAGCATCAATGGCCGTTTTATGGTATTCACTGACCGCAGGCAGAATTTCCACTTCGGTTTCCATTGCCATAATGTCCATTGGCATTTCTACTTCTACCGGACGTGGATAGCCGCTTTGTAGCTGCTTAAAGGCTTCTGCAATTTTTTCGGGTGCCTGACTTGGGTGATCGATAGAAGATGCCCACTTGGTAATATGGCTAATCATTCCAAGCTGGTCATCGATTTCATGCAGATCGCCGTAACCTTTGCCAATCGCCGTCGACGGTATTTGCCCTGAAATGCACATAACAGGTGCATAGTTAGACCAGGCCGTACATAAAGCGCCCGCTGCATTCAATAAACCTGGACCAGGAACTACGGCACAGGTACCTACCTTGCCCGTTGATTTCGCATAGCCATAAGCCATGTATGCCGTCGCCTGCTCATGACGTGTATGAATTAGTCGCAGATCGCTGCCTTCCTTGTACATAGCATCGAACAAGAAATCCAGCTGCCCACCAGGTAATGCAAATACCGTGTCTACACCATTTTCCCGCAGGGATTTAACGATGGCTTCACCGCCAGTCATTTTAGTCATTTTTAAACCTCAAAATTTTTTACAATATCAAGCAAAAACCTATGATTTAGCTTTTGCCTTTGCCGCTTTTCGACGTCGATAGCGGATTAAGAAAAACGGAAAGCCAGTCATGTACGCCCAAAACATTGGTAGCTTTATGGCCTTACCCAAAGCGGAAACCACATCATCAGGGCTCACATACACCTTGCTCTGCATAGACTGGTCGGGATGGCTATGGATGATTAGATGATCTTTTTTGTATTCGAAATGACCAAACTCAAAATCAATATCTGCCAATTTACTTTTGACTTTCATAGTAAGCTCTAACCTTTCGCTAAACGCCCAGTCGCCTGAGCATAATCAATTCGGTCCTGCAATTGCTTAGATACATCTCCAGGCTCCATACCAGCCGGCGGAGTAAACTGGCCGCGCGCATAAAGATCGTCGTAAACTTCTTTACAAATACTGATTTTCTCAACCAATGCCTTAGGGGGTTTGCCCGGCGGAAAACGGTTAGGCGGATAAATTGAATTGGTGTACATCTCTCGAAAACCTTCGGTGCGCACATCAATCCAGTTGTTATGATTAGTCTTGGTTCGATACTGGCGCAGGGCTTCGATATCAATCGTTGTCGCCAATACCTGCTCATTAGGATAAGGGGCTTCTACCATCATATTGCCGCGATAATCGATCCCAAATGAATGGCCTGGGCAAAAAGCTTTTGGATAGTAGTCGTAATTTACACTGCCCCAGTTAGAACCTAGGACATAACACATATTGTCATGTGCGCGAGCTCGGCGAGTAAATTTCCAGAAATCCCAAGGTTCTGAAACGCCTTCAAATTCTTGAATCGCCCCCGGATGACAAATTACCTCCGCCCCGTTATAACCTAGTGCACGCGAAACTTCTGGCGTACAACCGTCATGGCAGGTCATGGTACCTAGCTTGCCAATCTCAGTATCAATAACCGGGAACAAATCCTTTATACCGCCGCCAAAATGCTTGCAGTACTCATCGAAGACATCATGCGGGCTAGTGCCCAGACCTAAGGAGGCATTGATATGCCATTTGTGGTATTTCAGGACGACATTACCGCAAGGGCCAACAATAAAGTTGGTCTTCTTCTCCATCATCAACTCTTTTCACTTTTTTATTTCCAGTGCTTATTTCATATCTTTTCTCTACGGAATTCCAAGCATCTTTTCCATCAGACTTATAAATTGTTCTTTTGTTTAAGTTCTTTAATCGGAAGAACAAATCTTTAAATGAGAAATACAACGGTGAATTGATATTTATTTTATAAATATCACCAACCTCAGCTTTTATAAGGTCATGGCTCTCACGCTTTAATTTCAGAATTTCGTCCTTTAAAATCCTTATCCCCTTTGAATTCTTTGAATAATCAATATCTCCTAAAAAGA
>JAOXRT010000275.1 GCA_025800365.1 Cellvibrionaceae bacterium | reverse complement strand
CGAGATTCGAAAGATAAAATGATGAGCAAACAAATCAATAATAGTGCAATGTCAAAGTATAGAGACAAAGAGGCAAAGCTCTCTTTGCTTGGCAAAGCCCTAGCCCTATTCTGCCTTTTAGCGTGCAGCACAGTAAGTTTTGCTTTGACTATCACTGCCAAGGTCGATAGAAACAGCATAGCAATGAGCGAAACTCTTACTCTTACGGTGGCTATCGATGAGCAAGCTGCTTTTAGCGCGCCATCATTCGACGAGCTACAGCAAAATTTCGACATCTTGAGACAACATAAGAGCAACCGCTATCAGAGCATGAACGGAAAGGTTAGCTCTATTACCGAGTGGGTGTTAACGCTAGGTCCCAAACGTGAAGGGCAACTCATTATTCCCAGTTTTGAATACGACGGTGAGTTTTCCGACGCCATCCCCATTACCGTCAGTAAACAGAGCAACGCTAGCGGAGCAAAGCGGGATATCTTCTTAGAAACCACCACGGATAAAGATGTTGCCTTTGTTCAAGAACAAATTATTTTTACTCAAAAACTGTACAGTGCCGTCAACATAAGCAGCTTTGATCCAGAGCCACTGCAGCTGGACAAGGCAAAAGTCGAATTGCTTGCTCAGTTTGACTACCAAACTCGCATTGGTGGCCGCCCTTATGTCGTGGTAGAAACCCGCTATGCAATATACCCGCAGCACAGCGGCAAACTTACACTACCAACGCTTCGCTGGAGCATTGGGGTTAGTGGCGGACGAAGAAACATCTTCGATCCATTTAATAACAACAGTGGGCGTATCCACCGTTTACAGAGCGAAGCGATAGAGCTAGAGATTAAAGCAAGCCCTGAAAAATCGGCCGATTGGCTTCCAGCAGAACAGCTGACGATTAGCCAAAGCTGGAGTAGCGATCCAGAACAAATACAAGTGGGCGAACCCATCACTCGAAAAATTGAAATCACCGCAAAAGGTCTAACCGCCGCACAGCTCCCCAATATTGACATGGGCCAAGCCCCCGAGCTGCAAGGCCGTATAAAAACCTACCCTGAACAACCTCAAAGCGAAGACGATAAAGATAACAGTGGTATTACTGGCACCCGTCGTATTTCTACGGCAATCATTGCCAGCAAGGCCGGACCACTTACCCTGCCCGCCATTGAGATACGCTGGTGGAATACCGCTCGCCAACAATGGCAAACAGCCAAGCTCCCCGCTATGGATATTAATATCAAAGCTTCGGCAGCGAACCCAAACCAAACCCAAAACCTAGAACCTTCAGTCGCTAGGACCACAGCTAGCGATAATAAAGAACTATCCGGCAATGTAGCTGAAGAAGCGCAAGCCAATGAAAATCAGCTTACCCAAGCCAATAGCGACTCGCGTAGTGGCTGGATAATCTTTTCCCTATTCAGCGCCATTTTAGCAATTGCCTTTGCCCTATTAAGTGTCAAACTCTGGCGGGACAATAAACTACTGAAGGAGCAGATTAAAGTCGGCAAGCAGCCAGACGCCGCTAAACCAAATATGGGAAGCCTGGAAGTAGTCATTGCGCAAGCTGATGCAAAGGCACAATTTCAGAGCTTGCAAAGCTATATCAACAAGCAGAAGAGCCAACATCCTCATTTTGAAAGCTATTTTGCAAATAGTGAGCTAGAGAAGCTATTCAAGCAGCTAGAAGCCCAGCTCTATAGTGCACAGGCGGAAACAGCACAAACGATAGATAAGGAAGTACTCAGGGAGGCTATCACATCTCTTGAAGCGCAGCTGAATCAAGAGCAGCAGGACGAATCTTTGCTACCGCCTCTCTACCCTCATTAGATCACAAAAAAAGCCAGCAAAACGCTGGCTTTTTTTGATTGTTGATTGGCTCATTTTATAAGCTTTTCTCTACCAGCTCGCGCACATCTTTAGAGATCTCGCGCTCGGCAATGCTTTGTAGCGCGGACTTCATCAGAGACTGTCTCGCCCCGGCGAATTTGTGCCAACGCGTTAGCGGCACTAGTAAACGAGCCGCTATCTGGGGGTTATGCTTATCTATAGCAAGCACTTCTTCTGCTAGGAACTGATAGGCTTTATCGCTGGGCTGACCGTCATCATCAGAAGCATGAAAAGCCATTAAGTTCTGACCACAAAATGCTCCAATTAAGGAGCGCACTTTATTCGGATTTAGGCCATCATAAGCCGGGTGCTGTTTTAGCGTGGTCACCTGTTCCAGCGTGTCACTTGATCTTCGTAGGGCCTGGCTTTGCAGCCATAGATTGACAACCAGTGCTTCACTTTTCCACTGTTGATAAAAGCTATCAAGAGCTTGCTTAGCTTGCTGCTCTGCACAGTCTGCATTCAGCAAAACCTGCAGTGCAGAAATTTGGTCACTCATATTGTTCGCATGCTGAAATTGCTCAACACAAGACTGAATAAGTTGTTCAGATGCCGTGCCTTGATCGCCCTTATCTGCCGCTAACATCAAATAGCTAAGCGCCGTATTTTTTAAACTCCGCTTGGCAATCTGTCCAGCCTTGGCTTGATAAGCCTCGGCATGATCGTAAGCCTGATAGATAGCTTTAAACTCGGGGAAACAGGCATTTGCAATGGCAAAACGCAATATCTCACGAGCCGCATCCAGCTTCTCCAACTGCACTTCTTGACGTAATTCAATTAAGTAACTCAAAGACGGTAATTGCAGCATCAATGCGACCATCGCAGGGTCTGCATTGTCATCTTGCAATAGCGCTTTAAATGCCTTGGCTATAGGCTTGCACAAATACTGTTGCTCTTTTGTATCATCTGACGCGACAGTCTGTAATTCTGAAATAGCATTTAATAGCAAAGACTGGCAGGCATCCCAACGTGTAAAACCGTCGCTTTCCATGGTCATCAAACGCAGCAACTGCTGGTGATCACGCTGGAAATTCAACTTTACCGGCGCCGAAAAACCACGCAATAAAGAAATAACCGGGCGTTCCGGCACATCGCAAAAACACAGCTCAGTAACTTCTTCTGTTAGCTCAATGATTGCTTGAGTATTATCCGAGCTTTCAAAATCTGCTTCTTGATCTTTTAAGCGAATGGCTAAGGCCCCCGCCTCACCCCATAAACTGACATTCAGTGGAATGAGATAAGGCTGTTTTTCATTGCTTTCAGGTGTTGGGCGACAATACTGCTCGATACGCACTTTGTACTCGCGCGCATCTTCATCGTAGTCTTCACTTATATTAAGCTCTGGGGTTCCTGCTTGCTGATACCAGTTCATGAACTGCTTAAAATCTCGGCCTGAGACTTCAGCCATTGCCGCCACAAAATCCTCTACGGTAACAGCCTGGCCATCATGACGATCAAAGTACAAATCAGACCCTTGGCGAAACAGCTCCTCACCCAGCAAGGTATGTAGCATGCGGACGATTTCAGCACCCTTTTCATAAATGGTTAAGGTATAGAAATTTGAAATCTCAACAAAAGATGCCGGCCTGACCGCATGCGCTAAGGGGCCACCGTCCTCGGCAAACTGGGCACTGCGAAGTAAGCTGACATCCTCTACACGCTTGACGGTTGCCGATCCCATATCAGCGGAAAACTGCGCATCGCGAAACACGGTAAAGCCTTCCTTAAGGGATAATTGAAACCAATCGCGACAAGTCACGCGATTTCCAGACCAATTATGGAAGTACTCATGAGCTACCACACCTTCCACCCGCTGAAAGCCGGCATCAGTAGTCGTTTCGGCCTTTGCCAATACACATGAGGTATTGAAGATATTAAGCCCTTTGTTTTCCATAGCGCCCATATTAAAGTCATCGACAGCGACGATCATAAATATATCGAGATCGTATTCTCGTCCATAGACTTCTTCATCCCAGCTCATAGAGTTTTTAAGGGAATCCATGGCGTGTTGGCACTTATCAAGATCTTTTGATTCAACAAAGATTTGTAACAAGACCTTTCGGCCACTCTTAGTGGTGAAATAATCTTCCACACACTCAAGATCGCCTGCCACCAAGGCAAAAAGATAGGCCGGTTTTTTGTGAGGGTCGTGCCAGCGTACCAATCGACGTCCACTTTCTAGAATGGTGTCCTCAAGCTTATTACCGTTGCTGAGCATCACCGGATACGCGTTACCATCGGCTTCAATGCTGGTAAAAAACTCACTCATCACATCAGGCCGATCGAGGTAATAGCTAATTTTCCGAAAGCCTTCTGCCTCGCACTGTGTACAATACATGCCACTGGATTTGTACAATCCTTCTAGTGAAGTATTGTTTTGAGGCTCTATTTGAGTTTTAACCGTCAACTCAAAACTCAGGCCATTATCAGCAAGATCTAGCGCTAATCGATCCATATAAATGGATAAACCTTCGCCATCTACATGATAGTCGTCGGACTCAACAATTTGCCCGTTTAATTCAAGCGATAAAAGCTCTAATTCTTGCCCATGCAAAGCCAATATCAAGCGCTCTTCGGCACTGGCCTCTGGGTTTATACGCATGCTCATTTGATTGATAACAGTGGTTTTGTCATCGCGCAAATCGACATACAAATCCGTACGATCAATCCAGTAGGCTGGGGCTCTATAGTCTTTTAGATATATGGTTTTATCGCTCACGATTTCACTTCACTATTGGATATGGGTATAAGTTATTTTCGCTGAATCAATGATGATGGCTAGTGCTTCCAGTTTAAAGGCTGCTCTTCATCGGGCTCAGCAACTTCACCGCTGCCGCCACAGTGCTGATGCGGTTTTGGAGGGATATAAGCTGTTCGCTCATCCTCAGCAAGATGCTTATGTTCGTAGGCAATGACAGCCTGCAAGCACAGTTCCCTTTGTTCTTTACTGAGCACTCTACCGTCAGGCCACTTACCCAATTCAATAGCCCTTTTAAGGTTTTGATAAATGGCCGGATCAATACTGTCTAAAAGTTGTTCAAAATTCATAACTGGACCATAAGAAATAATTGCTGGTTCGCATTATACACCGCAGCTAGATCAGCTGCCGAGCTATGTATCAGGCTTGATAGCACAGGGGGAGTAACTTCCGACAGAGCGGTATATTGCCTATAAACTAGGCGGAGAATGTAAAACTAAAGAATACCGTGCTCTTGGGAATCATTGAGAATCTCTTTGGCCACATCTACCCATACAAATTTGTCAGCCTGAATGATTTGCTCACCATCAAAGCGATAAGCAACCAACTTACCATCCTTAACAGCACTATAATCCAAGCAAGCTACATTAGGCCGCAGCGCCCGAGGTTCTCCACTCAGCCAATAATGCCCGATAAAAATGGGGGGCTCCTCATTGCCGTAATTAAGAAGGTTGTTCTTCTCATCCGCATCCAGTTCTCGACTGGCAATATCCTCAGGTAACGGATCTGGCTGAAAAACGACATCCCTGTAGGTTGCTGGTTTTTCAGCCCAAAATTTGGTTCTGAAAAATCGACGTACATAGCCATCTTGGCTCGTCAAACTGCGCCCATCAGGCAGAGGCAAGACAGTACCGCGTGTTAGACGGTCTAGAAAACGGGATATAAAGCTGCCTCGGGTCATAGCTGATTGCCAAAAGTCGCGACTACTCAAACCAGCAAAGTCCTGCTTAAACTGTGTGATCATTGTTTGATCCCAACAGGCATGTACCACTCGACAGCCCGGCAGCTCAAGGAAAATAGGCAGACTCTCAAACCAACAGATATGGGACTGCCACTCAGCTTCATGGTTCTCAAATTGCTGGCGAGTTTCTTCAATTAAACGATCATTAGTGGTAGCACCCTTACCACGTAGGCGTTCATAAGCAATGGCATGCAACTCATGATTGCCTAAGACCATTACCGCAGCCCCCTGCTCTACCATTGGGCGAATAAGCTGCACACAACGACGTATCGCTGGGCCGCGATCAATGATATCTCCTAGAAAAACCGCTTGCCGACTTGGGTGCTGATAGAAGCCCTTTTGGCAGGAATAACCCAGCCTTTCCAATAGGCGCACTAAACTCTGGGCGCAACCATGGATGTCGCCAATAATGTCAAAGCCCTTATTTCCTTGGGCTGTAGAAGTACTGCTGTGCATCATCAGGTGTTCTTCTAGCAGGCTACTCTTGGTGTAGACAATTTAAATAACGCGGGCAATTTAATTTCTTTTTTGCGCCCTTCAAACAGATTACTGAAATCAATGCCGTGCTATCAAGCATTCAGCTAAATTAGGCTATATAGTTTATCTAGCGGCCAATCCCGCAAGAATTTTACCGCCTTCGACGATAAATCCAGCGATAATTTAGCAGGGCCATATTAATCTGCCCTTAACTGCTCCATCCCAATTTAGAACGACAGGTTTCGTAAAAATTCTGATTGAGTGGGTGCATCAATTTTACTTTTCGCGATTTCTTATGCACCAGGATTTCGTCTCCTGGCTCAGTAATAACGTGAGTTTGGCCATCACAGGTAACATGAGGTTTAGCGGTATTATTCTTACCAATTACAATTTTTAGGTCGCTACTGCCATCAACCACTATTGGGCGGCTATTGAGTGCATGGGCGTGCATAGGGACTAAGACAATTGCATCCAGTTTGGGATGCATAAGCGGGCCACCACCACTTAAGGCATAGGCTGTCGAGCCAGTGGGCGTGGAGATAATTAGGCCATCAGAACGTTGGCGATAAACAAAGTGCTCGTCAATATAGAGCTCAAACTCGATCATTCGAATAAATTGGCCTGGGTGAATGACGACATCGTTCATCGCGTCACCACCACTTACCCATTGGCCGTTTCTCTGCACCGTCATCTGCAGTAGGAAACGCTCTTCCATCACATATTTGCCATCGAGAACCTCGCCCACTAAGGTGTCAATATCCTCTGGGGCAATGTCGGTGAGAAAGCCCAAGCGTCCTCGGTTTACCCCTAAGATAGGGATCTTGTACTTCACCAATGCTCGGCTAGCACTCAAAATACTGCCATCACCGCCGACGACAATGGCCAAATCGCAGGTTTTACCCAGGGTTTCGTAGTTACAAACTTCCATATCATGGCCAGGAAGTAAGGTTGCAGTCTCTTTTTCAAGCACCACATCAAGGTTGCGGGTATTAATAAAACTGATCAGATTCTTGAGCGAAGATTGTACGCTTTCACTGCCTAAGCGCCCGATCAAGCCAATACGTTTAAATTCAGCCATAGTGTAATTCTAATTGTTAGCAGACCAATGGTACTGCCTAAACTGACATTTTGGTCGGTTTTGACACCCAACCACCTAAAATCCGTACTTGTGTAGGACTACAGAGCTCACACACTGAGTTTATTATATGATAAGCCGAGGTATAAGGCCCACGCTTAATAAGCGCTCTCACAGAGAATTTGCCGATAACAGGAATCGGCAAGCTCGCTAATACAAATTCGCTAGGGCAAACACAGTAGAAATAGCCTGAGCTAGAGACACAAACCAGTTAGAGACACAGAACAATAATGAGTTTAGCCTCAGCACCCAATCAAGCTAAGAATCATCGAGCTAAAGATCGCCAAACAATGGCGGTGAGCGATTTCGACCCCAATAAGGTGATATCGGCAATTCAAGCAGAAGCCAAGGCCGTTGGCGCTCAACCTCAAAACAACAGTATAAATGATCACAAAATCAGTAATACCCAAAGAGATTTAAATTGGCTGCTGAATTCAAGCGATCTGCTCGACCTTAAAAGCTACTTTTCGCAAGGAGAGCACGGGCTTCGTATCGATTGCTTTCTGCGCCCAGAAAAACACTGCCTGCTTGAGACTCAACATGTATCCGAACAACGACGCTTAGGTCTATATGCCGAAGATCTATTGAGCGCTTATTTTTCCCACCACGAGAGCTCTCAAATTCTCATTTCAAGAAATCTACAAATACAAAACCCAGACTTTAATGAAGGTAGAACCATCGGCGAGTTTGATTTTCTTACTCAGGACAGATACAACAAGCGATACCTACATACTGAGATGTGCTGTAAGTTTTACCTAGGCTTGGCAATCTCCGAGGCCAATGCAACTGAAGAAAGCCAAACCACGGGTAGCTCCTGGCAGCATTGGCTGGGGCCAAATTGCAACGACCGCCTTGATATTAAAATATCCAAACTGAGCAGCCGCCAACTCACTTTAAGTGAACACCCTGCCGCCAAACAACGACTAATGGAGTTAGCGATCAGCCCTGTTGATGCGCAGTACCTATTACGAGGAAGACTGTTTTTTCCAGCTTACAAAACCATGGCCGCACCATTGCACTCAACATCGGATCAGTTAAGGGGTTTATGGATTTGTCATAGTGAAGTTGAAAGGCTTTTTGAAGACATGAGCAAGATCTGGCAAGACTGGTGGTTTACTCAGCTTAATAAGCTGGAATTTATGGCGCCACGCCCCAGTCATTGTTATCAGCACCCTTTACTGTCCAAAGATCGTTTTAAAAGCTACATCGACGATTATTTTCAAAATGGCGTACAGGGCAAAGACAGCAATCGAACAAGATTGGCACGGCCTCTACCACTGGTTCTAAGTCCCACAACTAGTCAATCTGGCAGTATAGGCTATACCGAATTGCGACTCTTCGTTGTTCCAGATAGCTGGATTGAACTTGCCTCAAAACAAGCCGTGACCCCTTCGCCCCTGTAAACCACCACTGTGAATAAAAAGAACTTTTTCATCAGCATGAAGAAAATTATGATTTGCCTGCGGCAAACTAGCCCGCGTCGCTAAGTTTTTGGACGACCATACTGCGGCCATCGCCTTTGCCGTGTATATAGGATCTAAGGGGATTTGAAAACGACTCTCAAACTCCAACAAAAACATTTTTAATTCGGCCGGGAATTTTCCGTAAGAGCCAAACTGAAAACCATCTAACAGCTGCCAATTTACAGCGTTTGCACAATTTTCCTCAAGCAGCATATCGCACTGACGACTATTCAATTCAGCAAGCTGCCGCCTAAGGTCGGTGATCTCCTCTGACAAACTTTGTTGTCCGTCTTCAGTGTGCAAATTAATTACCGGAACGATGACTACACGACGGACAGCAGAGGAATCACCGGCCTGTCTTGAGCGAGCCGCAGCCAAATCTAAGCCTGCAACAATACCGGCCGCCGTACTGCCAGTCCCCGCCGCCACAACAATTGTACTAGCCTCTTTTTTCGCTGCCGCCAAACCAATGGCCTGAGCCCCCCAAGCACCGATCAGCTGGCCACCTCCCTCAGGAACACATATAAAAGAACCCAATTGCTGCTTTAAACTTTCAAGGTAAGCGAGTTGGTGTTTATTGCGGTAATCCTTACGACTCACAAAATGCAAACGAGCACCCATTGACTCCAGATCGCTCAAACAAGGATTTAACTCCCCTTGATGTAGCCCCCTTAAAACACATACCAATGCCTTATCACGACGCTGAGCTTCAGCCGCTAGAGCATAAAGGTGGTTGGAGTAATGCCCCCCAAAACTAAGCAGGGGAAGATCAGGGTACTGTGCGGCTAACTGCCAGTACAAAGCCTGTTTAAAGTACTTATTGCCGCTCGCTCGCTGGCAAACTGTATCCAAACGCCATACATCTATTGCTACAGGGTCGCGGTTTACACTCGAACTGACCTCTAGAGTTTGGCAAGTTTGGGCCAGCGCGTCTTGGCTTAGATTTTCGAGAAGAGTTTCGTGGCACGAAGCCGAAAAATCACTGAGATTTCCAAATTGTATGACGGCCATACAGTCTCAATATAGTTCCCAAAGCAGCTAAAATTCATTCCCTAAATAAGGGAAATCAAATTCTAGCAATTCAAACTACTTAAGCAAGCGATTCCTTAGATTCGTCCAGGCATTGATGACGGATGCAAAAATCACTGCGCCCTGGAACAAACTCCGCCAATTCTCTCACGGCGTCAATAGGCATATTACAAATACTTCCCGCCTCATCAAAACCTTGGCACCGTGGCTTATGCCGATGCTTTAACCAGGCGCCGTAAACTTCAGCCGAAACCCCACATAAATTTGCGACATAAACCAAAGGCGCGGCCAAATATTCAACAACTTCATCATAAGGAATATGAACAGCTCCGATACCCGGGTGATCCACCTGCAACTTTACGCCACGCGCCTGTAATTGTTTTAGCTGTGATGTCTGATCGGGATGATTTGCAGAAAGATCCTGATCCAACTCAGATTCAAGATCTTTTATCTGCCTAGCCTGCTGCTGGATGTAAAGCTTTGCCTGGCGCAGTTTCGCTTGCCACTTCACCTCCCGCTGCTCGATGGTTTGGCTAACGGTATCGTATATCGACTTTTGGAAGCGGTTTTCAAGATGCTTAAGTTGAAGCTTTAAATCACTGTTTTGATCTCGCAATTTTGCAAGTTCGAGTTGCTGTAAATTAATCTGTTGCTCAAATGCCTTACGCTGCTTTTCAAGCACCGGTTCATCCAAGTCACTTTGAACATGACTGGCTAAACTCGTTAGCACTAAAGGAGCTTCACCTTCATCGATATGTAAAGCAGGAATTTCGCTGGTTAAGCTATGCTGCCTATTTAACTGGCCCAAACCTAGTCGATTTTCCTTAATGCGGCGCTCCAGAGCTTCGAGCTGCTCAGGGAATGGCTCCCAGAGTTTTTGCTGATGCCAAGCAATACTGCAATTGGAATAACTGGCGATCCGAACGCTAGAACCAAGAGAATGCTCAGTATTAGCCTGAGAAGCGAGCTGCTTTATCGGGGTATTCCAATGTAAATCAGGGCGACCCGAAACATCAAAATTCAAGTGGAAAAACACAGCGGCATCTGTGCTTAAATCAGGGTTTACTAGTAAAAAGGCACACTGGCAGCGTCGACCACTATAATCAACCAACGGCACAAAGCCATCAAGCACAGATTCAAATTCTTCCACCAGCATTTGCCGACTGACTTCTGCACCTTCAAAAAACACCACCAGCTGATGCTGGTCGGCCCTTATTTCACCCATCGACTTCCCTCCTGAGGCACTTAACGAACGCCCATGCAAAAGCTCTCCAAGAGCAAAAAATCGACGGGAACCGTTAAGTAGACAACATCCTTGTCATGTTGCTTTACTTGTCAGCCAAGTCTAAACCTAGGGCTAGTCAATTTCTAGGGCAAAATTATGACGACCCGCAATATTTACGTCGTTTTGCCAACTTAAACGTCATCATCACAAAACGATAGCGAAACCAACAATCAAACTTCCCTTAGTCTGGAGATCTCAAATACTATGGGTTTTTGCAAAAAGTATCCCTTTATCTACCCATATTTCGACAGCAACCCCCTTGTGATAACGAACTATTGATGACTCTCCTTCTAAGGGCTTTGGCAAATCACCAAATATCGACTCTCGATAATCAACTTGATATAAGGTTTCATACTCTCCTTGGCTGCCCTTAGCGCTACGGATTTGAGCCGCCGGAATGCTCAACAGGGAACAATAACGGCCGCCGCCATAAATAAAATTGTCTAGAAGCGCCGAGTTTTGCAAATTAAAATCCAACTGCACAAAGCTCTGATTTAGCTTGCGAAAATCACTCTCAACGAAATCCAGAGGTCTTTGCTTTAGATGGTTGTATACCACCTCGGCGGCAATAGCATCAGCCTTAGGCCATGGCTCTTCTGTGCGCCACTGAATCAAATAAAAGGATAGAATCGCCAATAAAAAACAGCAGGCTAAAGCCCAGCTCGGAAGCATACGCTTAGAGAATGGCATGACGTGAGAAAGCTTTGTTATAGGCTCTACTTCGGCCATTTTGTCTTGATGATTTAGTTTCTGAAGCGAACTCAAACGCGCCAATTGCTTTTCACTTAGTTTGGCCGACTGATAATGATCTTTTAATTCAGATTTCAAAGATTTAGACATAGTAACTCCCGCCATTTCGAAGAGCATCTTTTACAAAAGCTGTCGACAACAAACGATTACGTAAGCGATAAATTTTTGAAAGCAAAGTGCCTTTTGGCATATTTAATAAGTCGGCAACCTCGCTCGTGCTATAGCCCTCCACCGCCCAGAGATATAAGATTTCACGTTCTTGTGAATTCAGCTGGTTTAATAATTGAGTAATAAATTTTTGGTCAATGGATAAGGATTCCAGGGCTCTGATGTCGTAGTCTTGAGGCAGCCCTTCATCATCGTAAACCTCGTGCTGATAACGGGTGTCGCGACGCTTAATATCAATAAAAGCGTTTCTTATACTGCGCATCAAATAGGGTATAGGATCTTCTAGTTCAGGCATTGGGGGCTCCAAAAACCTGCCAATAGCTCCGTGAACTAAATCGTATGCGAGATCAGCATCTGCACTGAGAGACAATGCATAACGATACAGTCGGTTTAAGTCTTGCTCCTCTATCATCCCGCAGAGTCTCTAAAATGAATGGCTGTGTTTGAATGAAATTTAGATACCGCAAGTCCTAATGCTACCTTGGCATAGAGAAATTCGCTGTGAAATCAGGCTAAGCCGCAATAAACATTTAGTCGTATCACTAGTAAACGATACAAAAATACATTTGATTGCACTGAATTGGATAGAACTATTTAAAACGATTGATTGGAATTAGAGCTTAGGCTGGGCACTGAGGGATGACTTAGCCCTAACGAGCTCGATGTCGCCAGGGCATATAGGGCAGAATTAGAGGGGCAAACTAAAACTCACAGAAGTCATCGACTTCATCGTCCTCATATTCGTCACCGAGCAAAAGCTCCAATAACTCTTCTAGATAATCTTGCATTTTCATCACCAAATAAATGTTTTACCCATACAGATTAGATGGTCGATATGGCAAGCAAGTTAAGTTTTTATTGCAGTTTCGTTACTGAGTGGAAGTTTTTTGTTCTAAGTTGAGTGGCAGAGCTATTGAATCAAGCAGCTTAAAAATCGGATAGGAAAAGGCTGCGCTAAAACATGGCCATACCACCGAGATGGTGCCTGTACTAGGGGGCAGAACCCTTGGGTTCTGACCCCATTTGGCACTGACCCGCAGCAGGTACTTTCTTTCATGCACAAAAAAAGGCTGCAATTGCTTGCAGCCTTTTTGGATTAGTGGCGGACCGGACGGGACTGATCATTTGCTCCTTCAAATGCCCCTTCGGGCAGCTAGCGCTCCTGCTATCGCTGCATTAGTGCTTCCTGCACGTCGTTGCTCCTTACGTCGCAATCCAAAATCGCTCCAAGCGATTCTGTCGAACCCGATACGCGGGTCTCGCCCATCCGGTCCCCATGCTTTCTTTCAGGCAATAAAAAAGGCTGCAATTGCTTGCAGCCTTTTTGGAATAGTGGCGGACCGGACGGGACTCGAACCCGCGACCCCCGGCGTGACAGGCCGGTATTCTAACCAACTGAACTACCGGTCCGCGATATCTTCTTTGGAGCCAAGCTTAAGTTCACGCGCTTAAACTTGGTGGGTGGTACAGGGATCGAACCTGTGACCCTCGCCTTGTAAGGGCGATGCTCTCCCAGCTGAGCTAACCACCCCCTTCAGAAGAGCTGCGCATTCTACCGAATCGCTTTTCTAAGTCAAGGATTTTTATAGAATTTTTTACGATAGTGAGCTGGGCTTATAAATAACCGCCATCACCGTAGATTAAGGGGGCAAATTGCTCATTATCCAAGCAAACTGACTCGATTTGGCCGATCACGATATCATGGGTACCGTAAGAATGAACTTGATCCACCTTACAGCTAAAGCTCACCTGGGAGCCTTTCAGCAATGGAACCTGATCGGCATTCTCCTGCCATTGGCCAACAGCGAAGCGCCCTTCCCCTTGCTCACCGCCCGCACAGGCATTGGAAATGTCTTGCTGGTCGGCACTTAGAATATTGACCGCAAATGGCACCCCGGGCTTTAAAGAAGCCGCCATGGTGGTTGCTTTATTGACGCACACTAGCAGTGAGGCCGGGCTATCTGAAACCGAGGTTACTGAAGAGGCTGTCATCGCTTGGCGACCATTTTCCTGGTCACGACAGGTCACTACCGCTACACCAGAGGCCAGGCGGCGCATTCCCGCTTTCATTGCTGCGCCCAGATCCTGTTCACAATTCATACACTTGATGCCTTATATGAGATCACTCATTAACTTTGTTGTAGTACTTGTTATTTACTCTAAGCGATAGCTTATCAAGCCCCATTGAAAAAACCCATTACTTTACAGGTAAAATTAATCAAGCCCTGCGGCGCCTAGAGCCACCTGCCTATTTTAGCGCCCAATTGAGCAAAAGCCACGATAAAGAAAGGCCTGCCCTTGTTACAGGCCGTTATAATAAGACCATGAAACTTACAAAACTCTTACAAGACAAGCGCTACTTATTTTGGGCCCTACAATTTGCTGGCTGGACAGCATGGGGGGTCTCTTTCTATTTGGGCGTATTGTTCTGGGGCAAGCTGCCCAACGATTATTTAATCTACTTACCCGTGGTCAGTACTATTGGCATGGTACTCACACTGCCACTGCGTGCACTCTACCGCTATATGTGGGAAATGAGCGCAATCCGCCGCCTAGTAGCAGTGGTGTTTGCGTCCTATCTTGCCGGCTGCGTTTGGATGGCCTCTCGTAGCTGGGTGTTCTACAACATGTTCCCAGAGCGCCGCAAGCCCAAATACGAGGACTATGATGGCATCGAAAAGCTTATGGCTTACTTTGACGGTGCCACCACCGCCAGCTGGGTAATTCTGGTATGGAGTGGTCTCTACTTCGGCATTAAATACTACATGCTGCTGCAGGAAGAACGTCAGCGCGGTTTGAAAGCATTGTCTATGGCACATGAAGCCCAACTTAAAATGTTGCGCTACCAGCTTAACCCGCATTTTCTGTTTAACACGCTCAATGCCATTTCTACGTTGATCTTGGATAAAGATACTCAGCTGGCCAACACCATGGTTACCCGCTTAAGCCGATTTTTACGCTACTCCTTAGATAATGACCCCATGCAAAAGGTCACCGTTGATGAGGAAGTTGAAGCACTGCGCTTGTATCTGGATATTGAAAAAGTTCGCTTTGATGAGCGGCTCAAGCTGAAATTTGATATTGATAGCGATGCCAAAACAGCCTTGATGCCAAGCTTGCTACTACAGCCATTGGTGGAAAACGCGATTAAATATGCCATTGCGCAAGCGGTGAATGGCGGTACCATCGCCATCGAAGCCAAAACCTTTGGCAATGACTTATTGCTCGCCGTAATTGACGACGGCCCAGGTATAGACAGCTTACACAACCCCCAGAGCCGCAGTAGCAGTGGCGTCGGCTTAGGCAATTGCCGTGAACGTTTACAAGAGCTTTATGGCAGTGAGCAATCTTTCAGATTGAGCCATACTGATCCGCACGGATTAACGATTAATATTAGAATTCCACTGGAACGTGCCGATAAAGCAAAGGCCTAAGCACCATGCAGATTCAAAAGGAAGAAAATATGAGCAAACTCAGCGCCATTATTGTCGATGACGAGCAACTGGCTCGCCGCGGACTACAACTGCGCCTTGAGGAACTGTCTGACATTGAAGTTAAGGCTCAGTGCAGTAATGGCGAAGAGGCCATTTCTGCGATCTCGGCCTTACAACCCGATGTAGTATTCCTAGATATTCAAATGCCAGGGATGAGTGGCTTTGATGTAGTCTCACGCTTACAGGGCGATAATTTACCGTTGATCATATTTGTAACGGCTTTTGATCAATACGCCATCGATGCTTTTAAAGTGCATGCTGTCGACTATGTTCTTAAACCCATCGACGATGAGCGTCTTAAAGAAGCAATAGAGCGTGCACAAAAACACATTGAGCAACAGCAAAATGCTGACAGCAAAGAAAAACTCATGAAACTGCTGATGGAATACACTGGCAGCAATGATGTTGACGCTCTTATCGAAAGTAATGGCAATACCTACCCAGACACTATCAATATTAAAGACGGTAGTGAGATTCAGAGGGTTAAAACTTCCGATATCGAATGGATCGACGCTGCCGGCGATTATATGTGTGTCCACGCTGGCGGCAATACCCATATCATGCGCAAAACTATGAAGGATTTGCAAACCCTGCTAAACCCAGATGTTTTCCTGCGCATTCACCGCTCCACAATCGTAAATGCACGCTGTATTAAAAGTGCCCAGACACTGAATAATGGCGAGTATATGCTGAGCCTAGAAAATGATAGCCAGCTAAAAGTTAGCCGCAGCTATCGAGATAAAATCAAACAGCTGTTTGGCAACTAAGCAAAAAGAATACCCCACAATGTAAATCACTTCTGGCGCCTATGGCGCCATTTTTTTGTCTTATCTACAGCTTTGCTGTACATCATATTGCGCGTAACGCCAGCACTCATTAAGAAAATAATTCTAACGTTTGGCACACTCATTTCGTCTCAGCTAAAACACCGTAAAAAATAGATTCTTTCCAGTTAACGCAAGCCCCAACCGGACTGGCTATACCACCTTAATTCTAGCGAGCTGTATTGCTAAAGTTAGACTATCGCAAGAGTAAAAATTCGGAGAAGCTCGTGAAGCTGACATCCAGTGCCTTAAAAAACCCTGCAGCAGTACTCGTCATTTTGGCCATGATTTTATTGTTTGGTCTTTACAGTCTAAGCAAGCTGCCGGTGCAATTATTTCCAGACATTCAAAACCCAGCCATTACTGTGCAAACCAGTTGGCGCGCAGCATCACCACGAGAAGTGGAATCGGAAATCGTCGAGCCAATCGAATCGGTGTTACGCGGTTTACCTGGCATGAAAAGCATGCAGGCATTCGCCAACAAAGGTAACGCCTTTATTGAAATGGAGTTTGGTTTAGAAACCGATATGCAGCGCAGCTTAATGGAAGTAATCGCGCGCATGAACCGTTTAGACCCACTGCCTAGAGACGCCTCCCAACCCGTTGTAACCTTAGGTCGCGGACGTGGTGGCGACACCCCCGCTCTGACCTATTTCTTTTTACAGCAACTTCCGGGTACCAAAGGCAATATTCACGATTATCAATCTTTCGCTGAAGATGTGATCCGCCCAGCAATTGAAGCAGTTCCGGGTGTGGCTCGCGTTACCGCACAAGACTCATCGGCAAGCCCAGAAGAATTGGTGATTTCCTTTGATCCATATCGAGCCGCTGAACTTGGTATTCCATTAAGTACCGCCGCAGCAAGACTTGGCCGCGCCAATGATGTCAGCGGCGGCTTTGTCGATGTCGGCCGCCGCCAATACACTCTGCGCTTTACTGGGCGCTATGAACCTTGGGAACTAAAAGAACTGGTTTTGGAATGGCGTGATGGGCGCCCTATTAAGCTCGGCGACATTGCCGATATTAAAGTGACTCGTGAAGAAACCCTGCTGCACAATACGCAAAATGGCAACCCCGCCATTTCGATTCGAATCGATAAAGAAAATAGCGCCAATGCTTTACAAACACTCGTTACCGTAAAAGAAACCGTTGAAAAGCTTAACCAAGAGCGCTTGCAAAGCAAAGGGCTGGTAATGGTTCAGTCGTTTGATGCGAGTGTTTTTATTTACCGCGCCATTACCTTAGTGACCAGTAATATTGTACTGGGCATTTTGCTGGCGGTTGGCATTCTGTGGTGGTTTTTACGCCGCTTACGAGCCACTTTGATAGTCGCTATCGCCATCCCTACTTCTTTGCTGGCGACCTTTATCATGCTAAAGCTTACCGGCCGCAGCTTAAACATTATTTCCCTAGCTGGATTGGCATTCGCTGTAGGTATGGTGTTAGATGCCGCCATTGTTGTACTTGAAAACATAGTGCGCCTGCGAGAAAAAGGCCTTAGCGATGATCAAGCGTCTCTGCAAGGTGCCGGGCAAGTCTGGGGCGCACTACTAGCATCGACCGCCACTACGGTTGCCATCTTCTTGCCTGTAATGTTTATGAAGGAAGTTGAAGGTCAACTCTTCTCTGACCTAGCAATCACTATCGCCATTGCGGTTGTTATGTCGCTGTTTATTGCGGTTAGTATTTTACCCTTGGCTGCAAAATATTGGCTGAAAGATTTAAGCTTAAACGATCACAACCTTGGGCTGTGGGAAAAAATAAGCAATACCGTCATGAGACTGACAAGCTCTACTAAGAAAAGAGTTATTGTCGCAGCGACTTTAATCTGTGTGCCAGTTACCGCCAGCTATATCTTACTTCCAGAAATGGATTATCTGCCACCGGTTAAGCGTGATGCGGTAGATGCCTTTTTCCGACTTCCCCCTGGTATTAACAAAGATACCGTCGCTAAAGAATATATTCAGGTGCTCGATGAGCGTATGAAACCCTTTATGGAAGGGACTCGCAAGCCCGCATTGAAGAACTATTACATTCTGACATTTGGCAGCTTTGGTGGCACTATGGGTGCGCGAGTTAAAGACCAATCCCAGGTCAAAGCGCTAGAAAAAATCATGCGCGAAGAGATATTCGTAGATCTTCCTGATCTTCGTGCTTACCCGGCGCAAGGAAATCTATTTGGCGGATTTGGTGGTGATCGCAGCGTCGCCATTCATTTGCAATCGAAAGACCGTGCCGCATTGGCGAAAGCCGCCGCGATCGGCCAAAGCAAACTGCGTGAAGTGCTTAAGATACAAGATGTTCGCGTTAACCCAAGCCTGGAGCAAACCGAGCCGGAATTACGCTTACACCCCAATGATCGAAAAATTGCCGAAACTGGCTGGCGTCGTAGCGATATCGCGCAGATTGTTCGCTCTATGGGCAACGGACTCTATGTAGGTGAACATTTTAATGGTGAAAAACGCTTAGACATTATTCTTCGCGCCCAGCCATGGACTTCACCTGAAGCCTTAGCAACTACACCTTTGGCCACTCCAGCAGGCAATATCGTGCCACTTGGTGAACTGGTTACTGTCGATAGAACAGTTGGCCCCCAGCAATTACGCCGTATTGATCGACGTCGCACTATAAGCATCAATATTCGCCCACCAGAAGATATGTCTCTCGAACATATTATGGAGGTTATCAAAGCCGACGTGGAGCCTTTGCTGCGCCAAGAACTACCAGAAGATGCAAGCATTCTTTACGGTGGTAGCGCCAATGCTTTGGAGCGTGCTGTAAATTCAATGGCCAGTAATTTCGCCATTGCATTGCTGGTGCTGTTCTTACTAATGGCGGCACTATTCAGATCAGCTAAAGACAGCTTCTTAGTTGTTCTAGCCATGCCCTTGGCAATGGCTGGAGGTATCTTTGCTTTGCAAATACTCAATCTGTTTACCTTCCAACCTCTAGATCTTTTAACCATGATCGGCTTTGTGATCTTGCTCGGCCTAGTTGTAAATAATGCGATTCTATTGGTGCACCAAACTCGCAGTGCCGAACGAGAAGGAATGAGCCGAGATGAGGCAGTACGCTCTGCATTGATGACTCGTCTACGCCCAATATTTATGAGCACGGCCACCAGTGTATTCGGCATGCTGCCCCTGCTATTAATGCCGGGCGCTAGCAGTGTTATTTATCGTGGCCTTGCCGCCGTTATAGTTGGCGGGATGTGTATCAGTACCTTATTTACGCTTGTCTTGTTGCCCTGCTTCTTAAGAATGGGGCGCAAGCAGGAAGCTATAGAATCAAATCAAAGCGGTACATTAAACATAGAAACAAAAACAGTAACAGAGCCCAGCGCTCAGCTGTGAACCATAGAAACTCACCATATCAAATTATGCTGCGCAAGAGAGACTTGTGATGAAACAACTGAAAACATATCTTTATTCCGGCTTAGCGTTAAGCGCTGTATTTTTGAGCGCTGCAAGCCAGGCCCAAGCTCCGGCGACCGCAGTAGAAACTGCCCAAGTTAGCCTAAGCCAAAACGATAATTTGGCACGCCTGCCGGGTACGGTAATTAGCCTACGAGATGCCCTACTCTCGGCAGAGATTAGTGGCCGCTTGGAATGGCTGGCGGAAGTGGGAGATACCGTAGAGAAAGGCGATACGATTGCTAAAATCGACGATCACCTACTTACCCTTCAATTGCGTAATGATCACGCTCAAATCAAACGAATCAAAGCGGATCTCAGCTACCAGCGCCGTCAGCAGGAACGCCTAAGCAAGCTCTTACAAAACAATAGCGTGGCCAAAAACGAATTAGACCAAGTAGAATCTCGCATAGGTATTTTGCAACAAGACCTAGCCATTGCAAAAATCAACGCCGAACGCGCCCAATATCAACTCGAGCGCAGCAAAGTTGTAGCGCCATTCAGTGGCGTAATTGCTAATCGCGAAATGAACTTAGGCGAGCTTACCCAAGTCGGCAGCCCATTATTGCGTTTGGTGGATACCAAACAGCTGGAGATCAGTGTAAACGCTCCCTTGCGCGTTGCACGTTTTAACCAGCCCGGCACCATGGTGGCTGTACATAGAGACAAGCAAGAAATCAGCACGGAAATTCGCGGTGCGGTTCCCGTAGGAGATGAACGCTCTCGTATGATGGAGTTGCGTTTAAAATTACAAGGCAGTGAATGGCTGATTGGTGAAGCGGTCACTGTAGAGCTGGCTCAAGCGGCCAGCCGGCAGCAACTCAGCGTGCCCCGCGACGCTCTTGTACTGAGAGAGCAAGCCGTCTATGTGTTTCGTGTAAACAATGACGGCAAGGCAGAAAGAATCGAAGTAGAGCCTGGCGCCGGTCAAGGGAATCAAATCAGTATTAATGGCGCACTAGAGGCAGGAGATAAGATTATTGTCAGAGGAGCCGAAAATTTAAAAGACGGGCAGTCGCTAAAAATAATTACGGCGGCCAATGGCTAAAGTGCAACCCCGCCCTACCAACGGCGGGGTTCAATCTGACAAGCCCTAGTAATCAGGACGCATCGCTTCGAAATAACCGCTTTTCTTTATCTCTACCTTTTCTTCTAGCCGTTTAAAGCCATTCTCACATTAATGACATATGTCATCTTCATTTGCTGACATTCGACAAGTCACAAGCCTTCCCTTGGCTCCTATACTGCTCACAACTAATCACTGAGATGTAAATGGTGCCCAATGAAAATCCTTGCTAAAACTCTGTCTACTGTAATTACGCTAACACTTGTCCTACTGCATGGTGCTGCACTACACGCCAGCTCCCAGAGCAAACTTGTAAGCCATGAAATCGACTTTTATGACCAAGATCGCCAGCGCCCCATAAAAGTCACTATTTGGTACCCACAGGGCAATAGCTGCGAGGCGAACTCCAGTAGCAGATGCCTAGCAACAAATTCAAACAAAGCCAAACTGGTCGTATTAAGTCATGGCGCCATGGGCTCAGTGCGCTCCATGAACTGGTTAGCCTACCCGCTTGCCGCCAACGGTTATGTCGTCGCGGGCATTAATCACTATGGCGAATCCTGGGTCTATGGTCGCGAAAATATTCAAGCACAAGCCGCATTGAAATTATGGGAGCGCCCACTAGATATTAGTTTTACGCTTGATCAATTCCAAAAACAGTCGCCCTTTCAAATTCCTTTAGATATCGAAAATACCACTGCTATCGGCTTTTCTTCGGGAGGCTCCACCGTATTGAGCTTAGCAGGCGCTCGCTATGAATTTGAGCAAGCCCGTATACATTGCCAGAAAGCCGCCAAGGTGGATCTAAGCTGCCGCTATACCCAAGATGACTTACCGGAGCTACCGGAGCGAGCGAAGCAAACACTGAAGGACAATCGAATTAAACAAGTCATCGCTTTAGACCCAGCTGCAGGCCATATTAGCAACGCCGAAAGCTTAGCCAAGATTACCGCCAAAACTTTAATTTTCGGTTTGGCTAATGGTGATTTTCTGCCACTGCAATATCATGCCGGTTTTTATCATGAACACATTAAAAACTCTCAGCTTTACCGCTTCGAAGGCAATGAAGGCCACTTTGTATTCCAGGATAGCTGCGAGCTTGATATTAACGTACACGGAATTGCCTTATGTAGGGACAAAAAAGGTGTTGACCGAAAGAAGGTTCAGCAGGTGGCTTTGTCTAAGATCTTTGAATTTCTATATTAAAAAATGCCGCCTCGGTAGGAGCAGCTGCCGAGGCCTCCCGTACAACTTACCACCACGTAGTTTCACTACTTCCAAGCTCCACCGCTGCCTGCTCAAAAGCACAAATGGCCCCATCAAATTCTGCAGCATGGGGCATTGCCTTTAATTCGCCATGGTCGCATTTGTAAGGTCGAAGGAATGCCCTAAAGTCCTGAGCTGAGCGAGTTAATTGAGGCGAGCTTTGCCCTAATGAACGTAAAAAATTGGCGGTTTGCAAAAGCGAGCAACGCACACGCCAGCTACCACCTTCTTGGGCACGCTTTAGCAGTGCGACCTGGCAGCCAAAGGCCATTAGAAATCCGGTGGCAAAATCCAAAATCTGCACGGGGAATGGCTTTGGCATTGGTAGTTCGGTAGATGCAACGGATGGATCGTAAGCGACAGACTCTGCCCAGTTAAAACCGCAAGCAGTTTGTACTATCGAATCAAAGCCCCGCTTATTCGCCCAAGGACCTAGGTGCCCAAATGCTGAAAGCTCTGCATAGATCAAACCGGGCTTATGTTTGCATAGCAACTCAGCATCTAAGCCAAGCTTCTCCAAACTACCAGGGCGGTAACTTTGCACAAACATATCACTATCGGAAACTAGGCCTAATAATGCATCCTTGCCCGTAGCCTGTTTGAGATTAAGGAAGCAAGATCGTTTACCTCGACCAGTGTCCGTTACATGCTCTATATTCGGGAGTCCTGACCCGTTTACACTAAGAACACTAGCACCGTAAGCTGCCAAAGTTCGTGTTGCTACCGGGCCAGCTAAGATGCGTGTTAAATCTAAAACTTTAATACCCGATAAAGGGCGCTTTGCTTTCTTGCGAAGGGTTACTGGAGGACTATCAGCTATCTTTTCTATCTGTAAAAGCGGCAGTGTAGCTGACGCCACAGCCTGAGGATGTTCCAGCCAAGCTTCAGGGCTGCGCATCTTAGCAACAACTGCACCGCAATTTGCGGCTCTATCCTCGAGCTCTTGCGCTGAATGGCTAAGAAGCCTCTGTTTTACTCGCTCTAGGCTGCAAGAATCAGCGGCGACCAGACCAATCATTACCAAGAAAGCATCACGGTGGTGATCAAAATTAGCATGAACCCTGATATAGCCATCCTGACACTTATAAATCCCAGAATACTTCGCCCAGACCTCAGGACTTTGACCATCTAAGGTAAATAGTGCCGTACATTCGGCTTCAGCAGCATTGAGCGGGACCTTTACCTTGCCTTCATGCCAACTTTCGCTATGAGCTTGCTTACTCATCTTATGCACTTCACTGGCCATCAAGGCTGAAGCCCCAATGCAAGCTTGGGCCAGCTCACTGACCGCGAAACTACTAGACAGCATAGCTTTACCCTGTGGCAGCTCTAAGCGGTCAATAGCTGTAGGATCTAAGCCAAAGTCTTGCCAAAGCTGGCTGACGATTGATTGAGCCACTGATGTTTTTTCCATCAACACAGCCTTGTCTGCCGAAAGTACCGATTACAGTATCATTTTTTGCTGCTATTTTCCCCGCCCGCAATTTAGCCATAGCTGCTGCAAGCCATTTACGGTAAGCTGCGCGCTTGCCAAATTTGGCGTACTGATTGAGTTTTCCTAATATATGAGTTTTGAGCAGTTGGGTCTGTGCACCCAAATTTTGAGTGCTGTAGCTAAACAAGGCTATAGCGAACCTTCCCCCATCCAAGCCCAATCCATCCCCGCCATTTTGGCCGGTCGCGATGTGATGGCGGCCGCCCAAACCGGTACCGGTAAGACAGCGGGCTTTACCCTGCCCTTATTAGAGCTATTAAATGGCGGGCAACTGGCCAAGAGCAATCAAGCGCGAGCCCTAGTACTTACCCCCACTCGCGAGCTTGCAGCCCAAGTGGGCGACAGCGTAGCGAATTACGGCAGCGAACTGCCTATGCGATCGGCGGTTGTCTATGGTGGTGTGAAGATCAACCCTCAAATGCAAAAGCTCCGTAAGGGGGCCGATATTTTGGTGGCTACCCCTGGCCGCCTATTGGATTTATACAATCAAAACGCCATCGCCTTTGATGAATTAGAGATCCTAGTTCTCGATGAAGCCGATCGTATGTTGGATATGGGTTTTATCCATGACATAAAACGTATACTGAAGTTACTTCCGAAAAGGCGCCAAAACCTGCTCTTTTCAGCGACCTTTTCTGAGGAAATTCGAGCCTTGGCGAAAGGCCTAGTGTACGACCCTGTTGAGATATCAGTAACACCGGCTAATAGCACAGCAAATACTGTCGATCAGTGGATCTATCCCGTAGACAAGTCCAATAAATCAAAGCTACTCAGCAAGCTAATCAGCGATAATGACTGGCAGCAGGTCCTGGTTTTTTCTCGTACTAAGCACGGTGCCAATCGCCTGTGTAAGCAGTTAACAGCTCGAGGCATTGAAAGCGCAGCGATTCATGGTAATAAAAGCCAAGGCGCTCGCACCAAAGCCTTGGCAGATTTTAAGAGCGGCCGTATCCGTGCTTTAGTAGCCACCGACATTGCCGCCCGCGGTTTAGACATCGAACAGCTGCCCCAAGTAGTGAATTATGATCTACCCAACGTTGCTGAAGATTATGTACACCGAATAGGCCGTACCGGCCGAGCAGGCGCGACGGGCCAAGCGATCTCCTTAGTATGCCAAGACGAAAGCAAATTATTATCGGATATTGAAAACCTGATTAAGAAACACCTTCCTAGGCAGGAATTTCCAGGTTTTGAGCCGAGCACAGCGCTGCCAGTATCGAAGCTTAGTGATAAGCCTAAAAAGCCCAAAAAACCTAAAAAGCCAAAGCAAACTACGACCAACAGCGGTGAGCAAAAAGCCTCTGCTAAAGCTAAGCCCGCGGCCCGAAAAGCAAACGCTAATAAAGCATCTAATGGCAAAGCGAACAGCAGTGAGCCCGCGCGAAGGCGCCGCCCTGCAACTAAGGCATCAGCTGCTAAAGGAAATGGCGATAGCCGAAAAAATAAAAGCGGGCCTTGGGCTAATAGTAAAGCTAAGAGCTAAGCCTAAAATTAGCGTTAAGAAGCAAAACTGCAAAAGATAAAATAAAATGAAAACCGCCCTATTTGTCGATGTTCAGAATATCTACTACACCTGCCGGCAAGCTTATGGGCGGCAATTCAATTACCGCCAATTTTGGAAAAAAATTAGCGCCCAAGGTGAGATTAGCATCGCTAACGCCTACGCTACACACCGTGGCGATGATGGCCAATTGAAATTTCAAAACGCTCTAAAACATATTGGCTTCACAGTAAAACTCAAACCTTATATCAGCCGTGCAGATGGATCTTCCAAGGGCGACTGGGATGTAGGTATTACTATTGATGTACTGGAAGCCGCCGAGCAAGTGGACCGCGTTATCCTATTATCCGGTGATGGCGACTTTGATTTGCTGCTGGAAAAAATCAAACGCAAACACGAGGTTCAAGCTGATGTATTTGGTGTTCCCGCACTGACGGCCGATAGCTTGATCGATTCAGCAACTGAGTTTTTTCCCATTGATGAAGAGCTTTTGCTTTAAGCACACATCACATAGCCGCGTATGCGGCTAAACAAACTAAATCCCGATTTTCAGCTCTTCGCCTTCCAAACTAAACACCGGTGAAAATAAATGAGCAACATTTTCATTGACGCTGCGCCCACTCAAATCATATATAAATGTCTGCCGCTTTCTCTCACTGACCGGATCGTTACAGACAATCCCACCATTTAGCAGCACATCATCTATGATAATTTGCTGAGAAATATAACTTAAATACTCACAGGAACGACTGGGATATTGATGCTGTTTGTAGGCTAGCAGTTTTAGGCCAAACTTCGATTCCACTGAGAAAACCCGAAACTGCGGATGTAAACTTCGCTCGGAGCTCTCATATTGAGGATTATCGAAACTTGTCATATTCTTACGTAAGAAACCTCCATTCTCTGGTGCAAGACGAACGATTAAGTAAGCAGACTCACGTCTTATATACACCTTAAAATCACCACGCTCCATATCGGAAACATCAAGTAGAATATAGGGCGGACGTTCATAGATGCTAATAAAGACTAAAAACAAACTCATGGGTAAAACCGCTCCCCATAAACCAGCGCGCTCAATTTTTTCAAGATTTCTGTAAGCAGTGAAAAGGCCTTTGAGCATAGTTATCTACTTCCGTATATCATGTTCAGTCCTAATAACAAACGATGATTAGAAATACATACACCCTCCCTTTAGTGTTTCAGAAATTACAATAACTAACACCCTAAGCAAAGATTTAAACGCCACTTTTACAAATTAGACAAGTTGTTTAGCGTAAATTGTGTCTTAAAACACTAAAAGTAAATCTCTACAAAAATTATAGGAGGTCAAGGCGCCGACCATTGTCTAATAGACAGTTAAGTCCAAAACTTGCCAAATTTATTGGCTGATTTAGAATCACAAACTATAAAACAATAATGATAAGCCATAGACTATGTTGAATGTCACACGCCCCCTGAGCCGGCATCCGCTGTTTAAGTCTCATAATATTGATGAGGCCCACGAGCTAGTTGCCAAGCATGTAAAGCCTCACAATATACAAATAGCTGGTAAAGAGTCGTCACTCGACGTCCAGTTTGACGGCTTAAATCTGGGTGATATATCCCTATTTCACGTGTATTACGGCGCCGCCGTTAGGGTAAACCCTCATAATGAATCGGAGTCTTTTTTTATTCAACATACCTTGTCTGGCGATGGCAAGGTACAACACCAAGGAAAGGAAATACGCACGCAAAACAATGACACGGTGGTTGTATCACCTAGCTTGCAATATCAGATGCAGCTCGAAGAGGAATGCAGCCGGATCGCCATCGAGATCAATAAACAAGCCCTCGAGAATCAATTATCAATGGCATTAGGAGACAGTGTCGATCAACCTTTAGAATTCGATTTTCATCAAAAGGACAATCAAGACGGCTGGCATAACACCATCAATTATGTGTTGCAACAAATCCAAATTGCACCGCAATTAATGGAAAGCGAGGCCGCAAAAAAGGCCTTATCTGATTTGTTAATCGCTCAACTACTACAGACTCAGCAGCATAATTACCAACAGGCCTTACAGCAACCTGGCGAGATAATGATGCCAACCCATTTGCGTAAAGCGGTAGATTTTATTCAAGACAACATTAGCAACCCGCCCTCCATGATCGAGCTGGCCGCCTTTTGTAATACCTCAGTGCGAACACTTCAACGAAGCTTTAGCCGTTGCCTAAATGACACTCCCCTAGGCTATATCCGCAAGCAGCGCCTAGCCGCTATTCATAGCGCACTGCTCGCCGCCAAGGATAAAGAAGCCGGGCAATTAACTCGCATATTACTGGATTTCGGCATTACCGATTTAGGGCGCTTCGCACGCTACTATCGACAGCGATATGGCTGCAAACCCAGCGATACTATTAAAAAGTAGTAGTAATTTCCTGCTTTTACTTTCATTTCACAAGTCGCAATTGGCAGAATCTGCCGTGTTTGGCATAAGCCTTGACCGGATTTGCATATTTCTTCTTGACTCCCCTGCTTACACTGCAAAACGTCGGTAAACATACCGACAGTAAAGCCAGATACAGGCTCTAAAGTGCCTGCCCTTTTAATAATAACACTGGCATCCACATTAATTTGCACAACCCAATAATAACAATAGGCGGTTGTGAGGAGACATGATGAAACAGCAAAAGCAAACCCTGGCGAGCTCTCATTCGCATTTGAAGAAAACATTATTGGCAACTGCTTTGCTTAGCAGTACTCAATCACCTGCCCTGATGGCTAACAGCGTAGGGGCGATTATGGAAGAAGTAACCATAACTGCTCGCAAAAAATCCGCGGCCGAGAATGTGCAGGATGTGCCAATTGCCATCTCCGCGTTTAGCGATGAAAAAATTGAAGCAACTCATGCGGTCACGCTTACCGATATTGGTGTATCAACACCTAATGCTAACTTGGCCCCCATTGGCACAATCCCCGGGGTTGCTAACTTTGTGATTCGCGGGATGGGTACAGTAGGTGCCAGTATCCCTTCGCAAGATCCAGCGGTAGGTGTCGTCGTCGATGGCATGGCCTACGGCACCATCTATGGTGTAGTAACCGATTTGTTTGATTTAGAGTCCATTGAGGTTTTGCGTGGCCCACAGGGAACACTGTTTGGCCGAAACGTTACCGGTGGAGCTTTGAATCTGCGGACCAAACGTCCAACTGATGAGTTTGAGGCAAAAATTCGCGCAGGTCTTGGTAACTATGAAACTCGTGAGCTTTCAGCGCTCGTACGAGGGCCACTCACAGAAAGCGTCAATGGTAAAATTTCCGTACTCTACAAGGAACATGGCGGCTACTGGGATAATCTCACTCTCAACCGCAAGCATGGTGAAGCCGAATCAACGGTTGTACGCCCTGCTATCAGCTACAACAGCGAAGGATTTGATATTTCACTGTTAACAGAGTTTGGTTCTATGGAAGGTGATGGCGCAGGCGTGCGCACCTATTGGGCTGATGGCGAACAACTGTTTAACCCCTATGCCGACAACTTTACCCAGCAAAATAAAACCGAAAGCAGCGACTTAGACTGGTACAACGTCATCGTCGAAGCCAACTGGGATCTCTGGGATGGTACATTGACCGCTGTTCTAGGCTATCGCGACCTAGAACAATCCTTCGGTTCGGACCTGGATGGGTACACCACAGATCGATTTCGCTGGGCCCAAGGTACCGGCTTAGTTCAAGATCAATCGAGTTTAGAAGTGCGCTGGGCTGGCCAGTTTGGCGAGTCTGTTAGCTTAACAGCGGGCCTACATTTGTTCGATCAAGAGTACACTTACAGCGAGCGCCGCCTGCTGCTCAACATTCTTGATCGTCGCGGCCGATCCACCATTGAGCACAGCACAGCTGGCTTATTTGCTCAAGCCGATATCAATATGACTGATGATATTGTTGTTACTTTAGGTGGCCGCTTTACCCGCGAAACTAAAGATGCAGCGATCGGGATTATCGGTGATCCCAACGCCACAGGTGGTTGTGCGACTATCGATTTAAGACAACAGCCAGCGGGCACCAGCTTTGACGATCTGGATGCCGGCGTCAATATGGCGGACTGTCAGCAACCTTTTCAAGATAAAGAAACCTGGAGTAACTTTACGCCTAAGATAGGTCTTAACTGGGATATCAATGAAGACACCATTGCCTACGCCAGTTTTACTCGCGGTTTCCGCAGTGGCGGTTACAATGTTCGCTTCACCAGCTTTAACCCGCTCGCAAGTCCTGGGCCATACAATGAGGAAGTGGTAGATGCGCTAGAGGCCGGCTTTAAAACTACCTTGTTCGATAATCGCCTGCGCGTCAATGGTGCCGTATTCCGCAATGCCTATGACGACTTACAGCGCACCGTCCTTGATGCCGCAGGTACGCAGGCGACATTGAATGCAGCTACCGCAACCGTGCGAGGTGTTGAGCTAGAAACCGTTTGGCTGCTAAGTGAAAACCTAGTGGTAGAAGCGGCCGCCGGCTGGACCGATGCCGCCTATGATGAATTTCAGCACGTGGAAAACCTAACTGGCAAACCCGCCAGTGCTTTTAACTTTGTAATGTCGCCGGAATTTAATTCCAGCATTGCGACTACCTACAGCATGGATATTGATGATTTAGGCAGCTTGGATTTCCGTCTCAGCTATGCCTTTGTTAACGATACCTTTGCCAATGACACAAATACCGCACCTTTAAGTCAATATGAACTATGGGATGCCAGTGTTACCTTCCATGATAATGCAGGTAATATTCGTCTTTCGCTATTTGGTCGTAATCTAAAAGATGAGGTTTACTACGCCTTTGGCACCGACTTCTCGACCTCAAGCCTAGCGGTGAAATCGAATTGGCTAACCCCACCGAGAACCTATGGGGTACAGTTTACTTACAGCTTCTAAATGTTATGTCAATAATATAAATTTAGAACAGAGTAAGTATCACAGCTAGGCCTTCGGGCCTAGCTTCAAATCGCGGAGAAAAATATAAATGACGCAGGCAATCGACCCTAACATCAGCCATGTAATCGGCCGACAAGATGTCAGCTTAATCGAGCTAACCATTGGTAGCCTACTCACCGAGGCCGCGCAAAAGTACCCAGAGCGCGAAGCCATTGTCGCCTGCCAGCAAGGTGTTAGATGGAATTACCGCGAATTAAATCAGCAAGCTGAACAATTTGCTATTGCGCTGCTAGAGATGGGCCTAGAGCCTGGCGATCGAGTGGGTATTTGGTCTCCCAACAATATTGAATGGGTGGTCACTCAACTTGCTACCGCTAAGGCAGGTATGGTGCTGGTCAATATTAATCCGGCCTACCGTAGCTCTGAATTAGCATACGCTTTAAATAAGGTCGAGTGCAAAGCCTTGGTTTTAGAGCATCGCTTTAAAACATCTAACTATGTCGACATGATGGCTGAGCTGGCACCCGAAATCAGCCAACGTGGCGATCAACAACTTCAGAGTGAAGGCTTGCCGTATTTGCGCGAGCTAATTCTCATCGGCAATGAAGCACAAGCAGGCTATCATTTATTTTCCGAAGTTCTCCAAAGCGCACAAGGCAAAACAAGTCAAAGACTTGAAAGCCTAGCCGCCACCTTGCAAGCTGACGACCCTATTAATATTCAATTTACCTCGGGCACAACAGGACACCCTAAAGGCGCGACACTCAGCCATAAAAATATTGTTAATAATGGCTACTTTGTCGGAGAAGGGATTGAGCTAACTGAGCAGGACCGCATCTGCATACCCGTCCCTCTCTACCATTGCTTTGGTATGGTAATGGGGGTTTTAGCAGCGATATCGCACGGCTCCTGTATCGTACTGCCTGACGAAGCTTTTGAGGCAAAAACCGTTTTAAACGCTGTGCAAAACGAAAAGTGTACAGCCCTCTACGGGGTACCTACCATGTTTAACATGGTGCTCGATGATGAGGACTTTAGTCGTTATAACTTATCCAGCCTGCGGACCGGAATCATGGCTGGCGCCACATGCCCTGTAGTGTTAATGAATCGAGTCATTGCTGAAATGCACATGAAGGATGTCACTATTTGTTATGGCATGACGGAAACCAGCCCGGTGAGTTTCCAAACCTTAATTGGCGACAGCCTCGAAAAACAAACCACCTCCGTAGGGCAAGTACACCCACTCTTAGAAGTCCGCATCGTGGATGAAAGTAATCAAACCGTTGCTCGTGGAGAAAAAGGTGAGATCTGTACCCGCGGTTATTCGGTAATGCATGGCTATTGGAACGACGAAGAAAAAACTCAAGAAGCCATCGACGCCGAAGGCTGGATGCACACCGGAGATCTAGGCACCATTGATAGCGATGGCTACTGCATGATCGTCGGCCGTCTCAAAGATATGATCATCCGCGGTGGCGAAAACGTTTACCCCCGTGAAGTCGAAGAGTTCTTATACCATCACGAGGCCATCGCCGAGGTTCAGGTATTTGGTATACCGAGTGACAAATTTGGTGAGGAAGTTTGCGCCTGGGTCCAACTTAAGCCTGGCACCGAACTTAGCGAAGACGATATTAAGGAGTACTGCAAGGGTAAAATTGCCCACTACAAAGTGCCCCGCTACTATCGTTTTGTTGAAGAGTATCCAATGACAGTTACAGGCAAGATTCAAAAATTTGTTATGCGTGACGAAATGATTCAATCGATGGGCTAGCAGTGCAATGGCTCAGCCTTTTTGTCCTCGAAAGGCTGAGCATTTTTTAACTAACCGGTTCTCTTATAATCAAATTATTTTCTTATAATTAAGTCATTCTCAACTTATTAAGCTACTCGTTTTTATATTATTGATTTAACTCGATCTAAATTAACTTATTCGCAACTAAATTTTCCTACCCTCTGTTCAGCCCCCTTCTTTTCAATCTCAGGCCTCACTGCAGCCAGGAAAGATTAAATGTGATTTAAAATGCAATTTAATCTTTAGCAGCTAAGAAAATAGACCAATAACCATCAATCTCCCTAAAAAGAGGTTTTCAACGTCAAAATAAGCGCTTTGTTACCTAAATATTTCAGTAGTACACCCGATAGATTAAGCAACGACTAACTGATCAACAAACGGAATTGCTATGTCTATACGGAGCAAACTGACAGCCCTCTCTAGCTTGGCCATTGCTTTACTTATCGCCAACCTCATTGCACTGAAGCTCGCCGAAAGTAAAGAGCTGAAATTGGCCGAGGAAGCCAAACTAAGATATCTGTCTTTTCAGCTTGCTGATGAGTTTCGGCAAACCTCACAAGATCTAACTCGCCTAGGTCGTAGCTACGTAATTACAGGAGAAGAATCCTTTAAAGATGCCTACTGGGATATCGTTAAATGGCGCTCAGGCGAAATAGCAAGACCTGAAAATGTTCATGCTGATCTTAGCCCCCAAAAGAGAGTCGCTCAAATCAACCTAATGAGATCTCTAGGCTTCAGTAATGAAGAGCTCAATCTTCTTGCCAAAGCCGGGCAACTTTCAAACGATCTAATTGCCACTGAAACCCAAGCGATGGAATCGATTAGCAAAGGCTTTGTCGTGGATGGGCCTTATCAGGCCTTTGAGGAAGAAAGCGTTAAGGCATTTGCCAGCCGCATACTCTTTGATGACAACTATCATCAAGAAGTCAGTAAAATCATGGCGCCAGTTAATCGTTTTTTTAAAGCGCTCGACAATAGAACTGCAGCCACATTAGAAGCCAGTAAAAATGAGGCCGCCTTGTGGAGAAACATTTCTAGCGGCATTAGTTTTGCCATACTCGCCATCGTTATTGCCACTCTGCTGTTTAGCACGCGTTACATTTTACGACCGCTAAAAAAAGCTGCTGTAGCCATGTCTGATATCAGCAATGGCGAAGGCGACTTAACCCAAAGGCTTGAGTATAAAGGCAACAGTGAAATCAGCGACTTGTCCCAAGCATTTAACAGCTTTGCCAATCATATTCAAAAAATGGTGCAAGATCTAAATGGCACCTTTCAAAACATAAATGAATCATCGGAACAACTCAGCTCGACCGCCCAAGACACTGATCAATCAATAAAGCAGCAGCAGCAAATGTTGCGGAACCTTCACGGCGATATTGATGAGCTTGTACCTACTGTGCAGAGTATCGCAACTGATGCTCAATCGGCCGCTGAAGAAGCAAGAGAGTCTAGTGCCGAAGCGCAACAAGCAATTACGATTGTAGATGGTTCAATAAATGACATTCAACGTTTATCCAACAACATTCGATCGGCCTCTGAAGTCGTTACTGATCTCGCGTCAAATACCAATGAAATTGGTTCAGTCATCGACGTTATTCGAGGTATCGCAGAGCAAACAAACCTGCTGGCCCTAAATGCCGCTATTGAGTCAGCACGTGCTGGTGAACAAGGTAAAGGCTTTGCAGTTGTGGCAGATGAAGTTAGACAACTGGCCAAACGAACCCAAGACTCAACACAAGAAATTCAAAATATGATTGAGAAACTCCAACAAGGAGCTAATAAAGCCGTAGATTCGATGAGCCAAAGTGCCGAACAGGCAAGCGCCTCAGCGGATAATGCCAGCAGTGCAGGCGCCTCGCTTGAGAAAATCAACAGCGCGATCAACGCTATTGATGATAAGAACCAAGCAATTGCACAATCTAGCCAAGCTCAAAGCAAAACCATTTTATCGGTAAAAGAGCTGGTGGACAGTATACAGCAACAGCTTTCAAACACTTCGCAAGGGGCGGAACTGACCACTGAAAACAGCATCCGAGCAAGCCAAATGACCAACCAGGCTAGCCAGTTAATCAGTCGTTTTAAGGTGTAGAAAAAGACTGCGTACATTCTTCTCACCACGTCTAGACCATGCGCTTGTCAGCCATCTATCGATTGAATGACAAGCGCAAAAAGCTATGAATAAACAGCTCCGAGTACAATCAACAGTGACGCTGGGTCGATAAAATGAAACAGCACTTCTTACATATAGATGCTGTCCCTATTGCTACTGAGCCTTCAGCCACTTCAGCGCAGCCTCTAAAGCTAACTCACTCCCAACGATTTCATCTGGCTCAATATGTAGTTTTAGATCACCAGCATTATCAATCGCCTGGGCACCACTTAAGACAAGAATATCGCCATTGGATAATGGCATTGCTGCATTCGCACTCAACATGGCTGCAGTAGACTCACCAAAAAATCGAGTATTAGGTCGTTCTCTAAGTGCTAAAGCTAGTGATTCCGCAGCACTGGCAGTCTTATTGTCGATAAGTACCGCAATCGGGAAATCGGGGCTTAGCAACGGTGAATTTTTATAGGAATAAGACACTCGAGCTTTTTTCTCATTGCTGCCATGAAGTATGCTAATGCCCGCCTCTGAAATGTGATAAAAGAGCTTCTCTCCTTTACTGGTGATCATTCCCGAAGCTCGCCCTTTTTCTAGTAGCGGGTAGACCATATCCATAAGCGATACACTATTACCACCTGACATTCCACGTAAATCCAGCACCCACGAAGTCAATCCGTCTTGATACAGTTTACTGATGCGGCCTGAAGTATTCTCGATTGAGGCCTGTATATGTTCAGCGGATGAATGAGGGTAAACAATCTTTGCATAAGCATAGCCATCACGCGGTTCAATAATGTTTTGGCTATTCCTGGAAACCGGTTTTGAAAAGCTAAGAATATTGTTATCTATATAAGATGTATGCCTGTGATTTAAGGAGGCTACAAAGGCCTTAAAATAAGCAACGATTTCCTTTTCACTGCGAGCTGATCTTGCTGCTGACATAAGATCAGCAAATAACTTTGTCATATCTAAGGCATCTGAATAATAAAAGTTATCTTCGACCAGCTGGTAAAACTCCTCCGCTAAAGGTACTGCATTGTATTCCTCAGACACCTTGGCTGACTCAGCTTGTTTAGCGGGCTCTAAGTCTAAACTCACATCATAAGGACTTAACGAAACATCATCTAAGAGCACCCGCCCTTTCCCAAATAACATTAGTCCTAGGCTTAGCGAGCTGGCATTTTCCAACTTCGGGACTACAAATTCATATTGTCGCCACTCATTATCTCCGGTGATTGGTGTTGCTTTCATATCCTCTTTAAAAATTCGCTGATTGCGAGACTTCACAGTTAGAAACAAGTGGGCACTACCTTCCACTCCATCGCTGAACAGCGAAGCTCTAAATAGGCTTGTATTTTCTTGAATTAGCTTAACATCAGGGGATGACATCAAACGAGCCATGGCCCTTCCCCCTGAAGCATTGATACCGATGGCCGTATCGCCATCTGCCCGCTTAACATGAGTAAATGTAGCATTCCCTTTGGCAGAATAACGCCAAGAAATTAACGGTAAGCTGTCTTCTGCTTTATCACTAGCTAAGGGCGAAAAATCATTAAAATCGGAGACTATTGGCTGCGCCAATACTGTAAATGCAGGTAAAACAGCCACCAACAGGCTCATTAGGTAACGATTCTTTCCTTTCAACCGTAACATAAGAATTCCTTCTTCTTGCTTGTTTATCCTTGATAACGCGATTAACGTCGGGGCGTCTTATGGCTAATCTTATCTTTGCTCAGACGTATTTGCCAATTCCTTTCCAAGGGGACAGCCTTGTCCAGCACAAGCGTAACGGCATAATCCAATTTCAAGATGGCTCAAACAAAAAAGGGGCAGCCTTGTTAAGACTGCCCCTTGATCCGCATAATGTTGCAGAAAACGTTCAATACGCCTTAGGCCATCGCCTGCGTATAACGCTTTAAGTGGTAATCAGTATTACCAAACAAAGTATCAATGATAGTTAAACGCTTAAAGTAGTGACCCACATCCAGCTCATCAGTAACACCCATACCACCGTGCAACTGCACAGCTTCTTGACCGACCAGCTTTGCGGCCTGACCAATACGAGCTTTTGCCGCCGAAACAGCAGTGCTGGCATCTTCAGCATTGGCATCAAATTTCATCGCTGCCATTAGCAACATTGACTGCGCCTGCTGGCATTCAACAAACATATCTGCCATACGATGTTGCAGAGCCTGGAAGAAAGACAGCGTAAAGCCAAATTGTTTACGAGTCTTAGTGTACTCTACCGTTTTAGTAAGCAGAGTTTCCATATTCCCCAAGGCTTCCGCGCAAACCGCTAGGCGAGCGCGATCCATCACACGATCTAGCGCGGCAAAAGCACTACCCTCTTCGCCAATCAAAGCATCGGCGACTACTTGCACATTGCTTAGCTTAATATCAGCGCCAGTAGAGCCATCAACGGTAGTGTAGGCAACTCGCTCTAGCCCCTTAGCTTCAGCAGGCACAGCAAATAGCGACAAGCCAGCCTCATCGTTTTGGGCGCCACTAGTGCGAGCAAGCACTAAAATTGTATCCGCATTGCCGCCGTTTAAGACTGCGATCTTTTCACCGCTGATGCTGTAACCATCGGCTGATTTTTCAGCCTGGGTTTTACAATTAGCCACATTGTAGCGAGCTTGTTTTTCTGCATAGGCTAGCGCTAACTGTTGCTCGCCACCAATCACTGAAGCTAACAGCGCTTCTTTTTGTGCGCCTGAGGCTAGTTCAGCCACAGCACCACCGGCCAACACACAGTTGGCCAGGAATGGCTCTATCACCAAACCTTTACCAAAGGCTTGCATAATTACCATTAAGTCGCTGGCACTGCCGCCATAGCCGCCATCGGCTTCAGAAAAGCCCATGCCCAACCAGCCCAATTCAGCGAACATGCCCCAGTGCTCTGCACTGTAACCCAAATCGGAATTCACCAATTCACGACGGGCTTCAAAGTCGTAATCACTGCTGACAAATTTTTCAATGCTGTCTTTTAACAGCTGTTGTTCTTCGCTTAATGAAAAGTCCATGTTCTTCTCCTTACAGACCCAACACGGCCTTACAAATAATGCCTTTTTGAATTTCGTTGGTACCACCGAAAATCGATTGCTTACGGTTATTGAAATAATGCGGGCCAGTATTGGTTTCAAACCAATCACCAATGCGCTCGCCTTCAAAGCCGTCATGATACTGTGCCTGAGTAAACGGCATGGCGTGATAGCCTGCTAGCTCCACGAACAACTCATCAATGGCCTGCATAACTTCAGTACCTTTAATCTTCAAAATAGAAGATTCAGGACCAGGTGCTCCACCAGAAGCAACCGCCGCTAAAGTACGTAGTTCAGTGTATTCCAAAGCGGTTAAATCCAACTCAACATTGGCCACTTTGGTACGGAACATTTCATCTTGCCAAAGTACACCTTCGCCGTCATGAGCGGGGGTTTCTTGAGCCAAGCTCTTAACTTTTTCCAAACGCACTTTAGAGTTTTGCACATTGGCAATACTGGTACGCTCATGGGTCAACAACAACTTAGCGTAAGTCCAACCTTTGTTTTCTTCACCAATAAGATTGACCGCTGGTACACGCACATTATCGAAGTGTACTTCGTTCACTTCACGTTCTTCGTCCAGCGTTAAAATAGGTGATACGGTAATACCAGGACTCGACATATCAATTAAGATAAAACTAATGCCCTGCTGCTTCTTTGGTGCATCAGGATCTGTACGTACTAGGCAGAACATCCACTCAGCCCAGTGACCCAGTGTTGTCCAGGTTTTGGTGCCGTTGATGATATAGTCATCACCATCACGTACGGCGCTGGTTTTTAAAGCGGCCAAATCAGAACCTGCACCTGGTTCAGAATATCCCTGACACCACCACACATTAGATTCTAAAATATCCGGCAAAAAGCGCTTCTTTTGCTCTTCGTTACCATAGGTATAAATCACTGGCGCAACCATGGTGACACCGAAAGGAATCGTACCTAGAACATGTGCACGCGCTTTTTCTTGTTGCACAATGTACTTCTGGGTAGGCGTCCAACCCGTGCCGCCATATTCCACTGGCCAGTTTTCCGCTAGCCAACCTTTATCATTCAAAATCTTCTGCCAACGAATAAAATCTTCTTTCGTTGGGTGTATATTGTTTTTGATTTTTTCTTGAATATCTTTTGGGTAATGCTCCGCAAAGAACTGACGAACTTCCTGCTGAAAGTCTAGTTCTTCTTGGGTAAAGTCAATATTCATGATTTACTCCATTTACTTTTGCTAGGTATTTATATTCAAAATCTGTAAAGCCAGCATTTAGCCTAGCTTTACAACTTGCTTACCAAAATTTTTGCCTTTAAGCATACCGCGGAAGGCCTCAACAGCATTCTCGATACCTTCGGCTACGGACTCGCGGTATTTCACCTCGCCATCTTTAATTTTATTGGCTAGAAGTGCCGTCGCTTCACCATGCTGTTCTTGCCATTCGGTCACCAAAAAGAAGCGGTGCTCAGGCGGCTCTTCCATTGCGCCAAAAACATGGAATGGGGTTTCAACAGCAGCCATATCCTCGGCGTTATAAGCCGATACATAACCACACACTGGTACGCGAGAGCCTTTGTTTAGCAACCTGGATACAGCGCGCGTGACCGCACCGCCGACATTCTCAAAATAGATATCAATGCCATTTGGACAGGCCGCCGCTAGATCAGCATCTAGATCGCCAGCTTTATAATCTACACAGGCATCAAACCCTAGTTCTTCAGTGACATAACCGCACTTCTCATCGCCACCGGCCACGCCAACGACACGTAAGCCCATAGACTTGGCAACCTGGCCAACCAATGAACCTACAGCACCCGATGCCGCAGAGACCACAATCGTTTCGCCCGCTTGCGGCTTGCCCACTTCAGTCAAGCCGAAGTAACCCGTGCGCCCTGGCATGCCTGCCGCGCCCAAAAATACAGATAATGGCAAGCCTTTGGCATCTACCTTGTAGATCATTGGCTCATCGCCCTTGGCAATATAGTGGGTCTGCCAGCCGGTATAGGCCGTCACGACATCCCCAACCTGATAGGCATCCGTTTTACTGGCGATTACTTCGCCAACCGCTTCGCCCACGATCACAGCACCAATTTCAACGGGGTCCATATAGCCCTTCATGTCATTGAGACGCGGGCGCATATAAGGGTCTAGCGATAAGTATTTGTTTTCTATAAGAAATTCGCCATCCTGTAATTCGCGCATTGGACTTTGCTTAATTTCAAAATCCTCGTCACGGACTTCGCCATTGGGGCGTTGCTTAAGGGTTATCGCGGTGTTCATTGGCGCAGTCATAGCGGAGCCTCATAGTGTGAATTGACAAAAATCTCGCCGTTGCAGTCATCATCAAAGCGTAAATATCGTTGCGAGACTGAAACAAATTCGTTATGGTTCTTTAAAAAAGAGCGAGCGTTCGCTATTTATCCTAGATAGCGGGACATTCGTCAAGGCCTGTGAAAGCTTTGGTCAAGTTTCGGCGCACTCAGCGCAGAATTTGTCCCTTTTGCACAGTCCTTGCTGCTTAGTATTGACTAGAACGGCCTAGAGCCACATTGCACCACCCAAAACGGCATAGAACTAGAGAGAGCACTAAGCATCCGTAGCCAAAACCAGACAATGGGGAAGCAAGATGATGAACGACGAACAGGCCAATTGGCCCCAAGAACAGTGCTTTGCAAGCTTTAAGCACTGCCTACCCGTTTGTCGTGAATCGGTATACAGCGAGTTTTTCGAAGCTTTCCGCGAAGATATTAAGGTCAAGCGTGAAAGTGCCGCAGTAAAAAACCTGAAGATTATCTTTGATGCCACTTTTGAACTGGCTAGCAAAGGCGGCTTTGACGCGATGAGCCTGCGTGACCTTAGTCAAAGTACAGGCATCAGCATGGGCGGCTTATACAACTATATCCGTAGCAAAGATATGCTGGCCCAGATGGTCAACGATTTTCTAAGCCAACGCCTGGCACCACTGGCTTACTCCCTAAATTTAGAAAGCGGCAGCCCAAGACAGCGCCTAGCCACAAGGCTGCGAATCTATATTTATATGGGTAGTCTGTTTCGTCCCTGGTATCGCTTTGTGTATATGGAATCCAAGTCCATGGCTCGCCAGCAAAGGGATCAAGCCAAGCAATTTGACCTCATCGATACCGCCAAGCTTAAAGAGCTGATCGAAGAAGGCGTCGCCGCTGGAGAGATGCATTGTTCCAATAGCGAGCTCACCGCTTCCGCCCTTCTGGCCTTAATTCAAGACTGGTATTTGAAATCCTGGAAGTACAAGCAAAACGAAACCAGTACTGACGACTATGCGAACTTTTTAGTGTCCTTGATGGACAAGTTACTGGCCGATAATGACCAACAAACTCACGATCAGACTGGTTACAATGACCACTCTGGCAAAAATAACCAATAGACAGCAGATATAGCCATGCCAAATATTGCTCTGATTGCTTACGACGGCTGCTACACCTCAAGCCTCGCTAAGGTGCAGGATAACCTGCACATCGCTAACGCCTACTGGCGCAAACAACATGGGGATACCGAGGGGCAATTTGCCACAAAGGTGCTGTCCATGGATGGTCAAGGCGTCGCTTCTGTCGGCGGCCTAAGTTTTAACGTTGATGGTGATTTAAGCCTCGCCGATGACTGCCAAGTCATTGTGGTACCTTCCTTGTTTTACGAAGGTGAATTGCCTTTTGGGCGCAAGCTCAAACAAATGGCGCCAATGGTAGATTGGCTTCGCCAGCAGCATGGCAAAGGCAAAACCATTATGGGGCATTGCACCAGCAGCTTTATCATCGCGGAAACGGGATTGCTTAATGGTGGCATCGCTACCACCAGTTGGTGGCTAGAAAAGAAATTTCGCCAGCGTTACCCCAATATTGAGCTCAATATCCGCCAGCTGTATGTCGAGCACCAACGCGTGATGACAGGTGCCGCCGCTAACTCCGAGCAGCTAATGACCCTGCGCCTGATTGAGCGCTTTATGGGTAAGAGCATTGCCAACCAATGCGCGAAAGCAACCTTGTTGAACACCAATGAAGTTGAGCAAACCGCATTCTTGACCTTGGAGAATCAGCTAGAACATAACGATCCACTGGTCAGCAAAGCTCAAGCCTGGCTGCAACGCAATATGAAAGAACGTTTTTCATTGAATCAGTTAGCCGATGAATTAGCGGTGAGCACACGCACATTAATTCGCCGCTTTAAACAAGTATTGGATGAAACACCCAATCGCTATTTGCAGAACCTGCGCATCGATACCGCTAAACGCATGTTGGAAAATAGTGGCTTACCGGTCGAAAGTGTCATGCTGCAAGTTGGCTACACAGACCTGAGTTCATTTAGCCGACTGTTCCAGCGAAAAACCGGTTTAACTCCACGAGCCTACCGCCAGCGCTTCCATAATCAACAGCGTTCCGGTACCGACGGTTAAGAGATTTGCAGCAAATTGTCACTGCCAATGCGATGTGGCTACCCTAATATGGTAGCCACTGTTCTATACGGCCTATAATAAACCGCTTTTTCGCATTCGCGCGATTGAAGTCAAACAACAGTGGGATAATAGAGAGACATTATGCAAGGCAACTGTATCATCATCGGCGCCTCACACGCCGCTGCTCAGCTAGCGCCAAGTTTGCGCCAAGAAGGCTGGCAAGGTCGCATTATAATTATCGGCGATGAGCCGCATGCCCCCTACCACCGCCCACCGCTATCAAAAACATTTCTAAGTGGCGAAAAAACCCTACAACAATTATTGATTCGCCCACTCGCGGCTTACGACAAAATTGACGCCGAATTTATGTTGGGGCAACGCGTCGATAGCATTGATCGCGAAAACAAAAGCGTTACCCTAGATAATGGCGAAACCCTTAGCTACGAGAAGCTCGCACTTTGCACCGGCTCAAGACCGCGCCAGATTCCATTACCGGGCGTCGATCTTGCAGGTGTACATTATCTGCGCACGGTCGCCGATATCGAAGGCATTCGTGCACATTTAGACAAAAGCCAAAAGCCCGCCAAGGTCGTCATTATTGGAGGCGGTTATATTGGCCTAGAAACGGCAGCGGCGCTCAATAAGCTTGGCGTGGAAGTTACTGTTTTAGAAATGATGGAGCGAATTTTACAGCGAGTCACCGCCCCCGTTATTTCAGAGTTTTACCAGAACATCCACACAGAGGCTGGCGTAAAGATTCTTACCTCAATGGGTGTGGATGCTATTCAGGGTGAGGGTAAAGTTGAATCTGTGCTTTGTAGCAGTGGCGAAACTATTGCTGCCGATGTAGTGATTATTGGCGCAGGTATCGTACCCAATATTGAGCTTGCTGAAGCAGCAGGCCTTACGATCGACAATGGCATTGCCGTAGACGCCTACGCGCAAACCAGCGATCCAGATATCGTCGCCGCCGGTGATTGCAGCTCCTACCCTCATAAACTGATTGGTAGCCGGGTGCGACTCGAAAGCGTACCTAACGCTACTGAGCAAGCAAAAACCGCTGCAGCCAGCATCTGCGGTAAGCAAATCGACAATCACACGCACCCTTGGTTTTGGTCAGATCAATACGACATTAAACTGCAAATTGCCGGCTTTAATATGGGTTATGATCAGGTGCTGGTACGGGGAGACAATAATAGCCGTGCCTTTAGTGTTTGGTATTTTAAAGGTGAACAATTATTAGCCGTTGACTGCATCAACCAAGCCAAAGAGTTTATGCAAGCCAAGCAATTACTCGCCAAGGGCATAAATCCGAGTCCTGGACACGTTTGCGATACAGATTTTGATTTAAAATCGCTGTTGGCTTAGGCTACAGCCAAATAAAGCTCCGTATAAAACTTCAGTATAAACGGAGCAAACAAGAGAAAGTGATTAGCCAAAGGAAAAGAGGAAAACCATGCCTTTAATTAACTATGTCGATGCCAGTGGCAACCAGTTTGAAGCCGAAGTCGAGGTTGGTAGTAATGTCATGCAAGGTGCTATCGACAATATGATCGATGGTATCTTGGCTGAATGCGGTGGCGCCTGCGCCTGTGCTACCTGCCATTGCTACGTCGACGAAGCATGGCAAGATAAAGTGCCTGCTGTTGAAAGTGCCGAACAAGATCTATTGGAAGCCGTTGTTGATCCGAAAGACAATAGCCGCCTTAGCTGCCAGCTAGTCGTTACTGAAGAAATGGATGGCTTGGTAGTACACCTACCGGCTTCACAATATTGATTTCAGTTTTTAACTGATCAAAAAAAGCCCAGTCTTTAACTGGGCTTTTTTTGTGGGCATAGAAATTTCAGGCAAGCTTTGCTGCTACAGCTGATCAATGAAGATCTCCTGTTGAGATTATTTGGCCAACAGGCTTACCACTAAAATGCCAAGGGGCGTGCCGATAATATAACCTGCCACACCTACTAAAATTCCCGGTGTCACCAAGGCCGGCCAGCCCCTCGCCATCGCAAGCGCTGGAGCGGTAGTTGCTCCCAGTATTGCGGCATTAGAAGCAATAATGAGCTCAGGCAATGACAGATGTGCCGAATCCGATTTCTTCGATAGGATTCGCAATAGCCAGTTAATTAGATAAGCCCCTCCAAATACCACCAAGCCGTGTATCAATAAAAGCACAACCACAAACAGCAATAAAATAGGCGCCGTGCCAATAAGGGCGAAGACATCGGCGCCCGCACATATAGCAGCGAAAAACACAAAGGCCAAAATCAAACCGACCTCTTCACCCCCACGTAGGGATTGCATCGTTTTGGGCGCGAATGTCGCCGGTAACACCGAGAATACGGTGATAAATATATAGCGCAGTGGCTTGAAATTACTACCTTCAAAGCTGTGTTGTAAAAACGCAATTAAGCCATCGGATAGCGCCACCACCGAGATACTAAAAACAATTGCCGCACATAGAGAAAAAGCGCTAATAGTATTTTCATTTTGTGCAAGTTGCTCCGCTCTATCATCATTAATTCCTGACCCATGAGCGGCATCGACTGCACTATGATCACGTTGAGCGAAACGTTCCATCAGCCATTTTGATGCCGGCATCAAGGCAATAACCGCTAAAAATACCGCACTCATTAAACTATCAACAGCGGTAGCCGCCGAGATCACGCTGGCATCATCAAAGCCGGTCGCTTGAATCAGCGCAGCGTAGTTCACTGAACCACCCACATAGGTTGCGGTAAATATACCTGCTAACTCGGCTTCCTTTGTTCCGAGGTCTATAAAGCTAACAGCAATGATAGCGCCCAAGGCACTCCCCAAGGCCGCCAGTAAAAACGCCACCCCCACACGGCCAGACTCTGCAATAATTTTTCTAACATCGGCGCGTAACAAAAATAAAGGGATTAGAACCGGCACAAAATAGCTAAAAACTAAATTATAGAAGTCCGCCGACTTCGGTATCAGGCCTACATTCGATGCCAGTATGGCGAGCAGTAAAACCCATACCGCCCCAGTTAGCACCCTACCCCATGCTTGCTTCTCGGCCCAAAAGCCAAACAAAGCTATGGCAAATAAGGCGGCTGCAACCGCAAAGTGTGCATCGGGGGGAATTAAACTAAAGGTCATAATTAAGCCATTATTGTTTTTATGGAAGTAATAGCGCAGCTGGCTCGCTAGTAGAGCCGCAGTATATAAGAGCGCGATTGAGAATACGCCATCACTATTGATGATAATTTTATCTAAGCATATAAAACATTACGGTCAGAGCGACACAAAGTCCACTATATGCCTAAAGACAAACTAGCAAGGGAAGTTTTAAAGTGCTGTAAAAAAGAAAGCCCGAAACAAGTTCGGGCTTAGAATAAACAATAGATTGAGCTAAATCTTGCTAGCCAACCTTGTAGGCGGACACCATTGTTTTCAGGTTACCGGCCAACCCGCTAAGCTGCGAGCTAATGCTATCCAACTCATGACTGCGCTCAGTACTGCGATCTGACAGATGACTCAGATCCTGTGTGCTGCCGGTGATTTCTTTGATTACTTCGCTCTGCTCTTCAGCCGCAGTAGCAACCTGCTCATTCATTAAGGAAATCTTACGAACGATATCCATTGTTTCAGCTAAAGCTTCCTTGGAAGATTCAGCCTCGGCCACGTTCGATTTAACCTTCTCAAGGCCAGTTCGCATGGCACTTACTGCGACACCAGAATCCGACTGCAAACCTTCAATCATGGATGAAATCTCGCCGGTGGCATCTTGAGTACGACGCGCTAAGTTACGCACCTCATCAGCAACCACCGCAAAACCGCGCCCTTGCTCACCCGCCCTAGCCGCTTCGATCGCCGCGTTTAATGCCAACAAATTGGTCTGCTCAGCGATCTCTTGGATCACATCCAAGACCGAGCCAATATCGCTGGTACGCTCAGCCAAGGTTTCCATGGCCTCATTCGCACTACCAATTTCACCTGCGACCGCCTGGGTAGAAGCCACTGATCTTTCAACCATATCCGCCAAGCGGCCAGATATCGTATTAGCCTCACGAGTTTGTACGGCAGTTTCACTGGCATTGCGCGCCACTTCGTGAGCGGCCTGCTCTAGCTGAGTGGCCGATTGCGCGACCTTCATACACTCTCGGTTTTGTGCATCGATTTCTTGTAGGTTGGTATTCATCAATTCAGACATACCATCCGCACTCTGCGCCAGCTGTCCCGAAGAAGAACTGATTTGCAGAAAGTTATCTCTCAGCCTACGGATTAACGCATTTACACTACTGGCCGCTTGGGAGACCTCTTCATCGCCAGCTTCAGAGATAGACAATGTAAGATCGTTATTCGCCGAAATCTCAGCAACCGTCTCGCTAAGCCTGGAAATGGGCCGCGATAAACCATGGGCAAACCATAAACCTACGGCAATAGCTACGATTAATACCGCAACGAAAGTAATTCCACCATACAGCGCGATCAATTCACCTAGCGACTCAACCGCCTGAAATGCTTCATCTTGATAAATTTCAGCGACAATGCCCCACTTCAAACCATTAATATTTAATGGTGTATAGGCCCCAATCACCTTCTCGCCCATGTAATTTTCATAATGGGATACACCAGTGCGGCCAGCCGCGATGGCTTTACCAGCTGGAGTGTTTACTGGGACCGCGGCAATCGTAGTGCCTTTCGCCAATACAGTATCTGTCGCTGATTGGCCAAAGCTGCTGTTATAGCCCCACTGCTTAAAGGCATTGGGGCTTTCTACAAATACCCGGCTATCTGAGCGCATATGCTGATCATCACCGACCAGATAAAGCTCAGCGGTTTTACCATAGCCTTGAGACTGCCAGTCTTGATTTAGAGTCATCAACTGATTAATGCGGTCTAGGGCCATCTGATAAACCAAGATGCCTTGCTGATTGCCGTCAATATCCAAAATGGGTGTTGCCGCGAAAGCCGCATTATCGTTATAGCTAGGCAAATAGGGTTTGAAATCCACTACAGCCACTTCTCGGCTATCCCCCAAGGCTTTTGCTGCCCTGTAAGCTTGTGCCAAACCAGAGTTACGATACGGCCCAGAATCTAGGTTAGTCGCGTAATCCAGTTCCTTGTATACCGAGTAGACTACATCGCCAGTCTCAGGGTCGATAATAAAGATATCGTAAAAGCCGAAACGCTTAAGAAAAGCCTGAATAGCCGGATGATAGAGCTCATGCACCTCGTCGTAACTACCGCCCAGTGAAGAGCTCAACATATTGTCTTTTTCGCCCAAGGCTTCTTCATTATCACTGATGTAATAGTATTGAAACCATTTCGCGCGCTCACCCAGTGAACTGACGATGCTATCAACGTCCACTGACTTGCCTGTGTTCTTTTCCTTATAACGGTTGGCATAGTCATTTTGATAGTAGTCATCCAAAGACCGCTCAGCGTCGCTACCAAAGCTCTCGACGGCATCCGGGCCTGCAAAGCTCTGCTGGGCAAAAGCTTCATTGAAGTCAATCGCGGCAGAAACCAGCATATTGCTTTGTGCCTGGCTCAATAGCTGATCATTAACGGTTTGGAAATACGACTCCAACTCGGTCTTTTTCGCTTCTCGGCGCGAAACCAACTTACTTTCCAACTGTTTATTTAACGCTTCCTGCGCAGATGAATATGAAAACCAACCCAGTACCACCGTTACAGCTAAAAGCGGTATCAATGATAGGGCTAATGCAAACAAAGAGACCCTAGTTCTAACTTTCATGTGTAAATTCTCGTTATGTCTTTACGTTATCTGGCCATCGCAGCGCGAATGAATGCTTACGCGACAGTTATTACATCGACCAACTCACACTAAAGGTTTAGTAATTATTTTCACTTCTTACAAAATACGCTTATCCGAAAATACAGAAAATCGCCAGCCCCCTGATGGTGCGCGGCCTTGCAGAATCCCTCATAAACTCAATGGATTTGCATAAAATTCGCCCACCCAAGATAAACGCGCTCCATTTTTGATCGTTTAGTGCGCAAACGCCCCTTTGTGAGGCACGCCGATGCACCACTTTAACGCTCAAGTTATAGCCACCCTGTTGGGGCGATAGTTTATGTATAGAGAATCGATATATAGAACAGATAGATGGTCACAGAATTTGTCGTCAAGACAGGATCGCCAAGCTCAGGATAGCTGATATAATCACGCCCTTTTGGGCCGATGCAGGGCTCGGAAGCGATACCACATAGATTGCTTTCAATGCTCCGATCTGCAGCCTTGATCTAATGACACTCTCCCTCTCAATAAGGGTTTTACATGCTAAACAAAGATGCGCTCAGCCAGTTGAGCCAACTGAAGAAAGATATCCGATCTACAAAAGACATCGCTAAAGGTACAGTTAGAGGCAGTAATGGCAAATTTGGCTTTGCCAGCCTTGATGATGGTCGCGAAGCATTTATAACCCCCAATGATATGAATCGCCTTTTCCCGGGAGATCGTGTTCGTATTAATGTTGTTGAAGGTAAAGGTGGCAAACCCCAAGCCGAACTGGAAAAGCTACTGGAAAGTCCTCTGCAAGATTTTGTAGGTCATTATGTAGTGCGCGGTCAGGGCCATTTTGTTCAGCCAGACCTGCCTCAATTTAACCGCTGGTTGTTTATTCCCCCTAATCAACGAAAAGGCCTAAAGGCTGGCGATTTTATTCGCTGTCGTATTAGCCAACACCCTTTTCACAAAGAGGGTAAAGCTCAGGTGCGTGTGCTAGAGAACTTGGGGAACGAGAACACTCCTGGCATTGAAGGTCTCTACATGGCCAGCAAACACAATTTGCCGGGTAAATTAGGCAAAGGCGCCCAGGAACAGGCCGATGAGCTGGCCAAAGCCGATATCCCTAGCTACCCCAACAACTGTGACTTGCCCTTTGTTACCATCGATTCATCAAGCACCTTAGATATGGATGATGCAATCGCCGTTGTGCGCGATGGAGATAACTATAAGCTAAGTGTTGCAATTGCCGACCCTAGTATTGAAGTCGCCGCTGACTCCTCCCTTGGCCAAGCTGCACTCAATCGCGCCCAGACAGTCTATCTACCCGGCCAAAGCCGACATATGTTCCCGACTGAACTGTCTCAGAATCGTTATTCCTTAGTTGAAGGCCAGCAACGTCCTGCCTTAATCTGTCATATGGATATCAGTAACTCAGGTGAAATCACTGCATTTCAATTTGAGCTAGCCAACATTCAATCCCAGAGAAAACTCAGCTATCAAGAAGTGGCAGATTGGCTTTGCGAAGATGACGGTAAATTAGGCCTAGACGACACGCAAAGTGAAAGCCTAAAAGCCCTACACGAGCTCGCACAGCAGCGTCAGGCTTACCGTCTAGAACATGCCCTAGTAATGGAAGATAAGGCCGATTACGACATCGAGCTGAACGAGCAAGGCAAGATCGCTGAAATTCACAAGCGTAGTAAGACACAAGCCCACCTAATGGTAGAAGAAGCCATGTTGGCCTGTAATATCAGCGCAGCCAACTTCTTTAAGGAAAATCAGCTACCTGCCTTGTTTTCGCACCATGCAGGAATAAAAGAAGACAAGCTAGAGACCTTACAAGAGGTGCTTAAAGCCGACCACCCCAAACTTGCTGATCTGAAGCTTGATAGCTTAGAAGGCTACCGAGATTTGATGCAGTGTCTGAACCAAGACGACCCTCAGCTACTGCTGACCTGCAAGCGTCTATTACAAGCCAGCGAACTGCACGTCTCAGCGGCACCGCACTTAGGTCTTGGATTGGCTGGCTATGCCACGATTAGCTCGCCGATTCGCCGCTATCAGGACTACTATAATCACCTAGTAATCAAGGCCAAGCTCTCTGAGCAAGCTGCTCCAGCGACCATTAGTGCAGAGCAGCTTGAAAAAACGCAGGCTCAACTTATGGCTGGGCGCCAAGCTGTCCGCCAAATGGAGCAGTGGCTGCATGTACAATATATGGCCGATAAGATTGGCAGCGAACATCAAGCCACCATCGCCTTAGTTAACGGCCAAGGCATTGGTCTGCGCTTTGATGATACTGGCATCGAGGGCTTTGCTCTCTTACAAAACAAAGAAGCCCCTTGGGAGTTAGACCATCGCCGCCTAAAACTCGTCCGCGGTGACACTGTGCACCAGCTTGGACAATCCCTTAAAGTTAAGGTGGACAGCATTGATACTGCACTTCGTCGTATCGCTGTGAGTATTGTCGAACAGTAAGAATAATAAGGACTGCCCAATGAGCGACGCCTTCGCGGAAAAGAAAGCCAAAGATTTTCAAAGCCTACTTGAAGTACTTAGGCTAGAAAAGCAGGATGACTTATTTTTTCGCGGGCACAATATGCAAGTGCCTTGGGGGCGTGTTTACGGCGGGCAAGTACTCGCCCAAGCACTTTATGCCGCTCACCAAACGGTGAGCGAAGAATATAAAGTTCATTCCCAGCATGCCTATTTCATTCGCCCTGGGCAGGTGCATATTGATATTGATTTTAAAGTCGAGATCGTGCGCGACGGTCGCGGCTTTTGTACCCGCCGCGTTACCGCCCTGCAGAACGGTAAAGCGATATTAATTTCGTCCCTGTCTTTCCAAAGACCCGAAGACGGTTTAGAGCAGCAATGTGAATTCCAAGCTGACGCTCCTGTTGAAGGTTTGCAGACAGAACATGAACGTCAAATTGAATACTGTGAAGCGAAAGGCCTAGACCCAGATAAACGCACACTGGAAATCGAATATCGTAGCACCAACCCTTTCGATCATTTAAATCCTGCCCCCATGCCACCTCGCGTGGGAGTTTGGATGCGTGCCAGCGGGAAGGTTGATGACCCCATTCTAAACCAAGCGCTGCTATCGTATATGTCAGACAGCTATCTGTTAGACACCTCTCTACTGCCCCATGGCATCTCCTATTACAATCCTAAGCTACAAAGTGCCAGCTTGGATCATGCGCTGTGGTTTTACGATCAAATTGATGCCAGCGAGTGGCACTATTATGAACTTGATAGCCCCAAAACCTCAGGCGCCCGTGGCCTGAACTTTGGAAAGATCTATCGCCAGGATGGCTGTCTTGTAGCCGCAGCCGCGCAAGAATGTTTGATGCGCATGGTGGACAGCAAGTAGCTGAAACGATTCACGGAATTCTATCCTGAATGTTAACAATTAGCCTTTGAATAGATTGAGACAAAGATTGGCTCGCAACACACCAACCCTGAAACCAAAATAAGCTTGTCACCGTCAAAGCTAATAAGCAGTCGCAAAAGATAGGGAACATCTCATGCTTAAAAAAGCCATTTACGGACTGATCGCATTCATTTCCTTTATCACGCTTTATATTTACTGGGGCTCGCAAGATCCAACGAAACTGGACACTCAAGGTCTAATCGAGTTCATCCCTAAGTTTAACCCTATGGAGAATGGCTTTAAACATATTCGGTTTAGCCAAGAGAAGTCTTACCAAAGCAATTTGCAAGGACAAACACAAGATTTATTACGGAAACACATTAGCGCAGAGCAATGGTCAGCTAAATGGGTAGAAGATGTTCTCTTAGCCCACCAAAAAGAAATAGAAGTCAGTCTTATCGCAAGTAATTCAACCCACTTTGACTTAGAACAGAGTTATGCCATCGAATTTACCACTGATTACATCGAAATAATGAATCTAGGGCGTCTGTTAATCCTACAGTCTATGCAACTCGCTAAACAAGGACATTATCAAGCAGCCTTGGAATATACTAATTCAGCAATACGATTTGGCCAGCTAGTTAAAACCGAGACCGAATCAATTTTAATATCCTATATGATAGGTATTGTTATCCAACAAGAGGCTCTTTTTTGGCAAGCAGAACTAATTAAGAACCACCCACTTAGCGAAGACAATTATAGACAAACCATTAACACCTTGACTGCCGTAGGGAAAAATAGCCAAGAAAACTATGCGCGCATAATGTCTGGTGAATTCTTGTATAGTCAAAATTTCATAAGAGAGTTAAGCAAAGGCTCCTTGATTGACCGCTGGAAACAGTATTTTGGCGAAAGAAATCAACTCCAATTTCTCACTGGAGATGAAGAGCAAAATCCCTTAGACGATATCCATGAATTTCTATTTATTACATTTCCAAGTTTCTATTTTCATAAGAATCTAGAAACTAATAAGCTAGCAATATCGCTTAAGGGAGAGCGGCAGAGAGTATTACAAGGCTGTCACACAGTTGAGTATAAATGGAATGACTACGAAACAAACGAACAACAACCGCCCAAAGATACGACAATACTAGATCTATTTACACCAAACTCAATGGGAGACAAGTTGAATTCGAGCACGCAAGAAGACGTGTACTATGACTACTTGATGCGACACTGCGCTCATCAGCTACACTTACAAGGGAATAAAGTGATCGCCGCAGCGAATCTATTTCGCACGATTAACGGCACAACAATAAAAAACCTTGCTCAATTGAAAAGTTACATTTCTGAATCTGATTGGGTAGACCCTTTCAGTAAAGGGCCACTCATTTTAGAAAATGACTATAAGACGATCAACTCTGTGGGCTACGATGGTAAAAACAGCCCTTGTGAAAAGAGCTATCTGTATCATAAACAGTGCTATCTAGAAGATGACTGCTTTTCCAAACCTAGTTTTACACTTTACAGTGGTGATAGAACGGTGAATTAGTATACCGGCAGCTCGATTGAAGAAAACAACTCATCCACTTCAGCCTTGCTGCTGCGACCAATGGCATCGGCCACCAAGTCACGTTCAAGGTGCGGTGCGAATTTTTGAATGAATTCGTACATAAAGCCACGTAAGAAGGTGCCGCGACGAATACCAATCTTAGTCGTACTGGACTGGAAGAGATGACTGGCATCCAGCGCGACCAAATCACTGTCTAGAGCTTCGTCGTAGGCCATATGGGCAATGATGCCGATACCTAAGCCCAGTCTTACATAAGATTTGATAACGTCTGCGTCAGCGGCGGTGAACACGACCTTGGGGGCCAGGCCACGTTCAACGAAAGCTTCGTCCAATTTAGAGCGGCCAGTAAAGCCAAAAACATAGGTCACAATCGGATGGTGAGCAACATCTTCCAAGCTCAGCTTAGAAACCTGACATAGTGGATGGTCTTTAGGTACTACAATGGAACGGTTCCATTTATAGCAAGGCATCATCACCAAATCGCTAAATAACTCCATCGCTTCTGTCGCAATCGCAAAATCAACGGTACCGTCTGCGGCCATTTCAGAGATCTGCATAGGTGTTCCCTGGTGCATATGCAAGGAAACATCCGGATATTCTTTAATAAAGTCGCCAATCACATTCGGCAAGGCATAGCGCGCTTGGGTATGCGTAGTGGCGATAGAAAGGCTGCCCTTACGTTCATCACTGAACTCTTGGGCGACCTGCTTGATACTTTCTACCTTACGGAGAATTTCTCCAGCAGTATTTAAGATGGCCTCACCGGCGGGGGTAATTCGGGTTAAGTGCTTGCCACTGCGGGAAAAGACCTCGACGCCTAATTCATCCTCTAATAGACGAATCTGCTTACTGATCCCTGGTTGCGAAGTATAGAGGCTTTGAGCCGTCGCCGAGACGTTGAGGTCATGGTGGGCAACTTCCCAAATATAACGCAACTGCTGCAGTTTCATAGCTTTCTCCCCTTTGTATTGGCCACGGTAAGACCATGAGCGCAACTGCGCTCAGAAATGAAGCTTTGTACGCCAAGCTCTCTTCCAAGTATTTACTTATAAAAATATAAGTAAATATTCTTTTCCAGAATAGAGTCTTATCCGTATATTTGCCAGCACTAATTGCTAATTTAGCTATAAAAATTCACCTGTCTCCTACTTATTGTTTATATGGATGCCTTAACGTATATATTTGCCGGTGCTGGCGTCGGATTCGCCGTCGGAGTGACCGGAGTCGGCGGTGGCTCACTGATGACGCCCCTGCTGATCCTCTTTGGCATTCCATATAATGTGGCCATTGGTACCGACCTTTTGTTTGCGGCCGTCACTAAAGCTGGCGGTGTACGCACCCATCATAAGTTGGGCAATATCCGTTGGTCTTTGGTTATGGCATTGGCGGCTGGTAGCATTCCCGCATCGCTGATTACCGCCCTATTACTGCAAACCTTCTTTCAAGGTGCCCATGATTACCAAGGCCTATTAACCCACAGCCTGGGCTTGATGCTGATTATCACTTCGGCCGTTATCCTGTTTAAAAAGCGCTTACAGAAAGCCAGCCAAAACGAAGATGGCCTAATGTCTAAGGTGCACCAGCATGGACGCCTGATCACCGTGATCAGTGGCGTCATACTAGGCGTGCTGGTCACCCTCTCTTCGGTTGGCGCTGGAGCCTTCTGTGCTGCGCTACTTTTAGTGCTGTATCCTAAGCTGAAGGCGACCGAGGTGGTAGGCACCGATATTGCCCACGCTGTCCCTCTTACCTTAATTGCGGGTCTTGGGCACCTATTCTTCTTGGGCAATGTAGACTTTGTTCTACTTGGATGTTTGCTGCTTGGATCGTTACCAGCCATTCACTTTGGCAGCAAGCTTTCGGCTCAATTACCCAATAGCATACTGCAACCTGCACTGGCTTCGCTGCTAATGCTACTGGGAGTCAAATTCGCCTTTTTATAAGAAACGACGTTTATAAATCGTTAAAGAGCAAGCCGAGTGAGCTTTTAGCTCTGATTCAGCTCATTCGCTACGCCATGGGGAACATGTCCGGTAGCCACATGTTGACTGGCCGATTGGCAATGGCTTTGCTGATCATCAAAAAACACATCGGCCCCATACGATCGCAAAAACTCTCCTTTATCTAGGCCACCTAAGAACAGTGATTCATCAAGACGGATTCCCCACTGTCTTAGGGTTCGTATCACTCGTTCATGGGCCGGCGCCGAGCGCGCGGTTACCAAGGCCGTTCTAATGGGGCAATCACCATTCGGAAAGTCGGCCTGTAAATGCTGCAAGGCTTTAAGAAAGGTTTTAAACGGACCACCGCTTAATGGAGTTTTGGCCTTAGTTTTCTCGTTCTCAGCAAAAGCTTCTAGCCCTTCTTGTTTGTAGATACGCTCAGACTCATCAGAGAACAATACAGCGTCCCCATCAAATGCAAAACGCAGTTCGCCATCATCTCCCAAACGGCTCCCGGCCAGCATGAGCGTTGCAGCCGCCACACCAGCGTCTAAGGCCTGTCGAACATCCTCGGCATGGGTAGAAAGAAACAAATGGCACCCAAAGGCCGAGACATAGCGATAAGGGCTCTCCCCACCACAAAACGCGGCCCGGGTAATACCAAGCCCATAATGCTCGATTGAGTTAAATACTCTGAGCCCAGTGTCTGCACTATTACGGGACAGCAATATCACCTCGACGCGATTTTTCCCTTCATTAAGTGCAAGCAGCTTTTTCACCAAAGGGAAGGCTTCGCCCGGCTCGAGAATATCGTCTTCGTGTTTACGCTGATACTCAGCAAATGCTGCCAGGCCTTCGCGCTCAAATACAAGGTGGCTATCACTCAGATCGAATAAGGCTCTTGAAGAGATTGCAATGATTAGTTTATCGCCAAATGCCGAAGACATATAACCCCTATTAATTTCCTAAGTGTTCTAAATTTCCAGCAGTAGTACAGAGACTAATGGCTCAATAGGTACTGGATTAAATAACCAAGACAAGAAAGCTGCAACTCATCACTTTGGATTAGTAAATTAACCGCTAGCGAACTTTAATTAAACAAAAGCATGGTTTTTGCCAGCAAAGCTAGAAACAGCTCACATATTCAATAATATCCCTTTGAATATTTTCAGGCAAAGAGCCGTGAGTGCTCGATCAACGACTAACGGAAACATTAGATTATGGCCAATATTTCAAACATTATGGACGATCAGGGCAGCACCCAAGGTAAAGTAACACACCTTGGAACGACGGATGATAGCCTGTTGACCATAAGCGGTACAGGCACTCCAGGTGCAATCATTAATGTTTATCAAAACGGATCTTTAGTTGGGCATAGCCAAGCCGATGATCAAGGCCTGTGGGTATTTCAAAGCCCCGAACTAGAGCAAGGCCTACATCAGTTTACCGTCAGTGAGACTGATGCCAACGGTACTGAATCTTTGCCTAGCCAAGCGTTTCAAATATCAGTTGACCAAGAAGCCATAACCGCCAGTGAGCTAGCCGTTAACGGCGTGCCTAAAGCTTTCGTTAACGGCGATCAACTGAGCAGCGGAGAACACCACTTCAGCGGTAAAGCCGAAGCCAACTCAACAGTAGAGGTTTTCGATAAAGGCGAGCACGTGGGCACAACCAGCAGCGACGCCAATGGCAACTGGACACTTAGCGTTGATCTCAAGGAAGGACAACATGAACTCAGTACTACCGTAAAGGATAGCGCTGGCAATATAAGTAAGTCTTCTGAGCCTGTTAAACTTGAAGTAATGGATATGAGCGCTTCTACTAACGGAACAGGCGTAACACTTCCTCCAGGAACCAGCGTTGTAGACGGTGGTTACAATAATAATAAGACCCCCCTAGTCAGCGGCACCGCCACAGCAAAAGCCATGGTCTACCTCTCTGTGGGCGATCAACACTACGGGCCGATTCAAGCTGATGACCAAGGCAATTGGCAAGTACAAATCACAGAGCCGCTCGACGAAGGCGAGCATCTTTTCAGAGCAAAAGCTGTCAATGATGCCGGCACAGCTTACGATGGCTTTACACTGACCATTGATAGCATTGCCCCAGACGCCCCCACAATTGATTATGCGAACGATGACGTTGGCGCCTATCAAGGACGCGTGGAGCATCAAGAATCCACCGATGACGACGCCTTTAGCCTTCACGGCCAAGGAGCAGCTGGCGATATTATTGCCCTATACCACGGCAGCAGTTTCTTAGGTACCACTGTTGTAAAAAGTGACGGCAGTTGGGAATACCAGCCAACCAATAGTTTTCTAACCGGTAAACAATCATTCTTTGCCATTGCTTTCGATAAGGCAGGTAACCGGAGCGATACCAGCACGGAATTTGAAGTTACTGTTGATCGTCAAGTCGAGCCACCAGAAATTCTCTATATTCTAGACGATGAAGGACCAAGCACTGGTGAAGTTAATAACGGTGGAAATACAGACGACATTGAGCCGCTAATCGTCGGCAGTGCGGAAAAAGGCGCTTTAGTTCATATTTATATTGACGGTGCTTTTGCTGGCTTTACGCGAGCAGACAGCAACACAGGTGAATGGAAGCTTGAATCGCCATTGCTTTTAGATGAAGGCCAGCATGAAATTACGGCAAAGCAATACGATCTCGCCGAAAACGAGAGCGGCATGTCCGACACCTTCAACTTCACAATCTCTCTTAATCAGGCACCAGATGCCGAAGATGATCACTACACCATTAGCAAAACTACTAAGTTTGATGTGCTAAAAAATGATAGCGATGGTGACGGCGACAAAATTTCTCTGACTGAGATTGTTAGCCAGGGTCAATTTGGTAACGCACAAATTAAAAATGGTAAAATTACCTACAAGCCCAATGGAAAGGTAACTGAACCACAACAAGACACTATAGAGTATAAAATCGACGACGGTAATGGCGGTACGGACACGGCCACCATCCACATTACTCTTCTTCCTCCTCATGTGAAACCTACTATTGATCTTGATGAAAAGAGTGATTCAGGTCGCTATGACGACGACAATATAACTAAGGACAGCACACCTGAACTGGTCGGAACCGCCACCATTGGTAGCCGCGTAATTATTTACAAAGGCAACACAAAGATCGGTGAAACCACGACCGATAGCGACGGCAAATGGAGTTTCACCACGAATGAATACAATGATGGCGACCACAAATTCAAGGTTACTAGCGTTATAGGCAGCGAGAAAAAATCTTCTTCAAGCTTAACCGTCACGATTGATACAGAAGTTGAAGCGCCGATAATCACCCATCTTGTCGATGATCTAAACGGTTCAAAAAATGTTTCACCTGGAGAAACTCTCAACGACCCACTCCCTGAGGTTCATGGTACAGCTGAAGCTCATGCCGAAATTATTGTCTATGTTGATGGTAAAGAAGATGGACGTGTAGAGGCCGATGAAAATGGTGATTGGGTTTATCAAGTTACTAATGAAATGGATGATGGCTCAGTCGATATTCGCGCGAAGCAAATCGATATTGCCGGTAATATCAGTCCTAAAACTCAAGGTTTTGAGGTAGAAGTTCAGTCAAACCAAGGCCCTGATGCTAAAAACGATCGAGTATCTACTACTGACACCGTTAAAGTAGATGTTCTATCCAACGATAAAGATCCTGATGGTGATAAACTGAAGCTTGAAAGCATCACTAAGCAAGGTAAGTACGGCAGCGCCAAAATTAACAAATCTGGTGAGATTGTCTACGAGCTGGACAATCCTGTAAACCAGGTGTTAACCGATACCGTCATTTATCAAATCAGCGATGGCCGCGGCGGTTTTGATACTGCCAAAGTAATCATTGAGATCGCTCCACCTATCGAAAAACCTACCATTGATTTAAAAGCGTCTAGCGACTCCGGTAAGTTTAATGATGATAATTTAACGAATGACAGCACCACTACTTTCACAGGTTCAGCAACAGCTGGCACAACGGTCACATTGTTCCATGGTAATAACAAAGTTGGTGAGACTACTGCGGAAAGTAATGGTAGCTGGACCATTACTAGCTCACATTTAATTGACGGCAACTATGACTTCAAGGTTGTGAGCAGCCGCGGCGAGGAGTCAAAAGAATCGGATCCTCTGGCTGTAACCATCGATACAGTAGTAGATGCCAATGTAGTTAATATCGGAAGGACCTACAATAATGCCTATGACTTTACTGAGCGAACAACTCAAAATGGCGGCAAGGTCGATAATGGTGACTCAGTTTACCATGCGAGGGCTAGCGAAATAGCGTGGCGTTTAACCACCAGCGAATATGTTGATTACAAAATCAAAGATATCGAAGCCAATAATGGCGGCAGCAACCGAATGAACAGCTTAACCAATGGTTATTTGGCTACAGCAGAAGGCAGCGCCAGTAGTGATACCGATATCAAGCCTGATTGGTTTAGAAATATCAGCGGAGATACTTCGGCTTGGGATCACGTATACTACACATTCCAAGCAACTCTCCAAGATTTGGCCGGCAATGAGTTAGTTGTCCTGCTCACCCCAACCTTAATCGACCCAATCGCCGCTCTAAAGGATGGTGGCTATATTGTCACCTATGCATCACTAAATGCCAGTAAAGACGGCAGCTTAGATATCTGGGCTCAACGCTATGATGTTGACGGCAATGCTGTAAACAAAGCCTTTGTCGTCAATAGCTTCCGTTTAGGTGAGCAAGCCAACTCAGATGTAACCGGCCTAGAAGACGGTGGCTTTTTGGTAACTTGGCAATCCTATGATCAAGATGGCGACGGGTTTGGTATCTTTGCCCAACGCTATGATGCCAACAGTGAAAAGGTTGGCGGTGAATTCCAAGTTAACCAATATTACAGTTCCGATCAAAGCCGCCCAGAAATTACTTCACTAGAAAACGGCGGTTTCGCGGTTAGCTGGATGAGTGACGGTCAGGATGGTAACGCAGCCGGTGTTTATCTGCGTGTGTTCTCAGCCGATGGTGAACCGCTGGGAGATGAAATACAGGTAAATAGCCAAAGCCAAGGCAACCAAGCATTACCATCGATAACAGAATTAAACGACGGAATGTTTGCAGTCAGCTGGCATGCCAACCAGGATGAAAGTGGTAACAATATTTGGGCTAAAATTTACGATCAAGATGGCAATGTGGTTAAAGATGATTTCATCTTGCATGACGATTTAGCCGGCGAACAGTTCTTGAGTGACATTCGAAGCAGTTCCGATGGCGGCTTTATCGCAAGCTGGATAAGCACCTCAGCGGATGGTGCTAATCATATACAAATCCAAAGCTTCAACGCCAACGGAGAGGCCCGCTTCGATCAAGCCATCAATATTACAGCAACAAACAGCAATGCCAATCTTACTGGGCGCCCTGAAGTCAGTGGCTTAAACAACGGTGAATTTGTGGTGGTATGGTCTGAAGTCAACGAGGGAGTTGCTAGCATTTACAGTAGCCGATTCACTTCAGACGGAGAGCTAATCAGCGCTGAAACCATCATTGCCCAGGATCAACACAGCTCAAATATCGAGCCGCATATTGTTACTCTTGAAGATGGTGGTTACCTAATTACCTGGACGAGTATCGATAATAATAGCGGATCTACTACTGTATTTG
>JAOXRT010000256.1 GCA_025800365.1 Cellvibrionaceae bacterium | reverse complement strand
ATTCAAACGATAAATCAACTTGCCTTGGCGATTACGATTCGCTTCTACATAAATCATCTTGGTAGAAAAGGCGCCACGAATACCGGTGACCGCCTCATAAACCTCATCGCTGGCAAAGTGCGCCATATCGCGTAAGCCTTTAGAGGTTACCGTAACATTCTTATTGAGCATGCGACGCTGGCCCAGCACATCAAATAGCTGAAAATCTAAACGATAGCCATTGGTGCCCATAGCAGACAAGCTTGGTTTAATGGAGCCAATGAGTAAAAACTCGGTACCCAAACGCGCCCAGTCACGGAACAAAACTTCTGACTCATCTTGTGGGAAGGACAGCATATCCCCTTCAGGAATTGGATCAAACTGGCCACTGCGCAGTAAATCGGCCGAGACAATATTGCCTACATTTTCCGGTAAAGGGCCACTGCCAGACCAGGAAAAAGGCACAATGGCAATCTTTGCAGGGTTATCGACGCCCTGTGTAATTTCGATGGTCAATTCCGCTTTGGCTAGGGCCGTAATGCTCAACAAAATAAGCATTGCCAATGATTTAATGTGTTGATGGATAGTCATCACAATCTCAAGTCCTTAGGATTAAATACCAATCGTAATTGGCGAAAATTTCGTTCAAACACCGCTGGTGGTAATTGCTTAAGCTCTGGGAACTGTTCGGCTTTTTTTACCGCCTGCTCAGCAGAGCGATCAAAAGCCGCATTGCCACTGGATTTTACCACCGTCACACTGATCACACGGCCAGTGGGCACCAGCTGAATACGCAGTTCGCACTGCATACCCTTACGAGCTGAAGCAGGGCGAGACCAATTGTTTTCTACTCGTTGAGCGATCAAACCGATAAAACTTTGGGCTACCATCTGATCTTCTTCGGCTTGCTGCTCGGCCAGCATGGCGTCTCGCTCAGCTTGCATCTCTTGATCAATTTGACGCTGCAATTCTTGTTCTCGGGCGACCTGCTCAGCTTTTTCTCTGGCCGCCTTTTCCTTTGCCGCTTTCTCGCGAGCAGCCTTTTCACGCGCCTTCTTCTCTTTCGCAGCTTTATCTCTCGCCGCTTTTGCCTTGCGTTCTCGTTCCGCCTTTTCGCGCGCTAAGCGTTTGGCCTTATCACGCTCTTGTTTTTTACGGCGCTCAGCATCACGGCGTTTTTTAGTTAGATCGATAACCTTCTGCTTAGGCTTTGGAGTGGCCTTTGGGGTAGCCTTGGGTTTAATTTCTACCAGTTTTGCCTGCACATACTTAGGAGTCACTCGGCGCTTTTGAGGCTCTTCACTGCTTTCCCAGCCCCACAGAATAACCACCACCAATAAGGCATGCAAAAGCACGCTGACTAAAATGCCAATACCACCAAAGCCGCCTTGACGCTGCTCTAAACCCTTTTGATTAGCGCGCATTGCTCTCCCTTGGGGCCTCAGTCACTAATCCCACCGAAGGTGCGCCAGCTGCCTGCAACTGTGTCATCAAGCCAACAACCAAACCATAATCCACATTATGATCACCCCAGACTAACACAGGGGTATTGGGTTTTTGTCGCAAAATCTTGGCAACCGTATCCGTAATTTGTGCAATAGGTTTGGCAACCTTATCGTCTTTACCCAGATTCAGATAATAGAGGCCGGCCTTATCAACAGAAACAATTAAAGGCTCATCCTGCTTTTCATCTAATGGGGCCGAAGGTGCTTGAGGCAAATCTACTTTTACGCCCTGCATCAGCATCGGCGCCGTTACCATAAACACGACCAGCAGAACCAACATCACATCGATATATGGCACAACGTTGATTTCCGCCATGGGTTTCTTTTTAACCCTGCGCTTCCAACTCATGGTTATACCTACTTAGCGTGCACTTGGCGATGCAGAATTGATGAGAACTCTTCAGCAAAGGTTTCATAGCTATTGCTTAAAGTCTCTGCTCTGGCTGAATATCGGTTGTAGGCCAATACCGCAGGGATGGCCGCAAATAAGCCCATTGCCGTTGCTACCAAAGCCTCGGAAATACCCGGTGCTACCGTAGCCAAGGTCGCTTGATGCACATTCGCCAAGCCGCGGAAGGAATTCATAATCCCCCAAACCGTACCAAACAATCCGATATAGGGGCTTACCGAAGCCACACTGGCCAAGAAAGGAAGGCTTTGTTCGAGCTTTTCCTCTTCGCGAGCAAGCGCAACACGCATAGCTCGTTGAGTACCTTCCATCACCGCATCAGGGTCCGCACTCACCTGCTGACGCAAGCGAGTAAATTCTTTAAAGCCGGCGCGAAAAATACTTTCCACACCATCGACCTTACCACTGGCAGAGCGACTATTGCTCTGTCTAAACAGCTGATTTAGATCGACTCCCGACCAAAATTCGCGCTCAAATTGAACTAGCGCACGCTTAGCTTTGCTCTGGTACAAACCGCGCTGCACAATCATGGCCCAAGAGACAACAGAGGCTAAGAACAATAGCGCCATAACAAGCTGAACCAGCAAGCTGGCATTGGCAATTAAGCCCCATATAGATAAGGGTTCGGCAGAGTGCATCTTGTTACTGTTTCCTTATTGTGTATTTAAAATTCGTTGGTCGCCCAAACTGGGAGCGATAATCTTGCCTTAAGCAGATTGCAGACATAAGTCCAATAAATAGCGTATACCTGCCTAACTACTCGCCCTGACTCAAAGCGTCTTGTATTGCTTGCGGCATCGCTTTGGGCTTCATGGTGTCTGCATCAACACAGGCAACTTTTACCTCGCCGTCACAGAGCACTTCATTACTACCCTTAAGCCGCACTTGCTGAGCAAATACCAAATAACTGCGACGCAGCTGAACGATTTTTGCGCTTACTTCAAGCTCATCATCTAAGTGCGCCGGCTTGCGATAATTAATATTGGCCGAATGCACCACCATAAGCTGCCCGTCGCCACCGACGGCGGCCTTATCAAAGCCCTTAGAGCGCATAAACTCAGTTCGCGCACGCTCCATAAACTTTAAATAATTAACGTAATACACGATACCACCGGCATCTGTATCTTCGATATAGACGCGCACTGGCAGGGAAAATTCCCCGGATTGAATTTCTTTCAAAATCTCTCCATCTTCGCAAGCTAAATTGCTCGAACCAAAAGGCCGCAGTTTAGCCCAATGTGGAGGCTCTTAGTAGGGGAAGTTAAGCTCACGGAGGAGAGGAAGCTATAGCGCTTGTAGCTTGCGACCGCTATAGATCAATTTTTAGATTCAGGTGGAATCATAGAAAAGTGCTTATAGGCGAGATCTGTCACCATTCGCCCTCTTGGGGTTCGCACCATATAGCCCTGCTGAATAAGATAAGGCTCGAGCACATCTTCGATGGTGTCACGCTCCTCACTGATTGCAGCAGCAAGGTTATCCACCCCAACGGGGCCACCGCCGAACTTCTCAATCATGGTCAGCAATAAACGCCTATCCATATGATCAAAGCCATGATGGTCCACATTCAACATATTCAAGGCTTTATCAGCAATCTCTTTGCTGACATGACCATCGCCCTTCACTTCCGCAAAATCTCTTACACGGCGCAACAAGCGATTGGCAATACGAGGAGTACCGCGACTTCGACGAGCCACCTCATGAGCACCCTCCTCTTGCATATCGATTCCCATCAATCGAGCCGAGCGAGCCACAATGCTACTCAAGTCGGCAACGCTATAAAACTCCAAACGCTGCACAATACCAAAGCGGTCTCGCAACGGTGAGGTAAGTAGACCTGCTCGCGTAGTTGCTCCTACCAAGGTAAAAGGCGGCAAATCCAATTTAATCGAACGCGCAGCTGGGCCTTCGCCGATCATAATATCCAGCTGGTAATCTTCCATTGCTGGATACAAGACCTCCTCCACCATCGGGCTTAGGCGATGTATTTCATCAATAAACAACACATCACCCGGCTCAAGATTGGTCATCAGGGCGGCTAGATCGCCAGCTTTCTCTAAGACTGGTCCAGAAGTAGTCTTGAGATCCACTTCCATTTCATTGGCAATGATATTGGCAAGAGTGGTCTTACCCAAGCCTGGAGGCCCAAACACCAAGGTATGATCCAAAGCCTCGCCACGCTTTTTGGCCGCCCCAATGAAAATCTCCATCTGCTCACGCACTACCGGCTGGCCAACATAATCCCCCAAAGTTTTGGGGCGCACCGCCCTGTCCACCACCTCTTCTTGCATACGAGCCTGTGGGGAAATAATTCGCTCAGATTGCAGATCGTCTTTTTCAATCATGGGGGTTCAGTTCACCAGTTCCGAGAGCTAAGCTGCGGGTAAATTCAAAGTACGCTTTAATGCTAAACGGATGAGATCTTCAGCGCCGTTAATTTCTTCAGCAAATTGTTTGCTGGTCGCCATAACCATTTTGCTGGCATCGGCCGGCTTGTAGCCCAAGGCAACCAAGGCACTCTCTGCTTCTTCTTGCGCAGCATTTGAAACCTTCGCTGCACTGGCAGCCTCTAGCTCGGCGAGTGGCATGCTTGGCAACTCCCAGTCCTTTAATTTATCACGCAGCTCAATAATCAGCCTCTCAGCCGTTTTTTTGCCTACCCCAGGCACTTTTACCAAGGCACTTACGTTATCACTCATTACGCAATTGACGAGATCTGTTGCCTCCATGCCGGACAGAATCGCTAGGGCCATTTTAGGGCCCACGCCATTGATCTTGATAAGAATACGGAATAACTCTCGATCTTTCTTTTCTGCAAAGCCAAACAACTGCTGAGCTGTTTCACTTACCGATAGGTGGGTATGTAAAATCGCTTCATCACCAATAGCTCCTAAGCGATAGATACTGGTCATTGGCACCTGCACCTCGTAGGCCACACCTTGTACATCAAGCAGCACGATGGGTAGTTGCTTTTCCAAGATTCGCCCATTTAAGCGACCAATCATAAATCTTCCTTACTAATGTTTGATGGTATCAAACCACACGCCCACGGCGATATTGACGAACATCACCAAGCTGCGAAAAATGTCGACGTGAATTGATATGACACAAAGCCACAGCCAAGGCGTCCGCAGCATCTTCCTGAGGTACATCCGATAGCTTTAACAGGGTCTTGGTCATCTGTTGCATTTGCTGTTTATCGGCTGCACCACTGCCCACTACTGACTGCTTAACCTTTTTGGCTTCGTATTCCGCAATGGGGATATCTCGAAAGGTACCTGCCACTATGGCGGCCCCTCTAGCTTGGCCGAGTTTAAGCGCAGAGCCGGCACTTTTAGACATAAATACCTGTTCTACCGCTATTTCATCGGGGTGGTATTCGTCGATCACCTCCAACATAGAGTCAAAAATGATCTTCAGGCGTTCAGGCAGTGGACGATCTGCCGGTAGGCGAATCACCCCCGAAGAGACATAAGCGTTACGTGTGCCATGCACATCAATTACGCCAAAGCCAGTCTTTAGTGAACCAGGATCTATACCCAGAACGCGCAATGCTCGAGACATACCTACCAGAACTATCTAACAAGCCAGGGAGCACCCCAGCACTGTGAATTTATCCAGTAGTTTCCATCATCGCGCCCCCAGGGTCAATAGGTAGAATAATTCTAAAGCAACTTCCAGATACCGCAGCTGGCTCACATTGCAACTCCCCACCGAGCTGCTGGCTTACCTTTAAAAAAGCTACGTGCAGCCCCAAGCCCGAGTTATCACCAGCCTTATTTGAAGTAAAGAAGGGGTCGAATATTTTAGAACGCTCGGCATCGCTGACCCCTAAACCATTATCAGCTATAGATATAAATACTCGTCGCGAACTTATACTTTCCTTTGAGGATTCCTCTATCCCCCATGAAATAGACAACTTCGCCTCCGGCCTCCGCTCTTCCTGCCAAGCATGCTGCACTGCATTGCGAACAATCTCCGCTAATACCTGTTGCAAAATATTGGGGCAAGATTCAATTTCTAGATCATCAACACCCTGCAAATCATAGTGCAGCCCCTGCAACTGATCTTGCATACTGAGGAGCAGCTTTTGTAACAACTCTGGTAGCTTAAAGCGTCTATGCTGCACCAACTGTTCATCTGGGGCCAATTCTTTAAAAGTGCTAACCAAACTACCAATTCTATCGACGTTTTTCTCTAGCATTTCAAAGCCTGTCGCCAACGGCCTAGAAGTCTGCTGCCGCACTTTTTCTTCAGCCTGTGAATGCAATATTTCCGCCTGCTTTTGAATACTTGAGCCCGCCATTTTGATAATCCCGAGCGGGGTATTAATTTCATGTGCGACACCACGAACCAAACGACCAAGTGAGGCCATTTTTTCACTGACAACTAATTTCTTTTGCGTGGATTGCAACTCAGCAATAGACACTTCCAGCTCCTGGGTTCTCTCACCCACCAAAGCTGCAAGCTCATTTTGTTTACGATGCAGCTGTTGCACCCGCCAACGGTAGATTAGTAATAGAAGGTAACAAGCTATTACTAAGACCAATATTGCAAACCACCATGTTTGATACCACTTTGGCATTACCTGAAAGAAGATACTCGCCTGATCATTACTCCATTGCCCGTGGCGATTACTCCCCCTGACCTGAAACTGATACTCGCCAGGACTCAAGTTAGTATAGGTTGCACGTCGGTTTTTATAGTCCACTTCAGTCCAGTTTTCATCATAACCCAATAAGCGATAAGCATAACGATTGGAGTTCGGAAAAGAATAATCTAAAGCGCTAAACTCAAAACTTAGTGACTTTGCCTGTGCGGGAAATTCAAAATTTTGCGTACTTGCATCAATACGTTCACTGTCGATGGTAAAAGAACTTATTTTAATTGGAGGCTGAAAACTCCACTCTTTATAGAGCTTGCTTTTCAACATTACCACGCCATAAGGGGAGCCATATAGGTACGTATCACTCTGTGTTTTAGATAAAGAAAAAATCCACCCAGAAGTCATCGGCATACCATCGGCCTCACCAAACCTGCCCTGCTTCCAAGTTTTAGTATCCGCCCACTGGCCATAGGCCCACCATAGCCCACTATCGTCTTCAAAATGATCAAGCTTGCCGTAAGACTCCTGTAAAACCAACTCGAAAACCGCTTTGTCTTTATCAACAGAACCGACTAACCGCAGCAGCTTGCCGCCTTTGTACATATAAAATAGCCCGTTCTTCGCATCCCTAATTCCAAGAGTTGAACCTTGTGGCAACGGCGAACCGTCACTTAAGCTCAAATACAGGCGCCTAGCTTTCGCAGAGCCCGATGCAAGTAAATATTGCCTATCCATACCATTGAGCCAAATATCTCCATTGTGTCGCTCATACACATTTAAGATCGAATATTGCAGCGGTCCACTTCCATCCTCCATCAAGAGAGCTTGAAAGCGTTCTTGCCCTGCACGTTTAACAACAACACCACGCTCACCTGCCACCAAGATGTCACCATTTGAACGAAAGAAGACCTGCCTCAAGCGCCCACCTAAAACGCCATCCTCCTCGAAGTAATGAATAAAATTGCGATCCTCAGCGATATAGCGAAAAACTCCATTTGACTGGCTTGCTAGCCAAATGGAACCATCCGATTCCTGATCTATTGATAGAATATGGGGCCCTTGCAGCGCGCCCTTTATACCCGGCCTATGTCGATACGAACGTATCAAGCCTTTTTCTTGATCGAAAACATCAATGCCATTACTGGTAGAACCAAACCATACCTCACCGTTGGCCATAACTTTTATGATATGAATATTGGCAACGCTCAGACTATTTTCTTTTTCAGGCGAAGGAAATAGTAAACGAAATGCTTTCTGTGTCGGAATAATAGTGTTGAAACCATGCCCGCGGGTGCCTACCCACAAGATACCAGATTGATCATAGAGAATGGATTCTAGCTCATCGTTATCTAAGCTCGATTTCACATTACTATCATGGCGAAACTCCTCAATTAAGCTCCTTGAAAAACGATCAAATACTTGCAAACCTTTAGAATAGCTTGCTATCCAAACCTCATCTTCCGCGATAGCCAATTCAGCAGCAGGCAGACTGCCAGAAAGCAGCTTTACTTCACTGTTAGGGTAAACAGCGTGAACCGCTGTATTTTCGCCGCTTACCCAGACAACGCCATCTTTATCACTACGAACTGAAGATACTGAAATATCCTTGATAATTACACCTACACTGGGAATAGGTTTTTCGCCTTTAATGGCTTCTAAAAGCTCCGGCTCCGTAACCACCCCCAGTTCATTTTGCGTACCGAACCAGAGCTTATCGCCTGCCAACCACAAAGATCTAAAAAAGCGCCCCCCAAGGGACTCAAAGTCGACCGGAATAAAACTTCGATTACTAGGATCAAATAAGCAAAGGCCGCTATCAGTACCAACCCAAACCGCACCTCCTGTTGCATCAGCAAATGCCGATATTCGTCCACTGCAGGCCTTTGGGATGGATGCTTCTTCGATATTGAAGCCTAGCCACTCATTTTTAGAGACATCCCAATAAACAAGACCGGCTGCAGCCGTTCCAGCAAAAAGATCACCTTCGCTAGAAAACCAAATTCTCTTTATATACTGCCGATCATATGACTCAAAGCGCTCTTTATATCCTTCTGGCCGAAGATAGTTATAGCCATCGAAGTAAAACAAACCCCATTGACTACCTTTCCAAATAAGGCCATCTGAACTCTGAGCTATAGATGTTATAACAGAAGAACGAGCACCGTTGAGGGGAACACTTCGAAAATGCCTCTCACCTAAATTGAAAATATCTCCCGCACTACTAGCCTCACAAATTAAGATCCAGATACCGCTGAGCAGCAGTACAAACTGCCTCATTAAATCCACCTTTCCAAAAACAACATTATTTTCAGTATAGGTGAATTTATTTCTAGCAATATTTAAGACAACACTTTTTCAAGTGCCAACTAAGTGACAAGACAACAAGACTAGCCGCAACCTAAGCAACAGCTAAACATTCAGCTAAACACTGCAAACTACTAATGTAAATCCGCCAGAAAGTCTTCTGGAAAATCGGCGTTAGAATAGACATTCTGGACATCGTCTAGTTCTTCCAGCATATCGATCAAGGCCAAGGTCTTCTCCGCTGTATCTTTATCCAACGGCACCTTAGTGGAAGGCAGCATTGCCACCTCAGCGTGCTCCGGCTGGAATCCTGCAGCCAGCAATTGATCTTTAACCTCAAGGTAATCAGCAAAAGCCGTAATCACCTCAAAACTGCCATCATCGTGGCTCAAGACATCTTCCGCCCCGGCCTCTAAAGCAGCCTCCATGAGAATTTCCTCATCAACATCAGAGGAAAAAATTATCTGGCCGGTGCGACTAAACAAATAGGCAACCGAGCCATCCGTCCCCAATGTACCACCCCGTTTAGTAAAGGCATGACGCACCTCCGCAACTGTACGGTTTTTATTATCCGTCATACACTCAACAAGAATAGCCACACCTGATAGGCCATAACCCTCATAGCTGAGCTCTTCATAATTGTCGCCATCAGCGTTTCCTGCACCACGAGCCACCGCCTTATCAATGGTATCGCGTTTCATATTTGCGCCAAGCGCCTTATCGATAGCGGCGCGTAAACGAGGATTATCCTCAGGGTTTGGCCCAGATTTAGCCGCTACGACCAATTCACGAATAATCTTGGTAAAAACTTTACCCCGCTTTGCATCTTGGGCTGCTTTACGATGACGAATATTCGCCCATTTGCTGTGACCGGCCATTGTTACCCCTGTAATTCTTCTAGTTGATTTTGGGAAAATATAACATAGATAACCACCCTCTCTTGAACACACCCTAAAAGCCAGCGAACAGCACAAAGCCTACATGCCTTGTTTAAGACAAACATAGCTGGAATAGAAGCGGGAGATAAAAACGAAGAAAAGAGGGAAAGAGAGGTAAAACAATAATCTAGTGGGCATAAAAAAGCCCCACGAGGAACCCGTGAGGCTTTGAGAAATCTGTCGAGCCTTACTCTGCGCTTTCAGGTTTCTCTTTTAGCTTCAACTTGATGTTAAGCTCATTCAACTGAAGTGTGTTCACCGCACCTGGAGCGTCAGTCATTACACAAGCTGCAGTCTGAGTTTTCGGGAAGGCGATCACGTCACGGATAGAGGCAGAGCCCGTCATCAACATGATTAAGCGATCCAAACCAAAGGCCAAACCACCGTGCGGAGGCGCACCGTACTTCAAGGCGTCCAACAAGAAACCAAACTTCTCTTCTTGCTCTTCGCTTTCAATACCCAGGATTTCAAAAACAGTTTGCTGCATATCTTGCTGGTGAATACGAACCGAACCACCACCAAGCTCAGTACCGTTTAGCACCATATCGTAAGCTTGTGACAATGCTGCACCAGGGTTGGCTTTTAACTCTTCAGGGCTGCATGATGGCGCTGTAAACGGGTGGTGCAATGCTGTCCAGCCGCCTTCGATTTCTTCAAACATTGGGAAATCAACAACCCAAAGCGGTGCCCATTCGCTGGTGTATAGATCCAAGTCTTCACCCAATTTGCAGCGTAATGCACCCAGAGCTTCACTAACAACCTTCGCTTTATCAGCACCGAAGAATACGATATCGCCATTCTTCGCACCGGTACGCTCCATGACATTCATGGTCACTTCATCGCCCAAGAACTTAATGATTGGCGACTGTAGGCCTTCGATGCCTTTTTCGATCTCATTAACTTTGATCCATGCTAGGCCTTTGGCACCGTAGATACCTACGAACTTGGTGTAGTCATCAATTTGCTTACGAGATAGCTGAGCACCACCATCCACTTTTAGCGCCGTTACGCGGCAAGTTGGATCATTGGCTGGGCCTGCAAATACTTTAAACTCGATATCTTTAAGCAGATCTTTGATTTCAACAAGCTGCTGCGGAATACGTAGATCTGGCTTATCTGAACCGTACTTTTCCATCGCTTCAGCAAATGGCATACGTGGGAATTCACCTAGATCAACGCCCTGAACGTCTTGGAAAAGTTTGCGAATCATGCCTTCAGTTACTGACATAATTTCCTCTTCGCTCATGAAAGAGGTTTCCAAATCGATCTGAGTAAATTCAGGCTGACGGTCGGCACGCAAATCTTCATCACGGAAGCATTTGGCAATCTGATAGTAGCGATCAAAACCCGAAACCATCAACAGCTGCTTAAATAGCTGTGGTGATTGCGGCAACGCGAAGAATTTACCGTCATGGGTACGTGAAGGTACCAAGTAATCACGTGCACCTTCTGGTGTAGCACGAGTTAGAATCGGCGTCTCGATATCTAAAAAGCCATTGTCATCAAGGTAGTTACGAATGGCAGTAGTTACATTTGAGCGCAAACGCAGATTGTTTTGCATCTCATCGCGACGCAAATCCAGGTAGCGATACTTTAAACGAACATCTTCACCTACATTGGTGTACTCATCCATCTGGAAAGGTACTGGCGCAGATTCGTTTAGGATTTCCAACTCGGTACCGTAGACTTCAATTTCACCGGTAGCCATATTGCTGTTTACTGTTTCTGGGCTGCGGGCACGGACCTTACCTTTTACCTGCAGAACAAACTCACTACGCACACGCTCTGCACGGCTGAAATCATCCTGACCATCAGGGTCGAAAACCACCTGTACAATACCCTCACGATCACGCAGATCGATAAAGATAACGCCACCATGATCACGGCGGGTGTCGACCCAGCCACACAAGGTTACTTCTTGATCAATGTGTGAGGCGTTTAGAGTGCCTCCGTAAATAGAACGCATGTTGCTTTCCTGTAAGTTCGGCTTTTGGCCTAGGTTAAATTGCTGTGAACGTCTCGGCTTTGCAGCCTTTAATCAGAACCAGATGCTTGGGCACTGTCGCCAGCTAGGTTCTTCTTTTTGCCAGATTTAAAGTCAGTCTCATACCAGCCACTGCCTTTTAAGCGAAAGCCAGCTGCGGATATTTGCTTCTGCAGCTGCGGCTGCTGACAGGCTGGACAGTCTTTTAAGGGCTCATCGCTGAGCTTTTGCAGAGCCTCCATTTGGTGCCCACATTCCTGGCACTGATACTCGTAAATCGGCATAAATCTCTTTCATCGGCCAAACGGCCAATTTCCTCTAACAATAACTACTTGCTGGTGCTTTTTGCTGTGCCTTGTTCTGGCACATACATATGGCTGGGCTCAGCTTAGCCTACCCCGCTCAAAAAGCCGGCAATTATACCCCAGCATAACGCGCTGACAAACACCCAAATGGGCTGATTTTCCCTTAAAAGCCAATTCAGCGGTGGCTTTTTGAGCGGCTTGAGCAACGATGGAATTTTGACTCTCGCTGGCCAATTATTCACCCTAGGTTAAGACTGGCGAGCAAGAGCGGATGCAGATACCGCTTAATATCAAATAAATGCGGTTTTAAGCACATTTATGGTTGCTAGGGCCGTTTGAATACTATATATATAGGCTCAACCGCTTAGGCGGTGCATTAAAGACTGTATATATAGGCTTTTTTGGCTCTCTAAGACCTGCTTAGAATCCAATAAAGCCTAAATGATAAATAAGATACCCAAATATTATAAAGGAACGGATTATGGCTGCTCGCAAACCTGCTAAGAAGGCTCCAGCTAAAAAAGCTGCTGCGCCAGAGCGTAAAATTAAAGCGGTGAAGGAACGCTACAACAAGACTCAAATCCTTACTCAAATCGCCGAAAATACTGAACTGAGCAAAAAACAGGTATCCGCTGTACTGGAAGAGCTGTCAGCAGTAATCGAAGGTCACATCAAAAAGCGCGCCTGTGGTGAGTTCGTTCTACCAGGTCTTATGAAAATCACTACTGTGAAAAAGCCAGCTAAGAAAGCTCGCAAGGGTATCAACCCATTCACTGGTGAAGAAACCATGTTTAAAGCTAAGCCAGCTTCAATCCAGGTGAAAGTTCGCCCATTGAAGAAGCTTAAAGAGATGGCTGAATAAGCCCTCTGCTTTATAGCTAGAACAAAAAAACCGGCCTAGGCCGGTTTTTTTGTATCTTAGCAACTCCTTGCTCAACGTAATCCTATCCTAGCCAGCTATCGGCCATATTGCGCCTGAGCGTCTTCAAACTCACGGCGAGCTTGATAGACCTCTTCGTGTAAATCACGAATCCTTTCCTTTTCTCGGTATAAATCACGCTTTAAATCTTCGATTTGGTTGTATAACTGACGGCGCCTATCTGCAGCTGTCTTGTCATCCAACAGCTCTTGCTCGCGATTTCGAATATCTCGTTCAATCCGATCAATGCTGTTTTCCGCACTGTTGAGCTCGGATTCAGCACGATTAAATCTCTGCTCAGCCCGAAACACGATACGACCTTCTTCATAAGGGCCTACAAAAACCGGCTCTAAATCAGCAGGGCAAACCCCTTTATAGATATAACCTCTTCTGCCCGCCTGGAACGCTGAAGCAGGTTGGCAAAAATCTTTCAAACCGATGTTTCGGCCGTATTTATAACGCTCTAGATCCACCTTGATCGCATGTTTGGCACAATCTTCTCGATAGTCGCCCACCTTCTCTAGGCCCTTACCGACCACCCCATCTTCAAAGCCAATGGCCTCCCAATCTGCGTTCATACATTCTTCTTGGGATAGACCTGAACAGGACGCCAATACCAATACACTGCAGATCAACAAAAATCGCGCCATCTGAGAATTCCTTATTATTCGATTGATTCGCTTGTTTCTGAAATGATTAGACGATGCTATTTAACTTAGCGTGCCTAAACGCTTACAGCGCCGATAACTTTTCTACGGTAGTTTTTAGCACAGCTCCCTGGCTGCTGCCATCACCATCAATAGTAATATCCGCATAACGACGGTATAACTCGGTACGTTCGGCAAAGACATCCTCAAAGCTCTGGTCTTCGCGACGAGCAATACCTCGGCTTTCGTAGTTATGAATACGTCGGCGCAGCTCAGTCAAACTGGCTTCTAAATAGACAATAGGCCCCAAAGTCGCCAAGTGCTTCATTGCGGCCTCACAGTAGACCGCGCTGCCTCCAGTGGCAATTACATGGTTATGGTAGTGGGCATTTTGAATGACATCGGACTCGATATCACGAAGGTGAAGATAACCCCCTTCATTCATAATCTCTTGAAGGGTAGCATTTTCGCGAGACTGGATAAGAATATCGGTATCAATAAAATCTTTGGCCAATTCTTTAGCCAACATCACACCAATGGTGCTTTTACCTGCACCTGGCATTCCAATTAAAACAACACTCTTACCGTCCAACATAATGACCTCTTTGTGACTTTCAGCCCCAAATAAAACAGGGTAAGAAGCCATTATGCCAGAGCATGTCGCTGAAGGGTTAGTCCTTAGCGACTGTAAACACTAATCATAAGCTAGCTATATTCGTGATACTTAACACCCGGTAACACACAGAG
>JAOXRT010000222.1 GCA_025800365.1 Cellvibrionaceae bacterium | reverse complement strand
AGCAAGAAAACGAATTTGGTAAACATACCGATTTGGATTTCGGCAACCCACACTGGGTACCACTGGCAGAATCTTTTGGCTGGCATGCACAGCGCGTGGATAATTCTCGTGATTTGCAAGACGCCATTAAAAACGCCTTTGAAACCGATGGCCCAAGCTTAATCGTAATCCCAATTGATTACAGCGAGAACAAAAAGCTCACCGAGCGTTTGGGTGAGCTGACCTGTTCGATTTAAGCTTATTAGTTTTATCGCTACATAAGGGTTGATAAAACAAGAAAGCCTGCTCATTTTTATGGGCAGGCTTTTTAGTATTCACTGACTAGATTTCTTTATTGGCTAGCTTTCTTTATTGGTCAACACTACGGGCAAGCATATAGTCACCAACATACCGCCTTCCACGGGTTGCTGAACGGCTACCTCATCACAAAGAAAAGCTTCTTGGTCTATTGCAAACTCGTTAAGCGATAGATAACGATAAATCGCTTCCCAAACCATTAGGTAACAAGCTTCTGATTCAACCACAACCATTGCCTGCAAGTAATTTCGCTCAGGCACACAGTAGTTCGCCAAATCTTTATCGGCTTCATAGCCCCAATAGTAATGTACCGAGCTAGGATCTGTGCAAGCATCCCAGGGCGAAAATACAAAAACCTTATCGCAACTCATCGGCAGATACTCTTTACAGGCCGTGTAAATTTGAGATACCGATTGAATACCCGCTTCATGCAAATAGAAATGGCGCTCAGGCCTTTGCTCGACAGTGATCTTGATGCTGTCCAACAAGGAATTGTCTAGACTTTCAGGAAAATCTGGATGAGGTTGCCCGAGCTTTGGCAACAAGGAATGCCAAACGTTCGCACTCTGCTCACTACACAGCTGCCTAACATCGGAGGCACTTAAGCCCAATACTCTGCGTAGAGCTTTTGCCAAAGCTTGCGAGGAGGAAAAACCAGATTCTAAAGCCACCTCGGTTACGCTCTTAGCGCTGAGCTGTAATTGACTTAGAGCGTACTGCAATCGAATTCTTCGCTGAAAACTTCCAGGCCCCTCATTAAAAGCATTTTTAAATACATAATGAAAATGACTTGGTGATACCGCGCACTGCTGGGCCAGCCAGTTCCAGTCGATAGATTCGTTAAAGTTTTCACGAATCAAACGGGTCGCGGTGGCCATACGGCTTTGCCACTGGGGCTTTAAACCACCCAATAGGTGGTTCTCAGCCCCAAGCTGCAGCGGTTTAACGCTTAATGTATTCATAGATTATTTAAAAGGTCTAGACGCGGCCAATCTTCACCGCTCGCACTATCCGCTGCAAAATTTTTCAGATTAGGGAACAACTTAGGAATGTCGCTTTCCTGCACACCAAACCACATGGACAGCTGGGCGAAGAGTACATCAGTAGGCAAAGTCGGTATTAGCACACCGCCACCTACATCGAGCGGGTTTTTATCACCCAGAGATAGTGCCGGATAATCTCCCAGCACCTGCCCGCCTTTAACGGCATCACCCATTACCATACAGTGACCACCCCAGCCGTGATCGCTACCATTGCCATTTGACGTCAATGTACGGCCAAAGTCAGAACCGGTGAAACATAAAACGTTTTCTGACAAGCCAAGCAAATCTATAGCCTGTTGGAATTCACCCATAGCTTTACTCAACACTCGCAACATACGAGCCTGGCTGTTTAACAAATCATCATGATGATCCCAGCCAATATAACGCAAGAAGTAAGTCTGTTGAGGTAGGCCTAGCTCTTCAGCCGCCGCTATACTCTGTGCGACTTTCGCTAACTGCTTAGAAAGATCACTATCGCTAAATTCGATAGGTAGGCTAATCTTTTCTACCGCATCGCGATATTTACGATGCTGAAGCTGTGCCTCACGAGTAATCGAAAGGTAGCTTTGCTTAAAGGGATCGCCTGCATAAGACGTATTCAATACCGTTTCAAAACTGCGCAATATGGCGCGGTTTAGATCACTTTCTTCTTCATTAACGACTAAACCGACACTGCCAGAACCCGTAATGGAGTAGTGAGTGCTACGGCGGCCGTTTTGCATGATATTGGAGCCCGCCAATGAGATATTCATTGGAATCTGATCGGCTTTTTTATCGGGCTGTAAGGCATCTGCGAAATAACCAAACCAACCTTGTTGCACACGCAGATCGGGCCTTGAAGTCTGCCAGTGTTTAAACTGATCAGCGTGAGACAGCAAACCTAGCGGCACACGCGCACTGCGATCTAAAAAAGCTTGCTTGTTCACTGGCTCAATAAGAGGCGCGATATTGGCCACGAACGATAATTTTTCTTGCCCAAACAATTCTGCCACTTCAGGCATAGATGGATGCAAAGCAAACTCTCGTCCTTCTTTATCGGCAAAGCCTTGCAAGGGCAGCAAGCTATCTTTTGCTAATGCAAGATTTGCACGGGTTTTGGCATATTCACTGTAGTGCTTGGCAGAATGTGGCACCAACATATTAAAACTGTCGTTGCCGCCATCAAGCATGATGCACACGAGAGCACGCTTTTGCTTATCAATATTTAACGGCGGAACATTTTGCGTATTTACTTTAGGTAGCGAGAAACTTGGCGCACTAGCCGCGGCCAAACTGGCAGCCATACTGCCCTGAACAAACTTGCGACGCGTTAGATTCTTTAACATCTTACACCTCCAACACGGTGAATTCTGGTGAAATGGTCAGCATAAAGGCTATCGTCTGCACTACCCATTTCGGGTTGTTGCGGTAGGCTTGGAAAGCTCTTTTAATCGCCGGTTTTATTTCAGGGTTAGTCTTACCTAAAAGCAACTGACTCATATCATCGATGAGCTGATCGTGATTACGAGGGTTTCTTGCGAGTCGAATTTGCTCGCTAAAATCTAGTCGTAGCTTATTAAAGGCGTCTGCATTCAGCACATCGGTATTAAACTCCGGTGCATTCTGGATGCCATCGCTCTCATTGATGCGTGTGCTCACCGCTGGCATGTATTCGCCAAAGAACCAGTAATACATCAAGTTCACATAGGCAATAGAAGTGGCCGAAGTATGAATCTCAAATTCAGGTGCAACTTCGCCAATCTCTTTTAGCATGCCCTGAGGAACAAAATCAGGTTTGTAAAAATTAAAAACTGTCGGTGCCGATACTGGATGTTGCTGCACGGCTTCCTGAATATCATCACCAATCAACCACATATAACCACTGCGATTATGGGCATTAAAAGCACGCAAAATTTGGGTGATACGCATTAACGGTGACTTTAATTTTTGTGATTGCAACTTACGGCCGCCCTCCTCGCGCTGCGCAGGATACTCGGTATCGTTTACAGCGTTATATAGCGGGTATCGCAATACTTCATACACCGTGGCCGCCAAATCACCGCGAGGGCCAAACTTCTCAGCAACAGCGGCGATATATTCCGGCGACGGATTAGAAGTGACCATTTGTTGAATGAGGTGCTTAGCCACAAACGGAGCCGTATTTGGGTGTGCGACCAAACGATCAACAACTTGGCGAACCTCTTCCTCGACGGTTTGCCCACCAGGCAGCTTGATAAAGCCATCTAGTAGCTCTTTGGGCTTTCTATCGTGATGACTCTCATGGCCAACCATGGGCTCACGCATATTTACAAATGGCACAGTTTTGTAGGTGGTTTCTACACCATCATTAAAACCTACAGGATAGCCATTGTAGTCTTTCGACCAATAGCTTGTGGTCCACTCATGCTGATAAGTACTGGCCGTCAAACCAGTAAACACCCTAGCCAGTTCTCGAATATCACGGTTGTGATAGCTAGGAATGCTTTCGCCATTTTCATTCAGCTGCAAGCTACCGTCTTGGTTCAACATAAACAAACCGATGGAAAACAACTGCATAATTTCACGAGCATAGTTTTCATCGGGGTGAATATTCTTCGCCGGAATCGCCTTTTGATTGTTCATATGGGAAAGATACACGCCCATACAAGGGTGCATCGATACCTGATACAAAAGATCGGCATAGCTACCAAAGGCATTGTCGTAAATCAGATCGTAGAAGCTCGCCATACCAATAGAATCGAGCTCAAGTGAAGAATTATCGGAAATAACCAAGACTTCACTTAGGGCCTGGGCAACACGCTGACGCAAAAGGTGTTTATTCTCGCTGAGCGCGTCTTGCCACCATGCCATATGGAAATACCATTTGTAGGGCAACGCTGGGTTATTACCTTCGCCATTGATGGCTGCCTTACCGTGGGCCTTAAGCAGCTCGCGGCGGAAGTAACGCCAGATTTTTTTGGTGCTGCGCTGAAACCTGCCTTTCTTAGGGGCCTTAATACTCAGCTGCCATTCCAACCAGGCCTCTGGCCCCATGCTGGCGAGCTGTTCGATCGAGGACTTATTACCCCCCAAGCTGGCCTGCATCATAAATCGGCTGGCTTGATTTACTGTGCCCATAAAGCTTACCTCACTGGCTAATTTGTGTTCTTTCTAATAGCTCTTACAAGACAAGCTTGCTAAGAGTAGAAGTTGTAGAAACACTGTAAACAGCAACGACAAGCTACACGTGTCTGGAATTACGGAAGATCAATCGGCTTCAGCTTGGGACGGATAGACCGCAGCATTGATCAAAAAGCGGTCAACTCTGAAAAATGTCTTAAATTCACAAGGGATTGGCTGAATTTCATAAGCAACTATAGAACCACCGGACAGCTAAATAGCTAAACTCTCAGCATCTAGGGTTTATATAGAGGTAAACATGAATTATCGATATCTATTAATTGTCCTACTGGGATCTTGTAAGCTGTTAAGCAGCGCTTCGGCAGTTGCTAGTAAGGAGTACTATGGCCTCAGCCTGCAATGGAAAATGGATTCAGACATTAGCCTTTTGCCAGACACCCTAAAACTAGAGGCCGCTAAATACGAATATCGAGATATAGAATCTACCCAGCAATTTACTGAAACGCGCCAAATCAATGGCGAACTGACGAGCAATACAGACGTAATAGTCATTAGTGAAGCCGATATATCTGAGCTCGGCTTAGGCGGCGATCTTATTCCTGGAGACGAAGTCCTTTTCTCTTTCTACGCAGCGGGTGCCAGCGAAGAGTCCACCAAAACAACTACCAGCCACTTTAGTAGCGACCGCTTCAACTCATACGGTTTAGCCTTTTATATCCCCCTTAACGAGCACTGGAAACAGCCCACTTTTGCAATATTCGGCGGCTACGGTGAGGTAGATCTCTATGGCAAATTAGGGCTGTCATACAACTTTCATCAACAAAGCTTTGGCGTGCCTGTTAGCCTAGTTGCAAGAGAGCACGTAGAGATCGAAATACAGGACCTTAAGAATTGGCAAGATAGGCTATTTATTGGGCTCGGTCATAACAACAAACTAGAGGCTCTAGATACCACAACAGTCCAGACCAGTAAAACTACTCGGGCTTTATGTGATGACCCAAATCATAATTACTACATGCTGCAAGGTGTAAACAATAACAGCAAAAGCTATAGCTTTTGTTACCCCCAACAGTAGCAGTGAGTTAAGGCGCGGCGTGGCCACACTGCCAGCATAGCTCAAAGCTGGCATCGTTTTCCTCGCCGCATTCGTGGCAGATCCAAGTCTGGCCATCATCGGCCGCCTGTTGGGCGAGAATAGAATCTACGATGGCTTTGGCTTTTGGATAGTCATCTGGGTCTTTAACCCAAAGCTCTGGCCAGGTTTCAAAATGTGGCACTTCACCACTACCGGCGCCGAGGTGCTCATTTTTCATGACGGTAGGAATACCCTCAGCCTCGACAAGGTTGCGGATATTATTGAGCACAAAGCCGTTTTCTTGGGTGTGAAGTAGTTTCATTACAAGGCCCTGTCATTGAAGCAGCCTAAGGCTGCGGTCGGATCACAGGTACACATTAACAGGCTATGTCTGCACTGCCAATCCAACCATAGCCTTAAGCGGCATTATTAAGAGCCTTAAGCGCTACAATTAAAAACCTTAATCACTGACTAGCGTGCTCATCAGGTCGATCATAAATTCAACTTCTTCCTGATCAGGAATACGCCAACCTTTGCTATCGAGATCGTCAAGTACTCTTGGGCCATTCTCTTTTTCAGCCATATTCTCAAGCAACTCTTGCAGAGTATCCTTGTGAGCGATTGCACGAGGGCTTAGCAAAAAACTATGGGAGATCAATTGAATATGACTGCGTACCAATGGGCGCAATTGACTTTGAATCAACTTACTCAGCCTGTCATAGGCATCGGCCAAGAAGAAGCCCGCTTGGGATTCTTTCTTCATCAAAGACTTAGCAACTAAAGGGTATGAACCATAGCTCTGCAACTGGCTATTCGTCGAATCGATGTTCGCAGGCTCCAACATAATCATGCCGATGGTTCTAACATCAGGATCAGCCGTGGTGGCAATATTAATGCCTGGGGTCAGGTCTTCAATTTTTTCAGCACTACTTTCTATCGAAGTGGCAATCACCACCTCATCAGCTTGCTGCGCCGGTCGCGCCAGCGGAATAAACCCTTTATCGCGCACTAGATTGGCGCTGTCATAAGCATTGGCATAGATCAGATCGACATTTTCTGCATCGATAGCACTGTGTAACTCTTCATAGCTTTCATAGACATCGAAGTGGCTAGCTAGTCCTGTCTGACGTTGCAGCCAAGTGTTGAAGATATGCCAGCCCGCTAACTTTTCTGGCGGAAAATCCGGGCTTACGGTGAGTTGTAGTTTCATGAATTCACCTCAGCTTTTTTCATTTCCACATATAGGGCTTGCGCTTCGTTCACTTTATCCCGCGAAGGTTTACGGCGTACAGAGGTGAAACCTTTTATTACACCGGCGCGCTTATTGGGCACTACGGTGGCATAGACCCAATAGTAGCGACCATCTTTGCGCAAGTTTTTAATATAGCCCGCCCACTTGTCACCACCTTGTACGGTGTTCCACATATCCGCAAAAGCGGCCTTGGGGATATCTGGGTGGCGTAAAATGCTATGGGGCTGACCAATTAACTCGGCTTCGCTATAACCCGACATATCCACAAAGGAATCATTGCAATGCGTAATAACACCTTCAGTGTCAGTACTTGAAACAATTAATTTTCCATCGGGGTAAGGCACTTCTTCATCACAAAGAAAAATTTGACGTTCACTGCCATCATATAGGCGGATGCGCTGCTCAGTGCAGTTAGGCGCGACATCATTCGGCTGCATATCATTCATAGCAAAGACCTCTGATTAAAGAAGTTGTGCAATGCTGTCGGCAGCACGCTTCACATCCAAGAAGATTAAGCCTAACTTTGCATGTGGCTTGGCGATAACTGTTACCACCGCCTCACTGCCAGCCGCAATCATTAGAACATAGCCGTTATTACCTTTAACCAAAACCTGCTCTAAATCACCACGCCCTAGCTCTTTAGCGGTACGATCACCCAGCGAAAGCATGGCGGCACTCATTGCACCTACTCGGTCTTCATCCATGTCAGCGGTTAGTTTTGAGGCCATCATCAAACCATCGGTAGAAACAATACCAGATGCTTCAATATCAGCCGAAGTACCGTTAAGGTCACTTAAAATGGAATCAATCATGTCAGAACGCATAAGACATCACCTTTAAAAATTACAAAAAATTAGGAGTAGCGAATGCTGAGCAAAGTCAGCAGTCGAACAAAATCAGGATGGTTTAAACGCGGGTGTTCACTAATACACAGAGCGAAGCGCTCACTGCCAATATACAGCGGCCAAAAACCTAGGCGACTACTGCCTAAGCTGTCCATTAGCCCCCAGCTGCTTAAATCTAAATTGAGGTTTCCGCTGATCAAGCCATGATGGCGTTCATGCAAATTAGCAATGTCTGCACTTAAGGCCGCTAACTCGGCGGCTGTTTCATGGGCGTAGCCAGCACTGGCGATATACAAACCTTCGCTATTCGATAAAATAGCTTTTCCTTCGCTACTGAGATTCGGAAGGATTTCATTTAAGGCCTGTTCTAAATTTTGAAACTCAATATCACCAGCTTCTTCACTGCCCTCTAACCACCCTAATTGCTGCGACTGATAGAGCAGATCAAAACACTGTTCCGGATTATCCTGCTGGCACCACTGCAACAACTTAGCCTCATCGATGGTTTCTCGCGCCGAATTCTTTAGTAATGCACGCAGTAAAATTCTCGAAGGGTTTTCGTCTGGGCTCGATACCGCATAGTATGCGCCACTATTGGTCACTCTAGGATAAAGGCCTTCGTGAAGTTCAAATTCAGACATGTTGTTTACTCAATTCTGTGTCTAAGCTAAATAGCAACGCCTCTAGCAACATAGCGACATCCTCCTTTAGGCGCGCATCAGTCTCGAATATAGGCACTACAGAGTTCAAACCATGCTTCTTGGCCAATTCAGCGTAGCGTTCATGGTATTGATCCAAGTTCGGCTCAGCGTTTTGATCCAGTTTGCTCACTCCAATGACCAAACCTGTCTTGGCGATAAAGTCCCTAAACTTCGCAATAAAGAAATCCAAATCAGCCAGAGGCTGCTTTGCGGAATTGTTGATCAACAACACCAAGCCAATACCCCCGCGCGCCAAGATATCCCACATAAAGTCGAAGCGCTCTTGGCCCGGCGTGCCATATAGATGAATCTTCTGTCCACCCTCAAGCTTAATCACACCGTAATCCATCGCTACCGTAGTGCTGCTCTTAGTGCTAATGGTCATATCACTGGCACTTTCATCGGTGCTGACATGCATCACATCGCTTATGGCTTTAATCGCCGTGGTTTTACCAGCCGCTACAGGCCCAGTAATAATTATTTTATGATCGATCATATCCGTTTAAATCTGCTCACTTTTGTATGACTGAGGTCGTAGGCGATCGAGCAGCTTTAGAAATATTCCACGCTCTTCTTTAGCTGTCTCAACATTTGATTTTGGCCCATCGTAGCGGGTGATATAGCCCAAGCTTGCAGCCGCACTATAAAAACTAAACACATAGTAGGCTGGGAGCTTATAGTCTTGAATCAGCTCTAGCAGGCTAATTGGCCTGGATGCCAGGACTGCGGCAATTTTGCTAGCGTGCGGAAACAATAAAACGCGCGTTAGATTGGGCCAGCGAGTCAGGCGTAGATTTTGATTTAGGCTAACATCATCGAGCAATCGTCCGCGAGATGCCCAAGCCGAGCTGCGCCATAGAAAATCGTCTAAGGGTTCTTCGATAAGATAATCAACACCGTCGACATTGGTTTGCCCCAAAGCGCTTAACTCTGTATTGGTTTCTAAAATTGGGCTGGATGATATAGAACGCAGGGTATTGTATTTAATCTTATGCCAGATCTTTCTTTTCACCGCGCAGATCGTAAATGACTCTTTGGCGATAGTAACTTTTACCGGCTGCCCTTCATCTCTGGAGCGGTCAATGGCGGTATTAACAATACCTTGAAGGTAGTTTTCGCTTTGATAACGGGCCTGCTCTAACTCACCTAAATCATCATTAACCTGACGAGGCAAGCTCTGGCTCTTTCTAAGTCTTAGCGCCGCTCCCGCAGTGTTTTTTGCTTCGCCTACCTTTTGAAATTTGGGCTGAGGTTTTTCAGCAGATACGGCAGCTGCAACAGAGCTTTTATTAACTTCTGTTTTTTTAGAAACTACGCTTTCTTGCAAGTCTGCGTGAAAACGTGACTTCTTCTCTTCAGTGTCTTTTTGCTCTGGCTCAGGCGCCTGATTGCTTTGGTTAGCGACTTTTTGTACATCGGCAAGACTTCTCGCCTCTGCAAGCTGGACCTTACTCAAGGCCTGTAACAAAGCATCTTTTTGAACAGGCTTTTTTATACAAAGAGCCTGCCCTGGGGCTGACTTCTCAAAGCTTATACACAGTACTTTTAATTTTGGCTGCGTCTCTAATAGTTCTTCAGCGTAATCGAAACCTTCTCTACTATCGATGTCGACAATATGAATATCAGGCTTATGAAGATCAGAATCAGCGCTTGATGACAGCTCATATTGCCCAATCGTGCGCGACTGAAAAAAGTAGCGCAGGGGCTTGGCCTGCCGATCAGAGCAGTGATGAATGGCTATTGCTAAGGGCTTGTCTGTTTTCTTATCACTCATAATTTAATCCACCTTTGAGGCGGTGGCTTGTAGATTTAATTGCTGACGCCATAGATAGGCGATGGCATCGTGCTCTGGCTGTAGAGCAATAATATTATTGGCTAGGGACTCTATTTCTGCCTTCGCGGACAGTGCTTGTAATAATTCGATCAATTCTTTGTGCAGCTCGATATCTTTTGTGCCGTTCAAGCAAGCTTGCTGTAAAACTTGCTGCGCATCTTCTAGCTCACCACACTCCATATGTCCCCGATAAATCAACATCGGATCGGCTTCACTGTTTTGCTCACGGCGCTGAATTAAAACCCTGCGGCCATAACTGGCTTTGGCAAACAATGAGTATTCGCTAAATGGCAGCTTATCTATAGCTGCCACATCGTCTAGGCAGGCCGATAAAGCTAAATAATCGATGCTATCGAGCAGTGGCTTGGCACGCTGTAACATGCGCTGGCGAAGCTCTAAGCCATGACGATTTAATATGATAAAAAGATCTTGCAGAGCGCCATAGCATGCCGGCTCATCACGATTTGCTATGCATAGATTGATACGCTGCACATGGCTACGTAAGTTTTGCGGAGCCCGGCGCTGCTGCCTTAGGCATCGGCTTAGAAAAACAGGTGTGGTATAAGAAGGCGCCCCTCGATTTACGCTTAGATTTTTAAGCTCATGCAGACCGCTATCATTTTGCTCGGCGAGCAAAGGCAAGTTTTCTCGCTCCGCTTGCGGATCACGCTTGCTGATTAATGGCGATGTGGAGTAACGCAAATTCATAGGGTTCTCTGCCACTTAAACTAAGTAGCTTGTCACGAGAATAATCAGCTAAAGCTCAACAAAGCTTCTAAGCTCCTATAACCAGCAATAAACCGGCCCACATCCTGTTGTTTGATTTTCAGCCCACTCGAACAGATTCAGCGTAGATACAGCCTTTGATCAAAATGGCCGTAGATTCTAGTTAGATTACATATCACTCTTTTTGATCAGGATCATGTTTTTAATCCTTATTGATAGGTTTTATCATCTTCGCTCAGTACTTAATGACCAGAAATGACAAATTGTGGTTTTGTGTGCCGGGGGCGGCAGAAAAGTCTTGAAGGAGGCGAAAGCAATCAAGCTGAGGCAGTTGGGCTAATTAACAACTAGAGGCAGTTAGACCGACCTTTACTAGGCCGCAAAAACAAAAAAGCCAAGCTCCTAGGAGCTTGGCTTTTTAAACAACAAGATTTAAAGCGGGTTTAGCTAGCTTTTGGGCCAGCCGCTTCAATCTCTGCGCTTACTTCAAACTTCTGAATGTTCTCAGCGAACAAACCAGCAAGCTTGCTAGCAGAAGCATCGTAAGCGTCTTTATCAGCCCAAGCTTCGCGAGGGTTCAAGTAAGACTTATCAACACCTGGAACTTCTACAGGAATTTCCATGTTCATGATGTCCATGTGCTCGGTGGCAACGCCTTCCAAAGAACCGTTCTGGATAGCGGCAACAACAGCGCGAGTCACAGGGATTGGGAAGCGAGAGCCAGTGCCATTCGCACCACCTGCACCACCAGTCCAACCAGTGTTAACCAAGTACACTTTAGAATCGAAATCTTCGATGCGCTTCATTAATAGCTCAGCGTATTCGCGAGCTGGGCGAGGCATAAAAGGAGCACCAAAACAGGTAGAGAATGCTGGGTGAATACCGGCTTCTGCACCTAGCTCAGTAGAACCTACACGAGCAGTGTAACCCGACAGGAAGTGGTATGCGGCAGCTTCTTTGCTCAAGATAGAAACTGGAGGAATTACACCAGAAACATCACAAGTTAGGAAGATAACATTCTTTGGCTCACCAGCACGGTTTTCTTCAACACGCATTTCAACGTGCTCAAGTGGGTATGAGCAACGGCCATTTTCAGTCAAGCTGGTGTCGCAGTAGTCAGCAACGCGCTTGTCATCATGAACAACGTTTTCAACGATGGCACCGAAACGAATAGCATCCCAAATAACTGGCTCGTTTTTTTGGCTTAGATCGATGGTCTTCGCGTAGCAGCCACCTTCCATATTAAATACTGCGCCTTTGGCCCAACCGTGCTCGTCATCACCAATCAAGTAACGCTCAGGGTCAGCAGATAGGGTAGTTTTACCAGTACCAGAAAGGCCGAAGAACAAACAAGTATCGCCATCTTTACCAACGTTGGCCGAGCAGTGCATTGGCATTACGTCTTTTTCTGGCAACAAGAAGTTTTGTACAGCGAACATAGACTTCTTCATTTCACCGGCGTACTTGGCACCAGCCAAAAGAACTTTGCGCTGAGCGAAGTTTACGATTACGGCAACTTCAGAGTTGGTGCCATCGCGCTCTGGCTCACATACGAAGTTGGCCGCATGCAGAATGCGCCACTCTTCTTTACCCTTAGGGTTGTAGTTGTCGGTGCGGATGAACATATTGCGACCGAACAAATTGTGCCATGCCGTCTCAGTCGTCACTTTAACCGCTAGGTAGTGATCTGGGTCTTCTGCCACGTGCAGGTGAGATACAAATGAATCAACACCGGCTACATGCTCTTCAACACGATCCCATAGGGCGTCGAACTTGTCAGAATCGAAAGGACGGTTTACCGCGCCCCAATCGATGCTATCAGCGGTAGAAGGCTCTTCTACTGTATAGCGGTCAGCTGGTGAACGGCCAGTGCGCTCACCGGTTTCGGCAGTAAATGCGCCATTGGCAGCCAGCTTACCTTCACCGCGGGCCAAAGCCTGCTCAATCAGCTCAACTGAGCTTAGATCTGTGTAGACGGTTGGAGAATCGTCAATTTGTGTCATGGATGTGTCCTGTCAGCTATGGGCCTGCACCGCCGCACCTCAGCAAACACCGCCGAAGCACCAGAGGTATAGACATTTTTAATTAAAAATCTGTCTGCCCTGAAATACTAAAATTCAGGGTTCGGTAAATTTGGGGGCGCCATTATGCCAGAAAACCTATTGAGATTCGATCTTATCCTGGTACTTTTTTAGGTAGTATTTTTACAAGCTTTTTTTGACAACATTATGCGCCAAAAGCCCGCCGGGCCTGCCCTCGCAGCAAGCCCAACAATACATAGAAACCCCTAATATACCGCCCGGAATCGAGCGCTAATTAGTGAGCCTGATTGCCCAGCTCAGCAAAGATTTTGTCTACTTGCTGAGGGCCAAATTGATACTTCTTGCCACAGAAATGGCAATCCATAGTGATTAAGTCCTGCTCGCTGAGAATCTCAGCAGCTTCGGCTTGCCCAATAGAGATAATGGTACTTACACAGCGCTCTTCAGAGCAGCTGCACTGAAAGCGCACCTCTTGAGGGTCAAACAAACGGACTTCTTCTTCATTAAATAGACGGTAAAGGGTGGTGTGCTGATCTAAGCTCAGCAACTCTTCATCCTTGATGGTTTCCGCCAAAGCCGTAATGGTTTGCCAGTGTTCGGCATTGCTTTGGGCATCGGCCAATTGCTGGGGAAGCTCCTGAACCATCAAGCCTGTCGCGCGCTGCTCATCGGCCGCCAACCAGAAACGCGTACCCAGCTGCTCCGATTGAGCGAAGTAATCCTCTAAACAGGCGGCAAGATTATTCTTTGATAGGGGCACAATGCCTTGGTAGCGCTCACCTTTATCGGGCTGAATCAAGATGGCCAGTAAGCCATTATTGCCCAATAGCTGGGCCAGGCTGATTTCTTCCAACGCCTCAATTGTAGCAGCATCATTTACTTGAACAGCCGCGCGCAGCCCCTTTTGATAGCTGGCTTCAGCCATAATCATAGGCATCGTGCCTTCGCCACGAGCCTGCAGGGTTAGCAAACCTTCAAACTTTAAGGTGCCCGAAAGCAGTGCTACAGCCGCCATGAACTCGCCCAGCAAACGCAAAACGGCCTCTGGAACCACCTCTTCTGCCGCGGCATTATTAGCGCGCACCTGCTGGTAGGCCTCTTCCAAGGTAATAATTTCGCCGCGGATGTCGGTATTTTCAAAGATAAAGTGCTGAATAATGTCGCTGTTAGCCATGACGCTGTAATCTCAAAATCTAGAATGCCCTATTATGGGGTCTAAATTTCCAGCATCAAGGGCTACTAATCAGGCTAATTGCAAAGGCGATCAACCCGCGCTTGGGCCTGCGCTTGCATCTTCTTACGATCGGCCTCAGAGGTCTTTTGTCCACCATCACCATAGCGAAAGTAAGAACGCCCACGTACACGGGAGAGATTACTGCGAGCTTGGGAGCAAGCCCGCTGACGCTGCTTTGCTTGGCTCTGCAATTGCTGCTGCTTTTTCTGCTGATCTTGTAGGCGTTGTTGACGAATAACATCAAGCGCCTGCAATTTTTTGTGGCTGCTATCGATATTGGTGCTGGGCAGTTTTGCGCTAATATCTTCCGCAGCCTGCCCTTTAGGTTTGCTATCGCTGTAATGAACATTGCCCTCGGCATCAACCCACTTATAGAGCTGGGCATAGCCATCAAGGGCAAGTAACAACAAACACAAAGCGATAAAAACTCGAAGCATTATCAATTCCTCAGAGCAAAGTTAGCAGAGCTACTATTGCTCTGCTGTAGCCGTTTTGGGCTCAAGATCCATTGAAAAAGCCATAGGTACTCGATAGCGAGCCAAAATGTCATCCAAGCTCGCTTCAGAAGCCTGCTTATTCAAAACAATTTGATAACCATCGCTATCCGCTAAGGTTAAATACTCTTGCTGATTACCTCGCACCTGCTCAACAAAGCTGGCAAAGTCTTTAATAGGCTGGCCATTGACTGATTCGATAATCCAGTTTTTCCAATCATGAAAACCAAGATTAACATCGGCCGGCAAAACCTTAAGAGCTACAACCAATTCGGTTTTTTCCGGTGAACGCCACTGACCGCGAGCACTTAAGAAATCGATAGGTGCCTTGCTGTGCCAACTGCTGCCCCAACGCTTAATCAAATTCATATTCAGCGGTACAAATACCACGCCACCATAAATAAAGTAAGAAGGTTGCGCACCAAAGCGTTCCGCCAACACTAAGCTATAGTTTCTTCTCGAAGGTGCTGCTTTAAGTTTGATAGTTTGAGTTTTGCCATCACGACTGACTTTAAGCTTAATGGTATCGCCAACATGATGCTGGTCTAAAGCGTACTTGAAGTTAGTGCGCTGATTTTTACGGAACTCAATGGAGCGATCTTCCGCCACGTCATAACCATCAATGGCCAAAATCACATCACCTGGAAATAGCTTTCCTTCAGAAACACTGCCTTCAAATACTTTAACAATCAAAGCACCATTTTGATCTTCTTTTAGTTTGTGAGCACCGCGCAGAGCCGGGCTTTCCAGGCTTTGGGTGCGCAAACCTAGATTTACAAAACCATTATGCTCTGAATCATCAGCATCTTTTAAAATATGACGAATCACTGATGGCGGCACGAAATAGCCTAGATTTTCTGCACGGGCACCAGTATTAGCCTGCATTACCACCCCCACAATTTTATCGCCAGCGATAACCGGGCCACCAGAGTTACCCGGGTTAATCGCCGCATCGATTTGGCCAGCTAGAAGATAACCACCAGCGTGAGCATAAAACTGGTGTTCAACACGAGACAGAACACCTTGGGTAATACTGAGCGTATTACCTCCGAAAGGGTAACCAAAAACCGAGACTGTTTCTAAAGGCTCAGGTAATTTGCCAACTTTTAATGGCGTAATGCCATCAAAAAAGCTTTCATCTTCCACCTTAAGTATCGCCAAGTCAGCCGCATGAGATACAAAATCGACGCGAGCCAAATACTTCTTTGGCTGGCCATTTTTTTGCACCTGCAGATAACTGGCATCAGCAATCACGTGGGCGTTGGTTAAAATTCGCTTACCCGCAATAACCGCACCGGAGCCACTACTTTGCTGCGAGTTAAGTAGGCGCCAAGGCGTAAAATAATCAGGGGGTGTTAAAGTGCTATAAATTTTTATAACTGCGTTTTTTACCTTTTGAGAATCTTTGCTAACAACAGCCTGTGTATTGGCGGCAAGGCCCAGCACACAAAAAGAAACAATCACCATTAATACACGGCGAGAAAACATAAGTATCATCCAATTTACCTATTTTAATAATTCGCTTGCTACCCTAAGAATAATCTTGTTCGCGAAAGCGATGAATTTGACGGCGCTGCTTTTTCGTTGGCCGGTTTTCTGGGCTAAGATCTATACCTCGTAAAGCTTTACGCTTAGCGGCTTCAGCTTCACGCTTTGCAATACTCTCGGCGGTTTCTTGATATAACTGCTGAGCCACAGGCGCAGGCCCTCTTTTATCTGATAGGGCCAAAACCTCTACATCTTTTTCATCCCAGCCCTGACGAATAGTTAAAATTTGCCCAACCAGAATTTCTTTGCTGGCTTTAACCCGTTGCCCATCCGCGTGGATCTTGCCACCATCGATTGCAGTTTTAGCCAAGCTTCGGGTTTTAAAAAATCTCGCTGCCCAAAGCCATTTATCTACTCGTACTTTTTCCAAAATATCCTCTACAGCTTGGGCATAATTTCATCGAAGTGATCAATAGCTGGGTAGGCATCAATACGACGCTCCTGCTGGCTATCGGGCTGATGAATACACAGCAAGTGTTTTATGCCATAGGTCGCCGCCGACTCTAGGATACTCACAGTATCGTCAATAAATAGAGTGCGTTCAGGGTCAAATTGTTCCTGCTCTTGCAAACAATGCCAAAAGGCCTGCTGTTCTTTTGGTTGGCGATACTGATGGGATGAAATCACCACATCCAGCCATTGATCAATAGAGGTAATATCCAGCTTGAGCGATAAGCTCTGCGGGTGTGCATTGGTAATCAACACCAGCTTTTTATTTAACGCACGCAAACGCTGCAAAAATTCAATGGCATAAGGACGCATGGCAATACGCTCTTGCACCTCTTCTTTTAAAGCTCGGATATCAAGATCTAGCGCCTCTGACCAATGCTCTAGGCAATACCATTCCAGCTTGCCGCGGTAGGTTTCAAACATACCATGTAGCTTTTCTTGAGCGGCCTCCATAGTTACACCATGGGTGTCTACATAGCGTCGAGGCAAATGCTGCAGCCAGAAATAATTATCGAAATGCAGATCTAACAAGGTACCATCCATATCCAATAGCACGGTATCGATCTGCTCCCAGTCCACTTGGGCTTGGGGTGAATTAGACGTCATAATTTGTTTTACTCAATATCACAGCGGCAAGGCGCCAGCAGGACTGGTACTCCCAGCGGCGCAAGGCGGCTAAGATTAACACAAAATAAGGAAGGCCATGAGCTCCCTCCCCCCCAGTTTGCAGCGAGCAGACCTAAATCAGCGATTAATCGATATCGGCCTCGAGGCCGGACAAGCGATTTTGGAAATTTACTACCAACAGGGAGAAATCGAGATAAATCACAAGGGCGATGACTCCCCAGTTACCCAAGCTGACCTAGCTGCCCATAAAGTCATTTGTGCCGCCTTGGCTGAATTTAGCCCCGAAATACCGGTTTTATCGGAAGAATCGCCCATGCCCAGCTTTGCCGAACGACAATCTTGGCAATATTACTGGCTGATTGACCCTTTGGACGGCACCAAGGAATTTATCAACAGAAATGACGAGTTCACCGTTAATATCGCCCTAATCCACGAAAATAAGCCTATTTTCGGCCTAGTTCACAGCCCAGTTTTAAAACTAAGCTATATCGGCAACCTGCTAGCAGATCGCAGCGAGGCCATTAAATACAGCAACGATGGCAGCACAATTACTAAACAAGAAGCGATAAGCACCCAAGCACAGGCCTTACAGCAAGAACTAATTGTTGTGGGCAGCCGCCGACACGGAGCGGCTGAAATTGATGCATTAATAGGCCAGTTGGAAAACAGCTTTAGCCAATGCCACTTAGAATCTATGGGAAGCTCTTTAAAACTGTGCTTAATCGCCGAGGGCAAAGCCCAGCTATACCCACGCTTAGCGCCGACCTGCGAATGGGATACGGCGGCGGCCCATGCTGTAGTGTCGGCGGCTGGCGGTAAGGTGCTCAACCCAGAATTTAGTGATCTGCGCTACAACCACAAAGAATCCCTATTGAACCCCAACTTTTATGTAGTTGGGGACCCTAGCTTGGACTGGGCCGAGTTATTAGATCCAAGTAGCTAGATCCTAGTAGCTTAAGGCACCCCTAAAAAATGCCGAAATTGAGCCTCATCGAGGCTCGTCCGTTAATTTACTACAAAACACACAAACCACAGCGAGTAGAAGCATGAAACGCACCCCTATCGCCCTAGCCCTAACAGCCGCTATTGCCCTTAGCGCCTGTGGCAATAAAGAAGAAGCCAAAGCCCCAGCAGCTGCGCCAGCGGCCGCAACAGTAGAACAAGCAGCCGCTGAAGTCGCAGCCCCTAAGAGCCTAGGCACCCAGCTGGATGAAGCCACTACAGCATTGTTTAAAGCTCGCCCACAATTTGCGACTCAAGTCGGGCTAGATGAAAAGACGGCCGGCGGTGCTTACTTAAGCCGCATGGAAGACTACTCTTTGGAATCTGAAAATGCGCTTCGCTCTACCATGGCCGCTGCTGCCAAAGCCATTAGCGCACTGGATGTCGCCAATGAAGGTCTAAACCTAGACAACCAACGCGTTGGTGCAAACCTTTTAAACTACTTCGCTGGCGTTGAAGGTTTCGAACAAGGTTATATTGATACTTGGATGGGCCACACTCCATTTATCGTAAACCAAATTAATGGCCCCTTGATTGATGGCCCTGCCACTTTGCAAAACGCGCAGCAAATAAAAAGCAAAGAAGATGCAGAACTTTATTTGCAACGCCTAGTAGCTTTTGAAGCCTACATCGACAATATCAACAAAAAACTAATTAGCGATTCTGAAACTGATTGGGTAATGCCAAAAGCTTTGGTTAAAAGTACGCTAAATTTTGTTGATGGTTATAGCGCGATTCCTGCGACTGAGCACACCTTGGTGACCAGCCTTAAGAGCAAGCTAGATAAAATTGAAGGCTTTGCCGAAGAAGACAAACAGGCCCTACTTGCAGAAGCCGCCGCCAATGTAGAAAAACATGTTTACCCAGGCTATCGCAAAGTTGCGGAAACTCTGCGCAAATATGAAAGCAAAGCACGTGATGCCTCTGGTATTTGGGCACAGCCAAATGGTGATAAATTTTATCTAGCGATGGTGCAGCGTTTAGGCGATACCAGTATGACCCCAGCCGAAGTACATGAGGTTGGCTTGGCGGAAGTTGCTCGCATCACCGCAGAGATGGATGAGATTTTAAAAGCGCAAGGTTATAACGAAGGTTCTGTTGGTGAGCGCATGATCAGCTTAACCGATGAAGCACGCTTCCTTTATGAAGATTCCGATGCAGGTCGCCAGGAATTATTGAACGACCTTAATGGCATGATCGAGCACATTAACAAACGCATGCCAGAGCAGTTCGCTACTAAGCCTCCTTATGATGTAGAAGTTCGCCGCATTCCAGAAGCAGTTGAAGATGGCGAAGCGGGTGGCCGCTATACCGCACCGACTTTAGACGGTAGCGTTCCAGGAATTTACTGGATCAACTTGCGCGACATGAAAGCGGTACCGAAGTTTGATCTTCGCACTCTAACTTACCATGAAGCCAACCCAGGTCATCACTGGCAAATTGCTTTGAATTTAGCGCAAGACAGCTTGCCGCTGTTGCGCCGTGTTGCTGCCTACAATGCCTACTCTGAAGGTTGGGCTTTGTACTCTGAACGTGTAGTTTGGGAAATGGGCGAATATAAAGATGATCCATTTGGTGATCTTGGTCGTTTGAAAGCGGAAATTTTCCGTGCTGTGCGTTTGGTAGTTGATACCGGCATGCACTTTAAAAAGTGGAGCCGTGAAGAAGCTATCGAATATATGATGGCCAATACCGGCATGGGTGAAACCGAAACCACTGCAGAAATTGAGCGCTACATGGCATGGCCAGGTCAGGCTTTGGGCTACAAACTTGGTATGTTGAAGTTCTTAGAGTTACGCGAGATGGCTAAGGCTGAGCTCGGCGAGAAATTCGATATTAAAGAATTTCACGATGTAGCTTTGCTAAGTGGCGCAATGCCAATGCAAGTTGTTGAGATGAAAGTTAAAGATTGGGTTGCTTCTAAAAAGTAAGCGGCTAAAGCTTGAAAAGGGGGCAGAACCCATGGGTTCTGACCCCAGTTTAGCTTTTGGCTTATTTAGGCCAAACTTCGAGTGCTAGAGATTCAAATTCATTCATCATCTGAATTTCTTGCAGCAGCTCTGTTAACAACTTCTGCTGGTCCAAAGGCTCATTGAGAGCGGGAGCCGACAGAAAGTTTTGCGGGCGGTGGAGTAGTAGCAAAGCGTAATTTTCGTAAAAACTAAATTCTGCTGCAGCTACATCAAGCTTATCTATAAAATCGGCCAGCTTTTCTTGGAACGCTGTACTAATTGTACTTTCAAGGTAAGCCTTATCTTCACAGTAAAAATCATACTTCTTTGCCAGCCTAGGCTCATCTAACTTATAGCTGAAAGACTTATCCATAGCTTTTTTCTGAAACAAAGACAGCAGCTTACCCCAATTGGCTTGCATTACGATGCGTTTTGAAACTCTATTTGGCATAGTTAAACGGCTAACTACACCCTTAAACACCGAACTTTCTTTAACGCCATTCTTGTCCCGACGATGCTCTTTGAATTCGCATTCAACCAGCTCGCAATACACATCATCATGCCAACGATGCAAGTAATCCTCTTGACGAGTTAAGCTATCAACATGATCTGGAATGATCCCGCTCGGTTTCAGTTCAGCAACAGGAATATAGCCATCACGCATATACTCATAGTTAGGAAGGCGAGCTAAAAGCGCAGGTAAAAACTGCCGATCAAAATACTGCCTAAAGGGTAAGCTTGCAGAAATCATCCAACAGCCACCCAATACAAATACGATAAACATCAAGCTTATTGCACCCAAACCCAAAAAGGGAAGACTAAGGAAAAGCAAAGGTATCACAATAAGCAATACACGCTTGCGAAACACATACTGCTTACGGCAAGTCTCCCGCTGGGTTTCGAGCTCCTGCATTTCTTGTTGCGAAGCCTCTAGCAGAGACTGAAGATCTGTCTGCGAGATATCAAAATGCAAGCTGGGTCTTTTCTTACGGAATATCCCGTGAACAATGACATCAGCAAGAACATCGATAAAACTATTTAATCGCCAAGCGTGCTCGGCCTTAGGCTTATTGTCTTGATAGGGAGACTGCACCACAAACACCATACTCTATAGAAGGTGCAGACTCTATCAACTAATTTACCGAAATCAAAGAACTGTCACGAAAAGCTGTAACCAGCCTCAAACACTTCTAGGTAAAAACTTCTTTTTGCAATAACTATGTAAGGCGATCAATAAAGCCAGCATTATGGCGGCCAACTTAATTCTCTCATCGCTGGGCAAATCGATTATCGGTGCCATCATTCCAATATTCCCCACGCTATGAAAAGCAGCCATCATCAACCAAGATTGGCTTTCAGAAACAAGATAAGCAAAAAGAACAGCAATAGCTAAAAGTAAAGCTAAGCCTTGCATTTGCTTAATTAACTCAAACTGACCTTGCAAAAACCAAAGATGCCATAGCCACCAAACAATTCCCGTAATCAAACCACGTAGAAATATAGGATTCGGCGCTAACGCATCATGAACAAAACCACGCCAACCAATTTCTTCACCAAGCGCATAAAATAAGAAGCATAGGGCAACTATCGCCCCCATTAGATTCGCCTGAATACCCAGCTCATTGGGATAGCCCGAAAAGGCCAAGACCGCTACCGGAATCACAGCAGCCAATATGGCAGCCCATTTAGGCCAGCAGCCAAATAGAGAACTAAGACCTCTAAGCTTCGGCCATAATCGCCATGAGATAAAGGCGGCAATCGTTGGTCCACTCGCAACTAATAAGACCACCAATAAGAGTTTTTCAATAAGCGAAAAATCTGGGCCAATGAATTCACGCCCCAAAAAGGAAATGCCCGTTGCGATAAGAAGATAACACAGCAGTCCCACTGCCACTCTGGCCATAAACTTATTCTCTTGTCGAAAATTTGAACGGCTTAGTGTAGTGAGCAAAGCGTTAAATTTCTACAAATAGAGTCACAAGTGGATAGCGGCAATTGCTTTCGCGTAAGAAATAAAAGGGGTCAGATCCCCATAACAAAACAGGAGGGCAAGCCCTCCTGTTTTGATATGGGGATCTGACCCCGAAGCAACTGTGTTTAAGAAAAGAACTTAACCAAATCGTCATTGCCACCAATATGTTTACCACCGATAAACACTTGCGGCACTGTGTCACGACCGGTGATAGCACGTACCGCTACGGTACTGGCATCTTTACCTAGAACAATTTCCTCATAACTGTAACCGCGCTCATTTAATAAGGCTTTAGCTGCAACGCAATGCGGGCATCCTGGCTTAGTGAAGATAGTGCTGGATTCCGGTAGCTGATAATCTGGGGACAAGTACTGCAACATGGTATCAGCATCAGAAACCTTGAATGGGTCGCCTGGCTCTTGGGGCTCGATAAATTGCTTTTCTACTACGCCATCTTTAACCAACATGCTGTAACGCCATGAGCGATCACCAAAGCCCAACTCCTGCTTGCCAACCAACATACCCATACCGCGAGTAAAGTCGCCGTTGCCATCTGGAATAACAGTAATATTTTCGGCTTCTTGATCAGCTTTCCAGGCGTTCATTACAAAAGTATCATTGACCGACATGCAGATAATGTCGTCCACACCCAGCTTGTTAAATACCGCCGCCAACTCGTTGTAGCGCGGTAAGTGAGTAGATGAACAAGTCGGGGTAAAGGCACCCGGCAAGCTGAATACAATTACTGTTTTACCGGCAAATAATTCATCGCTATTGATCTGTTTCCAAGCATCACCTTCTCGCACAGGAAAGGTAACCGATGGAACACGCTGGCCTTCGTGGCTGTTCAATTGCACTTCACTCATAGCTTCATCCTCAAAATTAAAACGCTTAGCACCCTGTTGATGCCCCTCAAAACTTGAAACCAGTATAGGACAACAGATGGCGATAGATAAAATTAACAATAGAAATCAAACTGATAGTCAACCACTATCACACGAATATTTAAGCGACAGAGAGCGCAATCAAAAGTCTTAGCCTTTATTGGTGCCGTGCAAGTTATTCCTAAAACATCTATAAAACAGAGACTTATCTCTAAAATACGCTAAACTACAGTCAGGCCAGATCAACTATTGTCATTTAAGCGAGACCTAAATGCTGGATCCAATCATCATCATTATTGCGCTCTTCGCTGGCCTGAGCTTTAAGCGAATAGGCTTCCCGCCTATGCTGGGCTATCTGCTCGCCGGCTTTATGATTCATGGCTTTGGCTTGGATACTGAATCTGGCACCGTAATTGACACCATGGCTAACGCCGGCGTGACGCTGTTGCTATTCACCATAGGCCTTAAGCTCAATATTAAAGACTTGGTCGCACCTCAAATATGGGCGGTAGCCTCCAGCCATATGCTGATCACAACGGTGAGTTTTGGTGCACTGTTTATGATGCTCGCCCCCTGGATCAGCAAGTTAAGCGGCCTCGATAGCACTGCCATTTGGACAGTGGCTTTTGCTCTATCCTTTTCCAGTACCGTATTTGCCGTAAAGGTGTTCGAACAACACGGTGAAACCTCGTCGATTCACGCCACCGTTGCTATCGGTATTTTGATTATCCAAGATTTAGCGGCGGTGTTTTTCCTTGCCTTAAGCACCGGCAAGTCTCCAGATTGGACGGCCCTGTTTTTATTCCTCTTAATTCCTGCCCGCCCATTCTTACACCGCCTATTATCAGGCAGTGGTCACGGCGAGCTACTGGTTTTATTCGGTATTGGCATCGCCTTCGGCGGCGCCAAACTGTTCGAGCTTTGCAACGTTAAGGGTGATTTGGGCGCCCTGATATTTGGTGTCTTGCTCGCTGGCGGCATCAAGTCTAACGAGCTTTCCAAAGCCTTAATGAGCTTTAAAGATATTTTCTTGGTGGGTTTCTTCTTAAGCATTGGCCTAAATGGACTTCCAAACATTGAGATGCTGATCTTTGCCGCAGGCCTAGCCCTTGTTGGTATGTTTAAGCCACTGCTTTATTACTGGCTAATGACCATCACCCACTTGCGAGCTCGAACCTCTTTCCTATCGTCCATGGCGCTATTTAACTACAGCGAATTCGGTTTGATCGTCGCCGCACTGGCAGCAAGCAACGGCGTCTTGCCGCAGGAGTGGGTGGTAACTCTAGCGATTGCAGTCGCGCTTTCCTTCTTTATCGCCGCACCTATTAACGATAGAGCTCATGCCATATACAACCGCAACCGTCACTTGTTTGCGCGCTATGAGCTGAAAAAACGCCTTCCCCAAGAACGTGACCATGACTTAGACCATACCGAGGTGTTGGTGCTCGGCATGGGGCGTGTTGGCGTTGGTGCTTATCGTTATTTACGCCAGGCTTACCCAGGTAAAGTGGTGGGTGTTGAAGAAGCCGATAAAAAGTCCGAGCGCCAGTTACGGGAAGGCTATCGAGTAGTACGCGCTGATGCCAGCGACCAAGACTTTTGGCAGCAAGTAGATTTAACAAAGATCCGCATAATTCTTGTTAGCCTCGCCAACCATGGCGAGAATGTAGAAGTTGTTCAGCTTATTAAGCGCCTAGGCTATAACGGCCAAATTGCCGTCATCGCCCGCTTCCCTGATGAAATCGGCCAACTTAAACGCATGGGTTGCGTTACCTACAACCTTTACTACGAAGGTGGCCACGGCTTTGCCGAACACGTCGTGGAAACCCTGGAAATGATTGAAGACGGGCAACTGAGATAGCCGCCCGCCGTCAGCTGCATTGCTAGATTCAAGAGGAATACTGAGTTAGCAGCCCTTTCAATCCCTTCGGTACAGCGACATTATGTGGCGAATAACTTGGACTCAAAGTCTTCAGCAACTGCCACAATAATGGTTTCCCCCTTTGCTTGAGTACATGCCGGGTTTGCACCCGCTCGGGGAATTCACTTAGAAAAATACGGCCAAAGCGCTGTAGGTATTTATATAAATGCCATTGTCCGTAGCTACCCCAAATAAGCCTGTGACGGTAAGAGCCACCAAAGTACTTGTAAACATCATAGGCCACACTGCGATGCTCGATTTCTTCAGCTAAATGCCACTCAATAATATCTTTCCAAGCTTTTTGGCTATTGGCCAAGGTATTGTGCTCAAAAGCCCACAGTGACATTGCACAGGTTGCCGACTCGAAGCCTTCGGCATAAGCGAGATTAAACAGTAAATCCTTTTCTTTAAAAAAGCGTGCGTAATCCGCATCCAACTGAGCCTCAGCTTTCTGTAACTTTTGCCGACCCGCCTCGCTCATTTTTGCACGCAAAATTTCATTAAGGCGATCATGATTTTTAAAGTGGCTGGCTTCCTGCCCACAAAAAGCTTTCACCAAGGCCTGCAGCTTTTCATCTTTTATCTCGGATAGACAAGAGCGCATGACCCGAATTAGGTATCTCTCAATATGCGGCGATAAAATTGTTACCGAGCAAGAAAAAGCCGAATACATTGCATCTTGAGTATCTGGCATTAAAGCTAGCTCTTCATCAAACTCAAAATTGGGTTGTCGAATAGTAATTTCACTCATGCGCCTCTCCTAGATTTTTATAGGCCCCGATCAATAGTAAAAACACCGCATAAAAAGTTGTGATCATCGCGAGCGAGGCCGCAATCATTGCGGCCACATCGGCCCAGTTCGCGATACCAAATTGCTGACTTTCAATCGCTAAGCCCCGAGTATTTCCCCAAATACGAAACAGATAAAATAAGCCATTACCCCATACCATCACTATCGTAGAAATGGAGACATGGCGGCATGCCTTCGCCGACAAACGAAAGCTAGAGCAGAGATAAACTAGGGCAATCGCCATTACACCATTGAGCAAAGGACCAACATGCAGGGCCCGCCAGAGAGATGTCTCGCCCGGCAAGGTCCAGACCCAATTACCAAAGGGCCAGATAGCAATCTCATCCAGCGCGCTATAAATCAGTAATACTCCACCCAGCAGTCCTAAAAGCAGGCTATATAGAGCGTGGATAAATGCCCTATGCTGTATACGATTTAGCTTGTTCATTGAGTCCGCCCTCCTCTCGCTGTAAATAGTCCAGCAACATTTGCTGGAAATAGCTTAAGGCCGTTTCCCCCTCACCATTACTTAAAGGGCCAATCTCAAAAGCCGGAGACTCTATCGCCTCGGCGATCATTTCTACTTGCCATACATCCTCTACATGAAAATTACCCGATTCCATCGGGTGCCCTGTAATGTCTTTTAAACGCAAAGGCCTATCACGAATATTCGGATCACCGTCTTTGGCATAACCCACGCCGGGCAGCGGTGCGAAGTCAGCCAAAAATTTTAGGCGTTTGGCTTTTTCAGACTCTGAAGACCAAGGTGCCACCATAATGAAAACTTCAAGTAGTGTTTTATTTGGAGAAACCGGGATGATTTTTGCGAAGCCCACATTATCGAGCAGCGGCTGAATCGCAAAATTTGGAAAAATACCAAAAACTTCACCGCCATAACTATCAACATCCACACCTGGCAGCGGCTTCCATCCACTCATAAGTGCCGACAGGCCCGCCTTGGCTTTTTCGATAGAACTCATTTTTTCCATAGCGGTGGACATAATGGGATCCAAGCCCTTCCAGTGCCAATGTCTGCCACGAGGCTGCCATTCTTGTCGGCCTGTTGAAGGTCCCATTAAGGTACTTTTATGCAAATGCGAGAGGTGGTAACCATCCTGAGCATTTTCCACAAAGGTTTTCCAGTTACAGTTCATTTCCCAAGCGGTGCAAGTTAGCACCTTAAGCTCTTCTGTCTTAGCTGGCCAACTATGCTGGGGAAGATCACCAAGAAACTCATCAAATGTTTCTGACGGCTGCTCTTGTGGATGAATGAAAATAAGGTTTCTAAAGTTGCCTAAAGCGCCCTTTTTCAAGCTAAGGGTGCATTTATCGAGCTTTTCTGAAAACAGTTCCTTTTCTTGCGGCACGCCTCGAAGCTTGCCATCTCGCGCGTAGGTCCAACGATGGTAGGGACACAAAATACCACCTTTAAGATTCCCTCTGCCTTGCAGTAATATCGAGCCTCGGTGGCGGCATATATTATGCAAGGCATGCAGTTGCCCCTCACGATCATGCAAGACTACCATTGGGTATTTACCCACTTGCAAACAGACATAGTCACCAGGCTCAGATAGCTCATCCATTGAGCAAGCAAAGGTCCAAACTTTGCTAAACAAATGCTCCTGTTCCCTGCGAAACCATTCTTCGCTATAGTAGGCTTCTCTAGGAAGTAGCTGAGAAGCTTCTATAGGTTTCTTACCAATTTTTATAGTCATTTTATCTCCCTAACAGCTGATCAAATTGTTTTAACTATTACTATTTCGATGGTTATCTATGAGCGATACAGAACGCAGCAAATTCAGCAAAGAAACAATCCTTGAAGCCACCCTTTATGTCCTTTTGGAAGAGGGCATCAAAGGCATAAAGTTTCAATCTGTCTCGCAAAGAGCTGGCGTCTACCCAAGCTCCATCGCTTACCACTTTAAAACTATTGATAATTTAATTGAGTCGGCTTTTCAGTTTTATCTGGACCACTACAATCGTGAAATGAGTAGCTTTCGAATAGGTGCTCAAGCTCTCATTAACAGCTACTCTCAATCCGACCTAGGCTCTGACAGTCAAAGACGTTCTGTACTTGAGCAATACAGCAAAGTGCTAGCTGAGATCGCAACACCTGATAACACTCAATACAGTTATTTGATGGAGCTCGACCGTCTGTTTCGAAATGAATTGAGTAATTACCCGAGTATTGCCAAAAAAATTGCAATGCAAGACCGTGCCGACACTGAATTACTAAAGTCCTTTTTTGTTATTTTTGATTCCCCAAACGCCGATCATGACGCCGTACATTTGATGGCTCTATTAAGCCACCTCAATACACAATTCTTACAGTACGGGACTAGTCTGGATAAAAGGAAAGAATCCCAAGAGCTGATTCTTTCCTTGCTGAAAAAAAGTGTTCCTGCAGTTATTTAGTGGATTGCGCACAACGTGCGCCAACTATGTAACCTTGACCGGCAGGGGCGTAGGGCCAACGCACAGTCAATGCTAATCCATCGCGATACTTTGCCGTCCAAGCACTGCCCCTTAGTACCTTGCTATCACCACTTTTGAGGCCTTTAGGGTTTTTATAAGGACTGTTTTTGAAATAGCTTTCCGAATACCAATCCGAAGTCCATTCAAAGACATTCCCCGCCATATCCATGACACCATAATGGGAAGCTCCTTTGGGTTTGCTACCCACAGCTTGAGTAGCACCCGCACCACAACCTGGGCCAATCTTGTTGCCATCGACACGCTGGTTCATTACCACACGATCACAACTTGGTTCTGGCTTATTTCCCCATGGAAACAAATTGGCTTTTGGACCTCGAGCAGCTTTTGCCCATTCCGCTTCTGTCGGCAAACGTTTGCCTTCATAAGCACAAACCATTTCAGCTTGTTTGAAAGTAATACAATTTGCCGGATGGTTTGCAGACCATTTCATTTGATAATTACAGGCCGCACCATAGTAAGGCTCGGTACAGTAACCATCATCGATACAAGCTTGATAGCGCTCGAAGGTCACAAGGTATTTATCGATTTTATAATCATCCAAATACACTTTATGCACTTCACTACCAGGAGAACAGTACACACCATCAGAGGCCTTACAGCCCATTGAGAATTCACCAGCCGGAATAGTGACCATCTCTTTATGCTCAACTTCGCCATAAAGAGCCTGGGCAAAAGAAAAAGCTCCAACAGCTATCCAAAAATTAATGGCCATCTCACTTCACCTCTGCAACATCATCAAAAGCACAGCGAAAACCGATTGCTGGGCTGGGGTTAGAAGGGTAATAGGGGAATCGCCCCGTTGTTCGCAACTCGTAGCTCTGGCGACTTAGAAAATCTCCACCACGGGTTATTTTTAGCTCACCGTATTGGGGGCCCATGGGATTATCGTAAGGACTACTGAAATAATAACTTTGATCGTACCAATCGCTGGTCCACTCCCAGAGATTTCCCGCCATATCCATAACACCATAAGGCGAAGCGCCCTTTGGTTTGGAGCCTACATCTAAGCTATTGCCTGTTCCGCAACCAAGAAAGCCGGCATCCTCTCGGTCCATCACCGCTCGTGAGCAATCTGGTTTTTCTTCACCCCATGGAAAGGTTCTACCATCTGTCCCTTTGGCAGCTAATTCCCACTCTGCAGAGGTTGGTAAGCGTTTGCCTTCCCACTCACAGTATTTTTTCGCCTGATACCACGACACCCCATTAATTGGGAAGTCAGCTGCTTCTGGGTCGCCATAGTGCATAATTCCACCCATTGTTGGGATATCACATTCGCCGGCGGTAACACACTCGGCGTACTTATTAGTAGTCACCTCGTATTTATCTATTTTGAAAGCACTGACATATACCGTGTGCTGCTGCTCTTCAGGAACATAGCTGCAAACCTCATCGCGATACGGATCACAGCCCATTTCATATTCCGCACCAGGAATCAGCACCATCTCGCGATGCTCGGCTTTTACTTTGATAGTGGAATAAAGCTTTGCTAATTGACTTTCAGACAGCCCCTCTAAAGGCGCCGCCGTGAGGAAGCCACTTGTGGCAAGCATTGCTGCATACACCAGCGGCTTAAGAGTTCGGGTATTGGACATACAACCTCCTTAAATCGGAAGTTGAGTGTAGATGAGGCGTTTTGAAAAAAAATTCAAAAGCATGCCAGTCGCAATACGCACCACATCGTGCAAATTTGTCACCACTTCCACCGCCAAGAATAGGCGACTTACAAAGCCCTGAAATATAGAATCTGACGCTCAGAAATAAGCCAAATCATCAATCTAGACGACCTAGTTGACCTTCAGGCTCGCTACTCAAGACCCTAATGCGAATCTTCAGCTCGATAATCACGAGCAACAGCTAAGAATACTGAGCCCCATGACCATTGCTAAATCAGACCCACACAAATACAATATTAATACTAATCATTATCATTTAGATGCTCACTTATATTAAGGAAACATAATGAAACATTTTGCACGCCATGCACTGGCTGCTGCCGTAGCTGTCGTTGCTACTGCACCTAGCTGGGCACAAACAGACGAAAACAATGAATCTCCAATTGAGGAGGTATACGTGTATGGCGAGCCGGGCAAGACTGACGCAGCCACCAAGCTGAACCTGACCGTTATGGAAACGCCCCAGACAGTAACCTCAATATCGGCGGCTCAGATCAAAGATTTTGGTTTGGATAGTCTAAGAGATGTACTTAATTACGCCCCAGGTATCACAGTTGAAGAAGTCGAAACAGATCGCACCTACTTTACGGCTCGCGGCTTTGATGTCGTTAACTTCCAATATGACGGTGTCGGTATTCCTTTTATTTCGGGTAATGCCAGCGGCCTACAAGACACGGCACTTTATGAAAAAGTGGAATTGATTAAGGGTGCAGCCGGTTTAGTAACTGGTTTAGCCAACCCTTCGGCCACGGTTAATTATGTGCGTAAACGCCCTACTGATGAATTCCAAGGTTCTACCTCATTAAGTGTTAGCCGCTGGAGCGGTCGCCGTGCAGAAGTCGATGTATCTTCACCACTAAGCGATCGAGTAAGTGGCCGTGTTGTAGCTGCCTATGACCAGGGCGAATCGCACCTAGACCGCCATGAAGCGAAAAACACTTTGGGCTACGGTATTCTGCGTTTTGACGTCACCGACAGCAGCCAGTTGCATGTAGGTTACAGCTATAACAACTCAGATTCGGATTCTGTACTTTGGGGCGCCTTACCTTTAGTGAACGCTCTTGGTCAGCAAGTGCACTATGATCGCTCTACCAGTACCGCTCCGGATTGGACTTTCTCCGAAAATACCCAAAAGCAATTTTTTGTTGAGTACAGCCAAGAGCTTAACGAAAACTGGAGCTTTGACGCTCAGTTTGTACAAAACACCAGTGAAACAGAATCAGAATTGTTTTACGTTTTTGGTCAGCCAGACCCAACAACTGGCCTAGGTCTTGCTGGCAGCCCTAGTCGATATCTTCGCGATGAAGATCAAAAGAACGGAGAGCTTTTCTTCACAGGTAATATCGACGCCTTTGGCCAAGAGCATCAAATCGTCATTGGTTACAGTCACTCTGATACGAACATTAAGCAAAAATCTATCAGTTCCGATGGCGGCATCGTTGTACTGGGCAGTGATTGGGCTGCAGGCAACACTCCCCGTCCTAATTTCACGGTGCATAACCCTGCTACCCAAGTCGGCGATGTTGACTTAAAACAGAAAGCTTTTTATGCAGCTGCCCGCATCAACGTTATGGATAATCTTTCGCTGCTACTGGGCGCCAGAAATACCGACCTGGAACAGTCAGGTTTAAGTTATGGTGGCCAGTCAAATGCCAGCGCCAAAGAAACTGTGCCCTACTACGGTTTAACTTGGAACATTCTGGATGACTTGGTTTTCTACGCCAGCTATACCGAAGTGTTTAAGCAGCAGACTTGGCTAAACACAGATCTTCTACCACTTGGACCGACACTGGGAGAGTCTACAGAGTTTGGCTTTAAAAAATCTTTCAACGATGAAAGAGCAACCTTAACTATAGCTCGCTTTAGTTCTGAGCAAAGTAACTTCGGTGTGTTTATTGGCCGTAATGCACAGAATGTAGCGATGTATCGCGGCGCCACACTTGAGAGTGAAGGTTATGAGATAGAGTTCTCTGGTGAGATTATTGATGGCTTGAATATCGGCGCCGGTTTTACGGTAGTAGATATTGAAGAAGAAGGGCAAGATGCGCGTCCATTTATTCCAGAAAAGCTATTAAAAGTATCAACAAGTTATGATATTCCTGCCGTAGAAGGCCTGCGCATTGGCGCAGTCATCAAACACCAAGATGACACAACGACCCCATTGGGCCTGGTCAAACAAGACGCATACAGCACCATTGACCTTGCCGCCCACTACAAGCTCAATCAGGACATTAGCTTTTCGCTTAACGTGACTAACGCCACAGATAAAACATATCTAAGCAGCTTGTACTGGGACCAAGCTTATTACGGCTCACCTCGTAATATCTCGGCCTCTGTAAACTACAAGTTTTAAAAAACACTACAATAATAATGCGCCCTGTTTTATCAGGGCGCTTTCGTGAGAAGCCAAGATGCGAAAAACACTTTTAAAGTATCACAGCTATTTGGCACTGGTCGCACTACTCCCCATTATCATCATCTCAATTACCGGCAGTATTCTTGTTTTTAAAACTGAGATCGATCAATGGCTAATGCCCCAAGTGGCTAAACTAAGTTATGGTCCACAGCAGAACTCTGCTCTAGAGCGAATCGGCCACAATAGCTTACAAGCTCATATAGAGAACTCCTTTCCAGGTTTCATTATCGGTTCTTGGGAAATCTTTAACGATGGCATAGAAGCCGACCGCGTTTTCCTAGTAAAAAAAGGTAGCCATGATTGGTACAAAGTCCATTTAGATCCATTTTCTGGGAAAATTCTGGATCAGCCAGCCGCAATGGAAAGCCAACTTACAGACTGGTTGGTCAGCTTACACTACACTTTTTTGTTAAACGGTATCGGCCACGAAGATTCTCAATGGGGGACATTTATCGGCTTAGTCGTCGCGCTGATTTTTACCTTTCTAGGCATCAGCGGTTTAATTATTCACCGAAAATTTTGGCAGCAGCTTTTCTTATTACGTCGCGGTCGATCAATTCGAGTTTTCAGTGGAGATCTTCACCGTTTTGCTGGAACCTGGTCATCGCCGGTGTTATTAATTCTTGGAATTACGGGGATTTATTTCAATACCATTGCTTACTACCATGAGGTCTTCGAGCACGGAGATGAGCCCCACTTCGAACCACAAGAAAAACTTTATGGTGACAGGGTTGATTTTCAACAGATCCTGTTGGACAGCCAACAGCAACTCGATCAGTTCACCCCCACCTATTTGCTATACCCGTTTGAGCCTGAAGTGGACATTACGGTATTCGGCTTTCAGCCGAGTAATAATCCATTCGCCAGTAATTATTCATCCACGGTTACTTACAAAGCTAAAAATGGAGAATTGGTCTTAGCATTTGATGGCCGAAAAGCGAGTGTAACGACTCAGGTTTTTGACAGTTTCAGGGAATTGCACTTCGGCTCATTTGCCGGGTTAGGAAGTAAGATTGCGTGGAGTTTTTTTGGACTCTCACCCTTTCTTTTGGCGCTGTCCGGTTTTATCGTTTGGTTAAAGCGCCGCAGAAAGCCCGCCCGAATTAAACGATAAGCCCGCTTAATCTTTAAGGTAAAAAACCACACTGCTAAAAACAGCGTGGTTTTAACTTAAAAACTAAGCCTGATAACCTACATCCTTTGGATCTGGCACTGAAGAACAGCTTCCACATATCACATCCACGGCCAGTTCATGGCCGCAGGGCTTGTGGATCAACTGGAAAGGCGCATCTTCCATACCGCCCAACCAATCGATCGACCACTGTCGCATCATCATGGTAAACGGGTACAAAGCTTTTCCTTTTTCCGTTAATTGATACTCACTGCGCGGCGGCTTGCTTTGGTATTCAATGCGATCAAATACACCCGCTTCACTTAAGCGCTTTAGGCGGTCCGCCAAGATATTGGTAGCAATACCCAATTGGCGACGAAAATCATCGTAGCGCTGCAAGCCCATAAAGGCTGCGGCCAAAATCAGGCTGGCCCAGCGATCGCCGATAATGTCGGTGATATGCCCCAAACTCGCATCTTCTTCAGCGCCGCGCCCACCACGTGAGCGACGTTGATTGCCAATGGTTTTTAAGGCCTGCAAATCTTTTTCTTCGGCGTTCTCCAAAACCCGACGTTCAACGTCCGCAATATGGAGCGCCTGTTCACAATGACGACATACCACCAGAGGCTGCAACTCATGTTCATCAGGCTGGCGATGAATCAGCTTCGGTGGCAATTCATGCTGATCGTTACACCATTGAGATTCCCACTGCCAAATTAATAATGCCCAGGGGTACAAGGCCAAGCCTTTTTTGGTTAGGCGATATTCATGGCGTAACGGGGTTGTTTGATAAGGCTTTTTATACAGCACATCTTGGGCAACAAGGTTTTCCAAACGCTTGGACAAGGTGCTGCGCGATGCGCCGGTGTGACTGCGAAATTCTTCAAAGCGGTGACGCCCCAAAAAAGCATCGCGCAAAATCAAAATGGTCCAGCGATCCCCCAGCAGCTCTAAGCTTTTTACTACGGGGTTTATCACAATTAAATTGGCGACGCTCATGCAGGTTTCCTTAGTATTTAAGCCGAAGCTAAGCGCTTTTCGCGCAGCGGCTTTGTGTCTCGCCTTTTACTTCCTGTCCAAGACGAATTGCAAACGGTAAAATTTTAACACTAGTGTAAAGAATTTCATCAATTGCCTTGAAACTGGCGACGATATTCACTGGGTGATAGGCCAAATTGGCCACGAAAGTGGTGACGCAAGCTCGTTCCGTTAGCAAAACCAGCCTGCTGAGCCAATGGCTCAATCCCCAAACCCCCACTTTCCAAAAGACTTTTTGCCCGCTCTAGCCGTTGAGCCAGCAGCCAAGCCTTGGGGCTCTGGCCCATAGCCTGGCTAAACTTTCGATCATAACTGCGCCGCGACATATTACTTTGCTCTGCCAAATCCGAGACACTAATTGGCTCGGCTAGGTGCTCTAAGGCCCAATCTAAGCTACTTGCCAATAGATCAGGGTGGCGACTCACTGGGCGATGCACAAACTGAGATTGCCCACCCTGCCTTATCGGGCTACTCACCAAACGCCGTGCCACCGCATTTGCCACTTCATGGCCATAGTCTTGGCGAATAATCTCCAAACCAAGATCAAGGGCAGCCGCACTGCCCGCCGAGCAGGCGATTTGCCCATCGTAGCAATACAGGCAATCTTCGCGATAATTTAAGCTCGGAAAGTCAGCCATTAACTGCTGCTGATAACGCCAATGGGTAGTGACTTCTCGTCCTTCCAGAAGGCCAGCTTGCGCCAAAAGGAATGCTCCAGAACAAAAACTCCACAGCCGGCCACCACGCTTATAAAGTGCACGTAACTCGGTAATCAAGGGCTCAGCTGCCTGCTGCTCAATACCCCAATAAGGGATTAGTACATCATCAAACCGGCTTAGGTTTTCAAATACCGGCGCCTGTAACTGCAAACCACCGAGAGACGGCATAGCCTCTGCCTGCAAGGCCAGCAGCTCTGTTTGATACCAGCTATCCAACTCTGGGCGCGGCAATAAAAACAGCTCAACCGCGCAGCCCAGCTCAAATAAGGAAACAGGGGCCGGCAGCAAAATGGCGAGACGACGGGAAATAGGCTTTTTATCCAACATTGGCCGATTATTAACGAATAATGACTTTTAGGCCAGCAGTCGTTAAGCCACAAGCACTCTAAAATAAACCCCAGATTCAAGCTCTAGCCTAAACACAGTAAGGAGAACGATATGTCTTCAGCCGTTACCCGAACCCCTGCCGCTGCAAGTAGCGATGCACTTACCCACTTTGGAGCACTACTGGCTTTTGAAACCGACTGCTGGGATGTCCACCATGCGATAAGCAATAAACGTAAGGATTTTATTTTGCTTGATGTGCGAGGCGAAGAAGCCTTCCAAGCGGGCCACCTGCCCGAATCACAAAACCTTCCCCATTCCAGAATTAACGCCGAATCACTAAAGAGCTTTCCTGAAGAGCAACTTATCGTGGTGTATTGCGCCGGCCCGCACTGCAACGCCACCGAAAAAGCCGCCATTCGCCTGGCTAAGCTGGGGCGCCCGGTTAAGAAGATGATCGGTGGCGTATGCGGCTGGCTAGACGAGGGCTTTAGCCTTGTAGAGGGCGTTTCATAGAATTATAAGACTGGTGCTGGAAACACCATTTAGCCTTTTCCAGCGCCATAGTCTTTACTCCGCACTTTACTCCACGACCATGTAACTTGTATTATTGGACTGACAAAACAAGCTCTACTAAAAAGAGCATGATGATCTCTGAGCAACTAGCCGAGGAAGAAGCCATGTCAGTCTGGTTCGAGAAACACCAAGCCACCCTGGAAAAAGCGATGGACGCCTGCGCCAAACGCTACGCCTGGACCGGCTATCAAGAAAGCCCAAGCAGCAAGATCCACGGCAGCGAGCGCCCCGCCGCAGGCAAGGCCAATTTCGAAGCTATGCTAGGCAAGCCCTACCCACTCGAGCAGCCTGCCACCGTAGGACAGACCGGCGCCGAAGTGAGCCCCTATACCAAAGAGGCCTTAGGTATTACTTACCCCAAGGCCGATGTTGCCGAGTTATATCAACATATCGATAAAGCCAAAGCCCAATGGCGTAATACCAGCACGGAAGAACGTGTGGGTCTTTGCTTGGAAATGTTGCATCGCTGTAGCGAGCAGTTATTTGAAAACGCTCATTCCACCATGCATACCTCTGGACAAAGTTACATCATGGCCTTTGCGGGTTCCGGTGCCAATGCACTAGATCGCGGTTTAGAAGCCCTAGCCTATGCCTATAAAGCCATGAAAGATGTTCCAGAAACCGCCGACTGGGAGCGCAAGTTTGGTGCCGACGGTGCTGCCAAACTCGACAAGCGTTATCGCCTAATGCCGCGCGGTGTTGGCGTGGTTATTTGCTGCGCGACCTTCCCTTTATGGAATGGCTACCCGGCATTATGCGCCAGCTTAGCCACTGGCAACCCAGTTGTTATGAAGCCACACCCAGCTGCCATTTTACCTGTCGCATTGATGGTAAGCCGTTGCCGCGAAATTCTTGTCGAAGCAGGCTACGATCCAAACCTCGTTACCATGGTGGCCGATACGCGCGAAGAGCCAGCAACCATGGAGCTATTGGAGCACCCAGATACCGCCATTATCGATTTCACTGGCAGCCCACAGTTTGGCAGCTGGATCGAGCAAAACTGTAACGACAAATTGGTCTACACCGAAACCGCAGGTTGTAATTCCGTAGTAGTTGAATCTACCGATGATCTTGCTGCGATGGCCAAGGCAATTGCACACTCCTTATGCCAAGCCTCGGCACAAATGTGTACCAGTGTACAAAATGTTCATATTCCTGCTGACGGTATTTTGGTAAACGGCGAGCGAGTTAGCTATGAAGATGTTTGCCAGGCGATTGTTGATGCGGTTGAAGCGCATTTGGAAAATCCCAAAAACGCGGCCTTCTTATGTGGCACCTTGGTGGACGATAGTATTTACCGCACCATCGATCGCCTGAGCGAACTCGGCGAGCAGCGCGGTAAAATTTTGCGTCAATCCGGTCCATACGAAAACCCCGGCTTCCCAAATGCTCGCACCGCTACGCCATTAATCATTGATGTTAGCAATGAAGATAGCGATATGTATCGTGAGGAGCTGTTCGGCCCTATTTCCTTTATGATCAAAGGCAAAAACGCCGACGATTGTTTAGCGGCTGCCACACGCGATGCCAAAGAGCGCGGCGCTATCACCTCTCATGTTTACAGTATCGATGAAGACTTTATAGAAAAAGCGCAAGATGCCTACAATGTAGCGGGTGCCTCCGTAGCCTGTAATTTAATGGGAATGCCCATTAACTTTGCTGCGGCCTATAGTGATTTTCATGTTACCGGTCTTAACCCAGCGGGTAATGCCTGCTTAGCTGATCTTGCATTTGTAACGAGCCGCTTCCGAATCGTACAAAGCAAAGTTATGCGTCGATAAACTTCCCAGCTAATAACAGGAGCCACTAACAGTCTGCTAGGCTCCTGCTTTCGAAAAAGACACTACTATGAAAGATATTGTAATTGCTGGCATCGGCATGACCGGGCTTGGAAAAATGCCCGAGCGCAGCGTAAAAGATTTGAGTGCAGAAGCCGTTAAACTTGCGCTTAGCGACGCTTGTGCCACCGTTGACGATATAGAAGCCGCCTGGTTTTCAAATACTCGCCAACAAATGTTAGAAGGGCAAAATACCATTCGTGGGCAAATTGCTTTGCGACCGCTAGGCTTTGAATCCATTCCCATTTGCAATGTGGAAAATGCCTGCGCCTCTGGCTCTTCTGCACTTTATCAAGCGGTCACCCATATTCGTGCAGGAATGGCCGAAATAGTTTTAGTACTTGGCGCTGAGAAAATGTTTTTTCCTGAAAAACGTGACGCCATGTTTCAAGCTTTTATGGGTGGCACGGATATATATCGCCTAGAAGAGTTCACTAAAAACATTGAACAAACAGCGATAGACATGATTCCCGCTGAGCTACGGAACGTCGATACCGGCCAACGTAGCTTTTTTATGGATAGCTATGCAGCCCAAGCCCGGCTGCATATGCAAACCTTCGGTACGACACAAGCTCAACTGGCCATGGCTGCTGCTAAAAATCATTGGCACTCCACCATGAACCCTTTGGCGCAGTATCAAAATGATATGAGTACCGAAGAAGTTTTAAATGGTCGTCTTATTAGCTGGCCATTTACCTTGCCCATGTGCGCTCCGATATCTGATGGTGCCGCCTGTGCAGTAATATGTTCTAGCAGCGCATTAAAAAGGCTTCAGAAAAATGGCTACGACCCCAAGCGCGCTATCAAGATACGCGGCATCCATTTAGCCAGCGGTAAAAATCGCGCTGCCGATGATTTCGCCAACCATATTGGTCGCATTGCCGCTCTGGGCGCTTACGAACAAGCCGGCATTGATGGGCAAGATGTCGACGTCGCTGAAGTACACGATGCAACCGCCTACGCAGAGATTCAACAGATTGAAAACCTCGGCCTATGTGAAATCGGAGCAGGCGGCGCCTTCACCGAAAACGGTGACAGCAAGCTAGGTGGTAAAACACCCGTGAATCCATCGGGCGGCTTAGTTTCAAAAGGTCACCCAGTAGGAGCTACTGGCATTATGCAGCTGCATGAACTATGTACGCAATTACGTGGAGAAGCGGATAAGCGCCAAGTAGAAAATGCAAAAATTGCTGTGGCCGAAAACGGTGGTGGCTTTTATGAGAATGAAGAAGCCGCTACCGTTGTCACGGTATTGGAGCGCCAGTCATGAGCGCAGCACCATCACAGCCCCTACCATTGCCGATAGAGTACGTTTATCGCGGCTTTAAATTAAACCCAGAAGCCATTGCCGCCAGCGATGATCGAGAGACGATCAATTATCGCGAACTGCAACTACGCTCAGAAGCTTTGGCGGCTGCTTTAGCTGAGCTTGCCACAGAACCTAGCCGGGTTGCGCTATGTGCTCAAAACCATATTGATCACCTTGTAGGTTTTTTGGCAATTCTATTGGCCGGGCACTGCTGGGTACCTATCAACCCCAAAAACGGGGCCCAGTTAAACCGTCAGCTATTACAAAAAAGCCAACCTCGCCTAGTCTTGGTCGATACAGAAAGCGAGGCAACCTTAGCCGACTACCCCGCACAACGATTGTATTTACGCCAATCGGGTGTGGGCAGTAGCCAAGAACTCAGCGCGCCTTATCGCGGTAAAGAATTCAGCCCTGCCTTCGCAAAACAAAATGATATTTTTGGCATTAAATTCACTGGCGGGACTACCGGCGAGCCCAAAGGCGTTATGCAAAGTCATCGCAATGTGGCCGCAGTAGTTGAAAACATGCAAGCGCTGTTTGAATTTAATAAAAGCGATGGCAATCTCGCGGTAGCGCCTTTAACTCACGGTGGCTCTCACTATATTTTACCTTTGCTAGCGGTTGGCGGACGGCAGGTGTTGTTACCGCAGCCAGATACGGATTTGATTCGCCAAGCATTTCGTGAACGCGGCGCCACAGTGAGTTTTATGCCGCCGACATTGATTTACAAAATTATGGACTGTGGTGAAAAGGCAAAAAGCGATTTCGCTAACTTACGCCATTTAACCTATAGTGCCGCGCCCATGCCGCCAGAAAGAATAAGCCAGGCAATTGATTTCTTTGGGCCTAAGCTTTCTACCGTATACGGTCAAACCGAGGCACCAATGACCATCACGGCGATGACGGCCAGCGATATGAGCCAAACTCAGTTACAAAGTTCAGTTGGTAAATCCTGTTTATACAGCGAAATCGCCACGGTCGACCAAGATGGAAAGCACTTAGCGGCAGGAGAAACGGGCGAGATTATCAGCCGCGGCGATATTGTTATGGCGGGATATTTTGAAGAAGCCGAAAAAACCGCAGAAACCATCAAAGAGGGTTGGCTTTACACTGGCGATCTTGGTTACATCGACGATAAAGGCTATCTGTTTCTACAGGGGCGTGCCAAAGAACTCATCATCAGTGGCGGCTTTAATGTTTACCCGGCGGAAGTAGAAAATATACTGAGTGAAATCCCAGGCATTCATGAAGCCGCCGTTTTTTCAGTTGCCGATGACTATTGGGGTGAACGCGTAGAAGCCGCCATCTGTGTCGACGACAATTTCGCCCTAAGTGACGACGACCTGAGCCAGCAGCTCAAAGCAGAACTTGGAGCCGTTAAAACACCAAAAATCTTCCACCGCTTAGCGCAGCTACCTCGCAACCCGGTTGGTAAAGTTGTGAAGCGTGAAGTAAAAGCACTGATCTATCCAGATACTTGTTCAGATACTTAAGCAGGTTCCAAATATGAGCGATTTAATAAATTTTAATCAGCTGGAAAACTTAAGCGGTAAAGAAAAAATCGAGAAGTTTGAAGCCATGGCCAGCCGCGGCGGCATGGCGGAAAACCTAGGCTATACCGTCAAAGAATACGGCGAAGGCTACGTCATCTACGAGTACACCTTGAAAGATCGCCATGTAAATCTAATTGGCACCTTACACGGCGGCATTATGGCCACCTTATTGGATACAGCGATGGGGGCAGCGGTGATGACTTTGTTGGATGTTGGCGAACGCCACACCATGACCGACATCACCACCAAATTTATTCGCCCGGTAACAAGTGCCGAAGATGTACTCACCATTAGAGCAGAAGTTGAGAATGCCGGACGCCGCACCTTGGCGACCGCCGGAACTATTCACAACCAAGCCGGAAAACTGGTCGCGCGAGCCATTGGCTCAGCCATGAAAATTTAAAGCCAATTAACGAAAGCTACGCTTTAAGAGAAACACTATGAATCGTGAAGAGCTATTAGGTAAATTAAAACTGCCCGCCATGTGTGCGCCGATGTTTTTAATCAGTGGGCCAGAAATGGTTATTGCCGCTTCTAAAGCTGGCTTATTGGGCTGCTTCCCCACCCCCAATGCCAGAAGTACAGAAATACTTGATGAGTGGATGACTCAAATTAAAACTGAACTTGGTGATACCCCCTGGGCAGTCAATATTGTTGTTCATCCGTCTTACCCACGTCGCGATGCTGACTTGGAAATGATTAAGAAGCATCAACCACCTATCGTAGTAACCGCCTTAGGTAGCCCGGCACATATCATTGAAGAAGTGCATGCTTACGGCGGTATTGTGGTTGCCGATGTTATATCGCCAAGCTTTGCTAAAAAAGCCGTCGCCGCAGGTGTTGATGGCCTAGTACTGGTTGCAGCAGGAGCTGGCGGCCACACCGGATATCTTTCCCCCTTTGTGTTTGTGCGTGAAGTACGAGAGTTTTGGGACGGCTTATTGATTCTTGGTGGAGGCCTTTCTAACGGCGCTGACATACACGCTGTGGAAATCATGGGCGCCGATATGGCTAACCTAGGTACGCGTTTTATTCCAACGGAAGAAAGCATGGCACAAGATGGCTACAAACAAATGGTAGTGGATTGCGGCGCCGACGACATTATGATTTCTGATGCGATCACCGGCGTAAAAGCCAATTGGATGATCCCTTCATTGATTCAGGCTGGCTATGATCCACGCAATATGCCAAGTGCTGCCGGCATTAATTTCGCCGAAGCCGGTGCCGATGCGAAAAAGTGGAAAGATATTTGGGCTGCAGGCCAAGGTGTTGGCGCCAGCCAGTCAGTACAGAGTATCGCCGAACTCAGCGCCGAACTCATCAGCGAATACCAACAAGCTCGAGGAAAATAAAATGAATGCCTTAGACAATGTATATATTTATGAAACCTTGCGCAGCCCAAGAACAAAAGCGAAAGCAGGCACAGGTTTGTCAGGGCTTTCTTCAATTGAAATCATGTTGCCTTTGCTAAACGAGCTTAGCAATCGTGCACCCGGTGCCAAGAAAATTTCTGGCGATATGATTTTAGGTAGTGCCACCCAAACCGGTGAACAAGGTGCCAATGTGGCAAAGCTCGCCGCTAACACTGCAGGCTGGACCCATTTGCCCGCCATGACTATAAACCGCTACTGCACCTCGGCACTGGATGCCATGGCGATTGCGGCAGGTAAGATCAGCATGGGTGTCGACCAAGCGGTATTGGCTGGCGGCGTGGAAATGATGTCACGCACGCCTATGATGAGCGACAAAGCCCCCGGCTTTATGGATCCCCAAATTGCAACAGCCGCTCATAATCTACCGCTAGGCATCGGCGCTGATTTAATTGCCAGCCTGCAGGGTATTAGTCGCGAAGAAGCGGACAGCTTTGCATTGCGAAGCCAAGAGCGGGCTTGCACAGCAATCGCCGAAGGCCGCTTTAAGCGCTCTATTGTTGCCATTGAAACCGAACACGGCACCATCGACAGCGATAATGCCCCACGTGCTGGCGGCACACTAGAAAAACTGGCCGAGTTACAGCCTTCATTTGCAAAAATGGGTGCTATGGGAATTGATAAAGCCTTACTTGCACAGTACAAAGAACTTGATGAAATCAACCATATTCACCACGCAGGTAATTCACCTGGCATGGTTGATGGTGCTTCCTTGAACTTACTCGGCAATAAAGAAAGTGCCGATGCATTAGGATTGGAAGCACGCGGTAGGGTTTTAGGCTTCGCCAATGCCAGTGGCGATCCTCGCCTAGTGTTAACTGGCGGCATCGATGCCGCTGAAAAGCTCCTAGCTAGTCACAATATGACCGCAAAAGATATTGATCTAATGGAGTTTAATGAATCTTTTGCCGCAACCAGCATTCATTGTCAGCGTCACTTTGATTTACAAGATGATCAATACAATGTGAACGGAGGCGCCTTATCTCTTGGTCATCCAATGGGTGCAACCGGCGCCATGTTAGTTGGCATGGCTTTAGACGAGCT
>JAOXRT010000218.1 GCA_025800365.1 Cellvibrionaceae bacterium | reverse complement strand
CCTTGGGGTGGATGGGTGCTGTTCTGAGGTTGCGGAGTATTTTACTGATTCTGCGTCCTTGTCAGTGCAAGACATGAGTAAAGCGGCAATAGCCAGAAGGGCTATTCGGCTCAACTGTATTCCTTATAGTCTTCTTTTATCTATGTGCTGATTTTATCTACCTACTGACTCTAGGTTTGGAGAGGGGAATGTTCAATAAGACCCAAGTGGTAAAACCTAGTGGGTTTAGCTTTGAGTTTTATGCGGCGATATAGTGCTTGATAGCTAGGAGGCTTTTAGTTAACCTAAGTCTCATAGTAAAAGCTACAGGCTTTGATGTGGCGCCCCTAATGTGAATTTGCACTCTAGCCGGGAGAAAATAATGACAAACGATGTTTTTATACTGGGAGGAGCCCAGACAGACTTTGCCCGCAATTGGTCCCGCCAGGGGCTGGAAATAGGCGATATGATGGAAGAGGTGGTGCGCGATGGCCTTGCCTCTAGCCAGCTAGACGCTGCGGATATCCAAAGCGCCCATATCGGTAATTTTGTTGGCGAGTTGTTTTGTGGCCAGGGCATGTTGGGTGGTGTATTGGCCCAAAAAATTCCCGAGTTCAGAGGGCTTCCAATCTCACGCCATGAGGCGGCTTGTGCATCGGGCAGCATGGCTATTCTTGCCGCAATGGCCGATATCGAATCGGGTCGCTATCAAACAGCCTGCGTCGTTGGTGTTGAATATATGCGTAATGTACCGGGCGACAAAGGCGCGGAGTACCTAGGTTCAGCTGCATACACCGGGCACGAAGGGCAGGGCGTTACTTTTATGTGGCCCCATATGTTTAGCGAGCTTACCCTAGAGTATGAAAAACGCTATGGCATCGATTATCAGCACCTCGGCGAAATAGCTCGCATTAATTATGACAATGCCAAGTTAAATCCTAATTCTCAATCACGTGCTTGGGAGTTTGCTGAGGGAGCCTTTACCGAAAATGACGAATTAAATCCGGTGATCAGTGGGCGAGTACGCCGTAACGATTGCGGTCAAATTACCGATGGTGCTGCGGTTGTATTCTTAGCGTCAAAAGAATTTGCTGAAACGTATGCCGTTAAAAATGGTTTGGATATTAACGCAATTCCGCGCATTAAAGGCTGGGGGCACACAACAGCAGGCATAGCGTATAGTGATAAAATCCTCGCCAGTGAAAATCAGGAGCTGGTGTTCCCTCATGTTAATCAAGCCATCAAACAAGCATTTATCCGCGCGAATGTAAACTTGGAGCAGATTGACGCCATTGAAACTCACGATTGTTTCGCGATGACTGAGTATATGGCTATCGATCATTTTGGAATTACCAAGCCAGGTGAATCTTGGAAGGCTATCGAAGCTGGTGATATTGCAATGGGCGGCAAGTTGCCAATTAATCCAAGCGGTGGCTTAATTGGTTTGGGGCACCCGGTCGGTGCAACCGGCGTGCGCATGATGCTGGATGCTTATAAGCAAGCCAGCCAGCAAGCGGATTCTTACCAGGTGCATGGTGCAAAAAATATTGCCACTTTAAATATTGGTGGTAGCGCTACGACTACAGCAAGCTTTGTGGTGGGAGTTTAAGCAACATCGCTTTAAATCTTACTGATTAAATACACTTTTTAAAAAACAAACTATGCGGATCGCTTTGGTAATCAGCAAAAGGTCCGCATTCAGTAAATCCATTTTTTCTATACATGGCGACGGCGGGGTAAAATGCCTTGGCGCTGCCAGTTTCCAAATAAAGTGCTTCTATACCTTGCTCTATCGCGTATTTTTCTATGTGCGCCAGAAGCAGTTGAGAAATGCCGCGCCTTAAAAAAGCGTCTTTGGTTTTCATTGATTTAAGTTCGGCTGCGTTGTTTGCAAATTGCTTTATGGCGCCGCAAGCAGCTAGCTCTTTACCTTCTCGATAAGAGAAAAATGTAACTGATGTGTCCTGCAGTGTTTCTTGGTCTAAAGCATGCACACTTTCTTCCGGTGAGTGTTTAAGCATTTCCAGTCGGTGCTGCTGTATGAGTTCTACGATATCTTCTGGGCAGCCTGTTTCTTGTTTTATCACCTATAGTCCTTAAAATAGTGTTTAGATATTCTATGTTAACTGCTTGCACTGTTTTAGTGCTCAGTGCGTTGTAGTGCCCCAGTATTAAACTCAAAGTGGTTTTTATAAAGAAGAACACAGCGGTACTCCGCATACTCAAGCAATGATAGCAATTAATAAGCCAACCATTCTTGAGCGCAAATAAAAAAGCCCCAGCAGATGCTGAGGCTCTTGTTTAATAACAGTGTCGTTTAAATCTATTCGCCAACACTGTCGTAATGTGACATGGCTGCTGCCACAGCCGCACCACGCTCGTGTGTAGCGCCTTGCGCTGCTAGTACATTGTCTAGTGCGCTTAAGCAAAGCAGTACATTCTCTTCATAACAGGCTTGACCCATTAGGCCGATGCGCCAGGCTTTACCTGCAAAAGCACCAAGGCCTGCACCGATCTCCAAGTCATATTGTGACAGCAAGGCTGAGCGTACAGCGGCGTCTTCAATACCTTCTGGAATTTGAACAAGATTTAATTGCGGTAGTCTGCAAGATTCGTTTACCAACATGTTTAGCCCCATAGCCTCTAAACCTTTCACCAGAGCTTCGTGGTGGAACTGGTGGCGTTCAAAAGCTAAATCTAGGCCTTCCTCTTCCAGCATGACCAATGATTCATGCAGGGCATACATGGCATTTACCGGTGCGGTATGGTGATAGGCGCGTTTGCTATCGCCACCCCAATAACCCATCACGAGTTGCATATCTAAGAACCAGCTTTGAACCTTGTGTTCACGATTCTTGATGGCTTCAACCGCTTTAGGGCTAAAGGTAACAGGAGAAATGCCTGGTACACAAGACAGGCATTTTTGTGAGCCAGAATAAACGGCATCGGCGCCCCATTCGTCCACCTTCAGCTCAATACCGCCAAGAGAGGTTACGGCATCCATAATGCTAAGGGCGTTATTGTCGGCAGCAATTTTACACAAAGCAGCCGCATCACTTTCTACGCCGGTAGAGGTTTCCGCGTGTACAAAGGCCAGTACTTTGGTATCTGGGTGCTCGGCAAAGGCGGCTTTTACCTTATCGATGCTTACTGGGGTACCCCAGTCATCTTCCACCATGATGGCGGTAGCGCCACAGCGTTCTACATTTTCTTTCATGCGCCCGCCAAATACACCGTTTTGGCAAACAATGGCTTTGTCGCCTGGCGCAAGCAGGTTAACAAAGCAAGCTTCCATGCCAGCAGAGCCTGGCGCAGATACCGGAATGGTTAATTGGTTTTCGGTTTGAAAGGCCATTTGCAATAGGCCTTTGATTTCGTCCATTAGGGTCACGAACTCTGGATCAAGGTGACCAATAGTTGGGCGGCCTAGTGCGGCTAATACGCGGGGGCTTACATCGGAGGGGCCTGGGCCCATCAGGGTTCTCGTCGGCGGATAAAAAGGTGTTGCCATGGTGTTTCCTATTGTATTTGTTGTACTTGATGTCGTAATTTAAAAATTCATTCTTGGCTATTGCCGCCAATCTCTCCGGCAAGGTTTTCACACATTGCATCGGCTAGGGCTGGGCCCTGTAATCCTTGAGCGATAAGCACATGGGCTTTAGCAAAGGCGGCCTCGAGATTGATGTCGCTAGCATGCCTTACGCCTGCACGGCTCAATACGCTGCCTGTCGCATAATTGTCCTGTTGCACTCCGCCGTGGCGGCATTGGCTGATGTTGAAAAGACAGATACCTCGCTCTTTGGCTTCAGCTAATGCGGCGACTAGGGCAGAATCAGCGGCAGGTATATTACCTGCCCCAAAGCTTAGCAACAAAACTAATTTTAGGTCTTTAGAGGACAATGCTTGTTGGACGCTTGCGGCGCTGATGCCTGGGTAGAAGTATATCAATCCTACGTTAGCATGCTGTTCTGGGATGATCTGGCCGTCATAAACAAAGTCTGTTGCTGGCTTTGCGCCTTTGCCATTGCCATTTACAAAGGCATGAAAATCTTGGCTGCTGGCCTTGTGACAGCGATTGGCTTCTAGTAATTGGCCACCGAAATAAAGGCTAACTCCTTGGTAACCACCATCACGGCTGCGCAAGGCGCCCATAAAGTTATCTACGGCATCATTTTCTGGTAGCAATAGAGGTACCTGTGAGCCTGTGAAGATGATGGTTTTGGGACTGTCTGCGAACATAAAAGATAGTGCCGCTGCCGCGAAGGCCATGGTATCTGTGCCATGGAGGATGATGTAAGCCTTGTAGTCGCTATTGGCTTTGATGGTGTCTGCTAAGCGCTGCCAATCGCTAGGGCTGGCATCTGAGCTGTCGATCAACGGGCACATGCTAATAAAGTCGAAATCGGCCATTTGTTCATGGGCCGCTAGTGCGTGACGTAGATTGCTTTCTAGCTCTGCGTTCGGGGCAAGGCCGTTTGGGCCGGGGGCCATTCCTATTGTGCCGCCAGCATAAATCACAAGCGTATGATGCATAGTCCTTTCCCCTTTCCTAATCAGCTTTAAATGGGGTCATTTTAACATTGCTGATCAAGACTTGCCTTTAGGCGAATCAATAAAGGCGTTTAATTGGTGTAGCTCTTTAGCTTCGAGCCGGAATTGCTTTGGGTGGAGCGTGAAAAACGCGCCGTGAACCCATCCCTGGGGGCTCCCCAAAAGCGTCCTTGCTTTTGAGGGTTTTCCACGCTCCACCCAAACCAATTCCTCGATACTTTGAGGTTTTAAGCGCATCTAGTTTTTTAGGGTATGAAATCGCAGGTGAAAATATGTCGAGGTTGCGAGATGCTTTTCGGTGTTTAAGTATTTAGGTTTTGAGTCCTCTTTTCCCTGCAAAACCCTCAAAAGCAGGGACGCTTTTGGGGAGCCCCCAGGGATGGGTTCACTGCGAGTTTTGCAGGGAAAAGAGGGCTCAAAACCGGGTCGAAGTTAGCAATTATTATAAGGACACAAAAAAGCCGATGTTATTGCTAACACCGGCTTTCTGATAAGTAATTACTTAGCTTAGGCTGAGAGGGGGTTTACAACTGAATTGCTTTGATTTCCACAAACTCGTGTAGGCCTTCATCGCCCCACTCACGGCCATTACCAGACTGCTTGTAGCCACCAAATGGAGCATCGTAGTTGAAACCACCGCCATTTACATAGCATTGACCGGCTCTAAAGCGTCGTGCGATTGCCAAACCGTCTTCCTTATTCTTCGCGTAAACACCGCTAGAAAGACCGTAAGGGGTATCGTTAGCGATGGCTACCGCATCATCTAGATCCTGATAAGGAATCATAACGATAACAGGACCAAATATTTCTTCACGAGCGATACGCATCTCATTGTTTACATCGCGGAAGATGGTTGGTTTCACGTAGAAGCCTTTCTCTAAGCCTTCAGGTGCGCCCAGGCCACCTGTCAATAAAGTTGCCTCTTCCATACCGATTTCGATATAGCGTTGCACAGTGTCTTTTTGGCGAGCCGATGACATTGGGCCAACGAAAACTTCTTCACCTTCATAGCCTACAACTAAAGACTCAGCGTGAGCCTTAGCGATTTGTGCAGCTTCATCGTACTTGCTCGCAGGTACTAACATGCGAGTTAGTGCAGTACAGGTTTGGCCGGTGTTGATCATCACGTCGTCAACGCCACATTTAACGGCAGCTTCTAAGTCGGCATCTTCAGTGATGATAAAGGCAGACTTACCACCAAGCTCTTGGGTAACTCGTTTAACGGATGGAGCTGCGGCCTCGGCGACCAAAATGCCTGCACGCGTAGAGCCGGTGAAGGAAACTACATCGATCTCAGGATGGCTGGACAGTGCGGCACCAACCTCGTGGCCAAGACCAATAACTAGATTGAACACGCCCGCAGGGAAGCCTACTTCGTGCAACACTTCAGCTACGACGATATCTTGCAATGGAGTTTGCTCTGATGGTTTAACCACCATAGTGCAGCCAGCGGCTAGAGCTGGTGCAATTTTGCCCATTAGCTGATTAAGTGGGTAATTCCAAGGGTTAATGAAACCACATACGCCAGCGGCCTCTTTAACCACTAAAGAGTTATTCACCTCTTTAACTTTTTCCATTTCAGCACAGCGATCGGCGTAACCCTCAAAGGCACTTACTGGGCCATCGATTTGCAGCCAAGGAGTAATATGCGGTGGGCAGCCCATGGACTGGGATACGGCAGCTACTAGGTCGTCACGACGCTCACGCAAGCGGGCGGCAGCTTTACGGATCAAGTCAGCGCGAAAATCAGCACTGCTGGTGCTCCAGCTATCGAAGGCGGCACGTGCTGCAGCAACAGCGCTATCAACGTCTTCTTGATTACCCAAGGCAACAGTAGCAACCACTTCTTCGGTGGCAGGATGAATCACATCGTGACGGCCCTGGCCTTTGGCATCTTGCCACTGGCCATTGATATAAAACTTATCGTGTAATTTGCTCATCAAATACTCCTCGTCTAGACGGCGCCGCACTGTGTAGCAAAGCTTCTCGCTATGCACAGCAATTGGGCAGCTATGATCACTTTAGCAGGCACAGTACGATAGATTGTTGGGGGCGTATATACCCTAATAGGGTAGGTTAATCTTCCAGTTCTCGATCAATCGATAACCAGTCACCTACGCCGATATTTTGCCCATCACCACGCATTAAGCTGGCGTTTTCACCAAAGGCGGCGGCCCGGGGTTTGTCGGGCATGGCGTTATAGAGTGCTAGGGTTTTGTAGGGTTCTTGTTCAGGGTAGCGCTCGCCGGTCTTGGGGTTTACGCTGATCATGCTGCAGCGCTCGCAGCGATCATGTAGCTGCAGGGTGTATTCTCCACCGGAGCTGTGAATACGCTTGTAGTCATGCTCACTAAAGGGCTCTAGACCGGCAACCACAATATTGGGGCGGAATTGCTCAATTACTGCAGTAGGCTTGTCTTCGGCCGCGAGACGCTGGTTTAGTACTTCCAGTGAATCGCGGTTGGCAAAAAGAAAGGGGGCGGCGTCGGCGAATATTGCCGCTTGATCACCGAAGCGATGAGCTTGGCTTTGTAGGCGTTTGAAGTCAGGAGCCATCGCGACAAGGCGTAAAGGCTTTGGGCTCGCAAGGGCTTGGCTGAGCCATTGGCCTACTTCATCACCAGTATCTACCACTCGGCACTCGTCACGCCATACCTGGGCCTTCATCTCTTGGCCATCAGGTAGTTCAATTGGGATTTGCACAGAAGGTGCCGAAGGCATCAGTTCTGGGCTTTTAAGGTGAAGATGATATTCGTCGAGGGCTGCGGCGATTAAGGCCATTTTGGGAAGTTGTCGCTGAGTGACAAACTGGCCATTATCGGCTCTAACAATCATCCAGCGACGGTCGTGTAAGAGGCCCGTATAAGTTAGGCTAGACTGACTCAGGGCGATGCCACGCAGTGATTTAACCGGGTAGATAAAAAGATCGGTGACTCGAACGCGTGGCATGCAACTTCCTTAATTAATGACCCTGCAAAGAGTGGGGCAGCGGCTTACTTATTTTGTAGTTTAGCAAAGGCCTCTAATTGTTCCGCAGTGGCCTCTTTTTGGTGCTTTTCCTTCCATTCAGCATAGGGCATACCGTAAACAATGTCTCGTGCTTGTTCGGCGTCCAATTCAATGCCTTGCTCATCGGCTGCTGCTTTATACCACTTGCCTAGGCAATTACGGCAAAAGCCCGCCAGAATCATAAGATCGATGTTTTGAACGTCTTTACGCTCATCTAGGTGTTTCAGCAGGCGTCGAAAAGTCGCCGCTTCAAGTTCGGTTTGGCTTTGTTTATCCATGCTTATCTCTAAATCCAGAAAATGGGTTTCTTGCTTGGGGCTAGTTTACGCGCCAGGGAGGATTTTTGCGATTCTCTCCACCCCAGAATAGACAAATATGATTGCCGCTGGGGTCAAATAAGCGCGCTTCGCGCCACAGCCAGCGCTCGTCTTTAGGACCTTGGACGAATTCGACACCCGCCGCGCTGAGGCGTTGATATTCCTCGTCGAGCTTGTCGCTCTCAAAGTAAATGACATTGCCATTGGCTGGTGGCTTTGCGTCGACCTTATGCAATGAAAATGTAGCCTCGCCATTTGGGCATTCAAAGCGGGCGTAGTGATCGGTGTCGACAATAAGGTTTAAACCGAGAAGTTTGTAAAAGGCGACTGAGGCCGCTAAATCGTGAGCGTCAATGGTAACTTGATTTAAATTCACCGTGGCCTCCAGTCTTTGGCTATTTTTTATGAGTTTGGGTTTTGGTTTTGGTTCACCGTGGTACTTAGCTTAATAGACCCACAAAGTTACATGGTCTTTGGCGGCTGTCTAGCTGCTCTAGTAGAATCCCGTCCCAAGCAGTGCGGCAGGCATTATTGGAGCCTGGTAAGCAAAAGATAAGGGTTTTATTCACGAGCCCAGCCATGGCCCGAGATTGAATGGTAGAGCTGCCGACTTGCTCTAAAGAAATGTAGCGGAACATTTCGCCAAAGCCGATTACCTCTTTATCCAATAGTGGGCTAATGGCTTCCGGGGTGCTGTCGCGACCTGAAAACCCAGTGCCTCCGGTAATTAAAATCACTTGAACTTCGGGGTCAACAATCCACTGAGAGCAAACCGCACGAATCTGGTAAATATCATCTTTTACTAAATCTCTGCTTTGCAAGCTGTGGCCGGCTTTTTCCAGCAGTTCTACTAATAAATCGCCAGAAGTATCGTTACTGCTATCGCGGGTGTCGGAAACAGTCAATACGGCAATGCGCAATGGAATAGCAGTGTCGCTAGGGCTTGGTTTGCTCATGAAAAATCCTTACAGACCAAATCAACCACCAGTGGTATTCATAAAGCGGACGATTTGAGTCTCATTAATGTCGAAGTGGTGACGCTCTGGCTTATTACCCATCGCGTCGATAATGCTGTTTTTTAGACGCTGTGTTTCGCCAGGGTAGCGCCGCATAATGGCTTTTAAATCGAGTGAGTGCTCATTGCCGAGGCACAATAATAAACGCCCTTCTGCGGTTACGCGTATACGATTACAGCTGGCGCAAAAATTATCGCTATGGGGGGAAATAAAGCCGATTTGGCTGTCATTTATCTGCCAATAACGCGAGGGGCCGCCTGTGCGGTAATTGCTGTCTTTTAGCTGCCAGCGTTTTTGCAAAACATCTTGAATATCTGCAGAGCTGATAAACTCTTCACTGCGCTGGTGATCGTCAATATGGCCCAGTGGCATAGCTTCAATAAAAGAAATATCAAAGCGCTCTCGCAGGGCAAACTCTACTAAATTTTCAAGTTCGTCGGCGTTGCGGTTTTTCAGAATAACGCTGTTGAGCTTAATACGCTCAAAGCCTGCGGCTTTAGCCGCTTGTAAGCCTGCTAGCACCTTTTCGAGCTTGCCGGTACGACTTAAGGCTTTAAAGCGGTCCGCATCTAAGGTATCCAAGCTGACATTAATACGGTCAAGACCGGCTGCTTTTAAGGTGGGCGCAAGTTCTTCTAGGCGCGAGCCGTTGGTGGTCAGCAGTAATTCTTCCAAGCCAGGTATTTGCTTTAAGCGTCGGACTAATTCAACTACCCCGTTGCGGATCAAGGGCTCGCCGCCGGTCAGGCGAACCTTTTTTATCCCTAGCTGTACAAAGGTTTCTACTAGGGTTTCGCATTCCTCTAGGCTCAGTACTTGGGCTCTGGGTAAGAACTCCATATCCTCAGCCATACAGTAGACACAGCGAAAATCACAGCGATCCGTCAGGGAAAGCCGCAAATAATCAATCTGTCTGCCAAAAGAGTCGCTAAGTGTCATAGCTTGATATTAACCCAAGTGACTTCGGCTGCCAGTGTCGAAATGGTCAAAATTTGTTAATCCAGCTTAAAGGAGGTCTTCAGGGCTATTGATATTTTTAAAGCTTTCGGCGTTATCGAAGTTTACGCTGTGATAGCCCCATTGGCGGATAAAGCCCATAACGCGCCGTTCGCCGGATTCTAGGTAGGCTCTAAGCTCCGTAAGGCAGTTGATGGGCCATAAGCTGTGCAAGGGATGCGAACGGCCGGCACATTCGGCCAGTATGATATTGCTGCGCTGTTCAGAGTTGCCTAGCTCCGCTCTCTTTAAAAGCTGCTTGTGCAGTGAGGGTGTTTGTTTGGGGGTGTCGATTGGGGATACTAGTAAGGCGTCAATGTATGGCAGCTGTTGGGCGCAGTACTCTAAAGCACTCAAAATCCCGGCTAAAGGACCTTGATGTTCCTTACTTTCATCGCAAAGCAAACTGGGTTCCCGCGGCAGTTGTCCAATTGTAGTTTCAAGCTTCTTTTCTAAGGCTGTACTCAAAGGCTTGGGGCCGCAGCTCAGTAAGATGACGCCTTCCGTTTGCTTTTCCAGCGCATGCTCCAAGAGGCTGCGGCCCTGGTATTGGGCCAGTGCCTTGTTGTCATAGGCCTGTTTCATCCTTCGCCCTTCACCACCACATAATATGACACTGGCACAGTTCATAATGGTCTGCTCTGGTCTAGCTTGGTCAATATTGGGCTGAATTTCGACATGGGGCTCTACTTGATCTCGGCTACCCCAATTAGGGTGGCACTGGTTTATAATCTAACTGTTACGATAGTGATTTTAGAAGAGCTGGGGCGAGGAATACAGTGGCAGAATTATCCATTGACCAAGTAAGACGAGAGTACCTGCAAGGGGGCTTAAACCGTGATCAGCTTAAGGATTGCCCCATAGCGCAATTTGAGCATTGGCTAAAGCAGGCTGTAGATGCCGGACTCAAAGATCCAACTGCGATGACAGTGGCCACAGTGGATGCAGAAGGCCAGCCCAGCCAGCGTATTGTTTTGCTTAAAGGTGTGAGCGAAGAGGGGTTTGTGTTTTACACCAATTATGGCTCTCGCAAAGCTCAGGAAATTTCACAGAACCCTAGGGTTAGCTTGCACTTTCCATGGCACGCTCTAGAGCGTCAAGTAAAGATAGCTGGGCGTGCAGAGAAAGTCAGTCAACAAGAATCGTTAAAATACTTTTTGTCCCGCCCAGAGGAAAGCCAGCTCGCTGCTTGGGCCTCCGAGCAAAGCCGCCCTGTTTCGTCAAGACAGTTATTGATGCAGCAATTTGCATCAATGAAGGAAAAGTTTACCGCGGGGAAAATTCCGCTGCCTGATTTTTGGGGGGGCTATAGAATTGTGCCTGAGCGAATCGAATTTTGGCAGGGCGGTGCTAATCGCTTGCATGATCGCTTTGAGTATCGAAAAGCGGAAGAAGGCAGTTGGAATATCCGACGCCTAGCTCCTTAGAGGCTTTATAAGCCCAGTTGCTGTAACTAATCGTCACTAACAACTGGACTCTAGCTTATATTCTAGTGTTTTTGAAATTCTGCTTTAGGCTTAGCTTCAGGGAAGGCTAACTCCATAGGCTCTGGCAGGCCATGTTCATTGATTATTTGAGCGTGGCCACGGTTTAAATGCCGAACATTTTCCACTCCGCAGGAATGCGCTATTACATCTAGCTCCTTAAGCATATTTTTAGCAAAGTGCGCAACTCGCTCCGCTTTGTTTGTGGGGTCGAGTCCATGTTGTAGTTCTTTGTCGTGGGTGGTAATGCCGGTAGGGCAGGTATTTTTATTGCACTGTAGCGCTTGAATGCAGCCCAAAGAAAACATAAAGCCACGAGCAGATACAACAACATCGGCACCGATACACAAGGCCCAAGCCACATTGGCGGGATTAATTAGCTTGCCTGAAGTGATCACACGAATTCTATCGCGCAAACCATATTCCACCAATGTATCGATGAGCAAAGGCAGGCTGCGTTTTATTGGTAGGCCCATAAAGTCAATCAATGATTGTGGGGCGGCACCTGTACCACCATCACCACTATCGATGGTGATAAAATCGGGTGCGTATTCAAAACCTTTTTGATGAATAAGCTCGCACAAATCCCGTAGCCAATGGCTCTGACCTATGACCGTTTTAAAACCTACGGGCAGGCCGCTGATCTCACGAATATGGTGAATTTTTTCCAGTAGCTGCTCTAGGCTTTCAATATCAAGATGACCATTAGGGCTAAGCGATGCTTGGCCTTCTTTTATTCCTCGGATTGCCGCAATTTCGGCCGTTACTTTCTCGGCCGGCAAAATACCACCCTTGCCAGGCTTGGCACCTTGTGCAAGTTTTAATTCGATCATTTTAACTTCTGGATGGGCTGCTACTTCTCGTAATTTATCGTCACTCAAATTGCCTTGTTCATCACGCACACCATACTTGGCGGTGCCAATTTGAAACACGATATCGCAACCACCGCTAAGGTGATAGGGCGATAGGCCGCCTTCTCCAGTGTTCATCCAAATCCCAGCTTTTTGGGCGCCGTTGGATAAAGCTGTAACGGCCACCGAAGACAATGAGCCAAAACTCATTGCGGAAATATTGAATACGCTATTCGCCGCATAGGCTTGCCTAGCGAAGCCCTCGCCAAAAACAACTGGTGCGGCATCACTAAACTGATGTTTTAGTTTCGGGAATAGGGCATTAAGAAATACGATGTCGCCCGCTTGGTTCAGTGGGCGGGTAGAGCCAAAGGCTGTCGTGGTATCAATATTTTTGGCGGCTTGATAAACCCATGTACGCTGAGCTCGATTAAAGGGCAGCTCTTCTCTATCCATAGCAAAGAAATACTGGCGAAAAAACTCGCCTAGATGTTCAAACCAATATCTAAAGCGACCGATTACTGGATAGTTGCGGCGTATCGCGTGGCGGGTTTGAGTAACGTCTACCCAGTACATATAAACAATCACGCCAATTAGCGTTATTAGCGCAAGCAGTAGTAACAAGGCAGCATATTCGATAAACAAAGCGGCCGTGCTGTGCAGTACATCGCTGAGCATCGTAGTTTTCCTTCAGGCTATGTTATACATTAGAGGTATTTTCGAAGATCCTTTGCTGCAACATTATAAGCCCCGTAAAATTAGGGTAAACAGCAAAGGCGAAAACCTTTCAATAGGAGTAGATGATGAGTATATGGGGCATTGGCTTAACAGAAGCTGGCGCAGCAGAAAACATGGTTTGGCAAGAGATTGAGGATGTCAGCCCAAAGGCCGGTGAAGTTTTAATCAAAGTTGCTTATGCCGGTGTGAACCGTCCAGATGTATTTCAGCGCCTTGGCCTGTATCCGCCTCCGCCAGGTGCAAGCCCAATTATGGGTTTGGAAGCCTCTGGTGAAATCATTGCCTTAGGTGAAGGAGTAACAGGCTGGCAGCTTGGTGATAAGGTTTGTGCGCTGTGTAATGGTGGTGCTTATGCTCAGCATGTTGCCGTACCTGCTGAGCAGTGCTTGCCGGTGCCGGAGGGCTTGAGCATGGCCGAGGCCGCTGCATTGCCGGAAACCTGCTTTACTGTATGGACCAATGTTTTTGATCGTGGGCGCTTACAAGCTGGTGAGAATTTTCTGGTTCACGGTGGCGCCAGCGGGATCGGTACTACGGCCATTCAAATGGCGAAGGTCTTAGGGGCTAAGGTGTTTGCCACTGTAGGCAGTGAAGAGAAAAAACAAGCTTGTTTAAAGTTGGGCGCTGATGTCGTTTGGAATTATCAAGATGATGATTTCGTCGAACTCTCAAAAGAGGCCAGTGAAAATAAGGGCATAGATGTCATATTGGATATGGTTGGCGGCGATTATATTCAAAAAAATATGACTATGGCAGCTAGAGATGGACGTATTGTTAGCATTGCATTTTTACGCGGTGCGAAAGCTGAGCTCGATTTTAGACCTGTAATGGCTAAACGCTTAAGCTTAACGGGATCCACCTTGCGCCCTCAAACGGATCAAGAGAAAGCCGCGATTGCTAAAAATTTAAAAGAAACTGTTTGGCCGTTGATAGAAGCTGGCAAGTTTAAACCTCTACTGGCCAAAGAGTTTTCCATTCAGGGTGTCGCCGAGGCCCATCAATTAATGGAATCTAATGCACTGATAGGTAAGGTAGTTCTAGCGGTAGAGTAAAAACGGCTAGCAAAGAAAAGCGCTAATAAAATAAAAGCTATAAAGAGCAGACCCACATGATAACTCAGTATAGCAAGCCCAAATAGCAATAGAGATCGCTATGGCCCATAAAAAATGTCCCCGCTGTATCGATGAAACATTGATACAGCATCGCTATGAACAACAAGAGCTAGACCTGTGCCGCCTTTGTGGTGGTTTGTGGTTCGATAAAGACGAAGTCAATGCCGTTATTCGCTCGAAGAACCCCGATGTTGATTTGGGCTGTTTCAGTGAGAGCTTTGGTGACAGCTTAGGGGATTCTGAAATTGATTGCCCTAGCTGCCAGGTGAATATGCAAAGACATCATTTGTTGGAGCATTTTCACTTAGAAATAGATATCTGTGTTGAATGCAATGGCAGCTGGCTGGATCGGGGGGAATTGCCACCGGTAGAGCAAAGCCCTGAGCTTAATTCGCATCTAAAGGAACTCAACAAAGGGCTAAGTTGGAAGACGTATTTTTTCCAGCTGCTCTCTCAGTTGCCCGTTGAATTTAATATCAAGGCAAAAAAAACACCCTATGTGAATTACACGCTGCTGGCATTAAATATTGCTATCTTTTTGGCCTATTTCTTTAATGATGACAGCTATAACTGGGTAATAACTCAGTTCGGAATGACACCATCTATAGTGGCTACAGAAGGGCAGTGGTGGACACTGTTGAGCTGTGTATTCCTTCATGGCTCGGTATTTCATATCGTAGGTAATATGTACTTTTTGGCCATAATTGGGGACAACCTAGAGGATGCTCTCGGGCATATTCCATATTTGCTGCTCTATTTAACATGCGGTGTCTTAGCGTCGCTAGGAACGATGATGTGGCGATACGGCTCTGATATACCTTCTTTAGGTGCGAGCGGTGCGATTGCTGGTTTGTTCGCTATGTATATGGTTTGGTTTCGTCATGCCAGTTTAAGTTTTATGTTTATTGTCTATCAGAAAAAACTCTCGGTGATATGGTTTTTTGCCTTGTGGTTGGGAATTAATGTTGCAGGCTTATTGTTTTTTGATGATGGTATGGACTACGCCGCGCATATCGCAGGGTTCGCGGCTGGTTTGTTATTCGCAATACTATTAAAAGACTGGGTACACAGAAAAAACCCTTTGCTGAGTATATTAGGGCATGAATCAATTCAGCTAAAACGTTGAGCAATTGATTATAAGTTTTAATCCTGACCATAAGTTCTAATATTGTACCGCTAGATTGGAGTAAGCATATGAGCAAGCCATTAGCAGGCATAAAAGTAATCGAGGTGGGGCAGTTATTGGCGGGTCCTTTTGCTGGCTCCATGTTGGCCTATTTTGGCGCGGAGGTCATCAAGGTGGAACCGCCTGGTGGCGACCCTATTCGTGGCTGGCGAGAATTAAATAACGGCACCTCTTATTGGTGGTATAGCTTAGCGCGCAATAAAAAGAGCGTTTGTGTCGATCTAAAACAAAGCGAAGGACAGGCTTTGTTGAAAGAGCTCCTGAAAGATGCTGACGTGTTAGTGGAGAACTTTCGCCCCGGTGTAATGGAAGACTGGGATTTAGGGCCTGAAGACGTTAAACAGTTTAATCCGGCCTTGGTTTATGCTCGTATTTCAGGTTATGGCCAAAATGGCCCCAATGCTAAAAAGCCAGGCTTTGCATCGGTGTGTGAAGCGTATTCTGGTTTTCGTCATGTTAATGGCTTCCCTGGTGAAGCGCCGGTGCGGCCTAATTTAAGTATTGGCGATACCATAGCGGGTATTCATGCTGCGCTAGGTATTGCTTTGGCTTTGATCGAGAGACAGAAGTCAGGCGAGGGGCAAACGATAGATGTTGCCTTGTACGAAGCTATGTTCAATTTGTTGGAGGCTGTTGTGCCAGAATACTCCGGCGCAAATAAAGTGCGAGAGGCTTCTGGCACTACGGTAACAGGCATCGTGCCTACTAATACCTACCGCTGCGCAGATGGCAAGTTTGTCGTTATCGGCGGCAATGGCGATTCTATTTTCAAACGCTTGATGAGTGGCATTGGTCACCCTGATTTGGCAGCAGATCCGCGTCTTGCCAATAACGCTGGCCGAGTAGAGCATGAAGACGAAATTGATCAAATTCTATCGGGCTGGTGTTCAGCAAGGCCGATCAATGAAGTCTTGGCGGTAATGGCAGAGCAGCGAGTTCCCGCAGGTCCAATCTACAACGTAGAAGATATGCTGGAAGATCCACATTATCAAGCGCGTGGAATGTTTGAGAGAGTTGAAATCGACGGCAAGCCTTTGGATATTCCAGCTATTTTGCCAAAACTTGATCGTACCCCTGGAGGCACCGAATGGGTTGGGCCCGGGTTAGGTGAGCATAATGATGAGGTACTTCAGCAGTTAGGTATAGGCGTTGAAGAGTTGGCGCGGCTGAAGGCGAGCGGTGTAATCGAATAGCCCATTGGCAACTGGGGGCTAACATCTTTCACCGAGTGCTTTGAATATAAACTGGCAGATCGGTGGCCGGTGGTTTTTCACCGAGGTTATATAGCATATCGGCAATATGCCCCCTGTGATAAGTGGAATGATTCGAGATGTGAAGTAGCATTGCTTCTCTTGTCATTGCACTTTTCTCGCCATTCAGAAAACTAAAACTAAGCACTTCTTTCAATTGTTCCTCACTTAAGGCTTCTTCATAGCTACAAAACCACTGGTTTAGCTCAAACATCTTGTCTTGTAGTGTGTAGATGCTATCGGGGCTAGAAGGAGTTTTCGAGTCAAAGCTGAGTGGCTTGCGTTCTAAATGCCCCTGCCAGATCAAATCTATTCTGTAAACATGATTGATCGTGTTGAGAATATTGCCAAATATGATGTTCTGATTCTGCACTAAAGCAGCGTCGGGTAAGCGAGATAAAGCTTCTAAGGTTAATGCGTCTGCCCAAGTCTTATATTGCAGCAGTAATGCACTTATGCGCTTTTGTTCCATTGAATGGCCTCTTTGTTAGCTCATCTTCGTTAGTTCATATCTTTCTTAAAAATAAATCGCACCGTGATGTGCACCCAGACCATTTCACCACAATCTGAACATCAGCTTTACGGTCGCCAAGGATATAGCGAGGTAGCGCCAAGTTAAAGCGGATAAAAAATCCTATGCTAGAGTTTGAATAGAGCTTGTTGTTTCGTTATTGGGTTTCGTAATACTAGATGATTAAGTGGACTGGTCAAGAATCTAAAGCCTGACGCAAGGCCATTACTTAAAGCTGTTCTAGCAATACGAGTTCATGTTTTATCGGATATATCGTCGTAGATTTTTTATGAATTCAAAACTACCACTCCTTTCTAGCGTGTTTCTTAGTACAGCTGCTTTTGTGCTCTTCCCCAGCGCCGCAGCAGACAATGTCATTGAAGAAATTGTTGTAACGGCAACAAAACGTGGCGAGACAAATGTGCAAGATACACCCCTAGCCATTGAGGCGCTTTCTGAAGAAGATTTAAATCTTAAGGGGGTGAGAGAGTTTTCGGATTGGGTTTACAGCATTCCTGGGCTAGAGTTTCGCGATAACGGCCCCGGGGACAAACAGTATATTATTAGAGGAGTCAGCTCTCGCGCCGCTTCTCCTGTCGGTGTTTATTTCAATGAGGCGGTATTAACGGCTAATAATACGACTAACGAGGGCGGCGGCCGAAATGTTGAAATCAAGTTATACGATATAGAGCGGGTAGAAGTCTTAAAGGGGCCGCAAGGCACTTTGTATGGCGCTAATTCCATGGCGGGAACCGTAAAGATAGTTTCCAAGGAGGCGGATTTCGATGAGCCTAGCAGCTACCTAATGAGCTCGCTTGAAAGCACGGATGGAGGCGCGGCCAGCTATCAAGTCAATGCTATGGTCAATGTGCCATTAATAGAGGATAGGCTTGCCGTTCGCCTTGTCGCTTGGCACGAAGATATTGGCGGCTACATCGATCAAGTTCGCTATGACATTGAAGATGCTAACTCAGAGAAAACTCAGGGGTATCGAGTTCAGTTGCGTTATTTAGTTGATGAACAGCTGACTTTAAAGTTTATGGGCTTGAATCAATCAACGGATGTAAACGATGTTTCAAGATTCTCCCTGCTACCTGCTGTGTCAGTACCCGCACAGCCTCCTCAGGCTTTGCCTGGCGGCAATCTCAATAATCTGCCAGGTGGAGAGTTTCTGAATAACGACTATGTTATTCAGCCTTGGCTGGATGATGTGGATCTCTATAGTTTTAGTGCTGATTGGGATTGGGATTCATATAAGCTTACAGCGGTGTCTAGCTTGCTGAAACGAGAAAGCTTATACACTTTTGATGGTGCGGCTACTATATTTTCAGTATTTAATCAGGGGGTCGTTTCGCTCGCCGCATTCCCGCAAAAGAAACGGCTTTGGAGTAATGAGTTACGTTTAGCTTCTGTCTACAGTGGGTCTTTTAATTTTTTATTGGGGGCTTATTATCAACAGGAAGATTCAGATTTTGATGTGGAAATAGCGGTACCCAGCAGTTCGGGTAGACGCAGCGAATTTGATCCTAATACTGAAGGGCTATTTGGCCCGGGTGCTGGTGTGCCAGGAAATGCAATCTTCGGGCGAACTGTCAGTGGAGAGCTGGATCAGCTGGCAATTTTTGGTGAGCTCAATATAAACCTTTCTGAAAAACTAACGTTGCTACTTGGGGGGCGTTATTTCCAATCGACTCAATTAAACCTTGAACAATCCATCAAGGGAATAGGCACTATTGGTGCGGGTGAAATACAGCGTTCTGAAATAAATAGCCATCAGTTCACAAGTAAATTGGCATTGTCTTATCACTTTAGTGATGACGCTCTGGTCTATTTAACTTATTCAGAAGGATTTAGAGTTGGGGGGATTAACCAAGTGACGCCCTTTGCTCCTATACCAAAAGACTACAAGCCCGATAGCTTGTTTAATTATGAGTTAGGTTGGAAAACGTCTTGGTTGGATCGGCGTTTATTATTAAATGGTGCTTTGTACATTTCAGATTGGCAAGATATTCAGGTTGTTCAATCGGATAATGTTACCGGCATCTTTAATTTTGTAACTAACGGCGGGGAGGCTCGCTTAAAAGGTCTCGAGTTACAGCTGACAGCTATGATTGCCAGTAATTTATCGGTCGCTCTGTCTGGAGCCTATACTGATGCGAGAATTACCAAAGACCAACCCCAAATCACTCTAGGTGGTGCGCCATTAATTGGTACACCACTGCAAATTGGCGATAAGGTTCCGGCCGTCCCAAGGCTATCAGCGGCGTTTTCCGTGAACTATGAATGGCCGCAAGTGCTGGGCTCCACTTTAGATGTTGCTCTAAGTACAGATATTGCTTATGTAGGGGAATCGACCACGGAAGGGAATTCTCGCAATCCCTATAATTACAATATTGGTGGCTACAGTTTGATGAATATTCGGTCTTCCATAAGTGGGGGTGATCACTGGGAGGCAAAATTATTTGTCAATAATGTGCTAAACACTCTGGCCGTCGTCGATATTATTGCTGATTCTCAAAATCCTGTTGATTATACCGTGGTTAGGCCAAGAACCTTTGGTCTAGAAGTGAAGTATAATTTCTAGCGCTTAGTTGTTTTATTAACGCGCTGTGTTCGACAGTCGTTTCTATGGGGTTTCTTTACCCTGCTTAAGTTTAGGTATCCATTGGTCGACGATGTCAATAATAGTGCCATTGTTTTTAAGTTTTTCGATGGCTGACAAAAGCCGCACTGAGAACTTTTGAGCGCCTTCGGAATGCTTCGAACACTGTAGCCACATTTGAAGCTTGTTAACCCTGTAGCCAGGAAAATAGACATCATCTAACAAATTACTTTGTCGCAGTTCATGAAGTAAGAGGCGCTCTACTCCGACAAAAGCATCCACCCGTTTTCTAGTAAGCATAATGGGCGCTTGAGCATGTCCTTTGACAAGCTGCAAGCTTGTTTTATTGCTGTTGAATAACTTGGGATGAAAATGCTCTGTACCGTTTGCAAATCCTACTACCGGATTTTTCTTGGCACTACTTAAATGCTGATCAGATGTATATTTATCTTCCTTACGGCTAATAACTGATACATCCAGCTCGTAAAGTGATGCTAGGTAGATAACGTTTTTACTAGATGATGTATGTCTAGTAGCAATGGCGCAATCGATATTACCCTGCTCTAACTGTTTTATCATTCTTGGATAAGGCACTACGCTGAATTCAGCTTCAAGGCCAGCACTGTCTGTTATCGCTCGGATATGATCGATGGTAATGCCTTGCACGCTGCCATTTTTTTCCATTCCCCATGGCGGAGCATGAAAAACACCAAAACTAATACTGTCGGCAGTTAGCAGCGGCGAAAAGGTCAGCAGGAAAAGCAGATTGAAGAGCTTGTTTGGATATAAAACTACTGGCTTTTTTCTCACAAAAACGTTCACCTGCAGTACGGCAAGCTAATGCCAAATGAGACTGAAGAGTAGGGCAGTAAAAAATACTCCTTTTTAATAGTTATAGGTGAATCTTATTGATTAGCAAGTATTGCCCATTAACAAGCTTCGTCTATTAGAACGCTCTAGAGCATTGTAACTATTGGCCGCGAACTTAGAAGTGAATTTATAGAGAGTGGCGGGAGTTAGTGTTAGCAAAGCCCCCAAAAGAGGGGGCTTGTGTTTTTACAGCATGCTGCGCAGCATCCAGGCGGTTTTCTCATGAATAACCATGCGATCAGAGATCAGTGAGGCGCTTGATTCGTCATCGGCTTCTTGGGCCTGCACCAAAACCTCGCGACATGTTCTCACCACCTGCTCGTGAGCTTCGGTTAATAGCACCAACATATCACCGGCTGCAGGTACGCCGTCTACCTCTTTTATTGAACTTAACTCAGCGAAGGCCTTATAAGTACCTGGCGCAGGGTAGCCAAGGGTGCGAATACGTTCGGCAATCTCATCGACTGCAGTGGCCAGCTCGGTGTAATGCTCTTCGAACATTAAATGTAGCTCACGAAATTGTGGGCCTGTTACATTCCAGTGGAAGTTGTGTGTTTGCAGATACAAGGTGTAGCTATCGGCCAGCAAGTGGCTTAAACCTTTAGCGATAGCGGCACGATCTTGATCGTTAATACCAATATTAATAGCTTGGCTGTTGGTCTGGCTCATGGTCATTCCCCTTAGTAGCTGTTACTCAAACGGTTTAACTCTTCAGTGGGATAACTATAGGCAAAATCTCTGATTAGTTAAAATTAATTAAATATATCTACTTGATAGTTTTTAATGTTGTTGATGTGAGTTAGGCTATAAAGGAATGCTTAGGTTGAGGTTTTATAACCTTAAGTCTAATAAATTAGACTTTTACGAACATAGTCTTTGGTGCAAACTAGGCTTATCTTCACAAATTAGCAAAATCTCTGCGGGATTGGCGGTTTAAGTCTCCCGTTATGCTGAAATTGCCTATTATAGTAGTACGGCTTTGCCGACACTCAGCAACTTTAAGGAGACACCTATGCTTGATCTCAAGCGTCCCGATTTACTGCGTACCCAATCTTTTATCAATGGCCAGTGGGTAGATGCCGATAATGGCGCCACCGTTGAAGTTCGAAATCCTTCTAGTGGTGATGTTGTGGCCACTGTTGCCAGCTTAAGTGAGGTGGAAACCCGCCGCGCTATTGAGTGTGCGGAAGAGGCTATGAAGGCTTGGCAAAAGACCAGCTGTAAAGAGCGCGCCAAGGTGTTACGCACCTGGTACGACCTAATTATGGCCAACCAAGAAGATTTGGCCAAAATCCTAACGGCTGAGCAAGGTAAGCCATTGGCTGAATCCATGGGTGAGATTGCCTACGGTGCCTCTTATATGGAGTGGTTTGCTGAAGAAGCCAAACGTGTAGATGGTGATGTTATCCCTGCGCCTTCTGGCGATAAGCGCATTGTGGTTATCAAGCAGCCGGTAGGTGTTGTTGCTTCGATCACTCCTTGGAACTTCCCGAATGCCATGATTACCCGCAAAGTAGCGCCAGCAATTGCAGCGGGCTGTACGGTGGTAGGTAAACCTGCAACGGAAACCCCGCTTTCTGCGTTAGCGCTATGTGTGTTGGCTGAAGAGGCCGGTGTCCCTGCTGGTGTCATGAACATGGTGGTGGGTTCCAGCTCGCGAGCTATTGGTGGCGAGATGACAGGTAACCCCATTGTGAAGAAGGTGACCTTCACAGGCTCAACGCCAGTGGGTAAAGTTTTGATGGAGCAGTGCGCCGCTACGGTTAAGAAGACATCTATGGAGTTGGGCGGTAACGCGCCATTTATTGTTTTTGATGATGCCGATCTTGATGCTGCGGTAGCTGGTGCGGTTGCTTCTAAATATCGCAACGCTGGCCAAACCTGTGTTTGTTCTAACCGTATGTTGGTTCAAGAAGGTGTCTACGATGCTTTCGTTGAGAAATTAGCGGCGGCGGTTTCAGGTTTTAATGTTGGTGATGGTTTTAGCGAAGGCGTAACCATGGGGCCTTTGGTAAATGCCAAAGCCGTTAATGATGTTGACGCTATGGTGCAAGATGCCGTCGATAAAGGCGCAACATTGGCAGCCGGTGGTAAGCGCTCAGATCTAGGTGAGTGTTATTACGAGCCAACAATTCTGACTGAAGTTAAACAAGATATGCGCGTTTTCAGTGAAGAAATTTTTGGCCCGGTTGCCCCTATCTTTAAGTTCAGTACTGAAGAAGAAGCCATCGCGATGGCTAACGATACTGAGTTTGGTTTAGCTGCCTACTTCTACACTCGCGATATTGGTCGTGTGTGGCGTGTCGGTGAAGGCTTGGAATACGGTATTGTTGGCATCAACGAAGGTATTATCTCCAATGAGATGGCGCCGTTTGGTGGTGTTAAGGAGTCTGGCTCAGGTCGTGAAGGCTCCAAGTACGGTATGGATGACTACCTAGAGCTGAAGTATATGTGTATGGGTGGTATTGATAAGTAAATACGACTTAGAAAACCTAAATACCGTTAAAGCTCGGTGCTAGCTTTAGTGCCGGGCTTTTTTCTTTCTAGTCGGCTTTCGTTTTTTTGAAAAACAGGGTTTGAAAGCTCGGCTAGCTTCGCCCTTACTCGGCGAGATCGTATGCCTCTTTCAAATGCTGACAAAATACAGACAGTGCTTTGTTGCCGCTATTGTTCTTAAAGCAGGCGGCAATATTTGCCTGATAGTGAAAGCGCTCGGCAGCAAGCTTCTTTAGTTCGCCTTTTGCAACCAGTTCATTGGCATAGTACTCAGGGAAGTAGCCGATGTACAAACCAGTTTGCAAAAGGGCTAAACGTGCTTCGTAATGATAAGCCGTAGCGCGACGCTGTAATTTATTAATTACTTGGCTGGCTTGTGGATTGGTCTGGATGCCGGGATGAACAAAGCGTTGTTGCTTAATGAGCTCAGCATTAATGTCTTCACTCGATGTGTTAAACAAAGCGTGTTCTTTACCGCAATATAGTTGATATTGCTCTTTATACAAAGGCAAATAGCTAACCGAGCCAAGCTCTCGGTGGCAGGGTATAAAGCCGATGTCAGCTCGGCCAGCCAATAAGGCCCGCTCGATTTCAGGTAGCACTTCGGTGGCGATAGAAATTTCTACATCAGGTGCTTGTTCTGCAAAACGCCGTAATACTTCGGTTAACAAAAAGTTTTCTTTATCTCCGAGAATCGCATCACTACAAAGAATTTTGAGTTCGCCACTTAACTGGTTATGCAGGGCGCTGATTTGACTCCGAAAGCCCTCAAGAGCCGATAATAGTTGCAGGCAAGCTTGATAAACTTGCTTGCCATCATCGGTTAGCGCAAATCCGCTGCGTCCACGACGACATAAAATTAAACCTAAACGCGCTTCTAAATCAGCCATATGAGTACTGATAGTAGAGCGGGCAATGTTTAATTCGGTTTCTGCTGCACTAAAGCCACCGCATTCAGCGACGGCCTTGAAAATTCTTAGCAGGCGAACGTCAACATCGTTAATTTTGCGTTGCAGTGACATGGTGTTGCTCTTTTAGTTGGGCTAGAAAAAGGGTTAGCAGGCGATCGCTGATGGCATCTTTGCGGTGTACCGCACTAATGTCGCTGCGATAAGATTTGCTGCGGGCTTTTAGTGTACGAATTTTTCCCGCAGCAACCAAGGGGGCTGCAAAATGTTCAGGTAAAAAGCCGATAAAAGCCCCTGATAAGATTAGCTGTGCTCTAGCTTCCATATGCCCAGCACTGGCTCGACCATTGAAGTTATGGGTGAGCTTTTGAATCTCTGGATTTAGTTGATAGTCGGCGTGCACAAAAGCTTGTTCGGCCAGCATTGCTTCAGTGATATTTTTATCTGCAATTTCATAGAGGGCGTGATTGCTGGCGCAAAATAGAAAGTGCTGCTCTTGGTAGAGATGGTGATATTTAAAATCTGGTAGGCTGCGGTGATGGGCAATGATGCCTAAATCTATCTCTTTTTTGGCCAAAGCCGATTCTATATCGATCTGGCTTGCATTGCTTAGGTTTAGGAATACATCGGGTGCCTGCTCTCGAAAGCGCGCTAGGCTAGCGTGCAGCTTTAGGTTTTTATCATTTAAGGTTCCATCGGTTATGGCAAGCTTCAATTCACCGCTAAGCGATGAATGTTTGAGGCTATCAATATGGCGATCAAAGGCCTCGGCGCTTGCCAGCAAGCTTAAGGCTTCACGGTAAACCGACTCTCCTGCAACAGTGAGTGCAAAGCCCGCCCGCCCGCGGCGACACAAAGTAGTGCCCAGTCGATGCTCTAACTCAGCCATATGATTACTGATGGTGGATCTGGCCAGATTCAACTCGCGTTCGGCTGCTGCAAATCCACCATTATCGACGACAGTTACAAATATTCTCAGCAGCTTAATGTCGGCATTCATAAACAACCTTTTATAGCTTAATTCGCGCGTCTACTCTCTTCCATTCACCCGCAAGCATATATTGATATAGTTCGGAATTTTCAACCTAATGGTTTTATTGTAGGTCTTTATCGAATTTATGTCTCGGTTAAAATTTATGCCTTGGTTAAACCGAAGTAAAACAAGAATAGCTTGGACTGATAAAGGTGATTTATGACGGATAAGGTTTTGTACGAGCCGCTTGGTGGTAATGATATGCCTCGCTTTGGTGGGCCTGCGACGTTTATGCGCTTGCCCGCAGTGGATTTGGATGAGCACCTAGATGTGGCCTTTCTTGGTGTCCCCTTCGATATTGGTACCTCGAATCGTCCAGGCGCTCGCCTAGGGCCACGTGAAATTCGTGATGAGTCGCGTATGTTGCGCCCCTTTAATGTTTCTACTGGCGCAGCGCCTTTCGATAGCCTAACCATTGCTGATAGTGGTGATGTGCCCATTAACACCTTTAACTTGCAAAAGAGCATCGGCATTATCGAAGAGTTTTACGATGAAGTGATGGCTAAAGATATTATGCCGCTCACCATGGGGGGCGATCACACTATTGCTTTGCCTATTTTACGAGCTCTGAAGAAAAAACATGGCCCTGTTGGTTTGGTTCATGTTGATGCTCATGCCGATATTAATGACCATATGTTTGGTGAAAAAATCGCCCACGGCACGCCTTTTAGAAGAGCCATGGAAGAAGGTCTGCTTGACGGCGAACGAGTTGTTCAGATTGGTTTGCGCGGAACAGGCTATTCACCTGATGAGTATCAATGGTCTCGTGACCAGGGGTTCCGCGTTGTTCAGGCTGAAGAATGCTGGCATAAAAGCCTTGAGCCATTGATGGCGGAAGTTCGCCAGCAGCTGGGTGATGGCCCGGTATATATCAGCTTTGATATTGATGGCTTAGATCCGGCCTATGCTCCGGGAACCGGCACTGCTGAAGTGGGCGGGCTTACGGTCCATCAGGGCTTGGAAATCGTTCGCGGCTGTAAAGGTTTAAATGTTGTCGGAGGTGATTTGGTCGAGGTTTCGCCGCCTTACGACACCACCCATAACACTTCGGTTGTCGCTGCTAATTTATTGTACGAAATGCTCTGTGTGTTACCGGGTGTTAAGTATCACGAATATAGCTAGCTTATGATTAGTGTTTACAGTCGCTAAGGACTAACCACTCAGCGACATGCTCTGGCATAATGGCTTCTTACCCTGTTTTATTTGGGGCAGAAAGTCACAAAGAGGTCATTATGCTGGACGGTAAGAGCGTTGTTTTAATTGGGATGCCAGGTGCTGGTAAAAGCACCATTGGTGTGATGTTGGCTAAAGAATTGGCCAAAGATTTTATCGATAC
>JAOXRT010000184.1 GCA_025800365.1 Cellvibrionaceae bacterium | reverse complement strand
TATCGAAATCAGTTGCAAAGTTTTGCAATCATTTAATGACATGTGGGTCAAAAGCAAAATTGGCGTTTTTCGATGCGTCCGCCGTCGGCTAACCTCGCGGAGTAGGCTGGAGACCACCTCTCATGCGCATGCAATGCGATGGGGAATCTTCTTCCAGGCTGGGATGATAGCCTTTAGTAGGGAGACCCAATAACTGTTACCGTTGCCATTCTCCAAGAGAACAGAAAGGAGAAATTCAACGCTGCTTAGGTCGGTGCTGTTGCGAGATGCCTCGTTCGGGGCGATCAAGCGAATATTACTCTGCTGGTGCTAGACGAGGGATGAGAACAAGTTGTGGCTGGGTAAACCGTCTTGCTTGTAATCTCACGACTGGCCTTTAAAATACTTTGTGCCGACATTTTTCACTTATTTGAATAGTAATTTGTTTTATAAACGTCTGAGTTCACCATCGCCCCTGATGGGATAACGATCATGCATGAATACGAGACATGGTTGGCGAAGCATTATCGTCACCCGAATGACTTTCGCCCTGGTACTTTTATACAGG
>JAOXRT010000180.1 GCA_025800365.1 Cellvibrionaceae bacterium | reverse complement strand
AAATTGCAGGCGGGTGAAATGGTGATTTTTGACAATCGTCGGGTGCTTCATGGGCGCGAAGCCTTTGATCCTAACACAGGCGCGCGTCATCTGCGTGGATGCTATGTTGATCGCGGAGAGTTTGAAAGCCGTCTTCGTGTCTTGGCGCGGGGCGACAGCTAATACAGGCTCCGGCGTCTTACTAATCTTACATGTGCAGGCTGGGATGCTGGCCTGCACAGAGTTGATTCTGAAAATTATATGCCAGTTGGTTTTGCCGGGTTATTTACGACATCGCTTCTTGGTTGCTAAAATTTTATGCATTCCACCCTCGATGATGGGGCGAAAATGCGTGCGTCATGCCCGTGTTGCGGCGAAAATTACATCTGCAAGTATATGATATTTAAAATAATATTTTGGGTGTGTTGAGAAAAAAAGCATAATAAGAGGCTGCGGTGCCTCTATGCGCTGGCTTGCTTGTTGTATTACCTATCCAATGGTAGAGTACGGCAAGAGTGAATGTTTTTTTAGTCTGTGTGTATTATTTTTGTTTCCTGCGTGTTGTT
>JAOXRT010000163.1 GCA_025800365.1 Cellvibrionaceae bacterium | reverse complement strand
CATTCATTGGGTTGCCTTTTGATTCCGCAGAACGTTTAGTGTACTCCAGTACATCGACTAAGTTTTGGGGCAGCTTCTTATCCTCCCCGCTGAATAAAATGCCATGTACGCGGTCAAGCTTTCCAATGTTCGTTCTAAAAGCGCGAGGACTGAAAGTGTCATCTCTGAAGGAGCGTTCATAGGCGTCTAAAAGAAAGGCCAATTGGACACGTTTCTTACCTTCAGGGTTCAATGAGTGATAAAAGGTTGAGGTACGGAACTCAGAACCGTTTTGACTATTTAACGCTTTAAGGGTTGCCTCAGGTTCGTTATTTTTCAGTGCGGTATTTAGTACTTTGTTTTCTTTGAACGGTACGAAGTTCTTCTTGTAATAAGCATCGGCCTCCTTAAGTTTGCCTAACAGTCGAAGCTCTCCGTCCATTACTTCTTCAACCTGTTTACCGAATGTTTTAGCGTCCAATCTCATGGCGTATTCGCGAGTCTGCAGAGCGCTTTCTCGCTTCAAGTCGCGAGCTGTTGCGGCATCTTCTTGGCGTTCTTCACGGCGCTGGTTGTGAAGTTTTTGTTCGTAAGCGCGGGACTCCGCAAGAATACCTTTACGGCGTTCTTCGGCTTCCTTAATTCTCTGTGAGCGCTTAGCTTTTGCGTCAATGTTTGCATGGGACTGACCGCCGCCTTTGGCCATAGCACCAAGCATCCTGAAGATTGAACCTCTGCCGCTTACATAGTGTGGGGTGCCATATCTCTCATTGAATACCTTCTGGGATTTGTTGAGGCGCTTCACCGGCTAAGTACTCCCGTATATCTGAGTCTACAGCACCTTGGGTGGTCTCAATGTACTCACGGACACCTAAACTGAAAGCTTCGGCCACTTGGTCTTCTGTAAGGTCTACGTTAGGGGTTACCTCTTAGTAAGCCTCCACAAGTTGCTCCACTGCTGACTCACCGACAGCCATAAGAACCTCGTCGTCATTATCAGGTTTTTCCTGTTCAATCAGTTTGATAATGTCGTGGGCAGCCTGACCAATTCCCTCTACAGGGTCAGCGGCTGAGTCAGTGATTTTGAAAAGCTGCTGCACACGAGGGCCATTAACTAGACGAACAACGTCCATTTCTAACTCAGAGAATTTTTCTTCTTCTTGAGTAACGACTTCGTCAACTAAGCGCTATTCGATCTCGCCGTTTAACCTTCTAAGGGCGAAATGTCCCCGCTCAGAAACTGCTTTGGATTTATCGCTAGCAAAGCTGTTAGCTAAGCTATAGGCCTCTTCACCAAGGCTTTTCATCTCTTTAATGAAAAATTCAGCAGCCACTCGGCGCACGATGGATGATGAGTCATTTGTGGAGTGATTTAGCAAGGTGCTGAATGGTACCTCATGGTCAATTGGCCGTTCACCCAAAATAGGTTTTACCTTGCCCTTAAGGTATCGAATGTCTGTCCATTCAAATTTTCGCGCTTCTAGCCAAACCGCTCTTTTTTCAAATAGATAGCGGTATGCTCTCGCTCTAACGGATGGTTGAATAGCCGTTTGTGCTATTTCAAACAGTTGATCATCCAGCACCGTTGTCCGGCTTACTTGGCTCATTAAAAAAGACATTGGGCCAGAGCTTAAAGAGATCAATTGCTGCGTTAGTGGTTTGCTTATGGCTGGGGTTTGAATGATTTCAAACAATACGTCTTTATCGACTTTCTCGATACGGCCCCAAGAGCTTAGGTTTGGAAGTGTTACGCGTATAGCGTTTGTTACATGCTCAGGGCTGCTTTGCTTGGCAATTTGGGGGAGTATATCTCTTGCGGCCGCTCGAACCTGAGGAACCCAGTCGTTTAGCCGTCTCAAGGCTAGGATAAAGAAGAGGCTATTGGGTGCAGGGGATGAGAGTCTCTTTAGGGCTTTTTCACGCTGGCGGCCATTCCAGCTTATTAGTTCAAGCCAAAGCTGGCCTTGTGGAGGTTTTCCTCCAAAAAAACTACCAAGATTCAATGTAGGGTTTGCAGTATTGCCGTATGTATAACGAATTACGGATTCCCACTCGTCAAAGCTGGCAAGGGGTATCTTGTCCGTAGCCTCGGCTAGCAATCTCAATCCTTGATCCGAACGTACCGAATATAGCGTATTGGCTATCGCCTTAATGTCTGCAATTACGGCTTTTTCTAGCTCTGTTTGCTCTTGCATTGTTAAATTGTGATCTCATTGGTTTATCCACTTTGCCAGTAAAGCAGGCTTTGCGCTAACGACGGCTAAAAAATATGGTCTATCGAAAGTTGGGCGCGCGAGCTGAGCGTATAACGTGCTCGCATTTGGCCAAAAATTCTATCTATCACGTAGCGCCCAAACTCAATCCAACACCGCTGGCAAGCCGCTAGAATCATAAAACCCCAGAGCCCCTTGGGCAAAGTAGTGGCTAACTATGCTACGGCGGCTTTGATTGTTGTCGACTCTTACGCTGCCGCCGTGCATTAGGTTTTCGTGCCAAATTAGGATGTCACCTTTTTTAGCTAAGTAAGACATTTCTTCAAATTTGTGTTCAGCGATTAGCCTTTGCCATTCTTTGTCCACAGTTTGGGAAAACTCGTCCCATTGGTTATCGATAACCTGGGGGCAGTTGCTGGTATCGCGGTAAATTCTTGGTAGACGGTGGCTACCTTTAAGTACTCTTAGCTCGCCAGAGCCGGCTTTAATGTCTTCCAGCGCTACCCATACACCGCACATATAGCCAGCGGGGAAAGGGGTGAGGTGCACGGTGTCTTGATGGTAGGATTGTTGGCTGCCGTAAACGTAGGTGAGGGTTTGGCAGGGGCGTACCGCATCTTCAAATATCTGCTCTAGAATTTGAATGACTTTGGCTTGTTTCCAAAGCTGGTGAATGTGCTTATAGCTATTATGTAAGCCCATGATTCTTTGGCTGCTGCCTTCTTCATAACCCTGTACTTTCTTCTTTACGGCGTCGTCTATGTCCCGGTTAATATTCTCGATGAATTTATCGTCCAGTATATTTTCAAGTACCATAAAGCCATGCGTTAAAAAGCTTTCAAATTCGCTTTTATATTGTTTGGCAATTGGATGTTCTTCGGTCTTTTGCTCTAATCTTTGATGGGCATTGCTTTTGTCGAACCAGGGTTTTAAGTCTTCGTTTTGAAAATCAAATAATCGACTGTTGCAGTCTTTATAAATAATCGTTGGGCTATTGCTTTGTTTTAGACTATTGCTCACTTTATTCGCAAGCGGGCCTTCATTATTAATGGAGATAGTGAAGCTATTGTAGAGCTGAGGCTTCTTATCTAGCAGCAATTGCAGGGTGAGCTTGTGCTTGCCATTGTTCAGCTTGTGAGTATTTATGGCCAGCCAATTTTCTTGGCTAATATCATTATTAGCTATCGAAAATCTGCCCAGTTCATCGTCGCCAGATAAAACCTGCATCTCTAGTTTTTGCTGCTCGTTTATGTGGTCGGTGTTGAGTGACAGCTGAAAATAAACTTTGCATAGGCCGGCGACATTTTGCCTTTCTTGTCGAAGTAGAATCGTTATGTTGCCTTTTAATTGGCTGTCTGCCGTATTGCTTTTGCTGTTGAATTTGCTGAGATAGGCCGAGGCTAATCGTTTAGCACTGGTACTCTTATGGGCGAATTGTTTTAAAAAACTCACAGTCTGCCGTTTCCTTACACATGCAGAGGGTCGCTTAGACCTTGGGCGAATTGGAATGCTTAGGGCGCTTATTGTAGCGCTGCGGCTTAGTAATGTACTAATTTTGTAGCCTTCAGCGGTATATCCAATTGAGCGCGAGCCGTTTTAGGTCTGTTTATCAGCCCTGATTGGCTCATGGTCAATATTGCCAGATTCGGTTTTTTTAGCTCTATTTGAAGTAAGGGTAAATACGTATAGTGTGTTTCCCGAACCTAGGAGCTATTGCTATGCGCTTTTTGATTCTCTTTCTACTCTTTTCTTGTTTTTCTTATGCCGATACGGCTATAGAAGTAAAGCCTACTCAAGGCTCTGTGGCTTCCTATGCTGATGTGACTTTGCAAAATTGGCCATTGCCACCCTATAACCGTTGGGCCCTGCGTAATATGGGTATTATGCATACGCTAATGATTCCAAGGGCTGGCGATGTCTTCGAAATACCACGCGCTAAACAGCAGGATCTATCCTCGCTGCAATTTGAGCACCGTGGTAAGCGCTATTCAGTAGCTGAAAGCCTAGCGGCCGATCAAACTGATGGCATTGTGGTGTTAAAAGGTGGCGAGATTGTTTGGGAGGCTTACTACGATGGTTTTGGTCCCCATGATCATCACTTGTGGGCTTCCAGTACTAAATCTTTAATAGGAATGGCGGCTGGTATTCTAGTTGAGCGCGGGCAAGTCGATCTGGAAAAGAAGATCAGTGATTATTTGCCGGAGCTAAAGTCTTCTGTCTGGGCTAGGGCGAGTGTTCAAGATACGCTGAATATGTCTACGGCGATCGACTACCAAGAGGCTATGATTGATTCGCAGCCAGGCTCGATAGCTTTTGAATACTTTAAGCGTATTGGTTTATTGCCAGCTTTTGATTTGATGATGCTAAAACAAGACAGTGATCAAAATCCTCGGAGTGTTAGGCCTTTGCTTCAGCGTTTTCAAGCCAATACCGAGTTGCCAGCTGCGCATACCTTTCAGTATCAATCACCCAATGTTGATGTGATTGGCTGGCTTATTGAACGCGTGAGTGGCAAAAGTCTTAAGGCCTTTATCACCGAAGAAATTTGGTCGAAGTTAGGCGCCGAGCATGATGCTTTTATCACGGCTGATTCTGGCTTTGTACCGGTGGCTACCGGCGGCATGAATACCACCTTGCGGGATTTTGCACGCTTTGGTATTGCGGTGATGAATGGAGGACGGATTGCCGGGCAGCAGGTTTTTCCTGAGTCAGTGATTAAATCAATTACTGAGATTCCTGATCAAAATAAACTAGCCGTTACTCGCAGTGTATATCGTCAACAAGGTAGCCCAGTGTATGACAGTGAGCTGAGTGCTTATAAGAATTTTTGGTGGGTGCATGATGAGAAGGGTGTTTTCACGGCTCGCGGTATATACGGTCAAATCCTATATATCGATAAGCCCAATGATATTCTTATTGCAACCTTTGCCAGTGCGAAAACACCTTCTAATGCGGCAAGAGAAACCGCTAAGCGCAGGATGCAGGCCTTTAAAGCGATAGCCGAGCAGCTGTAATAGCTTTAAGCGATCCATATTGGGCTGCATTCGCAGTCCAATTTAAATCGTGCTCGCTCTTGAATGATGTCCGCTAATGCTGTTCGCGTAGTTTTCTAAAGGTAGAAGGTGTTTGTCCTGTGGTCCGCCTAAACTGTCTTGTAAAAGCACTTTGATCGGCGTAGCCGCAATCCATTGCAATGTCGGCAATAGAGCGGTCGCTGTTTAGCAGTAGTTGGCTGGCATGATCGATTCGAATCTTTAGTAGCCATTGGCCGGTGGGTAGGTCGTAAAGTTTTTTCATGCGCCTATCTAATTGGTAGATAGACATGCCGGCTATCTCGGCCATCTCGGCAAGAGTGGGTGGGTTTGCTACTCGTTCTTGGGCGTATTCGATAACCTCTGAAATTCGCTCAAAATCTTCGCTGGTAACATCGGGTAGTTTTAAATCTCGCGACACGCCAACTAAGCCGACAATATCGCCGTTTTTGCCCACCAATGGCCGCTTGGCCGTTAAGCACCAGCCGACCTCGCGATTTTGATAAACATGTAGCTCAAGTTCATCAACTAGCTGTTGGCCAGATTGCAAAACTTTTTGATCTTGCTCTTCATAACCCTTGCCCAAATGGCTGCCCAATATCTCTGAAGGGCTGCAGCCAATTAGCTCGCTTTTGCTTTTACGGCCACTTCGATCGACAAGAGTTTGATTAACGCTGACATAGCAGCCTGCGCTATTTTTGACAAAAAACACAACATTAGGGATAAGGTCGAACATCTCTTCAGCAGGGAAGGGCTCGGCTAGCTGTGCATATAGGCTTGTGGCTGGATTATTATTAGTCATTGTTAAATTATGCCAAAAATCAAGTTTGCATTATAGTCATGGTAAAGACACAATTGCGAGTAATTTATAGCATATGCCCATCTTCTGGCCATAGTGAACAGTGAAAGAGAGAATTCTATGTCTGCAATGCAATCTGTATTTAGCGGCTGTATTCCAGCCTTAATGACCCCTTGTAACGCCGAGGGCACACCGGATTTCGCGGGCTTGGCCCGCAAAGGTAAAGAGCTAATCGAAGCCGGTATGAGCGCCGTGGTGTACTGCGGCTCTATGGGTGATTGGCCTTTGCTAAGCGATGAGCAGCGTATGCAAGGTGTAGAAGCCTTGGTTGAAGCTGGCGTTCCAACCATTGTTGGTACCGGTGCCCAAAGCCCAGCTCGTGCTGTGGCTCTAGCTGCTCATGCTGAAAAGGTAGGCGCTGCTGGTTTAATGGTGATTCCTCGAGTGTTATCACGCGGCATTTCAGCAACTGCTCAGCGTGCTCACTTTGCGGCCATCCTACAAGCGGCACCGTCTATTCCAGCGGTAATTTATAACAGCCCGTATTATGGTTACGAAACCAAAGCCGATTTGTTCTTTGCCTTGCGCCAAGAGCACGCCAACCTAGTGGGCTTTAAAGAGTTTGGTGGCGCCGAGTCTATGAGCTATGCCGCCGAGCACATTACCAGTGGCGATCCAGATCTTACCTTGATGGTGGGTGTAGATACTCAAGTCGTTCACGGTTTTGTTCGCTGTGGCGCCGGTGGTGCTATCACGGGTGTCGGTAACGCTTTGCCAAAAGAAGTACTTCGCCTAGTTGAGCTATCAGAGCAGGCCGCTAAAGGTGATGCTACCGCATTTCGTTTGGCAAACGAGCTAAACGATGCCATGGCGGTATTATCTAAGATTGATGAAGGCACTGATTTGGTATTGTTCTATAAGCGCCTAATGGTGCTGGAAGGCAATACAGAGTACGAACATCAGTTAAACCCAACGGATCGATTAACCAGCAGCCAGCAGGCATGGTTGGATGATCAGTGGCAGCAGTTCCGCAACTGGTGGGCAAGCTGGCCGGGTGCAAATTAATTTTTGCGTTAGTCGTTTATTAAAAAGCCAGGCAATCGTCTGGCTTTTTTGCTTTTAAAACTCGAAAAAAGAGGTGCTTAAAGCAGATCGAAACATTTAGTAATATTAATGCACCATGTGAAACGTTTACTTCGTGTACCTTCATTTATATTTTATTTATCATTTACCCGTCTGCAATATGAAAGCTAAGAGTCATTTAATGCCCGGAAACTTACTGAATAATCATAGTGGTGAGACTTAGTAACTGGTTATACAGTGAAATATTTATATTCAAAAATAAAAATTGGGTCATGTGGCATTTGTTTCTTTTTGTATGTAAGGGTGGCGCTCAATTCTTTAATATGAGGTCCTCAAGCATTGTGCAATGAGCTTAGTCGACTTTTGATAAGTATAAAAGTTGGGAATAGTTCTCATTTTTTATAGCTGATATAAATCCACCTTGTTATGCATATTTCCCTTAGTTAGTATCACGGTCGCTATTTGTTGTTTGAGAAGGATTTTGAGTTTTAGCGTCGGCTAAAATAAAGCAGGGCTAATAATATTCTCTCCTTCCTTCCCAATCCCACTTCTACTGAAATGTGAGATATCTCTGTGTTAGCAATTCGCTGTGTTGTTGCTTTTATTCTGTTGTGTTCTGTTTTTGTAAGTAGCTTTTCCGATGCCGCGTCGTACATTCGACCAGTATCGGCTTCGGCTTCGAGCTCGTATGGTAGTGGTACACCTTCCAAAGCTATTGATGGAAACGCTTCAACAACTTGGAATGCTGGTGGATCTGCAACACGTTGGATTACCGTTGATCTTGGTGCGCAGTACCAAATTAGCTATGTAAGAATGCGAGTCAATCAACACCCAAGCGGGCAGACAACTCATCGGGTTTATGCCGGCGCCAGCTCCAGTGGTATGTCTTACGTTACTCAATTGAGTGGCAATACAAGCTCAGGTCAATGGTTAACCGCTAGTGGAAATTATGGCACTGTGCGTTACATTAAGGTAGAAACAACCCAAAGCCCTTCTTGGGTCGCGTGGTTTGAAATCCAGCCTTATGGCACAGTTCCGCCACCAGCAAGACCTTCCGGTGTTAGTATTAACCCAAGCACTGTTCATACTAGTCAGAATTTTTCAATGAGCTGGGGAAATGTTTCTGGTGCAAGTCGTTACGTTATCCAGCGCAGTACAAATAACTACCACTGGTACAGTGCTGCTACAGTTTATAGTAATTCTGCTAGCTTCAATGAGTCTTCCCCGGGCAGTTATTACTATCGAGTGAGTGCCTGCAATTCTTCCGGCAGTTGCAGCAGTTATAGTTCTTCGCGTTCGGTAAATGTGATTACTCCTCCACCCGGGCCGCTAAAATCCAGCTTTGATGGCACAATTTTTGATGCTCAAACTATGAGTGGCTGGGCCTGCGAAGTGGGTAGTGGATCATCGGTTTACTATAAAATTTATTCTCAAAATAGCAGCGGAAATCTGGATCAGGTACTACATGAAGGCTGGGCGAATGCGTCCAGTAGTGGCGCCATTCATAATTCCAGCAATTGTAATGCCAATGGTAGCTTTCGTTTCCATTGGTATATGACTAATACAGAGATTGCTAACCACTGCGGTAAGACTATGCGCCTGCGAGCTTATCGAAACCAGCAGGATAGCAACCCGCGCTTAGATGTCTATTCCAGAAGTATCTCCTGCGATGCAGAAACAAAAGCGGGCAGTATTTCTATTCCTTCACAAACGGTGATCAAAGGAAATAGTTATTCTGTTAATTGGAGCGGATTTAGCGGACCAATTTCTAAATATTATCTAGAAGAAAAATACGAAGGTGGACCTTGGAGCAATATAGCAACAATATCATCAAGCTCCGGCAGTGGTACAAGAACTATAGGGGGCAAGTCTTCAAAAGGGCGTTATTACTATAGAGTAAAAGCTTGTGGGGCATTCAGTGCCTGTACCGACTGGGTCGAGCCTAATGGTGGTTCTGTGTTGATCGGCGATGATATTATTGGCTCGCTTGATGGCCCAGCGCCTTACCCAGCAATTATTGCCGGCTGGGCTTGTGCACGAGGTAGCAGCGATTCATTAAATATCGAAATTCGTAAGCTTTCCGATGGACAGGTAGTTCATAGTGCTGTCGCTAATTTGCAGTCCGAGCCGGCTATATCTTCGGCCTCAAATTGTAATGCACAAGGCCAGTATCGTTTTTTGTGGGAAATGAGCTACGCGCAACAGCAGCTTATGTGTAATCAAGCTATGAGCTTGTATGCGTATACCAGCGATAATCCGGCAGACAAGCGCCAAGTGGTGGGCACGAAAACGGGTATTTGCCCCGGTACTATTTCGGCCCCTTCTGCTTCGGTCAATATTGGTAGTTCATTCGACGTTACCTGGGATAACTTTGGTGGACCTGTTCAAAAATACATTTTAGAAGAGTCGACTTCTGGTGGGGCGTGGAGCAACGTTGCAGATAATATTACCCCAGCTACTAGCAGCTATACTATTGCGGCCAAATCGCAGGCTGGCGATTTTAAATATCGAGTTAAGGCCTGTTATAGCAGTGTTCTTTGCACAGATTTTTCGGAATCTAATCAAGTCAGTGTCGAAAAATTAGGCACGGGTGAAATTAAAGGTTGGTTTGATGGTACAGCAGGTGGTTTGGGTACCTTGGCGGGTTGGGTATGCGAAGTTGAAAACCCATCTGCTCTGCAAATAAAACTATATGAACTGGATGAAAATGATAACGAAGTAGCTGTACGACATCAGCAGTCTACAGATATCGCGACAAACCCCAGTGGCCCGATTGCATCCGCTGAATTTTGTAAGGCTGCGGGAGATTATCACTTCAATTGGAGTGCCACAGCAGAAAGTTGTGGCAAAACTTTCCGCTTAAAAGCCGTTCTTGATGGTCAAGAACATACGGTTATTCCTGATCGTTTACTAGCTTGTAATGAGTCTGAAATTATCAAGCTGGGGTCTTATGTAAACCTTAATGAAGATTACCCCATTCAGTGGGCGCTTTTCCAAGCCGGTCAAGATACCTACGAGTTAGAAGAGAGCTTTGAAGGTGGTGCGTGGACATTACGATCAAAAGTACATAGTCGTGTAACCAAGCTAACGATTCCTGGTAAAACTGTTTTAGGAAAATATCGTTATCGTATACGAGGATGTGACCTCAATAATCAGTGTACAGATTACAAATACTCGAATTTCATTACAGTGATCGATACCGTGCCAGGTGCCATTAAGGGCTATTTTGACGGCACGGCTGGAGGGCTAGGCACCTTATCAGGTTGGGCATGTAAGGTTAATGATCAAACTCCAATGCAGGTCAAACTGTATGAGGTGGATGATAATGGTACTGAAGTTGCCGTTCGACATACCCAGACTACCAATATCTTTGCCGACGAAAATAGCGAGCTGACTTCGCCAGAGTTCTGTAATGTGACGGGTAATTTTCATTTCAAGTGGAGCCCTTCGTTAGATCAATGTAGAAAAACTTTCCGAGTCAAAGCTGTTGATGGAAGTACGGAACAGGTTGTTGGCCCGGATCGTTATCTAGCCTGTAATAGCAGTGAAGTGATTAAGCTGCCAGCGTCAGCAAAAGTAAATGAATCGTACCCTCTCGAATGGGCCATATTCGAACCTGAGATACACAAATTTGAAGTACAAGATCGATTTGAAGATGGACCGTGGGTACTAAGACACGATATTCATAGTCGTGTTACTAAATTGCAGATACCGGGCAAGCAAAATACTGGTCGTTACCAGTATCGAATTCGTGGTTGTAAGCTAGACGGAAATTGTACCGCTTATCGTCTATCTAATTATATTGTAATTAATTCCAATGATAATCCTGGGCCACTAACTCCGGCGGCCTTACCAGCTGATCCAAGCGGGAATGGTGGTATTATTCCGGGAGCATCGGCGGGAAGCTTCCGTGTTTCGGAGTCAGGTGCAGCAACCTATAGCATGCCGATTATGGCGGCGGCTGGTGTGGCAGGTGTTTCGCCAGAGGTATCGTTAAATTACTCTAGCCAAGCGGGTAATGGTCCTGTTGGAATGGGCTGGAGTATTGGCGGCTTGTCTGCGATCAGTCGATGCAGGCAGACTCTGAGTATTGATGGTGCTGCCCGCCCCATTTCATGGACAGACAGTGACCGCTATTGCTTGGACGGTCAACGTCTCTTGCTTGAGTCTGGCACTTATGGTGCCGACGGCAGTCAATATCGCACGGAAATAGATAGTTTTGCCTTAATCTCTCAACTGGGTAGCGGTGTTAATCGATCCTTCCGAGTGGAAAGAAAAGATGGTTCCGTATCAACTTATGGTTCAGTAACTGATGCCAAGCAAGTGATGGCTAATGGCTCTACCATGACTTGGTATCTAGACGAATTCAAAGATAGTGTCGGAAACGCGATCGAATACCATTACAGTAATAATCAGCATTTTATTTACCCAAGCAGCATTCGGTACGCTTTTGGTGCTAGCGGGCATTTAGCGGAGATTACTTTTGATTATTTGCAAAGTCGCTCGGACGCCTCTACAGCTTATGTTGCTGGTCAAGAGTATCGTCGCAACTGGTTGCTAACAAACATCAAATCTTACAGTAACGGAATCTTATTGCGCGATTATGCTTTGAATTACTCAGGGGCCCAGGACGCTTCCAAGCTGGCCCGCTTAGAGAGTTTGCGAGAGTGTGACGGAGAAAGTACGCCCAATTGTTTTGCACCAACACAGTTTGATTGGGAATTGAGTGGCGCTATTGCTTTGGTAGATGCGGGTAATTCAGATGGCTTTTTAGATATCGATATTGAAGGCCTTAACGTCGTCGACTTTAAAACCGGCGATATTAATGGCGATGGTTTAACCGATATGATTTGGTTAATGGCATACTTTAACGAACATGGCCGGGTGAGTAGCAACTACCTTCTTTATTCTCTAGGTAATAAGAACGATAGTGCAGCTCGCAAACCCGTTTTGATATACAGTTCGAAAGATCTACAAACTCGATCCCTGGCTAAGCCGTACAAAATTGCAGTATTTGATTATAACAATGATGGCGCTTCAGACATCGCAATGTTTAGAGAATCAGAGGCCTCAGATAACAACGATGGTGAAGCTGGTGATTGGCCTTTGTTTACTAAAGCACAGGATGTGAACGGTGAGTTTACTTTAAAGGTTGATTTTCACTTACCATTTACCGAACGTAGTTTTGTATTCTCAGATATCGACTCTGATGGTTTGGTAGATGCCGCACAATATGATGAAAAGGGCAAGAGCACTTCGACCGAATATTACCTTTTGAAGAGAAATAACTCGAATGGTGAGTACCCTTATTCATACTCGAATTCAAATAAATATGTATTTCCTACGATTTTGGTTAATAACGGTCAACAGAACGTGGCGACTACGGTAAGAGCGCCCGCTGGTGATCTCAATGGTGACGGCAGAATTGACTTCGTATTAACCTCTCAATCTGAAGTAGAGAGCTCTCCAGATGTATATACCCAAATCCCTTACGGCTTGTATTTAGCTGTCTCGTCTGGAAACGGTATAGCCAAGTTTGACGGTGATACTAAGTTGCCGTTCTTAGATTTGGAGAATACTCTTTTCCAAGATATTAACCAGGATGGAAACAGTGATATCCTTTATTGGGATGAGGGAACTGATCAATGGAAGCTTGGCCTGAACACTGGTAAAGCAATTGCTATTTATCAAAATATTGGCTTAAGTGCGGCTAATAGTTCCGTCGCTACTGAACAGGAAATCAAACTTGTTGATACCAATAAAGATGGTTATTTAGACCTTGTTTGGCGTGTAAATGACCAGCTAAAAACTCGATTATGGAGCTCAAGTTCGAATAGTTTTGAAGCGACGCAGCACGTATTAAAGTCGGTTTTGAATTCGGGAAAAGGCAATCTATTATTTGATTATAATGGAGATGGCGCGGTTGACTTACTCTCGTTTAAAAACGATAAGTTTTACTGGAGTAAAGGGACACCGGCCCTTGGACAAATCAATAAGATCAGCAATGGCTTGGGTGCTGAGACTGATATTGCCTATCAACACCTTGGCAGTGGCTCAGTGTATCAGCGAGCTAATCATGCAGATGCGCAGTGTGATTTTCAGTGTCAAACGGTAAACCCCTTCTCTAATCTGAATAATGGTTTGCAAAATGAGCAACCCTTGGCACCAGCTATTCAGCTAGATGGCGCATATACGGTGGTGGCAAGCGTCTCTAGTTCTGCACCAATAAAAAATAATCCGTTTAATAAAAGCTATATATCCTACAAATACGGTATGGGCTTGATTCAGGCTGCCGGGCGCGGTCTTCTAGGTTTCGCTAAGTTGACGACGATCGACGGTCAAACTGGCGTTTCTACGACAACACAATATCGTCAAGATTGGCCGTTTGTAGGATACCCACAGCGCACGGTGACAAAAGATGGCGGCGGACGTTTATTGAGCGAAAGTACTAATAAATGGGCTTTGCAAGGCTTCCAAGCTAATTGGCCTTCTGCGGCGCGGATTAGAACGTCAGATATAGGCCCGCTAAAACCCTATATTCAACAAAGCACCGAGTTAAGCTACTCGTTTGAGGAAAACGATTCGCAAACTGGCCTGCCTAAGCTGTTGGCAAAAGTAGTTACCGATAATACTTACGATGGTTTTGGTAATGTCGAAACTATAGAGATTAGCAACTTCAATGGTGGTGGCAGCCTACTGCAAAAGAAAACCACACAAAATTCTTATATGGCCAGTGGCTTTTCGGCAAACGAATCAAAGCGCCTGGGGCGTCTCAGTAGAACGGAAGTAACGACCGAACGTGGTGGGCTAACACAAAATCGTGTTTCTACTTTTACCTATTACAGTAGTGGATTCAAAAAAGGCTTATTACATACAGAGTCAATCGAGCCTAACGCTGCACAAGCTCATGCTTTAACAAAGGAGCATTTTTACGATAGTTTTGGTAACAAAGTGAAGACCCAGAGCTATGGGTGGGATGGGGTAGCTAACATTACCCGCTACAGCGATATTGTTGAATATGATTTGGATGGTCGCTACCCGGTTTTAACTAAGCGGGTTTTCCCAGGGGCTACTGGCGAGCGCACTGTTGCTACAGTCAATAGTCGAAATCGCTATGGTGCAGTCAGCCAAGCCACCGATCAAAATGGAGTATCGGCCCAAACTTACTTTGGGCCGATGGGGCGCCAATATGCTTCAGATAGCGATATTAGCGCATGGAGCAGAGTTTATGTCGAAAGCTCCGACAGCTATTGTCCACATGGGACGGCGTTAGTTCGCTTCTCCGAAGGTGCCGATGGAAAGAAAGCAAAGGAGTGTTTCGATGTCCTAATGCGTAGTACACGAAAGCTTGGTCTCGACATGGAGGGTAAATGGGTCGCAATTGATACTCACTACGATGAGCTAGGGCGTACGCATCAAGTTTCCGAACCCTTTTATATGGCTAATGTTAGCAGCGCGGCAGCTTATTACACCACTAATCAGTATGACATCCTAGGTCGAATTAAAAGGACAGATGCGCCGAATAATAATTGGTTAACAGTCTCTTATCTTGGCCTACAAACCCAAACTAGGAATGCGAAAAACCAAGTAAAAACCGAGCTGAAAAATGCCTTAGGTGAATTAGTTCTTGTAACGGACGCTAACGGCACCAACAGTAATTTCCGATACGATGTGAATGGCAATTTAGATCAGGTGAGCTTTGTAGGCTTGCCGGAAAAAACGGTAACAATTGGTCATGACAAACTCGGCCGAAAACTCTCTATGAGTGATCCTGATAAAGGTGACTGGGAGTATCGCTATAATGCCTTTGGTGAGCTTATTTGGCAGCGTGACGCTAAATTGCAATCGAGTAGCATGAGGTACGATGCGCTAGGCAGAATGAGTTCAAGAGATGATCATGATGGCCAAAAATCCTATTGGTATTACGATACGGCGGTGAATGGACTTGGGCAACTGGCTGAAGTGAAGACTACGGCGGCCAGTGGTTCCCCTGATGAGGAATATAGTAAACAATTTCAGTACGATGGTTACGGCCGAGCTATTCAAACAAACTATCTATTAAAAGGCGCTGGTATTGAGAATGACGCGTATTTTTCAAATATCAGCAGCTCCATTAGCTACGACGCATTTGGCCGCGTAGGCACTGTCAATGATGTTGCTGCCAATAAAGCACTTGGCGGTAATGGTTTGCTCAACATCTACAATGCCTTTGGCTATTTAGTTGAAGTTGCTGATGAGGATGGTAGTAAGCCTATTTTTGCGCGCTATATGCATAGCGATGTACGTGGCAATATCACCCGTTTGCAGCTGGGTAATGGTATTGTTCAAACTCAAAGTTACTATGCAGCTACAGGGTTGGCGCAATCCATTTCGGCCTCGAGTAATATTCAAAACTTGAGTTATCAATGGGATGTGCTGGGTAATTTAAGTAGTCGGACCGAAACCAGTGCAAGCAAAAACCTAAGCGAGTCCTTTGTATACGATGATGTGAACAGGCTTGAAAAAGTTACCTCAAATGTGGCAGGGCAATCGAAAATTGTTGATATAAGCTACGATGCGGCAGGCAATATTCTTAGTAAGTCTGATGTCGGTACTTATAGCTATGATGGTCGTCCGCATGGAGTTTCAGCCACAACTAAAATAGGGACGAATGGCTACAATAATAGTTATAGCTATGATGCAAACGGAAGCGTTGAATCAATCAGCGGCGATTCCAACCGTACCTTTAAATACACCAGTTTTGATAAAGTGAGAGAAATTACCAAGCCGGCCTCGCCGGGTATTTCTGAGGCTAAAACACAATTTTGGTATGACGCGGATCGATCACGCTATAAACGTGTAGATAATAAGAATGGTAGCTCTATCAGTACCTATTACTTTGGTAATGTAGAGATAAAGAAAATTGCGACAGGACACTATGAGTTGAAACGTCAGGTAGCGGGTGTGGCGGTACAGACCATCAATGTTCTAAATGGCGTAGCTAAAAGCACAGAGCACTATCTGCATAAAGATCATCTTGGCAGTATTGATGTCATAACGGATGCTTCTGGTAATGTAGCGCAGGAAATGAGCTTTGATGCCTGGGGTGCACGACGAAATGCCGTTGATTGGAATAATCTAGACTTGGCCGCAACTGTTGCAGAATTCGGAGCATTCAAAGTAACCAGTATAGATTTCTCCAGCGTTAGTGTGGAACCCACAGCAGGACCAATCACTAATCGGGGTTATACCGGCCATGAGATGTTGGATGATGTTGGTATCATTCATATGAACGGGCGGATTTATGATGCGAGGTTGGGGCGGTTCCTGCAAGCTGACTCTATAATCCAAGCGCCGGGTAATACTCAAAGCTACAATCGCTACAGTTATGTAGTTAACAATCCTCTCAAATATACCGATCCGAGTGGTTATGTCTTTGGACTCGCCGTAGGTTTGATTGCAAAGTTTGCTTTCGCAGCAACAGCGGTTGAAATAGGTATAGCAGTTGGTGTGGCAACATTTGCTCAAGTCTTAGCACAAGGAGGTAGCTTTGGTGATGCATTGAAATCCGGCATTATTTCTGGAGTTGCTGCGGGAGCTTTCTCTGGCCTAGGTGAGGCTAATCTGGGTGGCACTTTGCTAGGGAAAGCAATAGGAGAAACGGCTACACGAGTACTGGCTTTCGGGGCAGTAGGTGGGATTACTAGCACCTTAAATGGTGGTAAATTCGGCCATGGTTTTGTGTCGGCTGGTTTAGGTGCTGCGGCTGGAAGCATTTCTGGGCTAGGAGGTTCTGGAGCTGGTGCGGTAACTGGACGAATCGCGGTAGGCGCTGTTGTTGGAGGGACTGCTTCAAAAATTACTGGTGGAAAGTTTGCAAATGGGGCGGCCTACGGAGCCTTTGCTGCAGCACTTTCAGAAGGAGGCAGAGCTTACCGAGATTCTCAAACCAATAACTTTATTGATAATAATGTTGAGCATTATACGGCCACATCAGGCGGAGATGTTGCGTCTCCAGTTCCAAGTGAACTACGGAGTGCTTTAATGCGCTATGGAAGAAGCTCTGGAGGAGCCAGAATAATTTCCCATGCCCTAGATACTGATGCGACGGTCACGTTTATTGATACCGGAGTAAATGGTGACTTTCAGGCGTATGATAATACTATTGAGTACACCACTGGATCATCTTGGTATGATGCAGATGAATATTCATTGGGTCAGAACTTGCCAAGGCCTGGTCTTGACGTGGTAATTGCTCATGAATTTGGTCATACGAATGTTGGACATTCAGCGTTCGGTTTATCTTCCATTACGGTAAGAAGTCGGTTTGATTCAAGTACAAATACGACATATTTCAATGGGGCAGACATTGACGCGCGAGAGATCAGGGCAACCAGATTATTTGAAAACCCATACAGAGCTCATAGGGGGCTGGAATTAAGGAGGAACTATCATGATTTGCCGATTCCTCAATAGCTGTAAAGCGGGAGTGTTATTACTCTCGGCTCTGATGAGTGGCTGTGTTTCCTCTAATGCAGAGGAAGCTGCAGTTAGCCATTGTTTAAGTGGTTTGAGTCAGTGGGATAAGAAACTCTATGAAGAAACTCAAAGGAGAATATTGGAAAGAGTGCCCCCTGAATTTCCTACAAGTAATAGAGCCTTTTTGCTTGCTAGAAGTAAAAAATCCTCGAACAAAGGTCAAGTGGCTTGTGTGGTGTTGAAGTTTGATATTGATCCTAGTGGATATGCAAAAAATACTTTAGTAAAAGCGAGTAATCCTGAAGGCGTTTTTGACAGAGTCTCACTGAGGGCAATTAATAAGTTCAGATTTTCAATTGATGAATCTTTTCAGAATGAAGGTGTTCATATATTCAACTTCGGTGTAACCAATAAACAAGGCAACTGATATTCACTAAGTGAGGAATAAATGGGACACCCACCCATAGCCACGAGGAGGCCAGATAGCAGAGGTCACTCCAACCTCCTATCTGGCTTATTTGTCTCTACGCTCTCATTGCCTTAGGTCTGACGGCTTCCGGCTAGGCCAAATCACTGATAATTATCCAATCTTTAAAAAAGCGCTAACCAAGAAGGTCGAACTGTTGTAGTTTCGACTTATGACAGTAGCAAGAAGCCAGCAAATATCCCTAAGCGATACACCTTATTACCATTGTATTAGCCGTTGTGTTCGGCGGGCTTTTCTGTGTGGTAAAGATCGTTATAGCGGAAGGGACTATGAGCATCGTAGAGGGTGGCTCGAAGAGCGTATATTGAGCCTGCAATCGATCTTCTGTATTGATGTTTGTGCTTACGCAATAATGAGTAATCACATTCATATAGCGTGGGTGTCCTGTAGTGCCCGATTTGGCGCTGTTCTATAAGCGCCTAATGGTGTAGGAAGGCAACACAGAGTACGAATATCAATTAAACCCAACGGATCGATTAACTGCCAGCCAGCAGGCATGGTTGGATGATCAATGGCAGCAGTTCCGCAACTGGTGGGCAAGCTGGCCGGGTGCGAATTAATTTTTGCGTTAGTTGTTTATTAAAAAGCCAGGCAACCGCCTGGCTTTTTTGTTTCTCAATCTCAAAAAGCGAGAAAATGCATTATTCGAGGGCTGTTTTGAATGTTAAACTCTTAAGCTAAGCGATTTAAGACAGCTTTTACAAAAGGATATTTACATGCTCTTGCAGGTCTTGATGCCTAAATTTTTAACCAAGATAATTTGGTTTGCCTTATTACTCACATTTGTTATCTTGGAGCTTGCCCCAAAAGAGGACGCATTTATTGCATATGTAGGGATTGCAGCATCATTTGTGTTTTTCTTTGGTCTAATTGCCTTATGGTTTAAAGCCTTCGCAAGCCTTATATCGAACAGACAAAGAAGTGGAAGAACATTTTTACTTGTAATGCTCTTTGTTTTTCCGTTTATTTCTGGGTTAATTTATTGGACATTCAAGGGAAAATCTTCATAGAAGAACATAAACAGAGTGGGTATACAGTTCGAGTGTTTTATTCCCTGTGCTCGATAGTTTAGGGAAGCAGTTGAGCGAAAGCTCAATTCTTCGTTCATGGAAGTAAGTGCAAGAAGTACATTTATGGCAAAGTTTTTTAGCATTACAGTTGCAGTGTTGTCGTTATTCTGGGTAGGTACTATACGGGCCGGAGATGCTACAGATTGCTCCATTTATCAGTCCATCGATAAGAGTGGGGATCTTAATTCTAACGACTATTATAATTTGGGTGTTTTCTACCTTAGGGGGGAGTGCGTAAAAGAAGATGTCGGAAAGTCATTTGAATATTTTTTTCAGGCGGCCAAGATGAGAGATTACGATGCTTACTTTTACTCCGCGCTTATGCTTGACCTTGGAGTCGGTGTGGAGAAGAACACTGATATAGCGAATAAAATGCTAGATTCTCTGATTAAGATCTCGTATTCAGATGCAAGCGAATATGTATGCTTTTCAAGCCGAGCTGAAAATAAGACACATGATTTGGTAGTAAAACATAAGATCGACTGCTCGGAATATGAAGGTGGGGTAAACTCAATACTGCATGAGTTAGGTGTGCTTGAAAGTTTTAAAAGTCAGTAGTAGTTATGATTCTGATTGTTGCATATTAGAGCGCTTGCTGGGTATGTTGTTCAAAAATATAGTTATGCTTCTAAATCATTAACGAATAAGGTTTACGCAGTAGGGGATTCAATGGTGACGATCAATGCGGAAAACGACATCTATTCTGACTAACAAAAAGTGGCTCATCTATATGTTCGCGACTGCTTTTTATGCCGGAGCATTAGTCTATTCGAAGAGTCTTCAGTCGGCCGAATCATTTCTTTTTTCAAGTGGGTTGTATTTTTTTTCCGTGTATATGGCGACACCCTTTTTTTGTGGTGAAGATATGAAGATGCCTGTAGGCGGAGAAGTTCTAAAAAAAGGAAGAGATACTGTTTATAGGGTGGTTTCACTCTTATTTTATTTGGTAATCCTTATAGGTTCACTGTTCGCGCTTGCTTTTGAATCAGGTTAAAAAGAAAAATAGCTAAAATAAACAGAGTACCCACCCGTAGCCAATGCCTACGAAGCTGAAAAGGTTTTAGCAACTGGCTCATTGATTACAGGGGGATGATGCATAGAATGAATGTTGATGGACGTATTGAATAAGCAGTTACTGAGCTGTATATGAATACTGTGGAAGCGGTGTGGGTGGATTAAATATGTCAGATGAAGTTGGTTTGAATTATACATCAGTCTCCTATATTACTGGTGTTTGTATATTACCGGCTGGATTGCTAAGGTCAGGTCAAATAGCTTTCGGGGTTTCAGTTTTCCTTGGTGTGTTTGTTTTGCTACTGTCCAAATATGGGCGTAGTGACTTTAAGGGAAACTCGTCAATATTCTGGTGTTTCGTACTCATCTTTACTGTGGCATCAGCTTTATCTTTTTATAATGCATTAGCTTATGGGGGAATTAACATGTTATCTCTGAATGACTTTAATCGCTGGGTGAAATCTGATTGGCTAATTTTAATTCTTGTTGTGACGCAGTTGTCTATTCTTTCATTACAAATTTCTAAACGAAATTGAATGGAGGATATAAAACAGACTACTAACTACAATGGACAGCCTATCTATTCGCCGTATCCAAAAGTAGACAGAACACTTACTATAGCTACAAGAAAACCCAAATAGGTAGAATGCCCACCTATAGCAGTTTTGTAAGGGCCTTTTCTCGTTAAGAAGGGGTGGAGGAAAGAGTATTTCAATAAACTTAATAGCATTAACAAGAAAAATGCGTTGTTAAGAGACTTTTCAAAATGTCATCAATGTGAGTAGGGTGAATGAAAATAAAGACATGGTTTTTTTAATGATACTTATTTCTCCCCGAGTGGTCGCAGAATGCCCAAATATTTCGGTGCAACTTTATGATGAAGGTGATTTCTTACGGTTGATTTTTGAAAATGAATCCGGTGAAAAAATCTTGTTGAGTGATAGGCTTTTCGCTTCTAGAACTAAGTTTTGAGGTGTCGGTGTTCACTTTGAAATTCAAGCTTCATCAGGTAAAGAATATTTGAGGTCTATGCCTCGCGCCATATCCGGAAGAAAATTTTATCTCCCTCCGCGCCTTTTTGTTGGTAAGAAATATGCATTAGAACGTATTAGTGCTGCATATGGTATTGGGAATGGAAAATTCTCCATAAGGGCTATAGTGGCAAATGGCATTGAGGGTTGTAAGGAAATATACTCAAACCTGATTTTCAAAAAACCTAAAAAATAGAGTAAGGATGCTTGGGTGGGCACGAGAATAGACAGGACATCCACCCATGGCCGGTGCATTGGAAACTCTAAGACAGAGGTCCAAATTTTGGATTACGCCGGTTGGCTGTAAATGGCGTTTTTTAGCGTGGTCAAATATGTGCGACTTACTCATTTAAAGAGTGTTTCCCTCCTGCTACCTACTTTTAAAAAATCTAAAAGTGCTGGCTAGAATCTTGTCCTTAGTTAATTTCAATAAATTGAATCTCTGATGGTGCGCTGTGTCAACTCTTTGCTAAGAGTAGGCAATAACTTATTGGCAGGTGTGTGTCCCACAATAAAAATTACTCGGATATGATCTTCGCATATAAAACAGCAAAGCCAGATGAGGTAGAATTGCGTATTTTAGGATTTGCATTGGGGGCGGCTATATTTATTATGTCATGGGTGTTTGTTTTAAACTCCATTCGGAATCCTTTCTCTATCTAGGCTCGATTTTACAGGGGTTATTTAATCCAGCTTTAATTTTGGCTATACCTAGTCCCATCTTCTTTAAGCGGATCTTCCACGCGTACATGTAAGGGCACGATAGGTTTGCTGAAGTTCTTTAAGCGTAGTATTAGCTTGCCTTTGCTGGGTGCCTTGATTTCAATGTTGGGTAGGTCTTTCCAAACCCGCTTGGATGTACGGCTGCCGTCGCGCTCTATTGTGCTCTCTTTCTCTAAGCTGTGAATCCGTTCGGATTCGAGTAGCTTATTTCCATCCTCGTCTTTTAGCTCGATGGTATAACTAACGGCATGTGTCACAATGCCAAAAAGGGGTTTTTGGGGCCAGGCATTGATTATCAATGTGCTACCTGGATGTTCAATATTGATTACCGTATTCCACGATGTTGTATATTCCAGTTCTTCTTTTTCCAGTACAACTTCGTACAAGGTGGTTTTGCTGTTGTAGTCGTTTCCCGTAGCTATCAAAAGGCTCTCATAGCCAATGTAAAACAATGGGAATGCGAGAAGCGCGAGCATGCCCATTGAAGCCAGATCATTCCCAAGGGGATCATCGTTGAAGTGTTGCCTTATGGCTTCCCAGAACAAATACAAAAGGTAAAAACCAATAAGAAAGCAGCCCAAGAAAACGGCGAACATGAGTAGTGATTCGATGGAAGACATTGCTTGGCTAGATTATCCAAAAAAGCCAATGTATAACTGTTTGATGATATGGGTAAATTCCCAGAATTAGCAGTCTATGCATTTGGGCTAACAATTACGGGGGATTGTGGTTCATGGTGTCAGCTGGCCAATTGTCCACTTTACGATAATCGGTGACCTTTTCTTTGCTGCTGTTTACAAATAAAAAAGCCCGGTGAAAACCAGGCCCTTTTGGGTTGAGATGTTGTGTCACGGCTTCTTAGCTGTGACAGTAGCTTACATCTTCACTCGCGAGTAGCTCGCGTAACATTTGATTGTCACCGAAGCTGCCGGAATCAAAGAATGTTTCAGCTCCAGCTTCATTCTTGCTTGGGGCATTGATTTGGCTATCCGCAAGCTCTGGAAGTACATTTTCGTTATCTGCCGTGAGTAAATCAGCTGAATTTACAGCTTCGTCGAGAGGCTTTAATGAAAACCAAACATCATCGATATCATGGCTATTGCCTTGCTCATCGGTCCAGCTAGATCGTAAACCTACATGGTTGCCATTATTGATCTCGTCTATGATCTCAGCATTTAAATTAATGGAGATAACGCCAGCTTCGGCTAAGCCAATTAGCTCTCCTTGCTCGGATAAGCCGTTTTGGTTTTTATCTTGCCAAAGTTGAAGATCTTGATAGTGCTCATCTTGAGCATCAAATACGCCATCGAGATTACTGTCTAATTCAGATAGTGCTTGGAAGCCCTCATCAGCAGTTTCGCCATTAGCGAGCAGGGTGGCCTCACCAAATAGTTCGCTACCATTATTAATAATGCCATCTTTATTTAGATCAAAGACGAGTAGGGCATCTTCTGGACTAACCCAGCCGACCTGTTCCAGCAGCCCGTCGTTATTGATATCAAATTTTATGCCTTGGTCAATGTTTGTTGTTTCAACACCGTCACCATTCAGATCTAAAATCAAGGGGCTTGCAGGCACGTACTTCTCAGCAGTATTGGTAATTGTCAGTGTTTCCTCATCGGTTGTTAGGTCACAAACATGAATACCACTTGGTAGTTCCACATCCGAAATTGAAAATACCGAATTGCCGTCGGGCTCATTGTATTTAACCCAAGTACTGCCAAAGGGGTTGTAGTACTTTATGGATGGTGGGGCGTCGGCTAAGGTTATTTCAACTGAGAAGGTGCCGTCGCTCTGTACGACTGCCGTATGGTATTGAGTTTTGTTTCGATCCCAGCTTTCATCGTAGGCCGCTTTTTCATCGCGGAACATCGAGTTAAACTCTTTAATTGTCAGGGTTGTGCCGGCCGGTAGATTAGAGGTTCCCGATACAGTAAATAATGCCCCCGTAGCTGGCCCATTCATGTAGGAGTTCCAGTTAATGCCTAATGCCGGGCCTGCATCATAAATGCCCATAGCATCAAAATTAACATTAGTCTCCTCATCAATAACGTCGATGGTCATTGTCTTTTGGCTGCTACTGCCATCAGGGGAGGTCGCTTTAATTTTAATTTTATGAGATTTATCAGTCTCATAATCTAAGTGGATATCGGTGGTAAAGACTTCACCGGTTTTGCTATCGATACGAAAGCGGCCGCCGGCATCATCTAGCAGTTCATATTTAACGTTTCCGGCTGTGTCGGGATCGACGGCTAGCGCTGTAATACCAACATAGGTGCCTTCAAGCGCACACTCAGATACCGCATTATCCATTTTGTCGGTATCTTTAATCGGGCCGATAGGCTTATTTTGCTCTACTTCGATGGTAAAGGTTTCCGCACTTACTGTGCCGTCAGTAGATTCGGCTTTAATTGTGATGTCGTGGCTTGTGGCGACTGAATAATCTAGCTCTTTAGCTAAGGTTACAACACCGGTTTTGTTGTTGATTTTGAATCGCCCATCGGCATCATCGAAGAGAGTGTAAGAAACCTTATCACTAGGGTCTGGGTCTTCAGCAAAGCCTGTAACGCCCACTTTACTGCCTTTGCTGGCGGTTTCACTAACACTATTGGAGGCACTGTCTATATCGGTAACAGGGCCAATCGGGGCGTTGTCATCCAGTACCTGAATGGTGAAGGTCTTGGTGCTAAAGCTACCATCACTGGAGTTTGCTCTTACTGTCACTTCATGGGAGCTATTCAGATCATGATCTAAACTGCCACTCAGTGAAATTACACCACTGTTTGCATCGATGACAAATCGCCCTTGCGCATCATCTGTCAGCTCATAGCTCACAGTATCGCCGCTGTCTGGATCAATAGCTCGGGCTTGAATACCGACTCCGCTGCCCTGGCTAGCATTTTCTTCAATTTCATTGAAGCTTGCGTCAATATCTTTTATCGGGCCAATCGGTTTATTGCTTGCTGCATTGGCTTCGCGGTAATCGCGTTCGTCGGTACCAAAGGTATTCGCTAAGTCCTCGGGTAGAAAACCGCCGGTGATATTTTTGTAATCCGTACTAAAGTCATCAAAGGGAATACCTGATTCGTTGATATCGAGTAATGAATCGTTATCACTATCGAGATCAAGATAATCGGCTAAGCGATCGCTATCGGTATCTTCTACTAAGATGCCTTTGGAAGCCGCTGCTGTTTTATCACCCACGTTAGCATCGTAAAAGTCATGCAGACCATCAAAATCCATGTCAATAAAGGCGATAGGATCCTTAAAGCCATTGGTGGTTTGGGCTTCAATATTATCCGCTATCCCGTCTCCGTCGCTGTCTAGATCTAGGGAGTTAATGATGCCGTCTTTATCGAGATCACCGCTGCCTTCGACAATATCTAAAATTCCGTCATTATCATCATCGATATCTATATCATCAGGAACTTCATCGCCATCACTATCTATTCCTGCAAGACCTATATTCTCTATTCGGTATTTAATCTCTTTATTGGAGTCGTCCTGAAGCGATCCTGCACTATTACTGACTGTTGCAACGACTTCATAGTCGCCAGCGGTCCAGGTACTGGCATCGACGACCAAACTCCACTTATCGCCTACCACGCTCAAGCCATCTTCGCTGCTATAGCTTTGACCATTAACTTGTACAGTGAAGGACTCTGCGTTTTCGAGATTGACGGTGCCGGTGATAATTAAAGTGTGGCCATCAAACTCGCCTGAGTCGACAGTCGGCTTGTGTAGATTAGACGAGCTGCTTGGCTCGCCCATGCTAATGGTCTTGGCTTTGCTATGTTGCGATACATTCCCAGCGATATCTTGCTGGGTAAGCGTTATCGCATGATCACCGTCCGACATGTTGCCATCCATCTCGAAGCGATAAAATCCGCGTTTATTGGCTTTGACTTCGCCAATTAAATTTCCATTGTCATAGATTCGAACGGTAGCAAAGGCCTCGGCTCGACCTTTGATAAGGTAGTTTTCTTTATCTTCGCTAATATCAATATTGTTTAGCTTGTTCGCATTGAGATCCACGAATACTTTATATTTACTGCTCTTGCCAAATACGCTTCCGTCGGCTCTTACTGTCCCGATAACAAAATTGTGTTGTCCGTGATCGAGCGGTTCCGTTACAAACTTCCATTTACCATTTTTATTGACAGTCGTACTGCCAATAAGCTTGTTGCCGTCATAAATATTAATGGTTTTACCAGGGGAGCCTTTACCGCGCAGAGTTAAGGTTTGATCGTCACTTCGCCCGTTCTTTCCTACATTGGATTGCACAGAGCCGAAATTATCAGAAATACTGGTAATGCTATTGGATTTCTTGCCTGCCATGACATATGAACCTTGATTTTATTGGTATTGGGAATCTACAAATTCAGCTGTAGATTAGGGGGAGAAAAGTATTGATCAACTGGTGTTCATCATTTTCATAAGTACTTACTAGGCAATTAATTAGTAAGTGCTAAACTCTGATGCTTGCCCATAAGGTTATCTTTTATAGAACTGGTGCTAGCTAGCAGCGTGACATAACTATTTTTTCTGATGTCTAGGGTTGAGTCTAAAGAAGTGGAATAAGTGATTTTTCCCGTTGCTTGAAAGTTGGAAATTTACTTGGGCATCTCTGTTTGTGGTAAGGGATGAGCGGCACTATAGATGGGCTTGCGGAAGATGCTGTTGAATCAGCTGAAGCTCCTGTCTATGAAGTGTAAATAGGGGAGCGAATTTAACTTGCTTAGGCGATAATTGACTAAGGTGCAACTACCGCTTAGCCATTCTTGGGTTTTTCCCAGAGAAGATCAATAAATCATGTAATTGTTTGTGCTCATGCAGCTATTTAAGCTATTTTATTAGCATATCGTTAATAAATGCTGGTAATGATCCACTTTTTGTTTGAAATTTAGTCAGTCGAAAGGCTTCAGTTCAATCTGTATTCATGTTGATCAGTCCAATTTTGCTTAAAATCACTGTGGAAAGCTTATGTTAAAGCCCGATAGCTGGGTGCTGGAGGATAAAGATCGTTTAGTTCCTCTAACTAAATGGCAGAAGACTGTCGATGTAATGGCGAGAATCTTTTCAGCGCCTGCTGGTTTTATCGTGCAATACAGCCCAGAAGGCTATCAAGTCGTCATTGCCAGTGACCAAGAAAGCAATATTTATCCTGCCGGTGGGTTGATCCCAAGTGATACCAATATCTTTTGCCGAAAAATCGTTGAAACCGGAGAGAAGCTCTACGTTAAAAATGCTTCTCAAGATCCTTATTGGGATAATAATCCAGAAGTAAGGGATGATGGTTTTCTGTCTTATTGTGGCTTGCCGATCAACTGGCCCAATGGAGATCCATTTGGCACCATATGTGTTATGGATTTTGTAGAAACCGACTATCAAAGTGACTACATAGACTTGATGCATGAATTAAGAGATTTAGTGGAAGCAGACTTAAACTTGTTAGATCAATATCATGCGATCGCCGATATGGCGATGAATGATGATCTGACAAAGCTTAATAATCGCCGAGGTTTTTTAATTGCCGCCAAGCATCGATTGGCTTTAGCCAAGCGCCATCATCACAACATGGGTTTGTTGTATCTAGATATGGATGATCTCAAAGTGGTGAACGATAAGTTCGGACACAAATTTGGTGACAATTCCTTGAAGAAACTAGCGCAGTTAATTAAAGCCGCGACTCGAGAAAGTGATGTTTCGGCGCGTATTGGTGGTGATGAGTTTGTTATTCTGAGTCACTGTAATGGCAATACTGAATTAAATGCTCTTCGTGATCGAATTTATGAGTGTATCCATGAATCCGATTTAAGCGTAAGTATTGGTGCTGTTCTGATTGATGACCCGAGCATCGCCATTGAATCTTGGATGGATAGAGCAGATAAGGAAATGTATCGCGTTAAGCTTGCCAAATCCTGATATCTGAAATTCTTCTCCCTTTCGAGCTTCACAATTACTAGTTTATTGTTGTTAATTTTTGCGGGCAATACTGATCGATAATGACAAGTCCCGCTTGTTTTTCTATGTGAATGGCTAAAAATCCACGTTAAAGCCTCCAAATTAACTTCCAATTAAATTAATTGTCTTATTACTGTCCTTAAACTGTAGTTTTTCACTGTTAGCTTTCCTCTACGTTTTATTACTTACCAAGTAAAGGCTGTTAAAGCCCGTGAAGGAATTCCACATGAAGTATATAAGCCCGCTAATCTCGTTTCCGGTGTCTGTGCTCTCTTTAGCTGTTACTTCGGCTTTTGCCCAAGACGCTGTATTGATGGAAGAAATTGTCGTAACTGCTCAAAAGCGTGAGCAGAGTATCCGTGACGTACCGGTAACTGTATCGGCTTTTGACGGTGATTTTCTTTAAGCGCTTGATGTAAACCGCTATGATGAACTCGCAGATTTGACACCGGGCCTAACGGTGCAGCAGCAAAGTGTGAATAATAATGGCTATGTGATTCGAGGAATTACTTCTGACGCGGGTGAGGCGACTAGCGCACCACGGGTATCGGTTTATTTGAATGGCGCTGATGTCTCTCGCTCAAGGGCTTCCTATTTTGAAGTCTACGATATGGAGCGTGTAGAAGTGGTAAAGGGGCCTCAAGCGACTTTATTTGGCACAGCTTCTTCGGTTGGTGCCATGAGCTTTTTTACAGCGAAACCCGAACAAGACTTCTCGGCAGAGTTAAGCGCTGGTTTTGGTGATTACTCAGCTCGAAAATTCAGTGGCTATATTACGGGTGGCAACGAGGTTTTACAGGGACGTCTTGCTGTATTTTCCAAGCAGCGTGATGGTTATGTTGAGAATAATAGCGCTGAAGATGATCTCAATGGCTATGATAGATTATCTTTTCGCCCGAGTGTTCGCTGGACTCCAAACGATGAGCTTACAGTAGATATTGTCTATACCAAGGAACGCGCTAAGGATCCAGGTACTGCTTTTTTAAATCAGAGTCTAGTGTTTAGTGACAATGCCGCTTTATCGGTACCTGATAACAATATTCTAGGTTTGAACGATGTGGGCGTGGATCGCGATACCAAAGATCTAAATGTTCGGGTCAGTTGGGATATAGACGATCAGCTGACTTTGAATTATATAGCCTCCAATCGCCGTTATGATTCTCTAGAAGCCTTCGATGCCGACGGTATTCCACAAGAGTTTTTAAATTTCTCTGAAGACGCCCAGGGCGAGTTAAACAGCCATGAGTTACGCTTAAATTTTCAAGCTGAGCAATTAAGTGGTTTTGTGGGCTTATCTCAATTTGAAGATGAAGCCGAGCAGCGTGTTGGCTATAGTGGAGATGAATTTCTATTCTTAGCTTGCGCTGGTGTTCTTCCTGGCGGCTGCCAAAGCTCCTCACCTGTAAAATTAGTGTACGAAGGAGAGTACAAAAACAAAGCAGATAATCGTAGCCGCTCGGTATTCGGTGATATCAGTTATGCGTTTAATGAACGCTTAGAGATCACCGCTGGTTTGCGTTGGACGACAGAGGATCGTTGGTCGGCGTATAGCTCCAGTCTCCCCGTTTCTGTATTGCTGCAGCAAGCGACAGGCCTACCGTTGGACTTGTTTGCTGGTCGGATTCTTAATACTCAGGGGCAGCAAGTCGAAGGTGAGCTGGATGATAATTCATTGCTACCAAGATTGGCGATCAACTACGACTTGAGCGATGCTCATAGTGCTTATTTGACCTTATCAAAAGGTCAGCGTTCCAAGGTGCTTCAGATGGATACCGGCTCGGCGGTAACTATTGATCCTGAGGAAGTCCGCAATATCGAAGTCGGTGTAAAAGGCTTTTTAGCAAGTGAGGGCATAAGCTATAGCGCAGCGATCTTCTACCAAGATTATGAAAACTTCCGTGTGCGTGTGCTCAATGATGGCGGTAACTTTATTTCTGCGAGTGCGGGTAATGCTACAAATGTGGGTATTGAGTTTGAAGGGCAGTGGCAGGTCAGTGAGGCCTTTCGTCTATTCGGTAACATCGGTTACATCGATGCGAAGGTTGATGATGATGAGAAGAACGGTGAATATGCCGGCAACCGCTTTCGTTTGCAGCCCAAGTTTAGCGGCGCTTTAGGATATTTGGCCCGCTGGCCTATCAGCGATCATCTGTCACTAACTTCATCAGCTACCTTAAGCCATCGCTCCTCAGTATTCTTTGATATTGCTAACACTTATGAAGAAGATTCCATTAGCCTATTGAAATTGAAAGTTGGTATCGCTTCAAATGAAGATGACTGGTCCATTGAGCTTTATGCCGATAATTTATTTGATAAAGAATATCTAATCGATGCGGGTAATACGGGCGCTTCCTTTGGATTGCCAACTTATATTCAAGGCGCTCCTAGGACTTATGGCCTTCAAATGCGAAAGAGCTTTAACTGATTCCAGCAATCGACGATAAACAAGGTACGGTATATAAAATTTGGTAAAGACATGGCGTAAAAAAAGCACCACGATACTGGCTGAGTCGGTATCGTGAGTTGTTTTCGGTGTGTAATTTGCTTGGCGATCTTTCAATGCGTATGTTGAAGTTCGTTTCTCTTTTGCTCGTTAGTAGCGTAGGGTTTGCCCTAGTCTTACTTTGCTATCTTTTAGACGCAGGAGTAACAAGAGAGGCTGCTGCCGATACCGCGGATAGTCATTTGCTAGCCAAATGGAGCAGGGAGCCTGTCGTAGTTGGTCATCGCGGTGCTGGTAAACATTGCCCAGAGAATACTGCAATATGTTATCAGCAAGCCTTAGATCAAGGGGCGCTTGCTTTTGAAGCTGATCTGCAGGTTTTGGGTGATGGCAGCTTGGTGATGTTTCACGATGACAATATCAAGCGGCAGAGCGGTGTTGATCGGGATTTGTCTGCTTTAAACTTAGCTGACTTTAAACAATACAATATGGCTTGGTATTTTAATCCTGATGAGCAAGGAGTATACCCCTACAGAAATCAGCCTGTTTATGGTATGAGCTTCAAAGAGTTTTTATCTAGATTCCCTGATATTCCAATATTATTGGATGTTAAACCAGAAACAGTAGAAATGGCCCAGGCATTACTGGCGTTTATTCCTAAGGAGTTTACATCAGCGGATTATCAAAGGGTTTATATTAAATCGAACAGTTTATGGTTGCCTCGCAAGCTTAGGCAGCTATCACCACAACCTCGGGTGGCCTTTTCACGCTATGAGCGTGCCTTATTGCTCTTGTTTCCTTTGCTTCTTGATGAACTGCCTGCTAGCTGGATCGATCTAGAAACACAGTATCAAAGCGCCGAAATAAAGTCTTGGGCAAGTTCAAATCATCACATTCTGAGTGCAAGTACTCTCGATTCTGAAGGGGAAATCGAAGAGTTGAGGAATAAACTCAATGGGCAGCTGCCGGATGCCATTGTGACTAATCATCCGGCTATTTTGCATGATTATCTTTCCAGATTAGCCGTAAAAGAATAGGGCTGGCCAGTGCAATCAAGTGGCGGTTAGAATAGCTGTTAAGATAATACCTAAAATGCTAATGGCCAACGATGAACGATGTACTGACTAAATATCTGCGAGATAAGCCCGAGCTAAGCTATGCCTTGCTCGTTAGTGTTGTCGAGCAGAACTGCGATTTGTTTGATCGTGATGGCAAGCTACTGCGCTCATACGCCGTATCTACAGCTCAACGGGGAGTTAGCTCACAAGAGGGCAGTTTTGGCACGCCATCAGGTTTGCATCGTATCCGCGAGCGCATAGGCGCTGATATGCCGTTGGGGATGTGCTTTAAGGGACGTCAGGCCACTGGTGAGATAGCGTGTATTGAGAATCAAGCCCCTCCTTGTCGAACAGAAGGGGATTTTATCTTAAGTCGTATCATGTGGTTGGAAGGACTTGAGCCCGGCATTAATCAAGGGCAAGGCATCGACTCACATGAGCGCTATATTTATATCCATGGCACTAATGAGGAATACCTTATTGGTCAGGCCGCATCACATGGTTGTATCCGAATGCGCAATCACGATGTGATTGAGCTGTTCGACTTGCTGCTATGCGGCACTCCGGTCTATATCCAAGCCTAGTTCTGTACTTGTGACGGGCCTAGCTGGCCGACGTCTTTTCTCAAATTCTTCAATAAGCTCCCGATTATTGCGGGTCTTTAGTAAATAGCTGCTCCGACCTACGCCAATCAATAAACCCTTACTAAACGGATTAAAATGAAACAGTCGGCAGGGAAAGGCTTTTCTGCTGAAAATCACTGAAAGCAGATAGCGCTCTTCTACAAAACTTATATCACTATAGTTATAGCAGCTACTACGAAAGCTCAAACATTTAACTCTCCAGTGATCTTCAGCCAAGATAATCTTGCGTGGCACCCTAGCAGGAATATTTAAGATCACAATCGTTGCAATACTTATTGTGAAAATTGTCCAAGTGATATTAAGCCAATAGGAATCGACACTTGAGATAACAAAACGCTCAATATATTGAGAACTGTAGGCGAGCGCTTGCAGCAATAAAAAGGTGGCACAAAAGAATAGCAATAGGGCGATTAGGCTAGTCACTGGACCGTACAAAACCTTGCGAATATAAAGTTGTTGTCGAAGTTCCAGTGGAGTAATTAAAAAGCGGCGCCCAACACTAAAACTGAAAATGATGGCCAGTACAAAAATTGCGATATTGACTAAGGGCCAGGTTGGATTGGGGCGAATGCTTTGTACTACGCTGTGCTCAGCTTTAATATTAGCTTCCATCCAGTTTGCGAGATCGGCTTGAGTCGCTTGCTTTGCGAATTGGTAGAGATCCGGAAAGCTCTCTCCGATTAAGTTTTTATCGTAAAAAACAGAAGCAACCCAGTTGCTAATGCTCCAAGGGGTTTGATGATCGAGAACAATCGCATCGAGCACTTTTTTACGTAAGGTTTCAAACTGCTCTTTGGGCATGGTGCCATTTTGTAGTTGCTGGTACACCGAGTTGATATAGGCAAATGCCTCTGCTTCTTGGGCAGGGTCGAAATTACCATTGCTGATCAATCGCCCGTGTCCCTGAATGAGGTTGAAACTTACATTAACTCCGTAGGCCGCTTGACGGTTTTGTCTGAGCTCTGTATTGAGATCGTGATGCAAAATAGTGCGCAGAAACCACAACCACTGCATATCTTGTTTATCGACATCGCTGATATAGTGACGCCACTCATGTACATGTCCGCGGCGCTCGCTAAAGCTAAAGTGACGACGTTCTCTTGCGACAGGCTTTGCGGCGCGAATGGTTTGAATATACTCCCCGTGGGGCTCGATATTGGCGAAATGCTCGTCAATATAAGCTTTAACTTTATCCCTAGGAAAGTTGCCAGCAAGCATAATGGTCATATTTTGCGGGCCGTAATAACGGTCGTAGAAAGCTTGAATATCAGTGGCTTGTATAGCATTTACATCGTCCCAGGTGCCGATCAAGCTCTTATAGGGAATCTCTAATCCTAAAACCTGAGTCCACTGATCTTCCTCGCGAGCCCAGTCTGGTGAAATAAACCACTTTCTCAATAGGTCTGCGGGTGTTTCTGGCTTAAGGTCTCGTTCTAAAATAACCGCTCGGCGTTCTTCGTCGACATGTTTGCTTTCAAATTGATGATTAAAGAGCAGCTGCCCAAACCAATCCAGGCCGAAGGCCCACTCACTCTCTGGTAATTCTAGCCAGTAGTCTGTGCGTTTAACCGTTGTTGATGCGTTGTTTTGCCCTCCGCGGTCATCGACTAGCTTTTCAAATTCCGCTTTGCTATAGCCCTTAGAGCCGGTAAATAGCATGTGTTCGGTAAAGTGCGCTAGTCCAGTCCGCTTGTCTGGGTCCTGCCATCCACCCACTGGAATACTCATACGAAACGTGACCAGCTCGGTCTTGGGCATCGCCTTGAAATAGACTTGTAGGCCGTTGGGGTAGCGCCAGCTCTCGATGTTGGCAAAAGGGCCTTGCTTAGCGTGATGCTGATTATCTGCTGTGGTCGGTTCGCTAGCTTGCGAAAAGGCTTGTGCGCCAAGTAATTGAGCGCTAAGCAATAGCAAGCATGCGACGATGATCGTCGCTATAGAAGATTTTAACGGCATTCCTTAGTAAGACCTGTTCGATTCCATTTAGGTGATTATGGTTGCAAATTTAAATGCCAAAAGCTCTAGCACTAAAGTGCTAGAATGACCTGAGGCAAGTTTGCTTGCTTGAAAAATGATCAGTTTCGACTGCGCAAGCTGGCGGGTTTCGATTGCTCTAATTTTTCCAGCTCTTTTTTTAAGCTTGCAACGTATTGCTGGTATGGTTGGGCTTGTGCAGCCCCATTTGGTAGTTTATTTAAGCAATCCACCATTAGCTCATAAGCCTCCACAATGAGTTTTTTATCTTGGCATTCTTTGTGGAAGTTTTTCAGCAATAGGGCCGCTTGTTTGAAATCACCGCTATTATCCATATGTTGTGCCAGTTGAAAACGTAGCCCCATTTTCTGAGGACGATAGTCGGGGATGAGTGCCTTTAACTGTTTAAAGCGACTGCCAATCTTGTAGTGTTGTTCGCTTGCAAATAGTTGAGCAAAATAATCTTCAGAGACCTTAGCGAGTGTTTCTTTGTCTCCTAGTTCTATCAGCAAATTGATTAAGCGCTCGGCCGTTTCATTGTCCCTAGGAGAGCGTGAGAGCTGATTACGCATTAGTTGAACCGCTGCAGGATAATCACCATCCTTCAATAGCATGCCGAGCTTGGCGTCTAGTTTTTGCTTATCACTGCGTTTACTTTTATTGTCGCCTTGTTGCTGGGCCACGATGCCGAGTTTGTCTTGATACTGAAAAACCACGTAACCCATTAAATGGAACATCACTACTGAATAATAGTTGGAGACTAAGGTTGAACTTAATTGCCCTAAGGTTGAAAACTGCTCGCCTATTAGCCAATGAAGCAGGCCTACAGAGCTCATCATAATAAATAGTAGGATAAGCAAGACAAAATACGATGGGCCTATGGCGCCCATTACTTCAAGTTGACGTTGCGGGTTGATCGCTTGGCCGAAATCTTTATTAATCGATAGGATCATAAAGGCAGCGGGTAGGGCTACTGCCATAAAAATCATCCACAGAATGGCTAAAGTTGCCCCTAAAAACGCGGAGATTATTATGGTGCTGCCTATCGATAACAGCAGCAGCCCAATAATTTGTAGTAAAACTTGCAAACCTTCGCTGCTCGCTTTTCCGACATCGGGCGCAACCATATTGCCGTGGGCTGTTTGCTCTAAGCAGAAAAAACAGTATTTATACAAAAAGGCCAAGGCAATTAAACTTACAAACGGAATATAAACTCCTAGCAGCGAGATAACAGCTGTAATGATCAGTGCTGTTAGCGATTCCTTTCCAAGGGCATATTGAAAAGCCTTGCCGATGCGACGCCAAAATGGCTCTGCGGTTAAACTCGCCCCCAGAGAGATCAACTCGCGTTTGCATAAGAAGCACTGTGCCGATTGTTCATCGAAGCTATCACTGTCATTACTGCAGTGTTTGCAGGCATGGTAGTGACAGTTTTCGCAATAGTAACTCGCGGCTTCGGTGGGGTGATAGCGACAGTAACTCATAGGCTTTTTTGAAGTTGTAATTCTAAGGCTTGTTCGAATTGCTGGGCTTTCCCAGGGTTTTCTAGTTGCTTATAGAAAACCGCCAGCTGACCGAGTAATTTAGGTAACATGGCTTCTTTGCTATCGGCTTTAAAAAGCTCAATGGCAATGGCCTCAGCGGCCTCTTGTTTTTCACCGTCCAGTAAACGTAGGGCGAATTGGCAGCGTGTAAGATGGTCGATTCTTTCACGTCCTTCAGCAGGAAGCCGTTGCCATAGGGTGAGTTGTCGGGATAATAGCTCTTTATCACGATTACTGCGTTGTAGGTATTGGATATTGGCTTTAAGCCATTGGCTGTCTTTTTTCAAAGCCAGCAGGTTAATTGCAATAAAATCGGATTCTGTACAATGGCCATGTTCTTGCTGATGTTGATTTAATAGCTGTTGTGCCGATTTGAATTGCACCAGTTCAATTTTCTGTAGAATATTCTGTAAGCTTTCTCGACGTGGGTCGACGGCTTGGTCCTCTTCAATAAACTCTTCGTCGACGCTTTCAGGTTGCAGCCACTGCAACAAGGCTAGCAATACCGCGCCTGTTAAAAAACCGCCAGTGTGGGCCATATAAGCCACCTGGCTATCGTCGGAGCTGAAATATAAAACCAATTCTTTGGCGATGTACAAGGGCAAAATATAAAGTGCGGCCGCTCGAAAATAACCGACAAATATAAACAACCAATAAAAAAACTCGATTTTACGGAGTTTGAACAGCATTAAATACATCGCCATAACGCCAGATATCGCGCCCGAGGCCCCTACAAGGGGGACGCCACCACGGCTAGAGGCTAGCTCGATAGCACTATATAGCAAGCCAGCACCTAAACCGCTGGCTATGTACAGCGCTAAAAAACGCAGTGAGCCTAGTGCGGCTTCGACAGCAAAACCACAGATAAATAAGAACAGCATATTGCCGAGCAGGTGAAAGATATCACCGTGTAAAAACTGGTGGCTAAAGAGAGTTATCAAACTGCCATGCTGAGGAATGAGCCCCAGTTTTACGCTACTTATCGCAGCGATATTGTGTTCGATATTGGGTCTAACTTGTGCCCAGACGCCTCGCTTTTTTTCGGGTATCCAATTAGTTTGCTGCTTTTCTAAATAAGCGAGAAAGTCACGATCTAGCAGAATATTTTGGCTAATCGAGCTTGGATCAGTTTCATAGCTTTCTACTAAACTTTCATAAAGCTCTGGGTTGCCTTGCAAGATTCCATTTTGTTTTCGGTAATTGAGATAAGCTTCGGCTTCGAAATCTGCAAACTCGTGTTTGTCGTACATTTCAATGGCGCGCTGATACTTGCTGCGATCACTGCTTTGATAGAAAGCAAAAATGGCAATATTGATCAATATAAGGGCGACCACGGCGATAGGTGGGCGACGCCAATCAATGCGTTTCTCAGTTGGTATGATGATCATAGCGCTTTAGCATAGCTTTTCAGGCAAAAGCACTAGCTTAGCAAGTCATTGCTTAAGAAACAAAAGTCAAAGAGAGAAGGGCTTGGCAAACTGCAATATTTAGCAGCGATTTTAACCGCTTAATCCTGCCATTAAGCCAATACTCACGATAAACCAACCTATATAGATGTACATGGCCAAAATGGAAACAAAGACCACATTGGCAGGGTGAAGGCGGTTTAATGGCCGATAATGTGAGTCGATACCTTTTAAGCCAAATTCTGGATAGTAAATTTGAACACCAGGGCGAATGACATGGATGATGGTGAAGATATAAATAAAAAACAGCAGGGTCAGAAAGATAAGGGTAAAGGGTATCAATTTATTGATATCACTTTTTACCTCTGGGCCGCCAAATCGAAAAAAGGCACCGATAAAGGCGAAGTAAGCCAGTGATTGCATGGCATCCTTGATTAAATCTTTATCTAAAGCGATTTTGTCCATTGTTCTTCCCTAAGATGATAATCCTTGAATTGTTATATTTTTGTTGGGCTACATTAGCACTAAACAATGTAATTAGAGCGGCTTTAGGCGTCGTTTTGCAGTCCTACTATTGGTGTATGTGGGCTATTGGCACCGCAAAGACACTAGCTTTTAGTGGTTAGCGTTGTGGTCATTAATGAGGGAGAGGGTAGAGTAGGTTTTTGGCCGCTTATCGTGCGGCAACTGTATTGAGTAAACAGGGGCGCTCGCTAATCGCCAGTAGAAACTAGCAGAAGGACTGGCAGACAGGTAGACAGACAAACAAAGGACAGGCGCTAGGCGCCTATCGCAGTAAAATCTTAGAAGTCGTCAAATCCGGAAAAGCTATCGGGCTCGATCGAGGCAAGCGGATTGCCGCCGTCCATAGGGATCATCACTTCATCGCCAACATAGCTATCCTCTTGGCTCATTTCATAGCCTGCGGACGCATCTTCTGGCGCTTCAGCTGGACCCAATGTAAGTTGCTGCCAGGAATCCATGTCGTATTCCCCTAAGCCGCCATCGGCATATTGGATCTCAATGGTGGCCGCATGCTCATCAATGGCTACCACTTCGAAAATCTGTCCCACAGCTAGGTCGTTGTACCACTCACCGATGACTGGGAGTTGATTTGCCATTGTCTATTACCTCCAAACCTGCGAATTAACTTATGGCTTTTGGCGTTGCGGCTACCAACAGTTTTGGTGGTTAAAAGCTGCATTGCTTGATGGGCAAAATACCACGGTGGTGGGGCATGTACAGTGTTTGAGGTCATGACTTTAGGTGCCATTTCTTGACTGTGATCATGGAAAATTTCCTTTGCTCCTCTAATTGATTCATTTTCTTAGAGTTTTAATTCTGGGAAAAAATCGGGCCAATCTTGCTTAAAAATTTATGTTCTATACAGAAATCTGGACATAATAAGATTGTCTAAAAATTGCTCGATAAAACCATCAAAAGTTGGCAGGAATGGAATCTTGGTGGGGAACAAACGGCGCTGAAGAAGCCTAATGATGACCTTGACAAGGGCGGTGCAGCTCAGTATTTTCAAGCCCTTATAATGAAACGGTTGGAAAGGCTGGATGGCCCAGAAAGAAACAGTAGAACGCATTCTTGATGCGGCGAGCGTTCTATTTGCTGAGCGAGGTTACGCGGAAACCTCATTGCGCACCATTACCACCGCGGCCGGTGTCAATCTGGCTTCTGTAAACTACCATTTTGGCTCTAAAAAGGCCCTGATTCAGGCGGTATTTGCGAGAACGCTAGATCCCTTTTGCCAGCAGCTCTCAGAAAACCTTAATAAGCTGCAAGGCAGTGATCAGGTGGAAGCCTTATTTCGCTGCCTGTTCAGTACCTTGATGGAAACGGTTGCGGCGAAGCCAGGGCTGAATCAAGCCGAACAGGTCATTGAACTACAGCGCTTTATGCGCTTACTGGGCATGGCCTATACCCAATCTCAAGGCCACTTAAGACGATTTATCGTTAGCCAGTATGGTGATCTCTATCGCCGTTTTTTGAACCTCTTGCGTGATACCTTGCCCGGAATAAACCCAGTCGACTTTTACTGGCAGCTGTATTTTCTGCTGGGGGCAACGGTGTTTACCTTATCGAGTATAGATTCTATACAGGGCATCATTGAAGATAACTTCTCTGAACACAGTGGTGTAGAGCGCGCATTGGAACTATTAATCCCTACCTTAAGTCGTATGATGCAGATACCGGCTGTAGAATCACAAAGCTCAGCGGCTGGTTAAGCCCTATCTATTGAGAGACATAAATTGACGACGCAAACTATGGGCCCAGGCCCACTTATGATCGATGTGGATGGGCTTGAGCTCAACCAAGAAGATGAACAGTTATTACAACAAGCCTGTGTAGGTGGCTTAATCCTCTTTCAACGCAACTTTTCCAGTCGCTCGCAGCTGGGTGAGCTAGTAAAAAGCATTCGCGCTGTTCGCCAAGATATTATTATTGCTGTTGACCAAGAGGGTGGCCGAGTTCAGCGCCTAAAGGAAGATGGTTTTCAGCGACTGCCTGCCATGCAAAAAATTAAGGACTATCAAGAGTCGCAAACTGCCGCGAGTGAAACAGAGGTTGAGCAGTTGGGCTTTTTAATGGCCAGCGAAGTGCTAGCCTGCGGTATCGATATTAGTTTTGCGCCGGTGCTGGATGTTGATGAAAGCTTTTCAAGTATCATTGGCGATCGTTCTTTTTCTGATGATCCTCGAGAAGTAGTCCGCCTTGGAGCCGCCTTTATGCGTGGGATGTCTAAGGCCGGAATGGCGACCACCGGCAAGCATTTCCCAGGCCATGGAGCGGTGCAGGAAGATAGCCACTTAACCTTGCCAGTTGATAAACGCAGTTGGGCTGAAGTAGAGCAACGGGATTTGTTACCGTTTGCTGAGTTATTGCCACAGCTCGATGCCTTGATGCCAGCGCACATCATTTTTAGTCAAATCGATGAGCTGCCAGTAGGGTTTTCTAAATACTGGTTACAAACGGTCCTGCGAGACAAAATGGCGTATAACGGCGTGATCTTCAGCGATGATCTAAGTATGGAGGGCGCTGTACAAGCCGGTAGCTATGCGGAGCGAGCAAAGCTTGCGCTCTCTGCCGGCTGCGATATGGTTTTGGTTTGTAATAACCGCCAAGGAGCACTAGAGGTTGCCGATGCATTACAAAACTACCAGCTTGCGCCTGATAGCCAAGAGCGTTTAATGACGATGTTGGCGCGTCGTCAGTGGGCTTGGGAGGATTTAGCCAGTGATACTAGCTGGCAGGGTGGTAAGGCATTCGCTGAGCGTCTATTGGCCTAAGCGTTATTGAACTCGCTGTGTTCGTCTAAACTGGCTCGAGTTATATCTAGCTCGAGTTATATAGAACAGCTAGATTAATTAGTATTTTTCACAGGAAGTTGTTGATGATTCATTCTGCGGTAGCCATGCCAGACTGGCTGTCTGAAATTACCGGGCGAGAAAATATTTGGATCGCTGAAGTTTTTATTATTGTAGTGGCGACCTTGTTGGTGGCATTTGTCGCCCGCGTAGTGTTCAACAATTTAATGAAGCAGGCCGCGAAGAGTAAAAACCTTTGGGACGATGCCTTAATTGAAGCGGCTCAAAAGCCAGTGCGCTGGTTTGTTTGGCTTATAGGTTTGTGCTGGGCATTAGAGATATCGGCGCGTCAATCTGAGGTAAACCTGCTTGAAGCTGTGCAACCCATTCGCGAAGTGGGTGTAGTTGCCATTATCGCTTGGTTTTTGGTGCGTTTTATTAGTCGTGCGGAGAAAAACCTGGTCGACCCAGAATATGCTCACCAACCTATGGATCAGACTACCGTTTCCGCAATGGGTAAATTACTGCGTGTTTCGGTGATCATTACCTCGGTTTTAGTTGTCTTACAAACCTTAGGCTATAGCGTTTCTGGGGTTTTAGCGTTTGGTGGTATTGGTGGCCTAGCGGTTGGTTTTGCTGCAAAAGATCTATTAGCCAATTTCTTTGGTGGCCTAATGATCTATATGGATCGCCCCTTTAAAGTAGGCGACTGGGTACGTTCACCGGATAAAAATATTGAGGGTACTGTAGAAGATATCGGCTGGCGGCTTACACGTATTCGAACTTTCGATAAGCGTCCATTGTATGTGCCCAACTCGACGTTTACTCAAATATCTTTGGAAAACCCGTCTCGAATGCTTAATCGCCGTATTTATGAAACTATCGGTATTCGATACGATGATGCTGCCAAAGTGACGGCTATCGTTAATGACGTAAAAGCTATGCTAGAAGCTCATGATGAAATCGATCATGATCAGACTCTCATGGTCAATTTCAATGCCTTCGCCCCTTCATCTTTGGACTTTTTCGTGTACACCTTTACGAAGACGGTAAATTGGGCGCACTACCATGAAGTGAAGCAAGATGTGCTGCTAAAGATTTTGGCCATTATAGATAGTCATGGTGCTGAGTGTGCTTACCCAACATCCACTGTTCATCTTAATAATTTGAACACAGAACTTCCAAGGGCCGAACTTCCCGCTGGGCAGGTTTGATATGAAACTGGTTGATAAAAAGCTGCAAGCGGTTTGGGACAATGCGGAGTGTTTACACTCGGCCGATGCTCTTGAGCAAGGTGTGCAAGACATGGCCAAACAGATTCGCAAGCGCTTGCACGATCAAAACCCCTTGATCTTATGCATTATGAACGGCGGCTTGGTTACTTGTGGTCAGTTGCTACCCTTGTTGGATTTTCAACTGCAGCTTGAATACGTGAATGCTGCATCAGGCCCAACCGGCAAGCAAGAAACACGATGGCCCGCTTTATCCCAAATCTCCATAGCTGGGCGTAGTGTGCTCCTGTTAGATGATATTTTCGATTTAGGTTTGAGCCTGCACTCACTTAAAGAGTATTGTATCGAGCAGGGCGCCACTCAAGTGCAGGCTGGGGTTTTGGTCGAGAAGCAGCACGAGCGCGAGAAAAAAGATATTGCCATTGATTATCGAGCCGTTACGGTAGGTGATCGCTTTATTTTTGGCGCTGGTTTGGATTATCAGGGTTATTTGCGTAATGCACCTGGTATATACGCCGTTGCTGAAAAACAACCTTAATTTAATGTTTAATAAATAATAGGACGCTTGGTGAGCTTAACTATTTCTGCTGAGCTGCAAGCGTCTTGCTTGCAGCAAACTGTTCGAGGGGCTGCAAGCCTTCCCATTGCGGTTATTGGCGGCTCGGGTTTAGATGATTACCCGGGCGCCGAGACTGTCGCTGAAATATCGATTCCAACGCCATTTTCTGAACAACCCGTGTCGCTGTTTCAAATTCGATTGCCGCTTGCCAAAGAGACGTTGATTTATTTTTTACCGCGCCACGGTAGCGAGCACAGCATAGCGCCGCACCTTATTAATTATCGCGCTAATATCTGGGCGCTTAAAGCTTTGCAAATTGAAAAGCTTATCGCCGTTAATGCGGTGGGCGGTATTAGCAATGAACTTCCACCCGGATCTTTGGCCTTGGTTGGCGACGTTATCGATTATAGTCATTCTCGATCATCTACCTTTTTTGATGGCCTAAGTTATCCTCTGGACCATATCGATTGCTCCGAACTTTTTAATGCCCAAATGAATCAAGATATCGAAGATTTGGCAGCTATTCCCACGGGCTTTGTTTATGGCTGCACCCAGGGGCCGCGTTTGGAAACTCCCGCTGAAATTATACGACTTAAGCAAGATGGCTGCGATCTAGTCGGAATGACTTTGATGCCTGAAGCCGCTCTGGCCGCCGAAGCCGACATTCCCTATGTGGCGCTCGCGATGGTAGTGAATTGGGCGGCAGGGATCAGTTCAACACCCATTACCGTGGATGAGATCTACTCTCAGTTAGGCTTTTGTACCACGCAAGTTCGTCAAATTATCGAGTCCTATTGTGTAAAGATGCGCTGAAAAGCCTAAAATCCCAACAATAGGTACTAGACAATCAATATCAAATATCTTAAAAAGTACTAGTCGCCATAATCCTTGTGGTTTTATCTTTAGGATTTTGGCGCCAGACGGAAGCGGTTGTCGCTATCTGAGGGTAGTTTGGCTCCGTCTTGGCTTGATGTACGATCAGTGTAAAGCTGGCAAATGCCAAGGGAAACGGCGGAGATAAAAAACTAGTTATGATTAGTTTATCAGGAAGGGTGGTTAGGAATGTCTGATCGTGCAAATGGCGTAGTCAAGTGGTTTAACAATGCACGCGGCTATGGGTTTATTACAAGGGGTGAGGGTAGTGACGATGTTTTTGTTCACTATCGGAGTATTCGAGGGGAAGGGTATCGATCTTTGGCTGAAGGCCAAAAGGTAGAATTCGACCTGCAAAATGGTGATAAAGGTTTACAAGCCGAAGACGTTGTTTGCGTTCAATAGGCTAACTAAAGCTTTACCATTGTGCGCAGCTATCAGGCTGCGCACTCCATCTTAAGAAAGTAGCTAACTTTCACTTTCAGCGGTGCTAGCTGGAGCCGTACTTTCTTTTTCTATAGTGTTAGTTTCTTTTATTTCTGCTTCCATGTTTGTTGGAATTGCGGGCAGAAGTGAATTATCGAATGGCCAAGTCGGCGCTTCAATCGGGCTGAGTTTTACCAGCAATCCAAAGGCTGGGTGGTCGATATAGTGCAGTTCACCGCTGCGCATTCTGCGCTTTTGTTGCAGTTGCTCGATGCTATTCACCACATAATTACTTGCAGCTGTCTGCTGGAATTCTGATTGGAATGTATTAGCAAGAGAATATGTCGCGGTATTGGATTCAGTCGTTTCCCAGTTGTCATTTAAAGAAAGACCCTCAGGCTCTGCTGCTTGCTCCTCTAATCTAATTTCTTCGAAAGGACTTGGGCGCTCTGGTAAGTTTAACCAGCGTCCGAAATCTTCGGCTTGGGCCATGGCGAACTGGCTGAGCCAGACGTTGGTTTCGATATGTAGGTAGCGAGAACGACTTAGCTGAATATAGCCTTCTAGCTCTTGGTGATCGCCAAATTTTTCCCCGCCGTTAATGGCAATATTGTACTTTTTTTGTTGCGGCGGCAGCTGCAAATTCCAGCGGTGGTGAAACAACACTCGCTGATTGCGACTACGGGCGAGGCTGCCAGCCTGAGGATTAAGTTCCTGCTCTGCTTTGGGGGTGGCCACTAGGAAGGCATCAGGTTTCAATGATTTACTGACTAGGGGATCATCGATGAATTTATCGGGATTGCCTAGAGTAAGCTCAGGATCAGCTACGCTGTTGGCGGCTTCGGTATTCGTGCCTGCTAATGTCTCCGTACCTACTGTTGCTTCCGCTTTTAGCTTGGCGTTCATTTCAGCTGCAATCTCAGCGCTGATAAGGCTCATGCTATTGCTTGGGTAGCTCAAGCTTAGGCGTTCCAAATTTATGGGGCGCTCGTTTTGGTTAATTTGCAGGCGCTTAAAGGCGATAACTTCCACCGCATACCAATGCTCTGGCTCAGCGCTCGCATCGCCTTCTTGAGCTTGAGCTAAGCTAATTGGGCTAATACCACTTAGGGCGGTGGCAAATAAGCTAGCCAACGCGATGGAGTGTTGTTTCATTGAATCTAATCCTTAGCGATTAATGAATATTCTTGCCCCTGATTTTACTTCAAAGGCCGTGCGGTGAAGGTAACTAGGACCCTTAATCGGACTAGCAGTTTCCCCGCACTTTATTTTTGTTGCCCGCAGAGAGCGCCTATTAGCTGCTCAACAGTACTGATTCGAGTTTCGTTATTGTCCAAATCTAGACTGAACCTTAACTGATTGGCGCCGTAGAGTTTAAACTTCTGTGGCTGTTGTTGCACCATATTCACAATAGTGATTGGGTCAACCTTGGTCTGGCTAGCAAATTCCACCACACCGCCTTGGCTGCCAGCTTCCAGTTTTTCGATGCCAAGGCCCGTAGCTTGAAGCTTGAGCTCAGTAACTCGAAATAGGTTTTTGATGGCGTCGGGCAGTAATCCAAAGCGATCGATCATTTCTACCTGCAGCTCACGCAACTGCACGCTGTTTTCGGCGCTGGCGATTCGCTTGTATAGAATCAATCGACTGTGAGTGTCCGGTAAATAGTCTTCTGGAATTAAGGCCGGTACGCGCAGGTTAACGTCCACCTGGGTGTCGAGCGGATCTTCTATATTTGTCGTTTCACCTCGCTGTATGGCCTTAACGGCGCGATCGAGCATATCCATATACATGGTAAAGCCAACCGCTTGCATCTGGCCGCTTTGATCGTCGCCTAGCAGTTCACCAGCACCACGGATCTCTAGGTCGTGGGTTGCCAAGGTGAAACCAGCACCCAGGTCCTGTGCATTCGCGATAGCTTCGAGGCGTTTTTGCGCATCGCGGGTCATGGACTTTTTATTGGGTGTTAGCAGGTATGCATAAGCTTGGTGATGGCTGCGCCCAACTCGACCGCGTAATTGGTGTAACTGCGCCAAGCCAAATTTATCCGCACGATCAATAATAATGGTGTTGGCGTTAGGAACGTCGATACCGGTTTCAATAATAGTGGTGCATAGCAAGACATTAAAGCGTTTATGGTAAAAGTCGCTCATGACTTGTTCTAGCTCTCGCTCGCGCATTTGGCCATGTCCAATAGCGATACGAGCTTCAGGCACAGCAGCGGCGAGCTCGTCGGCTACCTTCTCAATAGTTTTAACTTCGTTGTGTAGGTAATAGACCTGGCCGCCACGTAAGAGCTCACGCAAAATGGCTTCTTTTACTAGGCCGGTATCGCTTTCGCGTACAAAGGTTTTCACAGACAGGCGTTTTGCTGGTGGTGTCGCAATAATGCTCAGGTCGCGGATACCGGACATGGCCATATTCAAGGTTCGCGGAATTGGCGTAGCCGTCATGGTAAGAATATCGACTTCCGAACGCAGCGACTTCAGCTGTTCTTTTTGACGTACACCGAAGCGGTGCTCTTCATCAATAATCAATAGGCCCAGCGATTTATAGTTCAAGCCCGATTGTAGAATTTTATGGGTGCCGATGAGGATGTCGACATTACCATCCGCAAGTTTGCTTTCAACAGCTTGAGTTTCTTTACCGGTACGGAAGCGGGAGATAACATCGATATTCACCGGCCAGTCGGCAAAGCGATCTTTAAAATTCTCATAATGCTGTTGAGCGAGCAGGGTGGTAGGCACCAGCATGGCAACTTGTTTACCTGAGTGCACGGCTAAGAAGGCGGCGCGCATGGCGACTTCGGTTTTACCAAAGCCTACATCACCACAGACTAAGCGGTCCATGGCCTTCTCTTGGGTCATATCGCTAAAGACAGCCTCAATGGCGGCAATCTGGTCGGGGGTTTCCTCGAAGGGGAAGCCGGCCGCAAAATCATCAAAGGCGTCTTTCGGGTCGCGGAACTTGAAGCCCTTTCGCGCTGCTCGGCGGGCGTAGATGTCCAAAAGCTCGGCGGCGACATCACGAACTTTCTCGGCGGCTTTGCGTTTGGCTTTTTGCCATTGTTCACTGCCTAGGCGGTGCAATGGCGCCAGTGACTCTTCGGCGCCGTTATAGCGGGCAATTAAATGTAGATTCGCGACAGGGACATAGAGCTTGGCTTCGTCGGCGTATTCCAGCATTAAAAATTCATCGCTTTGGCCGTCGGTGTGGATGGTTTGTAGGCCGCGGTAGCGACCTACACCGTGGTCGATATGTACGACGGGAGCTCCAATATTTAGCTCGGCCAAATTCTTAACTACAAAATCGCTGTGTTCAGATTGTGCTTTACGTCGACGGCGAGTTTGTTGCACCCGCTGCCCAAATAATTGGGATTCACAGATGACGCTGACATTTTCTTGCGCTAATACTAAGCCTCGATCTAGCGGTGAAACAATAATGGCTAAATCAGCTTCACCTTCAACAAAGTCTTGCCAGCTTTCAACCTCTGTCGGTTGCAGGCGATTTTTACGCAGCAAGTCTAGGAGTGATTCACGACGACCCGCCGATTCAGCGCTGAACAGCACGCGATTATCATCTTGCAGTAAAAATGCCTCTAAGGCGGTAAGAGGATTCTCAGCCTTAGCGTTAACCGGCAGCTCAGGAGGCTTGCGACAGTCGTATTGAATACTGTTAGGAGATTCTTTCTCAGGGTTAAGCTCAATACGTGAATACTGTTTTAGGGCGGCAAACAACTCGCCAGCACCTAAAAACAGACGGGCAGGGCTAAGCAAGGGCCGCTCTACATCACCTTTGCGACTCTCGTAACGCTCGCTGATATCACGCCAGAAGTTTTCGCTGGCTTGGTGGCATGGGCCACTCATTACGCATAGGGTGTTATCCGGAAGGTAATCAAACAGACTGGCGCATTCTTCAAAAAATAAGGGCAGGTAATACTCAATACCCGCTGGGGCAATACCGGCAGCGATGTCTTGATAGATACTGCAGGATTTGGGGTCGCTATTGCTGAACTCTTCGGTCCAGCGTTGGCGAAACTGCCTTAAGGCGGCGGCATCAACGGGGAATTCTTTGGCGGCCAGTAATTCGACTTTTTCTACTCGATCTTGGCTGCGCTGGGTTTCTGGGTCGAAACTGCGTAGGGAGTCCACCTCATCATCAAAGAGGTCAATACGATAAGGCACGGGCGAGCCCATGGGGAAAATATCCAGTAATGAGCCCCTGACAGCAAACTCACCATGCTCGTATACCGTATCTACACAGATATAGCCCGCCTCTTGCAACAACTTTCGCTGCTGCTCGATATCAAAGCGTTGCCCAACTTCGATAAATAAGCTGGAGGCGCTAACAAAGCTGGCCGGTGCCAAGCGGTGCATTAAGGTGGGCATCGCGCACAGGACAATCCCGGATTTCAGTTGTGGCAAGCGGTATAGGGCGCTTAAACGCTCAGAGATAATATCTTGGTGGGGAGAGAAGTTGTCATAGGGCAGTGTTTCCCAATCCCCAAAATGAATGATGTCTTGATTGGGGCTATAAAAGCCAATTTCAGCTTCGAGTTGCGCAGCTTCGGCGCCATTGTGGCAGATCACCAGGATAGGTCCGTCGTGCTGGGCGGCACTTTGGCTTATCGCTAAGGCGCCAGCCGAGCCATGCAGGCCCTGCCAGTAGAGACTGTGTTGCTTGCTGGTCTCTATATTGGGCTGTAATGGGCTAACACGTTGGCTCATCTATCACTCTCTATTAACTCGATCAACTGTTCGGCTGGGCTATATGGCAGGCCCTAAGACCTTTAAGGCGGGCTATTGTAACCAGTTTAGAGCTTGGAGCCAGTGTATCCATTAGATTTATGGTCAGCATTCGCCATTGTCCCTTGCGGAAGGGGCATTGAATCACGATAATAGCGCCCACTCACCAGCTGGGCTGGCATTTAGGCCAAATTTTAGCCTCTGGGGGTGGGCATCCAATGGATTGGGTGTGACAATTTTGTTCAACCGTCACTGGCGCCGAATGCGCTAGTTCAACAAAAGGTAAGTACCGTGAATCGACCAAAGCCGGACGACTACTTTAAAGATTGGAAAGAGCGCGAAGCGCTAGCAGAAGCCATGATCCCAATGATTGGCCGTTTAAACCGTGAAAAGAACATTGGCATCTATATGTATGGCCGTTCTTTGGTTAATCGCTCTGTAATCGACATTATGAAGTCGCACCGTTTTGTGCGTCAGGTTGAATCCAACGAATTGTCTGAGTTTGAGACCTTTCCGATTTTAGAAGCCGTATGTGCAATGAACTTGGGTCCAGCCCATATCGATCTGGGTAAGATCACCGTTGCTTATATGAAAGAAGGCGGCCCAATGGAGCAGGGCGTTAGCGCTGCCGATTTCGTCGCTCAAGAATTATCAGGCTTGGTAGGCGGCAATGAGAAGCCTTTACCTGAGTCTCAAGATATCGTGCTATACGGTTTTGGCCGTATTGGTCGCCTAGTCGCTCGCCTATTGGTTGAGAAGGCTGGTAGTGGTGATGTTATGCGCCTGCGTGCCATTGTTGTGCGTAAAGGCAGTTCACCAAATGATCTTGTTAAGCGTGCCAGCTTATTGCGTCGTGATTCGGTTCATGGCTCTTTCAAAGGCACCATCCGTGTAGACGAAGAGAACCAATCTTTGGTGCTTAACGGTAACGAAGTGAAGGTAATCTACGCTAACTCGCCTAGCGAAGTTGACTACACTGAGTACGGCATTAATAACGCTATTGTTGTTGACAACACTGGCGTATGGCGCGATGAAGATGGCCTTGGCCAGCACGTAGCTTGTAACGGCGCCTCTAAAGTGATTCTTACTGCTCCAGGTAAGGGCAATATTAAGAACATCGTATACGGTATTAACAACAGCGAAATCAAGCCTGAAGATAAAATTGTATCGGCGGCATCTTGTACCACCAATGCTATTGTTCCTGTATTGAAAGCCATGATGGATGGTTTTGGCGTGAAGCACGGTCACGTAGAGACTGTTCACGCTTATACCAATGACCAGAACCTGATCGATAACTATCACAAAGGTGATCGTCGAGGTCGTTCTGCTGCATTGAACATGGTAATCACCGAAACCGGTGCGGCAAAAGCGGTTGCAAAAGCCTTGCCTGAATTGGCCGGCAAGCTAACCGGTAATGCGATCCGTGTTCCGACGCCAAACGTATCGATGGCAATCTTGAATCTTCAGTTGGAAAAAGAAGCGACTGTTGAAGAAGTAAATGCCTATATGCGTGAAGCCGCATTGCACTCAAGCTTGCAACAGCAAATCGATTACACCAACTCGCCAGAGGTGGTTTCCTCTGACTTTGTTGGCTCGCGCCACGCTTCAGTATTCGATTCCGAAGCGACCATCGTTGATGGCACCAGTGCGGTATTGTACTGCTGGTACGATAATGAGTTTGGTTACAGCTGTCAGGTAATGCGCTGCTTAGAGGATATGGCGGGCGTTAACTACAATATGTATCCGCAAGCTTAAGTGAAAAGCTAATTAGCTAGCTTAGCCATAGAGCCTCAGCTTTTGCTGGGGCTTTTTTATGCCCGCTTGGGCGCCAAGCTTACGCCATAGGGCCTTGCTAGGCCGTCTCGTCATATCGAAATGGAAAAACGCAAACAGAAGTTGGAAGCCAAGCACTAGCGGCATTGCTGCAAGCATAATTGTGCCTGTTGAAGCGACTTCCTGAGTTTGAATGCTGAGAGACCAATGGTAAGCCCCAAAGATGACTCCGAATATAATCAGGGGAATAGCAGCAATAAGAAACAATGTTGCTAAGTTAAAATTTCTCAAAATATAACTGTAGAAAATTCTCTTAAAGAGGAGCCCCGTATGGTGGTATCCGAACTCTAGTAAAGACTTAAGTGGGCTTAGGTTGCTTTCTTCTTCTCCATAAATGCTTGGCATAGGGATGTCTTGCACAACAGCATCAATTGTACCAAGGCGGTATAGCATATCTGTCTCGAAAAAATATCGCTCTTGCAAAAGTTCTGTGTGCAGCCAGGGTAAAATTTTTGCATGTATCGCCGTAAATCCATTGGTTGGATCCATTACATGCCATTGTCCAGTTGTGAGCTTGGACATAAATGATAAGCCAGCATTGCCTATGAGCCTTCCCTTGGGCATAGAGGCAAGGTAATCAGGCGCGAAGAAACGATTGCCCTTGCAGTAATCAGCTTCACCGGCAATTATAGGTTCAATCAGAGCAGGTATATGCTCTGGGTTCATCTGGCCATCACCATCTACTTTGATCAATATATCAAAGTCAGCGCTCTCAGCAGCTCTATAGCCAGTTACTACAGCACCGCCAACACCTTTATTCTCTTGGTGATAAATCACAGTTGCAAAACCGTTGAAGTTGGCGGCTTCTTCTATGAGATTTCCTGATTGCTCCGGGCAGCAATCGTCGACTACAAAAACGTGGTCGACATAGCCTCTTAAGCCTTCAACCACAGACTCGATATGGGCGCTGACTCGATAACATGGAATGATTGCGCAGCTATTCACAAAATCACCTCGTTTGTGGAGTGTTGAAGACAAAGAGTTTGCTTAGTAAAAATGAAGATATGGCCACGGTAGCCATTACTAGAAGTTTTGCCACAAGTGCATCTAAGTATATTGCCTTGGATGCATACATTAATGCGGAACCTAGAATAATATTGGCGACAAATACAAAGAAGTAACGGAGCCATAAGCTGTAGCTTGCAGATCCTTGATGCCGAAAACTGAAATTCTTATGTAAAAAAAAACCAGCTATAAAGCCGACAAGCATTGCAATTCCATTAGCTTTCACCCTCTCCAAACCTGCTGATTGCAGTGCTATAAAAGTGATAAAGTCGATCGCAGCGACAAGGAGGCCGCTAAATGCGAAGCGGTTTACTTCAGCAAGTTGTTGCTTCATTACGCCTCCATACTTTAAGAGTGAAGTAGGTGGATAGAACACTGCAAAGTACTAGCGATGAATAAACATATCGAAAGTCGCAGGCGATACTGACAAATAAGAAGCTGAGGCTAAACCCTGTTCCGGCCAAAGCCAGTGTCATAGCCGGCCACTGACGCATAAAGGCGAAAGCGATTGTCAAAAAGCTAAGCACTGATAGATAAAACCAATGTTGGTAAAGTGTGGTATCGATTATTTTTTTAGCTAAGCTCTTGTGTTTGCTGTAGTCAAGGCCAACTCTTTCCTGTAGGCCCAGCTCTTGAGTAAGATTGAGCTGAACTCCGCCATGGAAATAATCGGATACACCAAAATAGTGTGGTAAGCATCTTTTTACTTCTTCTAGCCCCATTACCCATTTAAAGTGGCTTATTCTGTGGTTGAAGTAAGCAGAAGGGTTATCCTTGATAGCTTTGAACCATATTTTGCTGAGTTCACCTAATGAGCTCCCCCAAATTTGCCTAGCTGGCCCTCGCAATGTGTCGACGCGTCGAGCACTATAATCTTGAGCGTCACCAGAAAGCTCTTTACTCATAGTGGGGTTTGGAAAATCAATGTCTGCTCCATTCGCTAGCATGCCGGCGAGATCATAGCGGATGGCAATAGTTAAACCTACTTTAGACCCCGAGATGGTCTTGTTGTTTTCGAAATCTGAAGTGATCAGGCTATTGAGAAAAATAGCCGAGAGAAATAGTACAGCTGCGATAATTGCGCGTTTAGGACGGCTAGTGCTTAAAGTCAGTGAAAAAGCAATGGAGCCGAGAAGAGCGAAGAGAAGACCTTGTTGTCGACTCCCTACAATTAGAGTGCTCAAAAGTAATAGTGCGGTAGCGATGATTATTTGATGTTTAAAGCGCTTTCCCTGCGAAAAGAAAATTAGCCCCGCTGATAGTGCGACGGCATGCGCCATTAGGACATCTTTCCACACATTTCCGGAGTATAAAATGATAATAGGGTTGCACAGTAAAACAGCCGCTAAAACAATCCGAACCAATGACGTGCTTTGAGAAAGAACAAGGGCGGCAGCTAGGGCGTAAAACAACGATACTATAACAACAAAGCTTATTGATGGATCCAAGTCTATTTTGAGCAAGCCGCCTAGTAGAATTGACATTAATGGAGGATTAAAAGAAATAGATTTTCCATTGGCACCTTCATAAAGTTGGACCAAGGAATCAACGCTGAGGTGTCCAGGAAGACCATAATCAATACACAGGGCAAGAATTGCAGAACTAATTAATAAAATTAAAAGAATTTTCGCAGTGGTATATTGGAAGAATTTTTGCGGCATTCCTAATCCTTGTGCCCTTAATACAATAGTAGGTTCAGTTATTCAGTAAGTTAATAACAAATGTTTGTGAAGCTTTGGTGACTGCCTGGTTAATAGCCTGGGTTAAAAACACAACGGTCGAAGAAAGGGAATGTCTGAAATTGCTTCACGAGCACCAAATCCTTTTGCTTTCGGTGTGAGTCATTTTTAATGGCTCGCATTCTAGCCAAAAGTCTTCAAAAGGCCTAGCAGTATTTATATAAAAGGTAGATTTGCGGAAGCAAGTGGGGCCACTTTACTTGTGGAATATCGCAATTACTTTGCCATTACGGAGGGGTGAATTTGTTGCTGTTAGCACATTGCAAAGTGACTGTTTAAGAGTAGGTAGAAATTAAGTTTAAAGCTGCCCTTTGCACGTTGCTAGATTATGAGATTTTGGGTCTAGCCCCTATAAAGAAAAGTGGCAATTGGAGAGCTTGGGTAGTGGGAGTTAATGGGGCTGTGGGATTAACAAGCCGCTAGGCGGGGCTTACATCGTGCAGCTTATAGGTTTTTGCATAGTGCGAGGTCGTTTTTGTAGGGGCCGATGTTCTGTTCTACATCTAGCCTAGCTAAGCGTCAATTGTGGGCTGTGTTCCAAGAGGCTTTCGATCTTACCTGCGTGATTTCTGTGTTGAGCTGAGTCTGCATTCTTAAAGTGCGGTCAGCTCACGCATTGCCGTTTTAGAGATCGTGAAGGTAGCGCCAAAGATGCTGAATGGAGGGGCTGCTACATATTGTGTTGTATATCAATTGATCACTTTGGCGTTATTTTGACTTTTTCAAGATATCCCCTCTATTTCTATGCAAAAAAAGGCGAAAACTTTGCGCTTATGCTGGCAAGCTAGTCGTGGCATCTTTATAATTGCGCCGTTTTAGTTCTATGCGGCTAAAACTCGCCGTGAAATCAGAAGCTTAATCCTAAAAATAATGTTTTAGGTGTCAAATTGGCGGATTTTTCGGCGTCTCGTGCGAAATATGAGGTTTCTACTAAACTGGTAAGGATTCATTTTGCAATGCTGTGGGAGTCAGCCTGCAATTAGGATGAAATCCTAAGATGGAACCCTAAGCGGTGCCGGTAAGCTCAAAGGTGCCAGTGACCTTAAATAAGACGATGTAACGCTTTAATTGGTTCCATGGTCACCATTAAAGAATCACGAGAATAACAAGATAAAGATAGGGCGATAAGAAAAGCAAAAAGTCGCCTAAATAAGCTAAGGCTAGTGCCTGCTTATTGTTGTACGAATTTAGAGCAGCAGCCGTTTGATGTCATATTAGCCTCTGGCTAGCCGTGCTTACCTTATATAAAGGAAGCAGGGCTTCTGTCTCAATACGCCTGCCGCGGGTTTGCCCAAGAGGCTGACCGTATGCCGCAGCACTGTACGGGTGCTCGGCACAGAATACATGGACTGGTTTGCAGTCGCCGCTTACAAGGCGGGGCGTAAGACAATCTGGTCTATCCACTTTTCTTTTAAGTGATTAGGCAGAGACGTATGATAAATATCCGTCGGGGACTCGATCTACCCATAACTGGGGCTCCCGAGCAGACCATCCATGATGGTCCGTCTATTCGCTCTGTCGCCGTTGTTGGACCTGACTACCATGGTATGAAACCTACCATGGCGGTATCCGTAGGCGACAAAGTGAAGCTTGGGCAGCTGTTATTCACCGATAAAAAGACCGAAGGCGTGCGCTACACTGCACCCGCTGCCGGCACCGTAGCCGCGATTAATCGCGGTGCTAAGCGTGTGTTGCAGTCGGTTGTGATCGATGTAGAAGGCGATGAAGCAGAAAGCTTCGCCAGCTACAGCGTTGAGCAATTGTCTTCGTTAACTGAAGAGCAGGTGAAAGATAACCTGAACAACAGTGGTCTTTGGGTGGCGTTGCGCACTCGTCCGTACAGTAAAGTACCGGCACTAGACAGCGCACCGAACTCCATCTTTGTTACCGCCATGGATACTTCTCCATTGTCGGCTAACCCTGAGGTGATTATCCGCTCCCAGCGTGACGATTTCGTGAACGGTTTGACCGTGCTATCACGTTTGACGACTGGCAAGGTTTACGTTTGTAAGGCTTCTGGTGCAGATGTGCTAACCGGTAACAGCAGCCGCGTTGAGAGTCACGAGTTCTCAGGTGTTCACCCAGCCGGTAACGCCGGTACTCATATTCATTTCCTAGACCCTGTAAGCGCCACCAAGACTGTGTGGACTGTGGGCTACCAGGATGTGGTTGCGATTGGTAAATTATTCACCTCAGGCCAGATCAGCACTGATCGTGTGATCGCCTTGGCCGGCCCTAGTGTTGAGCAGCCTCGCCTGATTCGTACTCGCTTAGGTGCTAACACTGATGAGCTAACGGCTGGTCAGCTAAAAGCCGGCGAGCAGCGTGTGATCTCTGGCGGTGTTTTCGGTGGCCGTAAAGCCAGCGGTGCTTTTGCGTACCTAGGCCGCTACGCCAATCAGGTGGCGGTATTGGAAGAAGGTGAGAGCGAGCGTGAGTTCCTACACTACTTACGTGCAGGTGTTAATAAACACTCTAGCTTGGCGATTTATATCTCCAGCCTAATGAAGGGTAAGTTGTTCAACTTCAACACTTCGGCCAATGGTTCTGAGCGAGCTATGGTGCCAGTAGGTGCTTATGAGAACATCATGCCATTGGACATCTTGCCAACTCAGTTACTGCGTGCCCTGATTGTGGGCGACACCGATATGGCGCAAAAACTGGGCGCTTTGGAGCTGGATGAGGAAGACTTGGCCTTGTGTACCTATGTGTGCCCAGGTAAATACGAGTACGGCCCCATCTTGCGTGACAACTTAACGCGTATTGAGAAGGAGGGTTAAGTATGTTGAAAAAGCTATTAGACAGCATGTCCCCCCATGTGCACCCGGGTGGCAAGCACGAAAAATGGTATGCCCTCTGGGAAGCCGTTGATACCGGTTTCTTTAAACCAAAAGATGTAACCAAAACCACGGCTCACGTACGCGATCATATCGATCTAAAGCGTATTATGATCACGGTGTGGATTTGTACTTTCCCAGCAATGTTTTGGGGCATGTACAACGTAGGTTTCCAAGCGAACACTGTTATGGCCGACATGGGTATTACCCAAGTTGAGGGCTGGCGTGGTGCTTTGATCGCGCTATTTGCCGGTCATGATGCGGCGAGCATTTGGGATAACCTAGTACACGGTGCGGCCTACTACTTACCGATCTACATGACCGTATTTGCGGTAGGTGGTTTCTGGGAAGTATTATTTGCGACGGTACGTAAACATGAAGTAAACGAAGGCTTCTTCGTAACCTCGGTACTCTTCTCTTTAACCTGTCCTCCAGATCTTCCTTTATGGCAAGCGGCCCTAGGTATTAGCTTCGGTGTTGTGATTGCCAAAGAAGTCTTCGGTGGTACGGGTAAGAACTTCTTGAACCCAGCCTTGGCCGGTCGTGCATTCCTATTCTTCGCCTACCCATCTTATATGTCGGGCGATGCAGTATGGACAGCGGTTGATGGTTACACCGGTGCAACAGCATTGTCTGTATTGGCCAGTGGTGGTGTTGAGACCGTTGTGAACAACGGTTTGAGCTGGACTGATGCCTTCCTAGGTAAAATGCAAGGTTCTATCGGTGAAACTTCTACCTTAGCCTTGATCATCGGCGGTGGTGCATTGCTAGTTATGCGCATTGCGGCTTGGCGCATTGTGGCAGGTGTCTTGATCGGCTCCTTCTTGATGACTACCTTGTTCAACGCGATTGGTTCTGAAACTAATCAAATGATGAATGTGCCTTGGCACTGGCATGTTGTTGTGGGTGGCTTCGCCTTCGGTTTGTTCTTTATGGCAACCGACCCAGTATCAGCTTCGATGACCAACACCGGTAAGTGGGTGTTTGGTGCCCTGATCGGCATCATGGTGATTTTGATTCGTGTGGCAAACCCAGCTTTCCCAGAAGGCATGATGTTGGCCATCCTGTTCTCCAACTTGTTTGCTCCGCTGATCGACCACTTTGTGGTGCAGGCTAATGTTAAGAGGAGATTGGCTCGTGGCTAATAACGATACTATTAAGAAGACGCTTATTGTTGCACTGTCCCTGTGTATTGTTTGCTCCATCGTTGTATCAACAGCGGCGGTAGTACTGAAGCCAGCTCAGGACGCCAATAAGAAATTAGACTTCAACAAAAACATTCTTGCAGCAGCTGGCCTGATGACTGATGGCGCTGATGTAAATGAGTTGATGAAGAAGGTAACGCCTAAGCTTGTTGATTTGAGCACGGGTAAATTTGTTAGCGCTGAAGACGTTGACGGCATTGTGTCTATCGATGCTTACGACCAAAACAAAGCGGCAAAAGATCCTGCGCTTTCTGAAACTCTTACAGCGGCCAATGATCCTGCGAAAATCTTGCGCAAAGAAAAATACGCCAAGGTTTACTTGATCAACAATGACAGTGGTAGCTTAGAAACCATCGTTTTGCCGGTAAAAGGCTACGGTCTTTGGGGCCAGCTATACGGCTTTATGGCATTGGGTTCTGATCTAAACACTGTGGTTGGTACCGGTTTCTACGATCACAAAGAAACTCCAGGGCTAGGTGGTGAAGTTGATAACCCATTGTGGAAAGCCATTTGGGTTGGCAAAGAGATGTACTCTGCCAATGGTGACGTTGCTGTTCGAATCTTAAAGGGTAAAGCGCCTAAAGATTCTAAGCACGAAATCGATGGCCTATCAGGTGCAACTCTAACCACTCGCGGTTTGGAAAATCTATACCGCTACTGGTTGGGTGAGAACGGTTACCGTCCGCTGTTAAACAATTTGCAAAAAGGGGAGGCCTAAGCCATGAAAGCAAAAGAGCTTTTAGTTACCCCAATTATCCAGAATAACCCTATTGCTCTACAGATCTTGGGTATCTGTTCAGCATTGGCGGTTACGGGTAGTTTGAAAGTAACGCTGGTTATGTGTGTGGCTTTAACCACAGTAACAGCGTTCTCTAACTTGTTTGTGTCTTTGGTGCGTAACCACATTCCAAACAACATTCGTATTATCGTGCAGATGACCATTATTGCCTCTTTGGTGATCGTGGTTGATCAGGTATTGAAGGCGGTGGCTTATGATGTATCTAAGCAGCTTTCAGTATTCGTTGGTTTGATTATTACCAACTGTATCGTGATGGGTCGCGCTGAAGCCTTCGCCATGAAAAATGGCCCGGGTGCAAGCTTGCTAGATGGTATCGGTAATGGCTTGGGCTACTCAGCTCTATTGATTGCCATTGCGATTCCACGTGAGCTATTCGGTGCGGGTAAGTTACTAGGCTATGAAATTTTGCCATTGGCTACCGAAGGTGGCTGGTACGTTTCTAACGGTCTACTGCTATTACCGCCGTCTTCATTCTTCATTATTGGCCTAATCATCTGGGGTATCCGCGCATACGATAAAGCGCAGGTCGAAGAGCCAGATTTCAAGATTTCGCCTAATACGAAGCCAGCGGAGGCCTAATCATGGAACATTTTATTAGTTTGTTTGTTCGCTCGATTTTTATCGAGAACATGGCCTTGGCGGCATTCTTGGGAATGTGTACTTTCTTGGCGATCTCTAAGAAAGTAGAAGCGGCTATTGGTCTTGGCGTTGCGGTTATCGTGGTATTGGCTATTACCGTACCAGTCAACAATGTCTTGTACACCTACTTGCTGTCTGAAGGTGGCTTGTCTTGGTTGGGTGAAGACTACGCCTCTGTTGATTTGAACTTCCTAAGCTTGATTACCTTTATTGGTGTGATCGCGGCGATGGTTCAGATTCTAGAGATGGTCTTGGATAAATTCTTCCCAGCTCTATACAACGCCCTGGGTGTATTCCTGCCGTTGATTACCGTGAACTGTGCCATCATGGGTGCAAACCTGTACATGGTAGAGCGTAGCTACAACTTCAGCGAGTCTGTAGTGTTCGGCGTAGGTTCTGGTGTGGGTTGGGCTTTGGCTATTGCAGCTTTGGCTGGCATCCGCGAGAAGATGAAATACTCCGACGTACCCGATGGCCTGCAGGGCTTGGGTATTACCTTTATCACTGTTGGCTTGATGTCGTTGGGCTTTATGTCCTTCGGCGGTATCAGCCTGTAAGGAGTAGCCAGTATGAATCTAACTATTATACTTGGCGTTGTGATGTTCACTGTGATTGTAATCGCGCTAGTGTTCATCATTCTTGGCGCCCGCGCTAAGCTGGTTAATTCCGGCGATGTAAATATTGAAATCAACGGTGAGAAAACCCTAACCGTACCAGCCGGTGGCAAATTGCTACAAACCTTGGCAGGTAACGGTTTGTTCTTGCCTTCTGCTTGTGGTGGCGGTGGTACCTGTGCACAGTGTAAGTGTGTAGTGAACTCCGGTGGTGGCTCTATGCTGCCAACCGAAGAGTCACACTTCACTAAGCGCGATGCCGCTGAAGGCTGGCGTCTGTCTTGTCAGACTCCAGTAAAGCAGGACATGGTTATTGAAGTGCCTGAAGATGTATTCGGTGTGAAGCAGTGGGAATGTACTGTTGAATCTAACCCGAATATGGCGACCTTCATTAAAGAGTTGACCTTGAAGCTGCCTGAAGGTGAAAACGTAGACTTCCGCGCTGGTGGTTACGTTCAGCTTGAATGCCCTCCACATCACGTTAAATTCTCTGACTTCGATATCGAAGATGAGTACCGCGGCGACTGGGAGCACTTTGGTTTCTTCAATTTAGAGTCAAAAGTTGATGAGCCGGTTATCCGTGCTTACTCAATGGCTAACTACCCAGAAGAGAAGGGTGTCGTGAAGTTCAATATCCGTATTGCAACTCCGCCACCACGTACCGAAGGCTTACCGCCAGGTCAGATGTCTTCTTATGTGTTTAGTTTGAAGCCAGGCGATACTATTACTGTATACGGTCCATTTGGTGAGTTCTTCGCGAAAGATACCGATAACGAAATGGTATTCATTGGTGGTGGTGCCGGTATGGCGCCAATGCGTTCACATATTTTCGATCAGCTTAAGCGCTTGAAGTCTAAGCGTAAGATGAGCTTCTGGTACGGTGCTCGTTCACTGCGTGAGATGTTCTACGACGATGAGTACGACATGCTGGCTCGTGAAAACGACAACTTTGAATGGCATGTTGCTTTATCTGATCCTCAGCCAGAAGACAACTGGGATGGCCTAACAGGCTTTATCCACAATGTGCTTTATGAGCAGTATTTGAAGGATCACCCAGCGCCTGAAGATTGTGAGTACTACATGTGTGGGCCTCCAATGATGAATGCGGCTGTGATTGCCATGTTGAAAGATTTGGGCGTAGAGGATGAAAACATCTTGCTTGATGACTTCGGTGGTTAATCAATGAAGGCATTATCCAAAGTGGTAACTGCCTATAGGAAGAGGCCAGCATTGCTGGCCTTCTTCTGTTTAGGTACGGCCGTTTTTTTATCAGGCTGCAGCAAAAAAGTAGAGCCCTGGCGCTTTAGTGGCCCCACCATGGGGACGCAATACAATGTTGCGGTAGTGCCCCCAAAAGTAGTACCTCCAAATGGGGAGCTTAATGAAAGTTTCAGTTGTGATCAGGCTGAAATTGCAAAGCGTATTGAAAATAGCTTGGCGCTGACTAATCAACAGATGTCACACTATATAGCGGATAGTGAACTCAGTAAGTTGAGTGCAATGGCTGCCGGTGAGAGCGCCCAGCTTTCAGCTGATATGGAAAAGGTCTTACGCCTAAGTGAGCGGCTCTATAAGCTCAGTGACGGTGCTTTCGATATTACTATTGGCCCTTTAGTTAACCTTTGGGGTTTTGGACCAAAATCTTCTCCAGAAGATGCTGTTCCCAGTCAAGAGCAAATCGCTGATGCTATGGCTTTGAGCGGCGGTGATAGTTTAGAAATAAGTGGCTCAAGTCTTAAAAAAGGTAAAGCGGTTGAACTCAATTTATCCGCTGTAGCCAAAGGTTATGGGGCAGATAAAGTTGCTGAGGCCCTTGAGAGCTGCGGTGCGTTTAATTATCTAGTGGAAGTGGGCGGCGAGCTAATGCTAAAAGGCATGAGTCACCGTGGCACACCATGGAAAATTGCGGTAGAAAAGCCCAGCAGTAGCTTGGCAGGTCAAAGCATGCAGCGTTTGATTGCTGTGAGCGATAAAGGCGTTGCCACCTCGGGTGATTATCGCAATTACTTTGAGAAAGAGGGTGTACGCTACTCCCATACTATTGATCCTAGAACGGGGCGCCCGATAACACACGCTTTGGCGTCAGTGACTGTTCTAGCACCAAGTTCAGCCGAGGCCGATGCTTGGGCCACAGTGATAACCGTCGCTGGGCCTGAACAAGGCATGGCTTTAGCGGAACAAGAAAACTTGGCGGTTTTTATGTTGGTAAAAACCAATAGTGGCTTTAAAGAGAAGTATTCCAGCGCTTTTGCGACCTATGTCCAATAGCGTAAAAACCCATCTTATGATGGGATAGACGATTGACCCTAATAGGGGTGAGGTGAACCATGATTTATGTAGTCGCGTTTGGAGTCATTACCTTATTGGTTGTGATGATGTCCGTAGGTGTCCTAATGGGCCGTAAGCCGATTTCAGGCTCTTGTGGCGGCGTCGGTGATGCACTGAAAGATCCTAATTATGTATGTGACATTTGCGGTGGCGACGAAAGCAAATGTGAAGAAGAAAAAATGGGCAAGTCGAATGCTGCAGAAGAAAGCGGCAAAAGTGATTTGTTCAACGATGCTATGAAAAAATAAGCATCGCTGTAATTTTTATTAGACAGTTTTTGTTAAAGAAGCAGTAACGGAATAGAGAGGTAGTAATCGGCAATGAGCGATTACCATTATGATGTATTGGTCATCGGCACAGGGCCTGCTGGTGAAGGTGCTGCAATGGCAGCAGTTAAGCAAGGCATGCGTGTTGGTGCGATTGAAAACCGTGGTGTAGTAGGGGGCAATTGCTCGCATAAGGGGACTATTCCTTCAAAAGCGCTGCGTCATGTGGTGAAACAAATTATTCGCTTTAACCAGAATAATTTATTTCACCATATGGGTGAGTCGACTCGCGTCAGCTACCCCAAGGTTTTAAAATCCGCAAAAACTGTTATCCCTAAGCAAGTTGATCTGCATACCGGTTTTTACAATCGCAACCGTGTTTATCTGCATATTGGTGAAGCTAGCTTCTGTGGCGAGAATGAAGTACGTGTACGCTTGCCTGATGGTGCTGTGGAAACCATTCGCGCTAAACATATTGTTGTTGCTACCGGTTCGCGCCCTTATCGACCAGCCGATGTTAACTTTAATCATCCGCGTGTTTACGATAGCGATACCATTTTGGAAATGAATCATACACCTCGCCATATCGTTATTTACGGTGCCGGTGTGATTGGTAGTGAATACGCGTCTATTTTTGCGGGTCTTGGCATTAAGGTTGATTTGATTAACAGCCGTGAGCGTTTGCTGTCATTCTTGGATGATGAAATCTCTGATGCCTTGAGTTATCACTTGCGCGATAGCGGTGTGACTGTACGCCACTTGGAAGAGTATGAGCGAGTAGAGGCCAATGAGCGCAGCGTAACCTTACATCTTAAATCGGGTAAGCGCCTGCGCGCCGATGCGCTATTGTGGTGTAACGGCCGAACTGGTAATACCGATAACCTTAATTTGGATGCCATTGGCCTCGAAGCAGACCATCGCGGACAGCTAAAAGTAAACGATCGTTATCAAACTGATATCGACTATGTTTACGCCGCTGGCGATGTTATCGGTTGGCCAAGCTTGGCCAGCGCTTCTTATGATCAGGGACGTGAAATCGCCATGGCCATTAATGGTGAAGAGTGTCGCTTTGTAACTGATGCGCCTACCGGTATTTACACGCTTCCAGAGATTAGCTCCTTGGGTAAAACCGAGCGAGAGCTAACCGAAGCTCGTGTGCCTTATGAAGTTGGACGTGCCTTCTTTAAGAACACGGCACGTGCGCAAATATCCGGTGAAGACGTGGGTATGCTGAAGCTGCTATTCCACATTGATACCCATGAAATTTTAGGCATTCACTGCTTCGGTGCAGAGGCTTCTGAAATTATTCACATTGGTCAAGCGATTATGAATCAGGAGGGTGAGGCGAATAATATCAATTATTTTGTTAACACCACTTTTAACTATCCGACCATGGCCGAAGCGTATCGTACCGCGGCACTCGAAGGTTTGAATCGAGTTAATCGTATCTAAGACTTTCCGCTGTATTTATGGTGTCGCCTGGAATTCGCCGGGCGATATCATCCCTCCTAAACAGCCCATTATCTCTTCTGCTTTTCATTGGCTTGCTTCCTATTTATCGCGGGCTGAGCGACGACCTATTGTTCTAGCGGCTGTTTAATACTCATGCTAATCTTGAGTTTTGCTGTATTTCTCACCAAGCGTTCCTAAGCATTGATATTGGAAAAGTAAATGGGAGTGGTTAGTCAGCATGGACAATAGCATTCTAGAGCGTCGTCTAAAGTTCTATTACATCACTGTAGTGCTCAGTGTTTTTTCAGCTTGTGTTAGCTTTGCATACAATGCTTGGCGCCTTGAAATTAGCGAGGATAACAGCACAACGCGAACGGCGGCTTTCCAGGTATTGCTTAAACTCTCCGAGCTAGAACAGGGCATGTACAGTCTGCATTACGATCGGCAAGACAGCTGGACCCCTCGGCATGGTTGGGTTGCCGTTTCCCTAGTTAGAGATCTCAGCATGTTGATCGATGATGATGTTAGGCGCGAGGCTGAGGCCCTTCACCAGGTTTGGTCTGATCAATGGGAGCAGTTAGATCAAGATGAGGCTGCACTTAAGGCCGTTGTGAACAAAATTGACAAGCTTCGACAGGCGATTAGCTTTCGCCTGGCGAGTCTAGAATAACTGTGATATATCACTCATAACAGCTGATCCAATTTGTATTTCTGGCAATTCAATCTATAGACATAGCTTCGGGTTTTAATACGTCCCGATTAACTCATGGTGGCGCAGCTCTGTTCTTACGGGAATGCGCTTGAAGTCATAAGTAGTAGATAGAATCGAAGCTAAGGGATGTGTGGCTGTTTGAATTCTATGGTAGTTTTTATGTATGAGTTTGATTTAGCAAATTGGGACGATACCCATACCTTGGAGGCCTCCAATAAGCAAAAGCACAAGCTGCTATTGTTTATCTGCGGGATGTTGAGCACCATTTATATAGCGATGACCTATGTAAATGTGATCAATGAGCGACCGCTTTTGGCGGCTTTGGATGGGGCCTTTGTTTGTTCTTTGATAGCTGCCTCCCTTTGGATGTATTTTAAAAACTCCACTTTGCCAGCACTAATCGTATTTCTTGTACTTTTTCTGTTGGTTGTATCCGCCACGACACCGATTGCCTTTCTTGGGGTAACAGGAACCTTCTGGTGCTACCCGATATTAGTAAGCTCAGCCTTTGTGTTACCTGCATGGATCGGTTTGGTGGTGAATGCCAGTGTTATTATTCTATGTGGTGCCTTTGGTTTTCAGACTATTGAACTGGGACAATGGTTTCGAATTGAAGCTTCATTAATTGCGGCCGCCACACTGGCGCATGTGTTTGCTTATAAAGTCCGTAAAATGCAAGAGCTCTTACGATTTCATTCAACGACGGACCCGCTTACCGGTGCCTACAATCGCCGCCAGCTAGAAACCATTTTGCAAGATAGTATCGCTTTTGCAAAACAATTCGATCGCCCCTGCGTTTTAGCGATTTTTGATTTGGATAATTTTAAACGTATCAATGATGAATTAGGTCATAATGCCGGTGATGATGCGATCGTCAATCTTGTTGAATTACTAAAAAACAACTGTCGTACAACGGATCTCGTATTCCGTCATGGCGGTGATGAAATTCTACTGCTTCTGCGTGATATCAAAATGGAGAATGCACAAACATTGCTAGATAAGATCTGCCGCAATATTGACAGCAGTCAGGAAATTCCAACTAGCAGCAGTATTGGTGCGAGTGTTATCACTGGTAATACGGCTAGGGATTGGCTGGCGGCTGCGGATAAGGCACTGTATCAAGCCAAGGAAAATGGTAAAAATCAGCTCGTAATGAATGACGATTGTGGAGAAAAATTGAAGTTTTCTTAAGCGCGAAACTCTAGTCAGTAAATCAAATCATATAGGCAACTGAATACAAAAGGAGCCTATATGAACCACTATATCCAGCCATTACCGCTAAAATTGGCTAAGTCATCCCTTATTATTTTCGCCTGTAGCGTCTTTGTGGCGGCATGTAGCAGTACCCCAGAAAAAGAAGGCTTTAGTGAAAACTTTGTTACTCAAATAAGCGAGGACGGATCAAAACGCTTTCAATACACCTTGCAGAGAGAAATACCGGACGGCGGTCGCAAACGAGGTGGCCGAATGAAAGGTGCTATGAAAGGGGGCGGAATGATGGGAGCCGGCGGCCGTGGTCAAGGCGGCGGTAAAAATCGCACTGATATGATTGCCAAAATGCAGGAAAAAGTAAAAGCTCAAGCCCACGGCTCTTTAGAAGAAAAACTGGCTGAAGTGGAGTTTTGTCGTGAAGGTTATATGGTATTGCATGAAGCCTTTACTATGGGCCGTTTTCAATTGCAGGGCGAATGTAGAGATACGGCTAGCGAGGAAGATCGACAGCGGTTTCCTAATTCTTCGAGCGAACCCATCAGTAACGGGCCTTACAGTATGCCAAAGAGCTTACCCTAAACTTGCTGTTATATATTCACTTAAACGCTGGGCGGCTTCGCTTTGCTCGCTCGGCTGTTTAACTAGGCTAATGCCAATCTTGCCAAGCTTGGGCAGTCGGGTTGAGTTATTGATGACTTTCAAACCTTCGGGAACACTACTTTTCGCAAGCACTGTGACACCAAGACCTTCTTCAATGGCCGCTTGAATACCCGATAGGCTAGGATTGGTGTAACTGATTTTCCACGGTAAACCAGCTTCGGCAAGCATAGTGTTGGCACGGTTGCGGTAAATACAGCCTTCCGGTGCGACGATTAACGGCAGCACCGAGCGCATATGGCAGTCATGGCTATGGCTGCTTACCCATACCAGCTCGTCTTCTTTGATTAACTCTGTTCCTGCTTTATCAGGATCGTCGTGGAGTACCAAAACCAGATCATATTGTTTTTGGCTGCTGGCGTTTATTAGGTTGCGGCTGAGATCGCTAATAACCTCCAAATTGACGTTAGGATAGGTATTAGCAAAACGACTGAGAATTCTGGGCAGAAGGGTCGTCGCAAATTCACTCGGAATGCCTAATTTTAACTGGCCACTAACGCTGGTGGCATTAAAGCTCGCCACGGCCTCATCATTAAGCGCTAATATACGTTTGGCATAATAGAATAGCTGTTCACCGGTTTTGGTAAGTTCAATGTTTTGCCCGTTTCTTGAGATAAGCTTTTGATTTAAAAGCTCTTCTAGCCTTTTGATTTGTAAGCTTATAGCGGGTTGTGAACGGCCAAGTAAATCACCGGCTTGGGTGAAACTACCGAGTTCCACAATCGTTACAAACGCTCTTAATACCTCGATCGGCAGGTTTTTCATCACTCTTCTCCTGCTTGCCCTGGGGAAAGATCACGACCTTCCATTTGGGATCTGTCATTAGTAATTGTTATGAAGGCATTATAACTATTAATTTAACAAATCGTTAAGCCCTGATTAGTATCCAATCAAACTCCTGTCCGAACCACGAATTGAGGGAAAGCGATGTTTGATTATAACGATAAAATTGCCAATTTTGATCAAGAACTTTGGGCGGCTTTAGAAGCTGAAGATCGCCGTCAAGAAGAACACATTGAATTGATTGCTTCTGAGAACTATACCAGCACGCGTGTGATGGAAGCTCAGGGTGCTCAATTGACCAACAAATACGCTGAAGGTTATCCAGGTAAGCGCTACTACGGCGGCTGTGAGCATGCTGATGTGGTAGAGCAGTTAGCTATCGATCGAGCCAAAGAACTGTTCTCAGCTGATTACGCTAATGTCCAGCCGCACTCAGGTTCGCAAGCAAACGCGGCCGTCTACATGGCCTTGCTTCAGCCAGGTGATACCATTCTTGGTTTGTCTTTAGATCACGGTGGCCATTTAACCCACGGTGCAAAGCCTAACTTCTCTGGCAAAATCTACAATGCCGTGCAGTACGGTCTGAACCCAGAAACTGGTGAAGTGGATTACGATCAAGTAGAAGCTTTAGCCCTAGAGCATAAACCTAAAATGATTGTTGCAGGCTTTTCAGCTTATTCATTAGTCATGGATTGGCAGCGCTTTAGAGATATCGCCGACAAAGTAGGGGCTTACCTATTTGTTGATATGGCGCATGTTGCCGGTTTAATTGCGGCGGGTCTTTATCCTAACCCTGTGCCAGTAGCCGATGTAGTTACCACTACCACCCACAAAACCTTGCGTGGGCCTCGCGGTGGCCTGATTGTAGCGCGCTCTAATCCTGAGATTGAAAAGAAACTTAACTCGATGATTTTCCCCGGAATTCAGGGCGGGCCATTAATGCATATTATTGCGGCGAAAGCGGTAGCCTTTAAAGAAGCCCTGGCCCCCGAGTTTAAGGATTATCAGCAGCAAGTAGTTAACAATGCTAAAGCCATGGCCAAGGCCTTCCAACAGCGTGGCTATAAAGTGGTCTCGAATGGCACTGAAAACCATTTGTTCTTGTTGGACTTGATTGACAAGGGGATCACCGGTAAAGCCGCTGATGCGGCTTTGGGCGAAGCAAATATTACCGTTAACAAAAACACCGTACCAAACGATCCGCAATCACCGTTTGTTACCAGTGGTGTTCGTCTCGGTACGCCTGCAGTAACCAGTCGCGGTTTCAAAGAAGAGCAAGTTTCTGAACTGGCCAACTGGATGTGTGATGTTCTCGATGATATTGAAAATCGCGAAGTCATTGAGCTGGTGAAGGAAAAAGTGCTTCAGCTTTGTGCGCAATTCCCAGTTTACGTTAACAAGTAAATCTGGATTGGGTGATTAACATGGCGATCAGTATTTTTGATCTGTTTAAAATCGGAATAGGCCCCTCTAGTTCCCATACTGTTGGGCCTATGAAAGCTGCGCAGCAATTTGTTGAGCAGCTTAAATCCGATGGGCGCCTATCTCAGGTGGCGAGAGTCAAGTCAGAGATGTTTGGCTCATTGGGGGCTACAGGTGTTGGACACGGAACCCCTAAAGCAGTCTTGTTAGGCCTTGAAGGTGAACAGCCAGAAAGCGTCGTAGTGGCCGATATTAGCGCTAGGGTAGCGGCTATTCGCGAACAGGGTCAGATTAATTTGGCGGCTTGTCATAAGGTGGCTTACCAAGACGAGACCGATTTGATTCTTAATCGCCGTAAAGAGCTTCCATTTCATTCTAATGGTATGCAGTTTAGTGCCTATGCCGAAGATGGATCTTTAATAGAAGAGCGCTGCTTTTACTCAGTCGGTGGCGGCTTTGTTGTCGGTGAAGATGAAGCGGGCAATGATGCCATTATTGAAGATGCTCGTGAGCTGGCATTGCCTTTTTCTACGGGCGCCGAGCTACTGGATATTTGCCAGCAAAAGAATCTTCGGATTTCCGATGTAATGTGGGCTAATGAAGAAGCTTGGCGGCCAGCATCCGAAACGCGCAATTACCTTCATAATATTTGGCGTACCATGCAGGAGTGCATTGATAACGGTATAGCCGCTGAAGGCATTTTGCCTGGTGGTTTGAAGGTCGGCCGAAGAGCAGGGCAATTATATCATCAGCTTTTACAACGCCCCGAAGCTTCTCTCTCAGACCCGCTTACCGTATTAGATTGGGTAAGTCTCTATGCACTGGCAGTGAATGAAGAAAACGCCGCTGGTGGAAGAATTGTAACTGCACCAACTAATGGTGCGGCCGGCATTGTTCCCGCCGTACTTAACTACTATCGACAGTTTGTGCCAGGTGCCAATGACGACGGTGTAGAGCGCTTTTTATTAACCGCGGCTGCGGTGGGCATTTTATATAAAAAGAATGCTTCGATTAGCGGCGCGGAAGTTGGTTGCCAAGGTGAGGTGGGTTCTGCTTGCTCAATGGCGGCCGCGGGTTTGGCTGAAGTGTTAGGTGCGACTCCGGAGCAGGTAGAAAATGCGGCGGAAATCGCTATGGAGCATAACCTTGGTCTGACTTGTGACCCTATTGGTGGCTTGGTCCAGGTTCCCTGTATTGAACGTAATGCGATGGCTTCGGTAAAAGCGATTCATGCCGCGAGGATGGCTATCCGCGGTGATGGCTCTCATTTTGTATCACTTGATAAGGTAATCAAAACCATGCGAGATACTGGCCGTGATATGCAAGCCAAATACAAAGAAACAGCACGTGGAGGCTTGGCTATAAACGTGGTTGAAGTCCCCGTTAACATTGTTGAATGTTAATAAAAGCTTGAAGCAATAATAACGAATTTTTTACGAGTATCGAGATATGACAGAAGAATTGAAAACTCCACTTTACGAATTGCATGTCGAGCTCGGCGCAAAGATGGTGCCATTTGCAGGTTATAGCATGCCGGTTCAATATCCGCTTGGAATTAAAGGCGAACATTTACACTGTCGCGATCAGGTTGGGCTATTTGATGTTTCTCATATGGGGCAGCTGATTATTCGCGGAGCAAATGTAGCATCAGCCCTTGAGAAACTGATTCCTGTTGATCTTGAGGCGCTTAAGCCAAATCAGCAAACCTATGCGGTTTTGACCAATGAGTCTGGAGGCATTCTAGACGATCTTATTATTTGTAAATGGGAGGAAGAGACATTCTTCTTAGTGGTAAACGCCGCTTGCAAAGAACAAGACATTGCTCACCTTCAGGAGCACTTAAAAGGTTTCGAATTTGAAATTCTTGAAGATCAGGCATTACTGGCGATGCAAGGTCTCAAAGCGGCGGCTCTTATGCAAGAGTTAGCACCGCAAGCTTGCGAGCTGACCTTTATGAATGGCTGTCATAGCGAAATTGATGGCATGCCGGTATATATCACTCGCTCTGGGTATACCGGTGAGGATGGTTTTGAGATCTCTGTGGCCAATGCGCAGGCTGAAAAACTAGCGCGCTTATTATTAAGCTACCAGCAAGTGGAAGCTATTGGCTTAGGGGCTAGAGATTCACTTCGCCTAGAGGCTGGTCTGTGTCTTTACGGACATGATATGAACACCGAAACAAGCCCAATCGAAGCCTCCTTGATTTGGAGTATTAGCAAGAATCGCAGGTCCGGTGGAAATAAAGAAGCTGGATTTTTAGGTTCGGCAAGAATTTTGAATGACATCGCCGAAGGCGTTTCACGTAAACGTGTTGGCTTTTTAGTCGAGGGTCGAGTTCCAGTGCGCGAGGGCGCAGGGATATTTGATGCTGAGGGTAATCAGGTTGGTGAAGTTACCAGTGGCGGCTTTGGTCCTAGTATTAATGCCCCCGTAGCAATGGGCTATGTCCCAGCATCGCTGGCCAAAGTCGATACAAAGTTGATTGCGCGAGTACGCAATAAAGACATTCCGATAACGGTAGCTAAAACACCTTTCGTGCCACAACGCTATTTCCGTGGTTAATCTTAAGTCGATTGAATTAAACAATAAATAATGGTGAATATGATGAGTGAAATGAAGTTTACAAAAGACCATGAATGGTTATTGATTAATGGTTCCCAAGCGACAGTTGGAATTACTGAGTTTGCCCAAGAGCAACTGGGAGATGTGGTATTTGTCGAGCTTCCTGAAGTGGGCAGTGAATATGATCAGGGCGACGAGGTGGCTGTGATTGAATCTGTAAAAGCCGCCGGTGAAATTGTTGCTCCATTAGCTGGAACTGTTGTTGATGTGAATGAAGAGCTTGCTGATAACCCAGAGTTGGTTAACGAATCACCGCTGCAAGATGGCTGGTTTGTGAAAATTCAATTGAAAGATGGCGCGGATCTTAGTGAACTGATGACTGAAGAACAGTATAAAGAATTTACCGCCGATTAAGTTAATTTGTGAATCAGAAAAATTCTGGCTCTAGGTTTTATCTTAGAGTCAGAAATATAGATTTATATTTGTTTCCTGCTGAATATTAAGCTGGGTGGACATACCGTGCCCAAGCTTAGTACTTGGAGTTGTGTATGTTACAACCTAAAAAGACCATTAAAGAGCTTGAAAACTCAAGCGAATTCATCGCTCGCCATATTGGAGTTAGCCACCAAGATAGAGATAAAATGTTGGCCTATCTTGGTTACGATTCTATGGCTAGCTTTATCTCGGCTGTAGTCCCTGAAAACATTCGATCCAATGGATTACCGGGGCTTGCCTCTGCGTGTAGCGAATCAGCGGCCTTGGAAGAATTGAAGTCGACTGCCGAGAAAAATCAAAGCTTTCGTTCCTTGATAGGCCAGGGGTATTACGATAGTCGACTACCTACGGTAATCCTACGAAACCTATTAGAAAATCCAGCTTGGTATACAGCTTATACGCCTTATCAGCCAGAAATCTCTCAGGGTAGATTGGAAGCACTGTTTAATTTTCAAACCTTGATCACTGAATTGACAGGGATGGAAATCGCCAATGCTTCCATGCTAGATGAAGCGACTGCAGCGGCAGAGGCGATGACTCTCTGTCAACGTATGTCAAAATCAAAATCTCGACGTTTCTTGGTAGACCCACAGTGCTTACCTCAAACCATCGATATTCTTGCAACAAGAGCTGAGCCACTTGATATTGAGTTGCTCATTGCTGATCCACTACAAGCCGAATCCCAAGATGATGTTTTCGGGGTCTTGCTGCAATACCCTGCGGCTGATGGTGAGCTTAGGGATTACTCCTCGCTTATTGAAACTATCCATAACAATAAAGGTCTTGTCGCTTTTGCAGCAGACCCTTTAAGTTTATTGTTACTAAAATCTCCAGGTGAGTTGGGT
>JAOXRT010000158.1 GCA_025800365.1 Cellvibrionaceae bacterium | reverse complement strand
TCAACGCTTCACCATCGAAGTGATTGAAGAAGACGAAGGTATATTATTGTATGTCGGGCGTACCGAAAGCGGTGACGAGGTCAATGTCAGTGAATTAGAGCTTACTAGCTTTATTCAGTTTAGCGCGCCAAAAGATCGCTTGTTTGCTGGTCAATTGGATTCCCCTCGAAGTTTTGCACTGCGTTATCGAACTCTGCAAGAGCTTGAATCGATTGGTAATCAGCCTGTGCAAGGCCTATCTGGCGCCCGTGTGCAGCTTCTGCCCCATCAGCTCTATATCGCCGAGCAGGTAGCCAGCCGCTATGCGCCACGCGTCTTACTGGCCGACGAGGTTGGCTTAGGTAAAACCATCGAAGCCGGTATGATCATTCACAAGCAGCTGTTTACCGGCATGGCCGAGCGAGTGCTGATTGTGTTGCCAGACAGCTTAGTCCACCAGTGGCTGGTCGAGATGCTACGCCGCTTTAATTTAAGCTTTAGCATTATCGACAAAGGCCGCTGCGAAGCGATCGAAGAGGATGAAAACCCCTTCGACAGCAGCCAATTGATTATTACCCAGCTGAGCTTTCTGAGTGAAAACCCTGAACGCTTGCAAGATGCTTTGGCCTGCGACTGGGATCTATTAGTCGTCGATGAAGCCCATCACCTCGAGTGGAGCGAGGCCGGCCCGAGTCAAGAATACCAATGCGTGCAGCAACTGGCCGAGCATAGCCGCGGCCTATTACTATTAACGGCAACGCCCGAGCAACTTGGTGTTGAAGGTCACTTTGCTCGCTTACAGCTGCTAGATCCTGACCGCTATCCAAGCCTTGAACAGTACCTAGCTGAAGAAGACGATTACACCGCAGTTAATCAGCTGGTGGTAGCCTTACAAAATGCGAGCGAATTAAGTGAAGAACAGACACAGCAATTGCAAGATTGGCTGGGTGAACACCAATGGAGCCATTATCAGCAATTAAACGCTGAGCAAGCCGCTCAATACGCCATTGGCAGAATTCTTGACCAGCACGGAACTGGGCGAGTGTTGATGCGTAACACCCGTGACAATATCGCCGGCTTCCCAAGCCGTAAACTGATCCCCTACCCGCTAGCAAAGCCTCAGGGCTGGGTCGATCAACATAGCGAGCTCGAGCAAGGCTTAGATGGCGTTTTACAAGCCGAGCATCAATGGGGGCTAAGCTGGCTCAATCACGATGATCGCGTGCAATGGTTAAAGGATTGGTTAAAACAGCATCGCCATGAAAAAACCCTATTGATTTGCCATCATGCCGACACTGCACTGGATTTAGAATCTCATATTCGTTTACGTATGGGCTTGGCCAGCGCCGTGTTTCACGAAGGCATGAGTTTGCTAGAGAGAGATCGTGCGGCCGCCTACTTTGCTGATCAAGAAGATGGTGCCGATATATTAATCTGCTCTGAGATTGGCAGTGAGGGCCGCAACTTCCAGTTTGCCCAACACTTAATACTGTTTGATCTGCCTAGCAATCCAGATTTGCTAGAACAACGTATTGGTCGCTTGGATCGTATTGGGCAAGAAAACACCGTCCAGATACATGTGCCTTACTACCAAAATACGGCACAAGAAGTCTTGCTCAACTGGTATCACCAGGGCTTGAATGCCTTTGAACATGCTTGCCCTGGCGCCCACCATTTGCGCCAGCAATTTGCCGAAGAACTCGATCAAGCATTGCTTCAGGCCGATGCCGATCACAGCGAACTGCATCAAAAAACCTTCGAGGCCCGCGAGGCCTTGAATGCCAAGCTGGCTGAAGGTCGCAACCACCTACTTGAATTAAGTTCTTTCAATAAAGAACACGCCGCCGAGCTAGTCGACAATATCAGCGAGCATGAAAACGACGGTGAGCTACTCGACTATCTTGAGAAAGTTTTCGACAGTTATGGCGTTGAGAGCGAAGCGCATAGTGAAGCAACCTTGATTATGCGCCCGGGTGATCATATGCGCGAAGGCCACTTCCCTGGTCTTCCTGAGGACGGCTTTACCGGCACAGTGAGTCGGCAAAAAGCCTTACACCGTGATGATATGCAATTCCTAAGCTGGGAGCATCCAATGGTGGTTGGCGCGATGGACATGATCCGCAGCGGCGATAAGGGCAACACTTGTATTTGCAGCATTAAGTTACCACCGTTAAAAGCCGGCAACTTGCTGCTTGAAGCTATTTTCACCATGAGCTGCCAAGCACCCAAGCATTTGCAAATTAATCGCTATATGCCTGTGCAAGCGGTTCGCGTCGTAGTCGATGCCAATGACAAAGACTTCTCCAACATCATTAAAGTTGAACACTTTAATCAGCTGGGCCAGAAAATACCGAAGCGAACCGCCCAGGAAATTGCTCGCCAAGGACGCGACGCTATTACCAGCTTGATCGATAAAGCCGAGCAGATGGCGGCCCCCGAGCAAGAAACACAACGGCAAGCTGCCTTAGATAGAGCCAATGACCAACTTGGCGAGGAGATTGAGCGTTTGCAGGCCTTAGCCCAAGTAAACCCCAATATTCGACAAGAAGAAGTTGAACACTTGATTCAAAAGCGCGCCTTAATTTGCGAAGCCATCGGGACAGCCAAGCTCAATCTTGATGCTATTCGTATTGCCTTAACAACTTAGCATCTATTGCAATAATTATTAGACCTACAACCGTGCCGCATCATGATGCGGCCTTGGATTTATTATGTTTATTTTCTCAGCAAGCGCCAAATCAAAAAAAGAACAGCCAGGTTTTAAAATCGGTGACAGCATTCCTTTTATCGTTTATATCGATTTTAAAGATATGTTTGGCGCCGAAAAATTAGCACAAATTTTACTATTCAAAGAAGGCTTTCACGATATTCACATCGAGAAACGAAAATTGATTCCCAATAATAAGCTGGATGCCGAGATGGTTAAGAACGACAAGGCATTAGCCGAGGCCTTGGATAGCGGTTATATGATTCAAATGTTCGACGCCCACTAGGCAGGCAAGTGAGAACACCATGAGCGAGCCAACAGAATTTCACCTAGAAATATCAGACAATGAAAAGTCGGCTCGCCCATTGGATTTATTAAACCAGCATACCGGGCTATCACGCAGCCTTATTAAACAAGCCATGAGTAAAGGCGCTGTTTGGCGACAGCGTGGTAAAAGAGTCGTTCCACTACGGCGCAATAGCGAGCACTGCCAAGATATTGAGCAGTTGCACTTTTACTACCACCCCACCATCTTGGCAGAGCAAGCCCTACAGGCAGAATTGCTCAAAGACAAAACGGATTATAGCGTTTGGGTAAAACCCCGCGGAATGCGCAGCCAAGGCAGCCGCTACGGAGACCACTGCGCCCTTGTCAGAGTAGCCGAGCAGCAGCTTAGCCGCCCCTGCCGTATTGTACACCGGCTCGATCAAGACGCTTGCGGGCTAATATTGCTGGCCCACAATAAAGCCGCCGCACGCCACCTTAGTGAGCTATTTGCCGCACACACTATCGATAAACGCTACCATATTATTGTCGAAGGCAATTTTCCTAGCGAATCAAAAATCGTTGATACCGAGCTAGATGAGAAAACCGCTCACAGTGAATTTACCCTGCTCAAACAACTCGATCAGAACCGCTGCCTAGTGGCGGTAAAGATTCTTAGCGGCCGCAAACATCAAGTGAGGCGACATGCCGCCCTCATAGGCTTTCCACTTATCGGAGACAAGCTCTATAACCCCAATGTTGCCAAAGTAGGAAACGCGGAAGAAACAGCGCTGGGGGAATCTCAGAAGCTACAGCTATGCGCCCAGAGTCTCGCCTTCCGAGATCATCATGGTGATCAGCAACACTTTGAAATTAACAGCCAAGACTGGCTAGACTAAAAAATATTCGAAAGAAACATTCAAGTCCAGCATCCGAAAAGCCCTATACCGCTCCCGCCAATAACAACAACGGCAAGATAGCTAACAAGGGCCACTTTAAAATTCGAATGGCATAGAAACCTAAAACAACGATCACGATGTCTAGCCAGGAGTGGATGGCGCTGCTTAGCACCGGCTGATAAAAACTCGCCAACAATAAGCCTACTACGGCGGCATTAACCCCAGCCACCAGCGCCGCCAATTGAGCATTTGCCATTAATCGTTGCCAATACGGCAGCACGGCTAACAGTAGTAGAAAGCCCGGTATGAATATCGCCAGCAAGGATACGGCTGCAGCAAGAAAGGACAGCTGTTCACCGCCAGCGACAGCCCCCAAATAAGCCGCAATACTAAACATCGGCCCCGGAACAATTTGTGCCGCCCCATAGGCACTCAGAAATTCAGCCTCACTGACCAAAGCAGTATCCAATACGCTGTCCTGCAATAAGGGTAACACTACATGGCCGCCACCAAACACCAGAGCCCCCGCTTGGTAAAACTCACTGGCCAGATACCACAGTAGAGCCTGCTCTCCCTCAAGCGCAAAAGTTGATTTAGGTAACACAGCCAATAGCAATAAAACCAAGAAGGCGAACAAATAAAGCAGCGAAGAAGCTTTGGCCTTGACGGCCCTGTGAACAATAGCAGGCTTGACGTCTACCGGGATAAATAGCAATCCAAGCAAGGCCGCTATAAGCAGTAAAGGCCAAGGGCCTATATTGCTAAAGGACAATAACAAGGCCACTGCAATGGCCAAAAAACGCTTAAAGAAGCTATCGCACAAATTCTGCCCCATTCCCCATAAGGCATCAGCCACTACAACAACCGCTAGGAGTTTTAGTGCGTCGAGAATACTGCCATAGAGCCATTCAGGCATATACGGCGTCAGCGCTAGTAGTGCCAGCAGCAAAAGTACAGATGGTAAGGTAAAGGCCAAAAATGCCAACACTGCAGCACTGAGCCCTGCACGCCGTAAAGCTATGGCAAAGCCTAACTGGCTGCTGGCAGGCCCCGGCAAAAACTGACAGAGGGCTAATAGACTTGCGAACTCTTTGGCATTTAACCAAGCCAATTGATCGACGAAACGCCTCTGAAAAAAACCAATATGCGCAACTGGCCCACCAAAGGAGCTTAGCCCAAGCTTTAAGAATTCTACAAAGACTTCAAATACACTGGCGTTCTTATTAGGGTCAGATTTTGAATTGGCTGTGTTCATGGCGCCTGGCTATCAATTAAATCAGCTATTCTAAGCCGACTAAATGACAGAACCAAGGCAGATGCTGTTTTCCAGAATCACAAAGGCCCCTGCTGTTTTGTGAAAGCCTTACTGGTATTTTTCTGGGTTGCTAGCATAGTCAACAGGCTTATCTAGCTTGCCTTTATGAAATGGTGCTTTTAGCTGCCCGATAAAGCCTTTGGGGTATTCTGGGTTTAACAAGCCTATATCGCCCACTTCTCGATCTTTAGGCCAATAAAAGGTGCCGAACACCAGATCCCAAATAATTAGGTTATTGCCATAATTGGTATTGGATTCACGAATAATTTTTGAATGATGAAATCTGTGCAACTCGGCCATGGCAAAAATATAATTCAAGGGCCCAAGCTTTAAGCGAATATTAGAATGTTGAAACAATCCGTGTATGCCTGTGGTTACAAAATACAGCGCTAACACTTCCGCGTTGGCCCCCAGCAAAATAAACGGCACTGTCTCAGGAATATGCAAGAGAATCTTTTCTACCGGGTGGAAACGGCCGGCATTTAGCCAATACAAGCGCTCTGCACTGTGGTGCACCGCATGGAAGCGCCAAAGAAATGATACTTCGTGGGCCCAGCGGTGCACCCAATAACGACCAAACTCGGCTAACACTAAAGCTAAGACCAGCTGTGCTAGCAATGGCCACTCATGGGGCCAAGCTTGACCTGAAAAAAAGTTAAAATTCTCGCTAAACCAGATAGTGGCCGAGGCTAAAAGAGTGATCCAAATAGCGGAAAGTAAGCGCGGCCACAGGGACTGAATCAGAAATAAATAGATTGTATCGGTTAACACATCCCCGTGGCTCTTAGACCATTGCTGGCGAAAGGGAGTCCACCACTCCAATAGCAGCATCCAAGGGATAGTCCAACACAGCATGACAACAAATGGGGCTAAGGCAGGCTCTTCCAAAGGAGCAAACAAGCTATAACACAGCAGCAAGCCACCGATTAAAACTAAGGGGAAAGCGATATAGGGCATTAAACGTTGCATAGTGAATTCTTATTTAGAACTGGCCTTGTTTATTATTATGATCGTATACATTAGTTGGATTGCCTCGCTGGAAGCAATCACACTTGAGAGTCACCTCTAGCAATCTTCTCCAGACACTATCCCTAGGAAACCCCTGTACGACAGGAAACAATGTTACCCCTTATTTCAAGAGCAGGTCAAATACCGATTATTAAATGACATTTGACCGACCTCACATTAAGATGCGCAGCTCAAATAAAGGAGCCCTCTGTGAAGATCGATCTGGCAAACTGGCCACGCAATGAGCATTTTGAATTTTACCGAAGCGCACAAGAACCCTACTGGGGTATCTGTGTGGAACTGGAGGTAGCAAAGCTCTATCAACAAAGTAAAACCAAAGGATTTTCCTTTAGCGCTGCCCTACTCTTTTTAGCCACCAAAGCCGCCAATAACATTGAGAACATGCGCTATCGCATTGTGGGCGACGATGTTTACAACTTTGAAGCCATTCACATCTCCAATGTGTTTCTTCGGGAAAACAAATTGTTTAGCTTTGGCTTTGTCGAGTTTACAAACAATTTTGATCAGCACTGCCAAGATTATAAAAACAAAACCGAGCAGGCCCTGAACGCCCAACAAATTCTACTGGACGAAGACTCCGCTCGGCCGGATACTTTGCATTTTTCAGCGCTACCTTGGCTTGGATTCAGCAGCATGAGCCACGCAAGAACGTTTAAGGCTGACGAAAGCTGCCCTAAGATCTCTATTGGCAAGCTTCAAAAAAACGGAGAGTCATTAAGCCTACCCTTTTCTGTTCATGTACATCATGGCTTTGTAGATGGCTACCATATGGGCCTCTATATAGAAGCTCTGCAGGATTTAATTAACGAATTCTAAAAATAAAAAGGCGGGCTAAGAGACACTTAGCCCGAAAAGCAAAACGACGAGAGCACTAACATCGAAGAAAATAATGACCGCGAGCCCTTTGAGGCTTGCCGTGAATAAAAACTCGGCATCATTTAAAGCGTCCGAGATACACACCATAAGACCCTAATTCTAAAATCTAAAAATCAAACATCTGAACCTTGGCGCACATAACCCGCATACGAATTTTCCAGGCGCCCAACCAATCACTATCATCAGCGGCATTGATCATCCAGCCTGAGCCATCATAAGAAGGCATAAAATAGCTAACCTTGCCCTGCTTGATCGCACCGGTTTTATCCAAGACCGCCCAACCAGCACCTAGTGCACGTTTACCTTCCGGGCACTTTACAATCAGCTGCTGCTCAAATGGCTCATCTGTTAAATCCGTTTCCCCCGTTATAACTTCGTAAGCGGCCAAGGGGGCCGATTCTTCCTCAGCTTGAACCACTGTGGAAATCACAGTGCCAAGCGCTGTAAGCATTACTAGGGCGAGTAAATGTAAACCTTGAACTTTCATAGCAGACCTCATTCCAAATTGAGTATTCCTAAAATCTGCCGCTATTTTTACCAAGGCTAGCGAAATTTCCGATTACATTGGCTTACCGGACAAATCCCTACAAACCGCCCTTTTTTGCGACAAGCTTCACCCAATCAACGCCTTAGTCAGGAAAATTAATACTTTCCTCTTATTTTTATCCACCTATTTCTCACTCAGCTTAAATACAGAATTTTTGTGATAGATTTCACATTATTGCTTTTGGGGCAAAAGCACCTATTTTTATAAATACGCTAGGAAATTAGCACCAGCATCAAAACAGTTCAGCAGTAAAGCCACGCGGGAGAGAGTAGATTTATGGCTATCAAAGGATCGATTAAGTCAAAGCAGCCACATAGCCAAGAAAAAACGCAAAGTGCTGATACAGAGTCACGGTCTTCCGTTAATAATATCGAAGAACTACTCGCCCAAGGTAAAACCCTTGAGGATATTCTAAATCTCGACCCATCCGCGGCGGGCGCTCAAGGTGGTGCAGCTTCCAGCCTAGCAAATGCTGTGCGCTTCACATTGAATGGCGATTCGGTATTGCCGCTTGCCGGATTCCAAACACAGGCAAGCGATGCGGCCAACTTTAATAGCTTGGCAGATTCTCCCAATCGCGATACTGAAGTTCTAGCGGAACTAAGCGTTGAAATACAAGACGGTTCTGATGGTTTGCTCAACCAGCAAGAAGTCCCTTCCGTGCTGATCAATGGCTCAGCGACAGGCTATGAAGCCGTGCCAGGGAGCATTATTCAAATTACGGTTAGCAACCAAATTGGCCAAACGGTCAGCGGCAGTGCTCTGCTCGATGATACAGCGAACTACCAAGCTCTATTCGATCTTAGTGATTTCAATAACGGCGATATACTGACGGCAACCGCAACCTTAAACGACACGGCAGGTAATCAATTAAGCAGCCAAGACAACAGCCTAGTTGATTTGGCCGTCGCTGGTACGCTTAATGTCGTCATACAAGACGGCGGCGATAATATTATCAATGCCGAAGAGCAAAACCCTTTAACTATTAGCGGGCAGTTTCAAGGCTCAGAACCCATTGCTGGGCAACAAGTCACCCTACGTATCAGCGATAGCGAAGATCAACTCATCAATACCAGCGCTACACTTGATGAAAATGGCAATTATAGTTTAGAGCTTAATGTCAGTAACTTTGTAGGTGAAGTCAAGGTTCTGGCTACAGTGCTTGATATCGCCGGCAACGCCCTGGAAGCGCGTGATAGCAGTATTATTGATAATGCTGTAGACGGCAGCTTAAGCGTTAACATCGATGACGGCGGTGATGAGTTATTAAGTGCAGCAGAGCTTGGCAATGTTCGCTTACACGGAATTGTAAACAGCAGCGAATTGCAAGCAGGCGATACCGTTAAGCTTGTCATTGTCGATGAAAGCTCAAACAAGCGCGAGATCATTGCAACCATCGACGGTACTGGCCGTTACGAAGCCTTTGTTAATCTTGACGGTTTTCAAAGTGGAGACAAAGTTACGGCTACCGCCCAGGTTATCGATAAAGCCGGAAACAAACTGACAGCCGAAGACGACAGCCGAATTGACTCACTCAATCAAGGTCGTATCTCTGTAAATATTCTCGATGGTGGTGACGAGCTTATTAATGTTAGCGATGCTGCTAACACCAATATATCCGGCCAGGTCGAGCGAGAAGTGGGGGCCAATAGCTTTGTTGAACTGACGATTCAGGATCAAAGTGGCAACCAAATTCAAACCCAGGCAAATCTAGACAGCTCAGGAGGATTTACAATCAATGTAGATCTGAGCAACTTCAATCAAGGTGATACCGTCACAGTTCTTGCCAGCAACCTCGATGCGGCCGGCAACGCTATTAGCAGCAGCGACACATCGGTACTCGAGCGAATTATTGTCACCCCTGTTTTACAGGCCAATGACGACACTGCCGAATTTCATGGGCAGCTGCTTAGTGGCAATGTATTAACAGGCGCTGGCGCCGACACTTTCAGCGGCCCAATTAGAGTAAGTCAAATATTGTATCGCGGCAGCTATATCAGTTTAGATACTCCAGTAAGTAATCAAAGCGGCTTAACTAATAATGGTCAAAGCTATAATTACTCAGTAAGCGCCACCGGAGTTTTAACTTTAAACAATCAAGATGACCTCAGCGTCTTGATTTTTAATCGTGATGGTAGTTATCAGTTTCAGCCGGCCACCCAGAACATTGATAACGATGAGCAAATTGGCTACACCATTAGCGACAGCTTTTCCCAAAGCAGTGATGCAATACTCACCTTAATCGTACCGACAAGTGCGGCCAATATTATCCAAGGCACCAACCTAAACAGTGGCGACAATCTTTTTGGGCTGAACGGCAATGATCAGATCACTGGCTTAGATGGGGACGATTCCATAGACGGCGGTGGCGGCTGGGATACACTATATGGTGGAGAAGGCAATGACACTATTTTAGGACAAACTGGATTCGATGAGCTACACGGCGGCCAAGGTGACGATGTATTAAATTCGGGTAACGGCAAAGATAAAAACTATGGTGGTGAAGGCAATGACACCATTGATGGTGGTGGCTGGGATGATTTGATTGATGGCGGAGATGGCAACGATACACTGATCGGCAATACCGGCATGGATATTATTTTAGGTGGCGATGGCAATGATAATATCGATGGTGGCCAATGGGATGACAGTATTTCTGGCGGCAATGGCAATGACATAATTCGCGGTGGTCGCGGGCTGGATGTTATGGATGGCAGCGCCGGTAACGATACCTTTGTGTTTTCGCAAGCTGATAATTCAAGCAGCAGCGTTACAAACCAAGACACTATCTATAATTTTAATACCGCTGAAGATGTGATCAATTTATCCGATCTTTTAGTCAATTACGACCCGGCTGCGGGTGACAATATTACGGACTTTTTAGATATTCAATTTATCAGTACAGATCAAATGTTGCCAAACACAGATCACCTGAACTCCATTGAAGGCAATGTCCGCTCCACGCTAAACAATGGCATCATCGACACGGTTATTCGCATCGATGTAGATGGCGATGGTTCCTTTAATGGCAACACCCAAGAAATAGTTCTCGCCGATTTAGATTTAAGTAGCTTGGCGAATGGCGAGGCGGCTATTCTTCAAGCCCTAATCAATAGCGGTATTATCACCTTTGATCCTTAGCCTTCTCTTGAAGCCCCTCATGGACCAGAATTGCGTGATAGGCCTGCAAGAGAGCTAAAACCCTAGGCCGCTTAAGGTAGTGTCTGCAATTCCCCAAAGCTCCTCTTCACTATGTACTTGCATAGAAAGCGTGTTGATGCCCGTAGCTAAAGACTGTAAACACAAGGCCAGCGCCCTACTGTTCTGGGCTGGGCTAATCAAACCTTCTACCTTGCCGCGCTCAACAGTCGCCTCAAGAGCGTTTATGCTATTGTCTATTTTTGCTTGTAGCGATTTAGCTGTCTTGACGGGCATTGCATAACCTTCATTAAGGTTATTGATGATCAAACAGCCGCGATGCTGTTTATCTTTAGCGCGCAACTTGCACAGCACTTTAAAGCAACGACGTATTGCCTGAACAGCCGTCAACTTAGGGTTTTCAAGTTCCAACATTGGGTTATATCTTAGGTACAGCCCCATCGCCTCTTCAAATAAAGCATCCAGTGAGCCAAAGCTGTGATAAAAGCTTGAGCGAGTTATTCCTAGCTGCTCACAAAGAGACTTAACCGACACCGCTGAATAACCTTTTTGCCAAAACTCATTCATAGCCAAGTCTAAAGCGGCTTCACGATCAAATTGTCTAGCTCTCGCCATAGGTATTACCGGTTAATCATTTCTTCAATGAATGTGCTTTAAATTTATTTGTTGCTTCTAAGCTGCAGTAGCCAGGTCATTATAGAAAAGCCTTGTCAGGATTGCCCCTATTTTTAGCTGTGGAACTTTGTTTTAATCTTATTGTACACATATGTACAATAAGATTAAAACATTGCAGAAAGCCCAAAGAGAGCATAAACATGGCAGAGTTTACTTTTCATACAACAGATACCGACAATCCAAAACGCAAAGCCCTACTGGAAAAAGCACAAGCCGGCTATGGCATGATTCCGAACATGATTGCAGGCTTGTCAGAATCACCTGCGGCTGCCGAAGCCTATATGGCCCTTTCAAAAGCTGTGGTAAAAGGTAGCCTCACAAAAGAGCAACAGCATGTTATGTGGTTTACCGCCAACGCGGAACACGGCTGCGAATACTGCATGACCGGCCATACCGGGCTCGCTATGATGGATAAAATTGATCAAGGTGTGATAGATTCCGCAAGAAATGTAAGCAGCTATGAAGATCCAAAGCTAGAAGCCTTACGTCAGTTTACACTGATAATGATCCGCCAACGCGGCTGGGCTGACGACGCTCAAGTACAGGCTTTTTTAGATGCGGGTTACAATAAGGAAAATATTATGGATGTGATTATTGGCATCGCCCATAAGACTGTATCCAACTATGCCAACCACCTTATGCAAACTCCGCTCGATAAGGGCTCTGAGCCGCTGGCATGGAAAAAGCCTACGGCGTAGTTGTACTCAGGCAAGGCATTCCCTGCCTTGCCGTCTGGTACTCTTCCCTGTATTTCTAGCGAGCAAATAAGTTACTTACGATTAAATAAGTTTCTTGCGAGCAAAATAGATAAGAAACAACATCATCGAAAAATAGAATCCCACTGGGGCAATCGGCACTGCCTCAGTTGGGACACTAACCATACCGCTGCGCACAAGCCATACGAAGCTACGATTAGTGAGCTTACTGCCATTTTGCTGCTCCCCCCTAGCCATACTAAAACTCACAGCATTGACGGGAATCCCTGCCATTGTAGATCCGGTCCAGTAAAATGGGGACCAAACATTTTGAAAGCCTGCAAGATTCTGTAAACATTGATCAGGGGCCATAGTCACTGGCCCACCTACTCCACAAGCTGTACCGGCAGCGCCTCCAGTAGCGCCCGTACCCGCATGGTTTGGGTTTGCCAAACTGATATTGAATAGATGCCCTAATTCACTGCCCGTACAATTAAAACCATAAGCTGGTGCTGATTCGCAACTGGCATCGGGCTGCATGGCAACAGGCTGGCGCCAATCTGAGAAACCCAAGTAGCTCACACTGTTCAGCCTGGCCACCCAAGCTTCGGCATCAGCCCAAGTCATCGCGCCATTGGCCAAGCAGATATCAGCGGGAGTATCGTCTACCGTACTGCTCCACCCAGTAAACACCGGGTCAGCGGCATCACATAGAGTTTTGGCCAAGTTGCCATCGCGCATCCAAGTCAAAGATAAACTCGTATCTACTACAAAATCACTCCCAGCAGTGATCAATGCTGCTTTCGTAGTATTGCTGTACATCGCCAATAAAACTGTTAGTCCTATTAGCCAGCTTTGATGTTTTAATCGCATTATTAACGCCCTTTTACGTATAAACACTTTAGGCGCCACTTTATCGTTTAGAATGGTTTTAGACAGCTTCGATATGATACGAAATTCGGCCTTTTGATTGTTTATTTAAGCCACATTGAACAGCGAATGATCAACACCCACATTAGCGATAGATTGAGGCTATACCCTACTTGATATGTTAAACTCTAGCGCCGCTAATTAGCCGCCCGATACCATGTCATTATTATTTGAAGAGATTGATCATCAAACATCGCCATTAGGTGATATCAGCCTTCGTCGTCGCAAGATTCCTGCTCTTGGTGAGCGAGACATCTATGAAGTAAAACTCAATGATGAATTTCTGATGTCCAGCATGTTTGTTGATGCCGAGGAGGCCCTTGCGGATTTGGGCTTAGCAGCGTGCGATAAACAACAGCTTTCAGTGGTGGTTGGCGGGCTTGGTTTGGGCTACACCGCCGCCGCGGCTTTGCGTGACTCGCGGGTGTGTGAGCTGCTGGTGGTTGATGCGATAGAAACCGTTATTGAATGGCACCAGCAAGAGCTTGTCCCGCTTGGCAAAGAACTCAATGCCGACCCGCGCAATCGTTATATTCTGGGCAGTTTTTTCGAGCTCGCCAGCAATCCCACGCTGAACTTTGACCCGAATGATCATAGCAAAAAGTTCGATGCGATATTACTTGATATCGATCATTCCCCCACTGAATATCTGAACTCCGAAAACGCCAGTTTTTACAGCACAGAAAATTTAAGCAATATGGCGAAGAAACTACAGCCAGAAGGCGTATTCGCCATGTGGTCGCAAAACCTACCCGAAGCCAATTTCGAAGCTCTGCTGAGAACGGTATTCCCAGAGGTCAATTCTCATATTGTCTCTTTTTATAACCCCTTTATGAACCAAGAGTCCACCAACTCCGTTTACGTTTGTAAGCTGGCCTAAATCATAGCCAGCTGATTTAGCACGAGGTACCCATGGAATATTCCATTAGTCAAAATGAACAACAGCAAATCGCCATAGATTTTTCCATGGGGCATGAAGCTTTAGGACGCTGGTTCAACGATGAACTTGGCAGCCACATTGAGAACATCAATAAACTGCTAGAAACAGTTTTAAAAATTGAAGCGAAAGAAAGCCTGCAATATCAGCAGCAAGGCCGAGAGTTTCGCCTTCTTATCAGTGATGATGAAGTGGAAATCTTAGCCAATAGTTTAGACATGGAAACTGAACTACCTGAAAACACCGAACTCTATGAAAGCGAGCTTCGCTCAGCCTGCGGTTTAGCAGATTTTAAAGATGTTTTGCTGGAATGGCGGCATTTTATTAATACGCACGATTCTAACTAGCCAATAAAACTTAGACTTTCAAAAGGCTGAATAAAATCGCCAAATAACCCTTATCGCCTGGGATATTTGGCCTTTTCGAGGTTGAAGCCTAGCGACGTTAGTCATATAAAAATAATAAAAATTACCAAGCGAAAGAGCACAAATCTGTTTCCTATAGAGTGTGGCCTTCAAGCATCCCAAGGCTAACCTCTAAACTCCAATAGATCACCAGGCTGGCAATCCAAAACCCGACAAATTTTCTCTAGTGTTTCAAGACGTATGGCCTTTGCCCTACCCGCCTTAAGCACCGATAGAGTTTGTGATGTGGCTCAACTATCAAACATATATTCCTATTTGATATATGCTTATTCCATAATTGACATAAAGAATTAGTAAGAATAAGCTAGGCCCTACGCGTATATTAGGATTTTCAAATGTCTAGCACAGCCAACTCTCCCCAGGTTCGCGGTTTTTTCGACCCAGATACCTATACCATCAGCTACCTAGTGAAAGACCCCGCAAGCAATGCTTGCGCCATTGTTGATTCTGTATTGGATTACGATCCAGCCTCCGGGCGTAGCTCAACCCATAATGCCGATCGTTTAATTGCATTAGTTAAAGCGGAAGGTTTAAAACTTGAATGGCTTCTAGAAACACATGTTCACGCCGATCATTTATCGGCTGCACCTTATCTTCAAAAACAGCTAGGTGGTAAAATCGCCATTGGAGAACACATTACCCAGGTGCAAAATGTATTTGGTGATTTATTCAATGCCGAGCCCGAATTCAAGCGTGACGGCAAACAGTTCGACCAGTTGTTTGGCGACGGTGATGAATTCACCATTGGAAAACTAAACGCAAAAGTTATTCATACCCCAGGTCACACACCAGCTTGTGTTAGCTATTTAGTACAAGATGCACTGTTTGTCGGCGATACACTTTTTATGCCCGATTACGGTACTGCACGCTGTGACTTTCCAGGCGGAGATGCTCGTACTCTTTATCAATCCATTCAGAAGCTACTTCAACTCGATGGCAGTACCCGCGTATTTCTCTGCCATGATTATCTTCCTGAAGGTCGCAGTGAATATCAATGGGAAAGCACCATTGCAGCCCAGCGAGAAAATATTCACCTGGCCCAACAAAGTGAAGCCGAGTTTGTCAGCATGCGACAAGGCCGCGATGCGCAATTGGCGATGCCAAGATTGATTCTACCGTCGGTACAAATCAATATGCGCGCCGGTCATAAACCGCCCCCCGAGAGTAATGGCAAACGCTACCTCAAAATACCTTTGGATGCACTTTGAAGCAAAGCGGTTGTTAATATCAATAAGGCTGCCATTTAATGAACGCTAAATCTTTCTGGCCAAAACTCGTACCCTGGCAAAAAGACTACCGTAAAGCAGATCTTCCTGCCGATGCTCTAGCGGCCATTATCGTTACGATTTTGCTAATCCCGCAAAGTTTAGCCTACGCAATGCTTGCTGGTTTGCCAGCGCAAATGGGCTTATACGCTAGCATTTTACCCTTATTGGCCTATGCTATTTTTGGCAGCAGCCGAGTGTTGGCCGTCGGCCCAGTGGCGATTATTTCACTTTTAACGGCCAGTACCATTAGTCAATACGCTGGCGAGCAAGCCATTGCGGCCGCTTTGCTATTAGCGTTTCTTTCTGGTGCGGTGTTACTCACAATGGGCCTGTTGCGCCTAGGTTGGCTAGCCAGCTTGCTCTCGCAACCGGTAATGTCAGGATTTATTACTGGCTCAGCACTACTGATTGCCATCAGCCAGCTAAAACACTTTTTGGCCATTCCCGTAAATGGCCACAATTTACCCGAAATATTTTCTACATTTTTACAGGCCAGCGGTCAATTCAACAATGTAGCATTGCTCGTCGGCATTTTAAGTTTGGCTTTATTGTTACTGTGCCGCCGATATTTTTCTACATTACTAAAGCACTTGGGGCTATCGACAGATACAGCCAATTTATTAGGTAAAGCTGGGCCCATTATAGCGGTTGCGCTCGCCATTTTATGTGTTCAACTGTTCAAGCTTGATGAAGCAGGCCTTTCAATCGTGGGCCAAATACCAGCCGGCTTACCCACGTTACAATTACCTGAAACCAAGTGGTCCTTGATTCAAGAGCTACTCCCAGCAGCGATAATGATCAGCTTGATTGGCTTTGTGGAATCGGTTTCTGTCGCTCAATCATTAGCAGCGAAACGTCGTCAACGTATTGAAGCCAATCAAGAGCTTATGGGTTTGGGTGCAGCCAATATCGCAGCGGCCTGCTCTACCGGATACCCAGTTACTGGGGGCTTTGCTCGCTCTGTTGTAAGTTATGAGGCAGGAGCTGTCAGCCCGATGGCAGGCGTTTTTACTGCATTCGGCATTGCCATTACCACCTTGTTTTTAACGCCTATTTTCTTTTTTTTGCCCCACGCCACCCTCGCGGCCACCATCATCGTCGCTGTTAGTACCTTGATTGAATGGCGCTCAATCAGAGACACGTGGCGTTTTAGCAAGATTGATTTCGCAGCCCTGCTCTCCACTCTGCTATTTGTCTTACTGCAAGGGGTAGAAGCTGGCATTATGGCGGGTATTGGAATTTCCCTGGCGTTGCATCTTTGGAAGACATCTCGCCCTCACATTGCTGAGGTTGGTTTGGTACCAGGCACCCAGCACTTTCGCAATAAGGATCGACATAAGGTGATATGCAGCGGCGCTGTATTGAGCGCCCGTGTTGATGAAAGCCTCTACTTCGCCAATATCCGCTACTTAGAGGATGCGCTCTATGGAGAAGCCATCAGCCGCGAAGGTATTGAGCATGTGGTACTGATGTGTTCAGCAATAAACAGCATTGACTACTCTGCTTTAGAAGGGCTTGAATCTTTGAATGTGCGCTTACACCACGCTGGCATTCAGTTTCATTTATCGGAGGTTAAAGGCCCTGTGATGGATCAACTCAAGCAATCAAACTTTCTAAGCGACATCAGCGGTAAGGTGTTCTTAAGTCAGTATCAAGCTTTCAACCAGCTCTGTAATGAGCTCGACGCCACACTCACTCCTAGAATATAAGCCGGCGCTATTTGCTCAACTTAGCGACTTGAGGAACTAATTACAGAAAAGAAGGCCCAACAACACTATCAGTCATAGAGTGATAGTAGCCATGGATTTGTATAAATGGGTTGGGGTAAGTGGATTTAGATAAGGAACTTTCAATAGCGATAGACGATCGCCATATAGGTGCTGGCATTGCTAGGCTAGGCTTCACTGCTCCCGAAAATTTAACCACTACAGACCCAGATTTTTGCCCCCAAGAAAATCTCGTATCACCCTGGGATGGCGCCGCACTCGTCAGCAGCCTTGCGGCATTTGTTATTTTTATCAGCCTCGCCTTGTTGAGCCAGCCAGACATTGAAGCCACTGAAGAGCACGCGACCTTAAGCGTTAGATTGCAAGAAACAAATCCATCCATCACAAAGACCGAGAAAGAAAAAATTATAGAAGAGCAAGCAGCCGAGGCCATAAGCACTGAACTCGAAAAGATTCAGGATATTGAATCAGAGCCTTCCATAGAATCTCCTCAACCTCAAGAAACCACAGTGCAACCCGAACCCCGTGTTAAAGCGACAACTCTTGATTACGATCTTATTCAATCAATTATCAAGGAAGAAGAATTGTATTTTGACGGCAGTATCAAGCAACATGAGAGCAAAAACACCGAAGCCCATAACACTGTATTTGATAACCGTTTAAGGCAGCAGCTTCACAGCGAGGAGTTGAGAGATTTTAACCGAAGACACCAAAGCATAGACGTTGGTAACTACATCGATCAAAGCGGCGAAGCGCATTTTAGCGACGGTAAAGGCAATTGTTTTAAGATTGTTGATAATGCCGGAGAAACCATGTGGGTCAGAAAGGCCTGCCTTAAAAATCAAGAAAGGACCTTTGAGTTTGGCCGCTTAATTAGCAAATAACTGGTATCGTTATATGGTTTCTTAATTATCTAGCTACTTATTTAGTTACTTATTTAGCTAATTACGTAGCAATTAAGAAAAGCGGGACCATAGGTCCCGCCTCAGGCAGGCAAACAATTACAGTTTATATCCCATCTCTTCATGCAATACGATGTCTAGACCTTCGACTTCTTCTTCATCGCTCACACGAATACCACCGGTTAGTTTGGATACAATCTTTAACAAAATAAAGCTAACAACAGCGGTATAGATAAAGGTCGCCGCAACGCCAACGAGTTGCACCCAAACTTGGGCCGCCATGGTTTCAATACCATCAGCATAACCCCAACCAGAGAACACTCCGAGTTCTTGTGAAGCAAACACACCAGCTAATAATGTACCAATAATGCCACCTACCCCGTGCACAGGAAAAACATCCAAGGAGTCATCAATTAACAGCTTACGCTTGATCCATTGGGTAGCGTAAAAACACACTACACCCGCAACTAAACCAATAACAAGTGCACCACCTGGCCCAACGAAACCTGACGCCGGGGTAATGGTACCAAGGCCGGCAACCATGCCCGTTACAATACCTAGAACACTGGGTTTACCATGGCGCAACCATTCGATGGTCATCCAAGCTAAGGAACCCGCCGCTGCAGAGATATGGGTTACCAGCATGGCCATAGCCGCATCACCATTCGCAGCGAGCGCAGAACCACCATTAAAACCAAACCAGCCGACCCACAACATGCCCGCGCCGGTTACTGTCATGGTGAGGTTATGAGGAGGCATTGGCGTACGAGGATAACCTCGACGATTACCAATCACCATCGCTGCGACCAAGGCACCAACACCAGCGGTGACATGCACCACTGTGCCGCCCGCAAAATCTAACAAACCCATTTGCTGCAACCAGCCACCACCCCATACCCAATGACATACAGGTGCATAAACCAAAATTAGCCAAGCCGCACTAAATAGCAGCATGGAAGAAAACTTCATACGCTCTGCAAAGGCGCCCACAATCAATGCCGGGGTGATCACGGCAAAGGTCATTTGGAAAATAAAGAACAAAGGTTCTGGAATATCACCGCTGAGTGTTTCCGCATTGATGCCATACAAAAACGCTTTACTGAAATCACCAATCCAACTATTACCCTCTGCGAAGGCAAGGCTATAGCCAAACATCAACCAGAGTATTGAAGCGATACAAGCGATTGCGAAACATTGCATAAGGACCGACAAAACATTCTTGCTCCGTACCAATCCTGCATAGAACAGGGATAAGCCAGGTAATGTCATAAACAATACCAAGGCAGTGGCTGTCAGAATCCAAGCGGTATTGGCGCCATTTAAGGCCTCAGCATATACCGTATTGGGCAAAACTCCCCCGAGTAAGGCCAATGGTAAAAATCGTTTCATAAAGCACATCTCTTTAATTGCTATGGTTGTTATAGGCTCTAAAAGCCACTTCGATAGCTGTATAGCAGTAATCGTGCCTAAGCGATGAAAATCTTGAAATGCCTTGTGATAAGGCATGCTAAAGGCCATTCGCACCAGTGAGGGGAAAGATCTAATTGAAAAACTGCACTAATAGATAGCAGAAAAGAGAAAAGATAATGAGAGGTGCACCACTATGATGCACCAAGACAGGAAGCTATTCTAAAGCACTCTTAAAGAGCACTCCTAGCAAGAAATAGCGCAATTAACGCCCTAATTGTTCAGATAAGCGGAAGCGATAATCAAAGGTGACATCCTGATCGTTGATCATTAATGCAAAAGCACGCCATTTATCTTCGCTGTCACGGTAAAAGCCCGCCAAGCTACTGATGCGAAGCATGGTCCCAGTTTTTGCACGAATATGATCCCTAGCACTTGGCAATAGCCAGCGCCAAGGACGCAAGGCTTCAGCAACAGAAAGTAACTGTTTGGTGCTTAAACGATTTTTGCGCGATAAGCCAGCTCCGTCGTAAATTGCAAAGTCTTGCCAGCCAAATTTTTCCCGAAACGTTTTACTCGCATAATCAATCGCGGCCTGTTCGGAAACCACACCACCGTTTGCTTCTGCGCCTAATAGTAGAAACAACTGATTGGTGGTGTAATTGTTTGAATACTCGAGTAACTGCTCAACAACTCTGGCGATTGTTAAAGAATTTTTGTGGGTATAGATTTTATCTGCAGTTGCCGGCACTACCGCAATTTCTATAGGAAGCTGTCTAGCGAAAAGAATCTGACTAAAAACCTGTGCAAAATATTGCGCAGCCTTATCTCGCCCGCCAGGCAAACTCATACGATAACTACCCTTTACCCAACGCCCTAGTTTCTTTGCCATAGGCGTCATAGGTGTTTGGGCCTCACCGGAATACAAACCACGGCGGTCGCGCTTTAAATAAACGGTATTATAATTCACACCCAAAGCTGAATTTGCGGCGTCATAAGGGTTGTTGGATTTTCCTCTTCCGTCCAGGCGAATCTCTGGAAAAAAGCTATGATCAACCGCCAACTTTTTAACTTTACTCAGGTCTATTGTTTTATCCAAAGCCAGCGCCACCAACTCAAGCTCTTCGGATGTTAAGTTCGGATCGCCTAAACCTTTCACCCAAAGAGTATCACCCTGCAGATAAAAGTCCGTGCTGAGGCGATGATCCTCCCCCCAATGCTCTAGAGCCAAATAGGCAACCAATAATTTCATGGTAGATGCAGGAATCAACAGCTTATTGCTGCGGATATCGACTGCCCCTTCGCCTTTTGCCGTCAACAAGCTGGCCTCGGGCATCGCTTTAACTTCCTTTAAGTAGTCAGCGAGAGGCTTTGAGTGAGCAACAGCCGGCATGAGCGCGGCAGCGATCGAAATCAGAAACACTTTGTTAAGAATGTCGCGCGTAAAACGACCGCTGCCTACCAAGTACCCCTTACGGCTTATGGCTAAAAACACATTTTTGATCATTATTTCAACTATCTATTCAAATCTATAATTATAGCAAGCACAGTGACTTGTTAAATTTGCTTGGTGCTAGCTAAATTGCTCTATGACGCAATCTATTTCGGACAGTTTGCCAAGCAACAAAGTTAGTGCAGGATTCTGCCATCGAATGCTAGGCAATAAAAGATATATTATCGCCAGTCCTTAGAACTCTATAGCCGGATAGAGTTTCGTAAGCCAGCTAGATCTTTTAGTAGTTGCTGATGCTGATCTGAGCCAATCGGAATATAAAGTAAGGTATAGGCCATCTTGGTATAGCGCTCTAACAAGGCCTCCAAATCCGGTCTTTGCTTAGAAACACGTGAGGTAAATTGCTGCGGTGTTTCACCTGGTTCTCTAATCCACCCCCCTGCGGCCAGTTTCTTTTCCAACTCTAACCAAGGTACGAGTTCTGCCGCAGGCGCTTCTGGACGCCCACGCCACCACAGCCACAAGGCTAGCAAAGCCAACATGAATGTTGAAGCGCCCATTAATACCGCAACAACTCGCCAGTGCTCCCGCCCTCCCAATACTTTTTGGAAAAAGACCATCTGTTGATCTTGGTCGTAGCTTAAAATCCAGCTATGCCAACTATAATTGATTGCGTCCAGCTGCAATTGCAATTTCGCCAACAGGGGAGATTGGCGCAAGTCTGAAAAGCCATATTGCTCTATTGCAGTGCTAGCCTGCTCCAAATATGCACGAAAGCCCAATTCGATACGCTCTGGAGCAACTGCTGCTGTAGGGTCTACTCGAGTCCAGCCCTCATTTGGCAGCCAAACCTCTGCCCAAGCATGAGCATCAGCCTGAGTAACAAGCAGGTATTTCTCATCTTTGTTCCACTGCCCACCCTGATACCCCAAAACAACCCTTGCCGGAATATCTGCTGCTCGCATTAACACTGTAAAGGCACTTGCGAAATGCTCACAATACCCTCGTTTGCGACTAAACAAAAAGTCATCAACAGGGTCTTGTTCATTCAGAGCAGCATTCTGTAAGCTATAGGTAAAATCTCGATTAAATAGCTCTAAAGAACTATTTATTATCTGCCTGTCAGAATAGCCTCTTTGACGCCATTCCTTCGCCATGGCTTTAGCTTTCGGGTTAGAGTCAGCAGGCAATAGAGTATTTAGATAACGCTCACCATCTCCAAGAGACTCCGACTGCCTCTTATAATCCGGGTAAGAACGCGCTCGATACAAAGATCTCTGTGATAGCGGCCTCTTAGAGAGAAACAAATAATCTTTTGTTGCTAGTACGTCTTTTTCTTTAACGCTTGCAGTTACCAAAGTAAACAACCAGGGCTGAAAACTCGCTTCCATCATCACTTGGTAATCAATAAATCGAGAGCGATCCTTACTTTGGTAATTTTTAAAATCCTCTTGCCAATCATGGCGTTTTTGATTTCTCTGATTCAAAGCTAAGCGTCTATAACGAACAAGGTCGTTTCGTTCATGGGCAGGAAGCACCCAGCGGCGACCATCAAAGCCGCTTAAACTTAAACCTCGCCAATACAAGCTCCTCTGAGGTGGCGCTTTTTTCTCGGCGAAATCGACTCTAAATGCTGGGGAGTAATCTTTGTTAAGCTGACTTATATTCCCTGGCTCCATTGAGTTACTAAAGCCAGTTTTGCCGGTGTTACTAGACAGTGGTACAGTCCATAACGAACCAATTCTTGGCATCACAAAAAACAATACCAACGCCAGCGGAATTGCCTGCAAAATTAGCAATAACGATTGTTTGAAATGCGGCCCAAAGGAGTTGTTAGTTGTAGCTGAATAAAGCGCCATCAGTGCCGACAGCAGCGAAGCAAACGATACAAGCGCGTATAGGAAAGCGACTATGCTAGTTGAGAATAATAATTGAGTCGAAGCTACAAAAAAGCCAAGTAGTAACAAAAGTAAAACATCTCGCTGCGACCGCAATTCCAACAGTTTTAGACAAAAGGCCAGTAATAATAATGCAACTAAAGGCTCCAACGCGAACAGATTACCATAACTTAGAACCAAGGCAGCAACCATACTGAGCGCCAACGGCACTTTAACTATTGCCTTTGGGGCACCATAAACCCCTCTTACCACCTGTATACGCCAGCCGACACTTACTGCCCAAACCACCAACAGCCATAATGGCAGATACTGCATAAGTGGCAATATGACAACGGCCTGCGCGATCAAAAGCCACCAAAGCGCTGGACGAGGAATCTGATAAATTAAGCTCATAACTTGCCTTCCAAGTAGTAATTGCTACTTAGACTTGCTAGTTGATTAGCTTCGAATTTTGCTAAAGCTCGCAAACAGTTTAAACGATGAGACATACCTGTAGCAGGCGCAATTGTTTGCCCCGGTAGTCGCATGCCGAATGGCTGGCTGCCATCCGCTAAAATCAACAGCCAATCACATAAACGTTGCAAACGTGCTTCACGATCCATTCCCGGCAATGCATCCCAATCTACCCATAGCTGCTCATCAGCATAGGATTGAAAGTCCTTCACGAACATTCCCTTGCCCTGAGCGTAATGTTTCCAAGAAACATGTTTTAAGGACTCACCATCTCGGTAACTATGAAAGCCGCTGAAATCCTCGGCGCCATCCAATAACACTGGCTCACTGTCACCGCTGCCTTCATCACTGGCCGTTGCCGGCAGTGGACCTGCCTCTACAGGTTTAGGGTAAACTAGCACTGAGGTATCAAACTTCAACCAAGCCCAACAACGTAATAAGCCCAAAGGATAGCGACTTTCTACACAAAGCAGTGGCGGCTCAATAATGCCTCGACGTACAGCATTAATGCTTAATGAGACATAACTAGCATCCCCTTGATCTACCGTTACGGCTTTGGGGTACTGGCCAGCCCAGAACAATCGCACATCGTGGTATTTCCGTTTTCCCTGGCGGCTTAAACGTAACTCTGCACCAAGCTCGTCGCCAGCAAAACCCTCTTGTAACTTAGAAACTTCGATTTTTAAGCCTGCCAAACTGGCATGTGTATGCAGAATACAACTGATGAGAATACTGGCGAGTAAAAAAGCCAGAGCCAAGACTAAATTATTATCGTAGTTGGTGCCCAACAACCACATTAAAAAAACAACCAGCAACAGCGCAAAACCTGCTCCGGTTGGAAAGATAAAGAGATTATTCCGATCCAGCACAAAGGAACTTTGCGCGGGCCGACGTTTCAAGGCCCAGCGCCTAACACGACGACGCCAAGCCGCTAGCCAACCCGTTTTAATTGAATCGCGTTTTTGCAAAACGGGGTTCTTTTTCGTTGCTGGATTAAGGCTACTAGGCATGGTGCTAGCCCTGTATCACATCCACTGCATTCAACACTATATCAACTAGGGCCTCAGCCGCCGCACCATGGCTGCTGGCTCGCAAGCGATGCTCCATTACCGCTGGCATAACCGCTTGTACATCTTCGGGAATTAGATGCTCACGCCCTTCAATAAGAGCCCATGCTTTAGCAGCGGAAATCAAAGCTAAGGCACCACGTGGAGAAATACCGTAACTAAAGCCTTCATACTCGCGGCTAAACTGAATAAGGCGCTGAACATAATCTAAGACATGATCACTGGCATGAATCGCTTGCGCTTGCTCCTGCAAATCTGCCAGTTGCTGCAAACTCATGGTGGATTGCAGGCTTTTCAATAAGGACCTTGGATTTATACCCTTTAACAGCATACGCTCCGCTGCAGCACTAGGATAGCCGAGTGAAATTCTCATTAAAAAGCGATCGAGTTGAGATTCTGGTAAGGGAAAGGTACCCGACTGGTGCACAGGGTTTTGAGTAGCCAATACAAAAAACGGCTGGGGTAATGGTCGCGTTTCACCCTCTATGCTCACCTGCCCTTCTTCCATGGCCTCAAGCAATGCGCTTTGGGTTTTAGGAGTACTGCGGTTAATTTCATCCGCTAGCATTAGCTGGGTAAAAATAGGGCCAGGGTGAAAATCAAACTTACTATTTTGAGCATCAAAAACAGAAATACCCAATAAGTCGGCCGGCAACATATCGCTGGTAAACTGCACTCGCTGGTATTGCAAACCTAAAACCGCTGCCAAAGCATGGGCTAAGGTTGTTTTTCCCATGCCCGGCAAATCTTCTATAAGTAAATGCCCTTTTGCCAGCAAGCAAGCCATGGCTAATTTTATTTGAGGTTCTTTTCCCAATACAACTTTGCCAAGCTGCGCAATGGATTGCTGCAATACCAAGTGGCTCAAGGGCGTCTCCTTTTAGGCCATACAAAACGGAAGCATCTAACGAGGCGCAACAAAATGCGCCATCAACACATCGTGTTTACAGAGCGGCCAAGCCACGCTCCATATCAACGATCAAATCATTAATATCTTCTAAGCCGACAGCGATGCGTATTAAGTTTTCACTTATACCTGCTTCTACTTTTTCTTCATCACTCAAACGCGAATGAGTGGTGGTTGCCGGGTGTACGATGGTGGTTTTAACATCACCCAAGTTAGCTGTCAGAGAAACTAGACGGGTGGCATCAATAAAACGCCAAGCCGCTGCCCTGCGCTCTGCTTCATCGCTCACCTTCAATTTAAACGATAACACACCACCAAAGCCACGCTGTTGTTTCTTGGCCAACTCATGCCCCGGATGGTTCGCTAGGCCGGCGTAATAAACTTGTTCAATTGCATCCTGAGCTTGCAACCACTCAGCTAGTTTTTGAGCATTCTGGCAGTGAGCATCCATGCGCAAACGCAAGGTCTCTAGGCCTTTTAAAAATACCCATGCATTAAATGCCGACATAGTTGGTCCAGCGGTGCGCACAAAGCCCAAAACTTCTTCCATATCAGCTTTATTACCAACGGCGACGCCGCCAACACAGCGGCCTTGACCATCGAGATATTTGGTTGCCGAATGCACAACAATATCGGCGCCAAGCTCAAGGGGGCGCTGTAGAGCTGGCGTACAGAAACAATTATCGACCACTAGCCGACAATTATTAGCTTTTGCCAAAGCCGAAAGAGCTTCAAGATCCGCAACATCGCACAAAGGGTTTGAAGGTGTTTCCAGAAATAGCATTTGCGTTGAAGGACTTATAGCCGCTTGCCAATCTTGTAGCTTAGCAAGCTCAACAAACTTGACGGAAATACCAAACTTAACCAGAAATTTGCCAAACAAATTGCTAGTAGTACCAAAAACACTGCGCGAAACCAGAACTTCATCACCCGGCTTAAGCAAAGCCATGCAAACCGATAAGATTGCCGCCATACCCGACGATGTAGCTACCGCCGCCTCAGCCCCTTCTAGGGCTGCAATTCGATCCTGAAAGATCTTAACGGTGGGATTGGTATAACGAGAGTACACATTCCCCTCTACGTCACCGGCAAACTTGGCTGCGGCATCCGCCGCCGATTCAAACACATAACTAGAGGTGTTGAATAATGGCTCGCTGTGTTCGCCCTCTGCAGTACGATGATGTCCAGCTCGAATACCTAAGGTGTCCAGCTGACACAAATCTAAAAATTCTTGGTTCATGGGATTGCCATTGTTAAGGTCAAACTCAGGCACAACATTATGCCGAGCATTAATCTGTATAGGGTTCTAGTTTCGCATGATGGCTAAGCTTGGCAGCATAAAAAGAATACAGCTTAACTTTCAGCCAAACAAAAAAGCCCAGGGTATAACCCTAGGCTCTATAGTCTAAAAGCCACAAAAGGCTTTAGTTTAGCCCGAGCACAGCTCGGATACCAAATAACAGCTACTTATATAGCTATTACTTAAAACGACAGCTGCTTACTCTACTGCACCGTTATGAATACCAATCACTGCAGTATCATCCGAATTATCGACTTTCTTAGCTTTCGCGCTGTCGCTGCGAGCAGCCTCTAACCTTGCAAAATAACTATCGTCGATATCGCCAGTTATATATTCGCCGGTGAATACTGAGCACTCAAACTGATCAATATCTGGGTTACCGTCTTTAGATGCGGCTACCAAGTCGTCCAAGTCTTGATACAGCAGCCAATCAGCACCAATCTCTTTACAAACTTCTTCATCGGTTTGGCCACTGGCAATCAATTCACTGGCCGAAGGCATATCGATGCCGTAAACATTCGGGTATTTAACGGCTGGCGCTGCAGAGGCGAAATATACCTTATTGGCACCGGCATCACGGGCCATTTGGATAATCTGCTGACAAGTCGTACCGCGCACAATAGAGTCATCAACCAACAGTACGTTTTTGCCCTTAAACTCAAGCTCAATGGCATTGAGCTTTTGGCGCACGGACTTTTTACGCTGCTGCTGACCGGGCATGATAAAGGTACGGCCAATGTAGCGGTTCTTAACCAGTCCTTCGCGGAATTTAACATTCAGATTGTGAGCCAAAGCCTGCCCTGCTACTCGACTACTATCTGGAATCGGAATCACCACATCAATATCGTGATCTGGACGTTCACGCAAGATTTTATCTGCCAATCGCTCACCTTGACGTAAACGCGATTTGTATACCGAGACACCGTCGATAATGGAATCTGGGCGAGCAAAATACACATGCTCAAAGATACACGGCGCTAGGCTTACCTCATCAGCGCAGACTTCGCTGTATAGCTCGCCTTCTTTACTAATAAAGATCGCTTCACCTGGGGCCACATCACGCTCAATGGTAAAACCACTAACATCCAGTGCAACACTTTCAGAGGCAATCATATACTCGGTGCCATTGGCCGTTTCGCGACTACCGTAGACTAACGGACGAATACCCTGGGGATCACGGAAGGCAATAATTCCGTAGTTGGCGACCAGTGCTACACAGGCATAGCCGCCACGCACACGTTTATGTAGCTCACGTATAGCGTTGAAAAAGTCGGCCGGTAATGGCTTGGCTTTATTTTGCTCTAATAATTCATGAGCGAATACGTTGAGTAGCAGCTCTGAATCGGAATCGGTATTCATATGGCGCAAGTCATTTTGAAGCAAATCGCGCTCAACTTCCTCGGTATTGGTAAGGTTACCGTTATGGGCCAGCGCAATACCATAAGGCGAGTTCACGTAGAATGGCTGTGCTTGCGCTGGGCCTGAACTGCCTGCGGTAGGATAACGTACATGGCCGATACCATAGTTACCGACTAAGCGTTGCATGTGGCGAGTACGGAAGACATCGCTCACCAAACCATTTGCCTTGTGCTGGGCCAGACGCCCCTCGTGGCAAGTCATGATACCGGCGGCGTCTTGGCCCCGATGTTGTAACATGGTCAATGCATCATAAATCTGCAGATTGACATCACTTTTGCCGACTATACCAACGACACCACACATAAAGCCTACGCTCCAAAACAATCACGGCGCTACAAACGATTTTGCAGCGAATTAAAACAAAGATTTAAACCAGTCAAAGGCCTGCTCCGCTGTGCTAATCGCCCAGCCTTCCATACCTTTAAAATACTTAATCATGGCAGATGCCTGCCACCATGGGTCCTGCTCAACAGGGAGAATTTTTGGAATAATTATGATCATGGCCAGCACGATTGCCACACCGCGTAATGCACCAAACAGCACACCTAAAAGACGGTCAGTACCCGAAAGCCCAGTTGCTCTCACCAACTGACCCAGCAGATAGTTAAGTAAGGAGCCGGCAATCAAGGTAAACAAAAACAAAATCGCAAAGGCGGCAAGTTCTCTGAGCGATGGCGTGCTCAACCAACCACCCAGCATCGGGGCCAATTGAGCCTTAAAACTCATGGCAACTAGAAATGCGGCAGCCAGATTGACCAATGAAAGCGCTTCTTTGACCAGGCCGCGAATTAGGCCCACCAAGGCCGAGGCCCCAATAATGCCCAAGATCAACCAATCTGCCCAGATAAGTGCCATATTTTTACTCAATAACGCCCCACCACAGGGCTAAACTGCGCGCATTCTACCAGAGCTTAGCTCAAGGCTGAAAGCGTAGAATTAAGGCATCGACCTTTAATAGCTTATCCAGCTCTCTCTTCAACTGCTCAGCTTTTCGACGACTGATTTTCGGCCCAACAAAAACCCTATAAATCAAGCCCTTAGGAGTTTTAGCTGAGCGATAATAGGCTCTATAGTTACTATCTTGTAGCTGTTTAACAATCGCCTTAGCCTTAGCCTCAGAAGAACTACTAATAAGCTGTAAGACCCAAGCATTGGGCGTACCATCGGCATTTAAGATATCGTTGCTAGCCGTCGCTTGCACAGATGGCTTTTGACTCACAGGCTTCTGACCTGAGCTTTTAGAAGCACTGGGTTTTGACGTGCTAGGTTTAGACGCACTGGGTTTTGTAACACTGGAACCAGAAACATTAGCTTTGGCAACAAGAGGAGCAGTCCCAGCCTCAGCAGCAGGATCATCATCAATTGCCTGCTGATCGCCCCCACTGGGCAGAAACATTTGCTCTGGTTTAGGGGCTGGATCTATGCCCTCAACCTTAGTTGGCGATTGATAGTTTACTGGCTCAACATCAGGCATTGCCGGAATTTGGCTTACAGTATCGACCTTATGCTTATCATGCTGATCAAAGAGTACCGGCACAAATAGCACAGCCACCGCCGACAATACTACTGCACCAACTAACCGTTGTTTTAAGCCGTCATCCACTGGAATACTTAACCTCTTAAATTGCTTAAATAAGCGGAACTGCCACTTAGAGTACAGCCCTACCTAATAAATCCCAAGCCTATTACTTAAATCGCTGGCGCTATTTAGGCAAGCCGCCACTATTGCTCCAAAGACAAATGATTAAGCGCTGCGGCAACGGTAAAGAATGAGCCCATAATAATGATGCGGTCCCCTTCTTGGCTGCAGCTAAGCGCCTCTGCAAAGGCCTCATCGAACCCTGCAAAGGCCTGACTCGCAATACCGGCCGCCGCAAATTCAGAGTATAAAAGCTTGCTAGATGCAGCTCTAGGGGTATTGGGCAAATCACAGCAATAAGCCTGCTTCACAGAACCTGCCCAAGGCTGGATGATACCGGCCAAATCTTTATCCGCCATGGCGCCTAGCAGCAAATAATCATGCCTTTCTTCTTGTAACTGAGTGCGCAAATGTGCACTGGCCGCTGGATTATGGGCAACATCCAAAACAAGCTCTCGCCCCTGCCAAGAAATACGCTGACAGCGACCTGTTAGCTGAACAGCGGATAAGGCTTGTGCAAATGCCTCATCTCCAGGCCACAGCTGCAGCAAGTCAATAATCAGTGCTGCGGCCGCCACACTGGGGGTTGGCAAGCCAGGCATAGCAATATCCAGCTGCTTGCTCGCCAACTTTAAAAACAAGCGCCCACCATCTACTCGGTAGCTGTAATCTTGCTGAACCTGCCAATGCACGGCGGCTAATTGCCTTGCTGTCTCAACTACGCCGTTGGGCATTTGGGGGCTAGCGCTGATGGCTATTTTTTCTGCCCTAAAAATCCCAGCCTTTTCCCGGGCAATCTGCTCTAAATCGCTACCTAGCCAATCTTGATGATCAAGCGCAATCGACGTAACGACGGCAATGTCTGCATCAATAATATTGACGGCATCTAAGCGACCACCCAAGCCAACTTCGAGCACAATATAATCACAATCGGCATCGACAAATACCTGCAAGCCCGCCAGGGTCGCAAATTCAAAATAGCTCAAGCTGATTTCTTGGCGAGCGGCCTCAATTTTACTAAATGCCTGACAAATCAAATCATCACTGGCATCTTTGCCATCTAGGCGAATGCGCTCATTGTAATTTATAAAATGAGGAGAGGTATAAGCACCATAACGGATTTTCTTGGAAGCTAAGGAGCTATTGGCGTATGCCTCAAACAGAGCCTCCAGGCTTGCAACGCAAGAACCTTTACCATTGGTACCAGCAATAGTAATCACCTTGCGAGATGACAGGGACTCTGGCAAGCCCATGCGCTCGGCAACTTCGCGCACACGCGCAAGCCCCATATCAATTTCACTCGGATGTAGAGCTTCGATATATTGTAGCCACTGACTTAATGAGCGCGTTGAGGAATTAGACATAAAAAGATGTTACTAAAATTGAGACCAAGACGAGCACAGCGGCCACCGTATCTAAAGCTATTTTCACAAGGCAGACAGCTCGCTGTTTCAGCTTTTGGAGCAATCTACTGCAAATCCACGACACTTTTCGCAGCGCTATTCACAACACAATCTACAGCACCATAAAGTGAAAACCCGCTCATAAAGAAGCGGGTTTTGATAATACTAAACCGTGCAGAAGTTTAAGAGTCTTCGCCCTCTTTAGGGGAAGCGTCTGCTTCGATAACTTCCGCCTCCTGATCAGGCTCCGCCTCTTCTTGCAGTTGCGATTCATCCCAACTGTAGTTGGTAAATTTACCCAACAAAGAAGCCAAACGATCGCGCATCTCATTACGGTGAATAATCATGTCGATAGCGCCATGCTCTAACAAAAATTCACTGCGCTGAAATCCTGCTGGCAATTTTTGTCGAATAGTCTGCTCAATGATATTTGGGCCAGCAAAGCCCGCTCGGGCGCCTGGCTCGGCCGCATTAATATCACCTAATAGAGCCAAACTTGCCGACACACCACCGTATACTGGGTCAGTCATGATGGAAACATAGGGTGTTCCCTGCTGTTTTAAGCGCTCGATAATGGCCGATGTTTTTGCCATCTGCATCAAGGAAATAAGCGCCTCTTGCATGCGTGCACCACCGGTAGCGGAAAAACACACCAAAGGGATATTCTCATCTAGAGCGACCTTTGCAGCACGGGTGAATTTTTCACCTACAGCATAACCCATCGAACCACCGTGGAAGGCAAACTCAAAGGCGACCGCAACGACAGGCATGCCCTTCAAGCTACCACGCATGGCAACTAAAGCATCTTTTTCGCCGGTGGCTTTTTGTGCAGTACTCAAGCGCTCTTTGTACTTTTTGATGTCTTTGAATTTTAGACGATCAATTGGCTCAACCTCGGTAGCCAGTTCCTCACGACCATCTTTGTCCAAAAAGATATCTAGGCGCTTTCGAGCACCAATGCGCATATGGTGGTCACATTTCGGACAGACATCATCGTTGCGCTCAAGCTCTGGGCGATAAAGCACCGAACCACATTTGACACACTTTTTCCAGAGCCCCTCTGGCACCTTACTGGCACCGTCACGACGCCCTTCAGAGCGCACAGAATTAGGAATAATTTTGTCCAACCAACTCATATTTGTCTCGCTGATTCATTGTCACCGAAAAGCTCGGTTACGGTATCGTATTTCTCACAAGGCGGTGTAGGCTTCGGGGCAGAACCCATGTGCTAAATTGGTGCCAATTTGGCGGCCTATCCTGCTCTCACACTGCCTAGATTTTAACCAGCCAGGCTAAACTACGTGCTGGCTGAGTCATCATTAATTCTCAATACGCTATGATAAATAATGGGGCGCGGAAGTGACACTAAAATATTCATTCAGTGGCAAAATCCCCCTTATTTTTTCCAATTTGTCTGGTATGGCCGTAATTAGGAAACTAAGCTCCCATGGAGAGTGCAATCTAAGCCCTTAATCTTAGCTGAACTCCAGTGTAAATTGCTGGCCAAGGCCCGAGCAAGAACGCTGCTTTGCCTGAAATCTTAGCAAGTACGTACCGCCTCCAGAAACTGCGCAATCTTGGACAAACACTTGTCTCCTTTTGCTCGCTCGACTCCGCCACTCACATCAACGCCATAGACAGCCGTTTGCTTAATCGCCTGTGCAACATTATTGGCATCCAAGCCACCCGCTAAAACAATCGGCACAGTTGAATCCTGGGGCACTCTCTGCCAATCAAACTGCTCACCAGTACCACCCGGCACCCCCGGGCGATAGGCATCCAGCAATATAGCGCTCGCACCCTGATAGCGATCGATCTCTGCCTCCAAATCAAGGCCCTCACGCATTCGGATTGCCTTCATATAACGACGCCCAAAAGAGGCGCAATACTCAGGAGATTCGTCACCATGAAACTGCAAGATATCTAAAGGTAATTTGTTAAGCAGCTGCTTCACGACGGCTTCTTGTTCATTCACGAACAAACCAACTAGGCTGCAAAACGGTGCGACAACAGCGGCAATCTCTTGAGCTCTCGCCATATCCACACAACGAGGACTTGGCCCATAAAACACCAAGCCAAGGGCATCAACTCCCATTTTCGCCGCCTGCCTGGCCTGCTCTACTTGGGTGAATCCGCAAACCTTTACCAAGGTTCTACTGCTTACTTGTAGCTTATCTGCCGACGGCTTATTAGCACTCATCTTTGCCTCTAGTTTTCAATACTATTGCTTGGCTGCTTGCCGATGCCCAACCAAGTTCAGATCATTAGGCAGCCACAAGGGCCCCTTTTCAATCGTAGGTATGGCTAAGTGCTCGGGGTAGTGAGCCGCAACAAAATACAAACCCGATGCAGGTGCCGTAACTCCCGCCGCACATCGATCTTGAGCTTGCAGTACTTCCTGGGCCCAGCCAATAGGTTTATGACCACTACCAATCGCCATTAATACGCCAACGATATTGCGTACCATATGATGTAGAAAGGCGTTGGCACGTATCTCCATAACAATCATTCCGCCATGCAAGCGATAAAATTGAATCGCCTGCAGCTCTCGAATCGCATGGCGCGCCTGACATTGTGCCGCCCGAAATGAAGAGAAGTCATGTTCGCCAAGCAAGGCCTCGGCGGCGCTTTGCATAGCCTCAATATCAAGAGGAAACTTAGACCAGGTGATTTGTCCTTCGAGTAACCCTGAGGAGACAGCTTGATCCGAAATTAAATAGCGATAACTGCGCGCCTGGGCACTAAAACGGGCATGAAACTGCGCTGAAACTTGATCCGCCCAACGAACTCGGATATCCCGACTCATCGCGGTATTAACGCCTTGTACCCAAGCCTTACTGGGGCGCAAGGCTTTACTGTCAAAGTGCACAACTTGCGCGCTGGCGTGCACGCCGGCATCAGTGCGACCGGCACAGACCAAAGAAACCTCTTCATTGGCTACTTGGCTCAGAGCATTTTGCAAGGTTTCTTGAACGGTTTGCTTATCGTGTTTTTGCAGCTGAAAACCACGGTAGCGCGCCCCATTGTATTCAATAATGGCTGCGTAACGCTGAACACCTTCTGGCAAACTTTGCCCCGGCAATATTTCACCATTTGTTTTATAGGCTCGAACCATTCTTTTGTTAAATTCTCTATCGCTTGGAAATCGCAGGCATTGTAACTGAGCCACGCTGTTGAAACAAAAAGCGTAGAAGTTGAGGCAGTGGAATGGTGATTAATTTCAGGCAATAAAAAAGGCCCTTGCGGGCCTTTATGATAGTCAAATAAGGGGCTTAGCTTTAGAGCATCATGACATTCTGTCGATCAGTTCTTGGGCCTCTTTTTGCTGGCCCTCGTCCCCCTCGTTGACAACCTCCTCTAGGATTTCTTTGGCACCTTCTTTATCTCCCATATCCATATAGGCGCGGGCTAGATCTAATTTAGTCGCGACTTCATCGCTGTCAGCCAAAAAGTCCAACTCATTACTGAGCTCGCTCGCCGCTTCGGCCGGCTTCTCTTCAAGCTCACTATTGATCTCAGGGTCATCCCCCAAGGAGATATCCAAGGCCGCCAAGTCATCACCAAGATCTTCAGCGCCACCGGCCAAATCACCAACAGACAAATCGGATGCCGGTAAATCCATATCACTTACTGCCAAGGCATCCAGATCTTTGGCTTCTTCGCCAAAATCAGAGCTGAAGTCCTCAGTTTCTGATAGCTCAGCCGAAGCGTTAGAATCCAGATCCAGCTCAGTGTCTAGATCTAGCTCTTCATTTAGATCCAGTTCGGAATCCAACTCTTTGTCGAGTTCCGCCAAATCTAACTCACCGTCAGCACCTAAATCGAGATCGTCTTCAGTATTGGCATCGAGCTCTAAGCTCAAATCAAAATCATCAGCTTCAGCTTCAGCTAAACCATCGACGTCAGCAAGCTCATCACTGGCGCTAGCGGCAGCGGGCTCCTGCTCGCTTTCGGCCTCATCGTGCATGGTCAGACTGCCAACCACTGTTGTGCCAAGTGCCGCAGCACCAGCCGCCGCTACCGCCGCTGTTTTCTCATCCAATTGCAGTGCTGGCTCGTCAATTTCTGCCGATGCTTCTGTGCTGTCTAAATCAGATGTTGAGAAGTCTAAATCAATATCGTCTAGGCCAGCAGTTATCTGCTCGCTATCATCTTCTAAACTAAAGTCATCCAAAGCAGCAAGCGCATCTTCTGCACTTTCTTCCGCGCTTTCTTCTACAGCAGACGCCGCGTTTTCTAGCTCTTCAGATGCCGACTCTAAAGGCTCATCAAAAGCCGTTTCAAATTCAATATCAGCAAGTCCATCGATCTCTTCTTCTAGAGCTGAGGCATCCAGCTCTACATCAGTTTCAATCTCCGGCTCATTCAAACTGACAGCGTCACCTTCGGCCGCATCATCCAGACCAAGCGCGAGATCAAATTCGATATCTGACAACTCATTGCTGTTTTCTTCGCCGTCATCGAGACTTAAATCATCTAGACCATCGATTGATCCTAGCTTATCTTCTGCTTGAACCTCCGAATCTCCCGACTCCAAACCCGCCGAGTCGAGACCATCAGCATCTTGATCCAAGCTAAAGTCCATATCAGATAGGTCAAATTCGTCAGCATCTGCATCTAACTGCAAATCATCGAGGCTTTGCTCATCGTCATTGATTTCTAAACCTAGAGCATCAAGCGCATCACTGGCATTGTCAGGCCCGCCCATGCTTTCGCGTAAGCTGGCGATTTTAGCGAGCGTAGCATCATCGGCCGTCTTATCTAAAATCTCCGCCTGCTCATCAAAGCCGGTGTAATTTTTAGCTTCGCTATACACTTCAAGCAATTTTAGTCGTGCAGCACTATCGTCAGATTGGGCACTCAAATGGCCTTGCAACAACTCTTCGGCCTGATCGAATTTACCGTAAGCGATATAGACATCGGCCTCGGATAAAACATCATTCTCTTCTGGCTCGGTCGAAGCCTCTTCGCTTTGCTCCAGCTGATTATCAAAAGAAGCGGCAGCCAACTCAGGCTCAATTGCCTCTTCATCATCGTCCTTACGGCGACGCAACAATGCCCACACTGCTAGCAAAACAGCCACCAAGCCACCACCGATATAAAGGAGATTATCCACCAATATATCAACAATGCCGGGTTCAGCTTTTGGCGTGCTTACTACGGCTGCAACTTTCTTCTTCGGGGCTGGCTTAGCTTTGGCCGGCTCTGGCTTAGCTTCTACTTCGGCTGCTTCGGTGCTTTGCTCATCAGCTGCTGGCTCATCAGGTACGAGCTCAGCCAGTTTTTCAGAATCCTCGGAAGCGCTGTCGATGCTGTCTTTATAAGCGTCATTGAGCGGATCAATAACATCTTCCCCAGTCTTATCGGCAACTGCAGTATCACCTTTCTCTGCAGCCAACTGCAGGGCACGCATTTGCTCACTGCTCACCTCAACCAATCGTTCCATGGTTTCGATCTGCGCTTCTAAATCCGCAAGGCGTGATTTTAGCTCGTCATTCTCGCGACGCGATTTATCTAGCTGCTCTAAGGCCTGGCTCAATTCCGCTTGGCCACTACCAGCACCTCGGCTAGCCGATCCAGCGGTTTCACTAGCACTCGCCAAAGTTACTCGGCCACTCGCTTGTTCGGAGCTAGTATTGCGGCGACTGCGACTGGACGCCGCATCAATTGGTGCGCCCACATCACCATTGGCATTGCCAGACCAATCGGTATTCTGCTGAGCAACTTCAGCAATGGCCTGACGAGCTGTTAAACGAGAGATTTCAGACTCAGTTGGTATTCTTAAGACCTGCCCACGACGCAGACGGTTGATGTTGCCATCAATAAAAGCCTCTGGATTAAGGCGCTGAATAGCCAGCATGGTTTGCTGAATGCTGGCGCCGCGGCTGGGTCGTACCTGGCTAGCAATTCCCCATAGGGTTTCGTTAGCACCGACTGGGCCGTAACTGGAAGTGGATTCAACATCATTTTGAGCGACGCTAGTACGTGGCTCTTCTGGCTCAGCAACCGGGCGAGTTACGGGCTCACTTGGCTTTGGGCGTCGTTGAACCTTATTTTGAGGTTTTGGCGCTGCAGGTTTAGCGGCTTGAACAGCTGGCGCAGCATCTTCAGTAAAAACCGGCAGATCCATTAGCAAGGTGTATTCACGTAAAATACGCCCTGCAGGCCAGCGGGTTTCAATCAAAAAGTTTAAATAGGGCTCTTGAACTTGACGGTCGCTTCGAACTCTTAGCACTGGGCCGCCAGGGGCTTTTAAATCAACAGTAAACTTTAAGCCCGTTAAGAAATAATTACGTTCAATTCCAGCTCGCTTAAAGTCTTCACTCGAAGCCAATGCGGCTAGAATTTCACCTTTATCCAAATCACGAGTTTGCAGCAGTTTAATTTCTGCATCTAGAGGTTGGTTTAGTGTGGAGTGTAATGTTATCTCCCCGAGGCCTAAAGCACTTAAACCCGGTGACGACATAGCTGTAACCAAACCGATAGCTACCGCCAAATTACCAAGACGCATAGGATGATCCTTTAATTTTTTGCTTGGTTCGAGGAGTAAAACCCCTATCTCTCTTTGTGCTCAACGCTGTATGCCGCCTATCTGCCCGGCACCATACAAAGCGTACAAAAACACAAAGCACAAATCCGCCGACCTTCAGGCTTGTCGCCCAAAGTACCCAGTGGATAATGTGCCAACTCTGTAGTGAATCATGAACGCCTTCTACAAGTCGTCCGAGCCTTTTGGCATCATTCCTATCATTTCGGCTAATAAGCTATAGAGTTGAGCTGCATAAGCGCTCAGAGCCATTATTAAGAAATGTGAATAAAGCCTAGAATAACTCTTCACAATTGCACGTAAGTATTCAATATAAATAGGCTTTTCGCAACTATTCGCCCAGTTTTAGGGAGCATAATTCGGGCTTTAATTGAGCGAAACCGCCTAGATTGAAAGTTTCAGATAAAAAATGAGAGGGCTATCACAGGCATACTGGGACATTGGCCCAAAGAGATGAGAGGTGGCCACAGGCAGTGGCCACCTTTAGTTGGCGTCTTAAGCTTCTCGTAGAATCGCTAACATACGGCGCAAAGGCTCTGCAGCCCCCCACAATAGCTGATCACCTACGGTAAAGGCCGATAAATACTGCGGCCCCATATTCATCTTGCGCAATCGACCTACCGGTACAGTCAAAGTCCCAGTAACCGCTGTTGGTGTTAAATCGCTCAAAGTTTGCTCACGATTATTAGGCACAACCTTAGACCACTGGCTGGCTTCATCCAACATTGACTCAATATCAGCCAGAGGCACATCCTGCTTAAGCTTGATGGTCAAAGCTTGCGAGTGACAACGCATCGCCCCAACACGCACACATAAACCATCGACCGGTACTGGCTTTGCATCCAGGCCTAAGATTTTATTGGTTTCTGCCTGCCCCTTCCATTCTTCACGACTTTGGAAATTATCCAGCTGACGATCGATATAAGGCAGCAGACTGCCAGCCAATGGGACACCAAACTCATCTGCAGGCAAATCTTGGCTGCGCATATGCTCGGCCACTTTGCGATCAATTTCCAAAATAGCGCTGGCAGGGTCGGCCAGCTCTGGGGCAACGGCATCACGAATACTGCCCATTTGCGCAATCAGCTCGCGCATATTGCGTGCACCAGCACCGGATGCTGCCTGGTAAGTCATGGCACTCACCCACTCCACCAAGCCCGCATTAAATAAACCGCCTAGACCCATAAGCATTAAGCTGACAGTACAGTTACCGCCGATGTAATTTTTAACACCTTTGGCCAAGCCATCTCGAATCACTTTATTATTTACAGGGTCCAAAACGATTATGGCGTCGTCAGCCATTCGAAGACTTGAGGCAGCGTCAATCCAATAACCCTGCCAACCTGTTTCGCGTAATTTCCCGTAAACCGCCGAGGTATAATCTCCACCCTGGCAGGTCAACACGACATCCAGCTTACTTAAACTTTCAATATCGTAGGCATCCTGCAATGGCTCAATATCGCGACCAATATCAGGGCCCGTACCACCCACATTTGAAGTCGTATAAAAAACCGGCTCTAAATCTTGGCCACTAAAGTCATTTTCAGCGCGCATGCGTTCCATTAAAACGGAACCCACCATGCCGCGCCAACCTACAAAACCTACACGCATTGTTTTCTCTCTTTCACGTACTGTGACGTGCTATATGTGGTGCTATTGTGGTGCTTAAGCGGTGTTATTAGCCGCATTTAAGCTTTTAATTCTCGCCACCCTAGTTGCCGCTCTAATGGCCATTTGCGAACTGACTATTAGAAACGACAATGGATGATCTTAAGTTCCTAGGCACCCCTCTATTTGAGTTGGCATCCTAGGTTTTAACGAGCGTACTTTTTTTGATACGACTTGTGCTACAACTATGGCGCTCGCGGTTTTAATTTTTTAAACAGGTATTAAAGAGCAGCTACTACAGCATCACCCATTTCGCTGGTGCTAACCTTTTGCATACCATCGGTATAAATGTCAGCGGTACGCAAACCTTGATCCAACACCTTGGATACAGCTTCCTCGATTTGCACGGCCGCCTCAGGCATATCCAGTGAATAACGCAGCATCATGGCTACCGACAAAATAGTCGCCAGCGGATTGGCAATGCCCTGCCCTGCGATATCTGGCGCCGAACCATGACAAGGTTCGTACATGCCGCAACCGTTTTTATCCAAAGATGCTGAAGGCAACATGCCGATGGAGCCGGTTAACATTGCTGCTGCATCCGATAAAATATCGCCAAACATATTACCGGTGACAATCACATCGAACTGTTTTGGCGCACGAACTAATTGCATTGCAGCGTTATCAACGTACATATGGCTTAGCTCTACATCTGGATATTCAGCAGACAAGCGATCCATCACCTCACGCCACAATACTGTAGCCTCAAGCACGTTAGCCTTATCAACCGAGCACACTTTCTTGCCACGCTTGCGAGCCATTTCGAAAGCATTACGACCAATACGCTCGATTTCATGCTCGGCATAAACGTAGGTGTTGTAACCTTGGCGCTCACCATTTTCTAGTGTGCGGATGCCACGCGGCTGGCCAAAATAAATACCGCCGGTCAGCTCCCGAACAATCAAAATATCTAAGCCCGAAACCACTTCCGGCTTTAAGGTAGACGCTTCAGCCAACTGCGGATACAAAATCGCTGGGCGCAAATTGGCGAACAACTCTAGCTCAGAG
>JAOXRT010000157.1 GCA_025800365.1 Cellvibrionaceae bacterium | reverse complement strand
AGATTGGCAGGCTTAGTTGCAGTTATTGCAGATGAATTCCGTGCTAGGCTCTGTGGATACTGATGCTGCCCTCAGCCGTCTACGTTCTCTCCTCTCATCCCACTGCTCCTTTCTCCTCTCCTCACACGCCTGAGTGGCTGCCTTGACAGCAAGCCTCCAGTGACTTCGATCTGCAGATAAAGCTTCCCAACCTGCAAAGTTGATATTGCCTGCCTTTAGATCGCGTTTACAAACATCTTTGAAACGAAGGTTAGGCCTTCCAGTTGGTCTAGTTCCAGTGGCAAGCTCGCCGTAGAGTATGTCCTTAGGAATTCTCCTGTCGTCCATACGGCTGACATGGCCAGGCCAGGAAAGCCATCTCTGACTGAGCAAGGCGAACATGCTAGGTACTCCCGCCTGTGCTAAGACAGCCTTTTTTTATTCAACGTTACAGCCACTATAAACTGAGACCAAATCCAAACGATGTTCTCATAACTTGCAAAGCAATCATCGAGGCAACAGTTAGCAGTTTTGTAAAATGCTAATGAGCAGACTCGTTTATCTCCGTCGTTTTAGTAGCAATAATATTTGATTACGATCGGTATAAACGGTTGCCATCTTTGCACTCAAAGTATTTTTTCTGGGTTTTGTGGCCGTATTAAGCCACGT
>JAOXRT010000152.1 GCA_025800365.1 Cellvibrionaceae bacterium | reverse complement strand
AATCGAGTTCATCAAGGGCGACATCTTCAATAAGATTGGCTTTGATAACACCAGCATTGTGAACGAAACGTGTGACATTAAACTGCTCTGCCACCTGCTCTGCTACCGCTTTAGTGGCTTCCCTATCGGTTAGGTCTACAGCAATATTATGTAATCGCTCTTGCCAAGCTGGATTCTCAAGCTCGAGTGGGCGGCGAGCCAAATTGATGACCTGCATGCCCTGCTCTAAAAAATCAGCGCAGATGCTGGCACCAATGCCGGTGCTGCCGCCGGTTACCAAAACACATTCTGTTTTACTCATAAATCACCACGGATGTATTCTTTTTTCATTTTAAAGGCTGGGCAACAAATACTGGTGCCGCAGCCTCATCCAGTTGCAAAGTCAGCTCAACTCTATCGCCGCTATTCGCTATACTTTCTATTTCCAATGCTTCTATTTCCAAAGTTTCTACTTCCGAACCGCTATCTTCCAAACCAGAATGTGAAGAGCTATGGGCATAAACGACGGGGCCCGCATCTAATTTAACGGACAATAAAACCCAAGGTAGTTGTGCAGCGTAAAAAGGCTCGAAGCTGTTATGTAGGTCCACACGGGCAAGCACCTGACCTTCAGCAGGACAGACTTCCCAGCTAAGGTCGCCACTCAAGCAATGACCACAAACCTCTCGAGGCGGATATACAAACTGCTGGCAACTTGAACACTGCTGCAAACGCAGTTCGCCTTGCTCGGCGAAGGGCTTCAACTGAGCCCCTAGGTTGGTTCGTTTTGCAGGTGGCAATAGCTTAGAATCAGCCATGATCATTGACCTCCCGCTGTAGCAGATGTTGTTGACGCTAAAATGGCCGCTGAAGAACATAGACCTCGATCATAATTAATCATGCCATAACCACTGACCATGGCATGGCGAGCATCTTGCACTTGATTCTTTTCAGCCTGCCCTAGCAATTGGCGAATACTCTCTACCAAACCTAAGAAGCCTGCAGCCGAGCCCGCCTGCCCAACGGACAGCTGACCACCGGAGGTATTGTGGGGCAAACAATTTTTGCCAGAGCTATAAGCAAAATTATGACCGTCAAACGTTAAGGCTGTCTCTCGCACAAAATGTTTGGCTTCACCTTTAGCGCAAAAACCAAGATCTTCCATTTGCATCATGGAAATCACCGGGTAGTCATCATAGGTTTGCAGCATATCGATATCGTCCGGGCCGATATTCGCCTGCTGGTAAAGCTCATTCGCATAAAGCGTCCAACCCGCACGATATTGAACTGGATCATCTCGGTGAGCATGATGCAATTCGTCTGCAGCAAGAATGGTGACATAGGGCAAACCTAAAAACTTAGCTCGCTCAACACTCATCATTAAGAAGCCCTCACCCCCAGCACAGGGCATAACACAATCAAACATATGCACCGGCCCGGCAATTGGGCGAGCATTCAGATAGTCATCCATGCTCAGAGTTTTGTGGCCTAGCAAGGCCGTCGGGTAATGATTAGCGTTATAGCGCTGCGCGATTGCAATACGACCGAAATCTTCTCGAGTCGCGCCATATTGCTCCATATAGTGCTGAGTAATAAGTGCGAAAGCCGCATTAGGTCCGCCAGCACCATAAGGGTAGGAAGCATCGCGGGTAAAGGTAGAAAAGTCGGCGATTAAATCGGCGAAACTGCCTGCCTGATTGGTATCACCACCGATACAAGCTACAATATCAGCATCTCCCATCTGCACCGCTCGGGCTGCGCGACGCATCGCAATAACGCCCGATGCGCCACCAAAAGGTAACTGCTCTAAAAAGCGTGGACTAATATCGAAATGCTGGCACAAGCTAATAACCGAGTCGGGTCCAAGCGAAAAGCTGGAAATAGCTAAGCCATCGACATCGTCTTTATGAATACCTGCCTGTTGGATCATTTCGCCTAGGCTTCGGCCAATAAAATAAGCCGCGCCCTTTTCACTTTGTTTGGCGTAACCCACACTCACCGGACAAACCAAAGCTATGCCTTGATAACTGCTGGGCTGATTTTTAGCCTGCTGAAAATTCTGAAAAGTACTGCTCATCGCTTGCTACCTTTTTTCAGGTGGCAAAGATCGAAGCAACTTTTTTCTTGCAAAATTTTAGCCCCCAGCTTTTTAATTTCACCGCGCTGAGGCTTGTTAGATGCTGTCGTAGGAAGTTCAGCAACAAAGCTGATGTAGCCTGGAAGTTTGTAATACACTAATCGTTCGCGAGCTCGCTCAACAATCTGCTCGGCCAGATCCTGATTCGCTGGCTCACCAGATTCGAGAATGATCAAAGCCATGACCTCATCGCCTCGGATTTCATCAAGTACGGCACATACGGCTAGTTGATCAATAGCAGGATCTTGGCTTAAGGCCGCTTCGACCTCAAGCGCTGAAATATTTTCACCACTGCGACGAATGACATTTTTGCGGCGATCAACAAAGTGAAAACTGCCGTCTTCACCTTGGCGCACCACATCACCGGTATGCAGATAGCCGCCTTCCCACGCCTCTGCGGTTGCTTCAGGATTCTTGTAATAGCCAGAAAAGAATCCCTTACGTGGGTTCTCGCCTTTAGCCCTTACCAACAATTCGCCTGGTTCACCATAGGCCACTTCTTGGCCTTGCTCATCGATCAGCTTAACTTCAATATCGTCTGGTAACTTTCCAAAGCAACAAGTACCTACATGACGAGGCTCAGCCGCGGCGGTAATACAGCCCCCTGAACCCGACTCACTCATCGCCCAACTTTCAATCAGTGGGAAACCAAAACGATCTTCAAAGGTTTTATGGTGAGCAGGGTTTACACCAGCGCCAAAACCAAATTTCACCTTGATCTTAGATTCCCATTCAGCCTCATCAATATTGAGAAGAATCGCAGGTAAGACTCCCAAGTAATGCACAATACTCGCGCGGCTTTCGGCCACTGATTGCCACCAACTTCGAGGATGAAAACGATCCAATTGAATCAAACAGCCACCGCTCATCACCATCCCCATGGTCGAAACCGCCATGGCGTTCATATGTACGAGGGGTAAAGGGGTTAATAGGCGTTCTTTGCCAGGCTCTAGCTGAATGTAACCGCCCACAGTTTGATACCAAAGGCCAAACTCTACAAAGTACTCATTACTTAAGATACAGCCCTTAGGCTTACCGGTACTGCCCGAGGTATAGAGCAGAGCACATTCACTCTGGGAATCGCCCTGCTGCTGACTCGCTTTACTTTTAGCTGGGATTAAACTGCCGATATCGTGGGCGCTGCAAACGGCCAACTGCCCACCATTTAAAGTGGCTGCACCTATAATCTGTTCGATGCGCTCTGGAACCGCTACGGCCAAGCAAGATTCACTGTTTTCCAGTAGGTAGGCGATTTCTTCATCTTGCATATCTCCGTTGATCGGAACAACAGATACCCCAAGAGCGTTAAGCGCAAACCAATGGACAAAGAAATCTGGGCGGTTCTCTAATAGCAATGCCACCCGGTGACCTACGCCATAGCCCGCTTCAGCATAAGCCTCACGCCATGGCTTAATCTGGGCATCCATGGCACCGTAACTTAGAGTAATTTCCTGATCACTATAGCTTTTGGCGGCACTGGCCGGGATATGCAAAAACTCACAGTTTGCATACTTCGCCACACTGGCCTGCCACTGCTGATATACGCTTGTCATGTGCATTCCTGTTTATTCTTATCAGGTTTTTATTGAGTACATGCTAACAGTACTGACGGTTCAACATTCTCTCCACCAACAGCTGTCTTGCTGTTCATTTATAGGGTGGACGAAGGGCTCATAACAGTACTTCTTAAAGCTGTACTTTGCTAATCAGTAGTCTGCCTAAGAGCTATGAGCGCTATATAGGCAGGGGCTTTTTCACATTAAACACACCATAACCCAATTAAATATGAATTGGAATATGTTTATATGTAAATATTTATTATAAGCGCTGCACCATTTATAGCCCTCAGCGCTTGATCAAGCTAAAAGGCTGACCTGCATTGCCATCCGTAAGCTGGGGGCAGCTAGCAAGTAAAAACAGTTAATGTTTCATTAAGCTATCGCTTTTATAGTCCCCCTGCCTTAAAGTCAGCCATTACTGAGCCTTTAACCCAATGATTTCACAGCATTAAACATATCGGCATGCTTAGTCGTCTTTTGTATCACCGCCATATTGTGCCTTTTATTGGCAGCCTGCTATGGGTAGCGCTATGCGTTACGCCCCAAATGGCCCATGCCCAAGCTGAAAGTGATGCCGTAGCAGAAGCGACAAAGCAGCATGAGAAGCAAAAGGCCGAGAGCAAGTCATCAAAGCGAGAAGATACCGGTAAAGGCAAGCAGCCACCCGAAGGTGGTAAAACCATTTGGCTGGAAGAAAAACTCAACCCTAGCACCCAATGGCTGGAAAAGGCTGTCAAACCACTAACTCGATGGATAGAAGATCAGGTGCAGCTGGACCCCAAGGGTCCACAAAAACAGAATACAGCTCGCCCTCAAGCCCTACAAAAAAACCAAGCAACAGAGCAAAACAGCGCTGAAGACACTGCTCAAGGTAGCGGCCCGCGACTAAGCAAAGATCAAATACGCAAGTTGGTAAAACAACGTTACGCGGGGGATGTATTACACATCAAATCACTCGCTAATGCCCGCTACCGAGTTAAGTTAATTAGCCAACAGGGCGTCATACAAATACTTTATCTCAGCGCCATTGATGGCCAAGAGCTTTCACCTTAGGACTATTATGCAAATTTTAATTGTTGAAGATGATCAAGAGTTGCAAGCCCAGCTATCCAGGCAGCTGAGCAATAATGGCTTTCAAGTGCAGCTGGCCAACGACGGTGCCCAAGGCTTGTATTTTGCGACTGAATTTCCCATCGACCTAGCTATTATCGATTTAGGACTGCCGCGCATTGACGGCATGAGCCTGATAGAACGTTTGCGCGAAGAGGAATTGAGTTTTCCTATTTTAATCCTAACTGCGCGATCAAGTTGGAAAACCAAGGTGCAAGGCTTAGATGCCGGAGCCGATGATTACTTAACCAAACCTTTCGAGCCTGAAGAACTCACCGCGCGTGTGAACGCGCTTTTGAGACGCTCTACCGGTGTTAATCGTAAACGCTTGAGCAATGGACCCTATCAATTAGATATCACTGGCAATGCTTTTTTCTTGGAGCAGGAAGAGTTGGAGTTGACCAGCTTTGAGTACCGGCTGATGGAACACTTTATGCTCAACCCAGGAAAGGTCGCCAGTAAGCCACTTTTACTTGAGCGTCTTTATGATGATCCTGTTGATGAAAACAATAGCAATGTATTGGAAGTCATCATCGCTCGCTTGCGTAAGAAGCTAGACCCAGGCGGCAGCATTAAGCCTATCGAAACCTTACGTGGGCGGGGCTACCGCTTTAAGCAGCTGGCCGATTAATATGTCGATTGCTGGGCGCCTGTTTATCATTAGCTTCCTGATTCTAGGCTTTATCGCCCTAGTGGTTGCTATTGGCTTAAGCAAAGCCCACAGTCTTAGCGTTGAAACACTGATTCGCGAACGCCTTAAACTCATCAATTACAGTCTGTTGAGCGAAGCCGATAATTACAATGGTGAAATCTACCTACCCGCCGAAGTCAATGATGAGCGCTTTAATGAGCAGGATTCTTTTTTGCTGGCACAGGTCTATGACAAGCAAGGCAATTTAGCATGGCGCAGTATTTCCACCGCCAACCACAGCATTGAATTACCTCAGCCTGAGGCCGGCCAATGGCTATTCGGGCTGGCGGTGGATGAACAGGGGCAAAACTATTACAGCTTGAGTTACGGCACTAGCTGGCCAGATGAATTTGGTCGCCATAGCCCATTTGTATTTAGCGTGCTAGAGAAAGCCGATGAGTATCAAAGCCGGCAACGTAATGTCTATTGGATCATTACCATCAGCACTGCTTTGGTTTTACTTACCCTACTCGCTTTGCAATGGCTCATTGTAAAACTAAGCCTGAAGCCATTAGCCAAGTTAAGCGGCGATATTCAAGCTTTAAACAGCGGCAATAAAGATAAGCTGGAAAAGAATTATTCAAGGGACCTTAACCCAATGGCCCTTGACCTTAATTTGATGATTGATAATGAACGTCGGCAACGCCAACGCTACCATGACCGCATGGCCGATCTATCCCATAGCTTAAAAACACCGCTATCGGTTTTACGGGGCTTAAGCCATGAGGCGGAAGAAGAGCTGATTGAGAACAAACAACTCAGCCAAAGCATGAACAAGCAGCTTAGGCGTATGCGCGATATCGTCGACTATCAATTGCAACGAGCGGTTACCGGTGACCAGCAAGCGAGCTTCGTGGCTGTGCCTATAGAGCAGGAAGTGAGCGCCGTACTTAAAGCGCTACACAAGGTCTATTTTGATAAAGGGATAGAGAGCGCACTTAAAGTAGAACCTGGCTTATCGGTGTATGCCGACGAGCAAGATATGGCCGAGGTGTTTGGCAACCTTTGTGATAACGCCTTTAAGTATGGCCGCAGCAAGGTAGAAGTTAGCGCCTGGCAAGATAAGGGGGCTTGGTATTTTTCGGTAAGCGATGATGGACCAGGTATTCCTGCAAGCGAGCAGGACAGTATTTTCGAACGCGGCGTACGTTTAGATAGCCAAGCCGAAGGGCAAGGTTTTGGTTTAGCTTTGGTAAGGGAAATCTTAGCCTCTTACCAAGCTGCATTAACCATTGAGCATAACCAATGGGGGGGAGCAAAAATGCTATTAAAATTTCCTCGCAACATTCAATCTGGCGAGTAATTGGAGGGTTTCAAGTGGATAGAAGAGTATGGCAAAGGATTATCAGTTTAGCCTGCCTTATCAGTATTAGCGCATGTACCAGTGTAACCATCCGCCCCAATGGCGGCGAAAAGTTACATACCGATCCTAGTTATGTCGACAGCAAACCCTTTTATTTATTTGGTCTAATCGGTGAGCACACGGTAGATGTCAATGAAGTTTGCGATGGCGCTGAAATCGAACAGATGCAAACCGTGATCTCCAGTAATGATTACTTACTCAATATTATTACGCTATTTATTTACTCACCAAGAACAGCGAAAGTATGGTGCCGTTATGAAGAAGCTTAAGTCGATAGCGCTGCTGCTAGCTGCAAGCACTTTATTAAGCGCCTGTAGCCGTATTAACTTTGTGCAATATGAACAGGAAGGCAATACCCAGGAAGAAAGTCGCTGGCATCACACCACTGTGAATGGCTTGATTGAACTTAGCGCCCCACTGAATCTTTCCGAGGTATGTCGAGGAAAAGCTTGGAACTATGTAAGCACTGAAACCAGCTTTAGTAACTGGGCGGTAAGTTTGTTGAATCCGGCTGTTCCTTATGTAGTGCTTTATTCGCCTAGAACAAACCGTGTGCAGTGCTATCAGGTGCCAATAAAAAACAACAAAGCTGAAGAAGAAAAGTCGACAAGCCTTTAGAGTTAATAAAAACGAAATTTCATATTTGTCGACTGTGAGTAATCTAGCTTTTCGGAAGGACTTTGAATAAACCTTTAACTGCTTGTTTAGTTAAAATCACACGGCATGATACCGATACGACTGGGATACAACCTTGTGAACAGAGTCTAAAGTTTAGAGCTAGCGCTTCGTTACCAGGCTCTAGCTTGGAGGAGTGCTTTTCCGTTCCAACGCTGCGTCCATGCAGCAACCCGTTCCATCCAGGAGCCTAGTCACTACAAATCACTCCTCCAAGCTAGAGCCTTACTCCCATGAGTTTTATAATGAGCTGTAATTACTCGAAGCTCGAAGCTCGAAGCCTGAAATTAAAATTGCCCATACGTAATAAGCCAGGAATGACAAAATCGAAATCCGCAATACGCGGATTGCACTCAAGAAGCACCTTGCTGTTAACCTTCATTTAACAGAGTTTCCCTGAAAATCATCAACAAACCAATAGCTTTCTATACTCGTTAATGTTTCATTCAGAAAAAATTAATTTTGGGTTTAGTTAAGTCACTTAAAGTACCTCACATAAACAAACACATGACATTCAACCAGTGAGGACTGTATGAAAAACTTAGCTAAACTTGGAACACTAACCGCTTGTGTACTATTGGCCAGCAATCTTGAAGCAAAGGATGCGGTTGACCCAGGACAAGCGGATAATACTTGGGTAGTCGGCATCGGTGCTGGCGCCATTAATAACCCATATGCCGGTGAAGATAATGAAACGATTGTTATCCCACGCATTCGTTACAATGGTGAGCGTTTCTTCTTTAATGAAAAAGGACTGGGCCTAAATTTATTCACTCGTAGTGAGTGGAGTGGCGGCTTGATTGTTCGCGGTGACGGCTCTTTTTTACATGATGCCAAGGAGTTTCGCTCAAACCCTAAGCTTGCCGGCTTACGTGAACGCGATATTGCAGTTGAAGCAGGCATCTACATCAATCACACAAGCGATATGGGACGTTTACGCTTTACCGCGCTAAATGATGTTAGCAATACCCATAAAGGTCAAACCGCCGAGATTGAATATATCTTTGATATGGAATATGGCGATTGGCATATCAACCCCTATGCCGGTGTTAGCTGGATTAGTGATGATAAAGCCGACCATCACTTTGGTGTTCGCGCCAATGAAGTGACTGATAGCCGTGCATTATACAAGGCCGATAGCAGTTTTAGCTTTAACACTGGGGTTAGCGGCCGCTACAGCTTTAACAAAAACTGGGACTTTACCTTTAATACTGGCTACAGCCGCTTAGGCAGTGGCATTACCGATAGCCCGATTATTGAAGATAAAAACATCTACTACGGAACAGTCGGTGTAAACTACAACTTCTAATTTGTCCTTTTAAAGATATTGATCGTGAGGTATTTCATTTTGCCTCACGATCAATACTTCTTGCCTTCCGTCCCTTTGCATATTTTTGCGCTTCATAGATAATCAATGACCATAATAAATAACAATGGTCAGCCCCATGAATCGACGCACCTTTGTACTGAGCTCCGCAGCCAGCATTCTGAGCTTTCACCCACTTATACAAGCAGCAAAAGCCTCACCACAAGGTCAGTGGCTAGCCCCTGCAGCAGCATTACCTATTAACATCCAAGAAATTTACCCAACAGTCCACCAAGGGCGCTTTTACGTCGCCGGCGGCATTGCATCGAAGTTGGGTGTGCCCTACTTTAGTAAAGCTTGCTACAGCTTTGACCCCGCAGCGAATCAATGGCGTGAAGAAGCCGAACTCCCTCAAGCTATGCACCACGCTACCCTAGTGAGCAATGGGGAAAGACTGTTTCTTTTTGGAGGCTTTCATGGTGGCTATACTCATATTTGGCGCATGCAAGATAAAGTTTACGAGCTGATTAAAGGAAAATGGCTTGAAATCGATACCCTACCAATGCCACTGGCGGAAGGTGTTTTAACCCAAGCACCAGACGGTGCGATTCACTGGGTGACAGGCCAAACACCCAAGGCCACAGCCAATAATAAGCGCAGCGATCACCATGAAATTCGTCAACACTATCGCTGGTCACCCAAAGATATGCAGTGGCAGGAGCTAGCTCCGATTCCTACCGCTCGAAACAGTGCGACAGGAGCCTGGGTGGGTGAACAATTAATCATCACCGGGGGCCGAACCGCCAAGGGGAATTTAGCCAATACTGAGATATTTGATCTCGCCAGCGGCAAATGGCGCGAGGCTACGCCGCTACCCCTGCCTCAGGCTGGCAGCGCCTGCGTAGCTGTCGATGACGGCATTATTGTTTTTGGGGGTGAGATCTTTATCTCGCAAGCGAAGGTTTTTAAAGAAGTCTGGCGTTATTCACTAAGCCAGGATAGCTGGACCGCCCTTCCTGATATGCCGACACCACGACATGGACTTGGCGCCGGCCGTTTTGAAAACGATATTTATGTTATTGGCGGTGCTATTGGTCCAAGTGGAGACGGAACCAGTAATCTCAATGAAGTATTTCGTTTATGATTCTGACTTTTTATCGGCCATATCTTCTAGTCGACGATCAAGCTTTTCTAAGACTCTGAATAGATCTCGATATTCAGAAACATCTAAAGCCTGAAGCAGCTCTGCCTCCCAATCCAGCGCCGTCGGTACAATAGAGTGGTAGAGCTGCTGCCCCGCTTCAGTTAAAGAAAGGTAGTAAACTCGATTATCTTGCTGATCCTTATTTTTTACCAGCAAGCCCTTATCTTCTAACTGTTTAACACCGCGAGAAACCTTAGATTTATCCATCAAGGTGATTTCGCCAATGAGTTTTGAGCTGAGGCCTGGCTGTTCACCCAAACGCGCCAGAATCCGCCACTCAGGAATGCTTAAGCCGAACTCTCGGTTGTACACCCAAGAGTAGGTATCACTCACTCGCTTAGCGATGTTTACCAAACGAAAAGGCAAAAACTGATTAAGAATCAAGCTTGGCTCTTTTTCTAACTGCGCCTCTTGCAACATGGCTTCTGGTAGCTTGTCTTTTTCCGACGAACTCATTTAACGGCCTTACCTCTATTGGTATTTGTACACGGTGTTTTAAACGATCTGGTACTTGTACGATGTTCTAATTTTACGATATGTATTCTAACTAAAGATTAGCAAGCATCCAGCTAACGACGCCAACAGCCAAATGGCGTCGCTCTACCTTTGGCCATTCTACTGATGCTTGCCAACTTCCCAATCAGTTTCTTGTAAGGCTCTTTCAGCCACCTGCTTTGGAAGAGTCTCTAGCTCTGTCGACATAGTATCATTCCAACGATTCAAAAACCCGAACAAAGCAACCGATGCCACAATTTCAACCACCTGCCCCTCGTCAAAATGCTTGGCTAACTCAGCGAAGTCTTCATCACTGGCTTCATTGGGTAATAGCGATGCTTTGTAAGCTAAACGCAGCGCTGCGCGTTCAGCCTCGCTAAACAGCTCACTGCTTTCGAACTCCCAAACCGCCGCGATCTTTTTGTCCGATGCCTTATAAATGGAAGACAGGTTGGCCATATGGCTTTGGCAGTAGCGACAACCAGAAGCTTGGCTAGAAATCAAAGAAACTAACATCTTCAATTCTTCGCTTACCGTTCCTTCGTATAGAACCGCCTGATTTAAGGCCCCGAAGCGTTTAGCGATATTAGGGCGACGAGCCATGGTACGTATGCTGTTTGGCATAAAACCACGGGTGTTCTCATAATGCTGATAAAGAGCCTGCAGCTCATCATCCATTTCTTCTCGATCTAGTGGGCGTAAATGGGCCATAATTTATCTCCTAGAGGCGCTATTACCTTAAAAGCACTGGCCAATGACTTTCGTGAAATCGACTTGGCTAAAGCGATAGCGGAACTGTCGTTATTCTTAGATTACTCTTAAGTGAGAGCATATTTAGACTAACATCAATATTCCCTCGATCCAAGCAAGAATAAAAACCTTAAGATAAGCCCAGCTAAATGACTGAAATTAAAGAACTAAATACCTATTCTGGGTCCTACCACTGTGGTGCCGTAACGTTTAAAGTCGACAGCACAGATGCTCCAGAAGTTGAAGATTGCAACTGTTCCATCTGCCACAAGAGCGGATTTTTACACCTTATAGTGCCAAAGCAGCGCTTTCGTTTGATCAGCGGGGAAGATCAGCTGAGTTGCTACACCTTTAACACAGCAGTCGCTAAGCACTATTTCTGCAAGCGCTGTGGCATAAAACCTTTTTACATTCCCAGGTCCAATCCGGATGGTGTGGATGTTAATATTCGTTGCCTAGAATCACCCCCTAGCAAGATGAAGATTGTGGCCTTTGATGGTCAAAACTGGGAAGCCAATGCCGCTAGCCTGATACATAAAAGCCAAATTGAAGAAAGTGAATGAACGAGACAGAGAAGCCTACTCACAGCTTAATTTTTGAGCTAAGCCATGAAGATTTAAACTTTAAGCTATTGCGTTCCAACGATGGCTTGGAAACACTGCTCGTCAATGGCGAAGCCCTGCAAAGTGAACGCCGCCTACAAAGCTATGGTGAATACCAGCTGGGCCACCCGGAGCTCGGCAAGCTCGTCGTGCGCTACCAGATTTTCTCTGATCAGAATATATGCCGTTTTATGCTATTGCATGAAGATGAGCTATTGAACCAAGGGCAAGTGGATATCGAGGAAAGCTTGGTTGACGAAATTAATGGCCACGCCCCCCAAGAACGTCCAAGCGGCAACAGTAAAATTGGTTTAATCGGGCTGGCCTTTAAATTATTTAAAAGCGCCAAAACCATCAAAGTTGTTCTAGCAGGCACCGCGCTGGCTGGCTACAGCATTATTTTTAGCTGGCAGTTCGCCTTGGCATTGATTCTAGTGCTGTGCTTTCACGAATATGGTCATGTCTGGGCCATGAAACGCAGCGGCTTAAAGACCAAAGGCTTCTATCTGATTCCATTTGTTGGCGGCATGGCCATTGGCGATAGAGCCAGCAGTCATTGGCAACATGTTTTTATCTCCATGATGGGGCCCTGCTTTGGTCTGTTAATGAGCGCAGCCTGCTACGTGACCTATCTAATCACTGGCAATCACTTTATTGGTTTATTGGCCTCTATAAGTGCGCTACTCAATATGTTTAATCTTTTACCTGTGCTGCCCTTAGATGGCGGGCAGGTTGTAAAGTCGATGGTATTCTCTGGCCGTTCATACTGGCCTTACTTGGGCTTAATGATTATCTCGGCGGCCCTATTTGCCTTGAGCCTGCAACTGGGCTTGGCATTGCTTAGCTTTTTTATTGTTATTGGTGCCTTGGATTTGCTGTTCAGCTGGCGAGAGTTTAAACATCAAACGGTAGCTGCGATGGACCGCTATGGCATTTTGTTCTCACTGGCTTGGTACCTGCTTACCTTAGCGGCTTTCGTATTTATTATTTTGAGCATCGCCAGCGATGGCTTGCCGGGTTCTGAAATTGCTACCGCAGTTTTAAACTCCTAAGTTTTTGCAAACTCAGTCAAGGCCCAGGTTTTAAAGGAAATCGAAGATGTTACATCGTGCATTCGCCGTTTATTTCGTCATGTGTGCGTTGATCGCATCCTATACACTACTGTCCTTTTTACTGCAGAACGGCGCTAGTTCATTAAGCTTTATACAAATAGCACTGTACGCGGACATCCATATTTTTTGCGCCGCCGCAGTGGCTATTTTGATATGGAAAAATATACGCTGGGGCTTTGTGTTTGCACTTATTCCCCCAGCATCACAAATCTTCCGCCCAATCGGTGATTGGGCTTGGCTGCAGCTTCCGCCACCGATTTCACTGGCTTGGCCATTCGGTGATTTCTCGATTGGCCGAGGCTTTTTGATAGATTTTTTAGCCATAGCCGTATTTCTCTTGTGTTTGTATAAAGCTATTACAAAACGTCCAAGATAGATAGCGAATAGACCTAGACCCAACATTCTTTCTGATCTGGAATGGTGGCAGGAATCTTTTAGGCACATACATCTGTAAATGACTAATGCTTGAATAGAAATTTCTAAACGTAAGGCATTGAATTCGACCCACGCTTCTCAATACCCCCTCACCTGCGGGATACCTCTCGGCAACAGCCACTGCTAGTCTGCGACCTCAAAATTCAACCACTTTGTTCTCATAGGTAGTAAGAGATGATGTTCAAAAACTGGCCGCTTGCTAGATTCCTTAAATTTAAACCTTCTTTTTTAAAGCTATCATTTATCACAGCCTTAACGTTGATTGCGCAATATAGCAGCGCAGCTGCGCCAATAGACCCCGTATCTGGGTTTTCTTATACCGACCATGGAAGTTATATCGAAGTTATTGGCTGCCCGGTCGGAGTATGCCCAAGTCTTGATGTGGTAATACCTGCACAAATAATCGGCAAACCAGTGACTCATATTTCAGGCTTTGAAAGCCTAGCAATCACCAGCGTAAGTATCCCCAATTCGGTAACGTATATTGGATTCGATGCTTTTAGGGACAATCAACTTACATCCGTCGTTATACCTGACAGTGTAGTATTTATTGAAAACTACGCCTTCCAAAACAATCAAATATCCAGCCTCACGCTCGGTAGCAACGTTCAATATATCCGATATTACACTTTTGCCAACAACCAACTGACTCAAGTAAATTTCCCAGCTAGCTTATTGGTTCTGGATAATTACGCCTTTGAAAGTAATCTACTGCAAAGGGTTAACTTCCTTGGTGATCGTCCTTCAATCAATCTGCTCCCCTTCAACCTAAACCCCAGCTTGAGCCAAGTTACTTACCCTGGTGGCAATGCCAGCTGGACTTCGAATGCCAGCATACCAGGTTTGAGCTTTAGTGCTTCAGCACTTACCTCCGGCTCAGCGGTTCAAGTTCCAACCTTACCTTGGTACGCCGCTTTGCTAACGCTAGCTGCACTTGTTGTAACTGGACGCAAACACTTGCGCAATAAAAAGAGCTAATAATAAAAAAGGCTCCTTAAAAGGAGCCTTTTAGTAAAACAAGATGCCGTTTTACATTTTAACGACTATGCTCGGTCACAAAACTCTGCACCTTGGCAATATCATTATCTAACACATCGTAACGCTCTTCGCGCTCAAATAAATCGGCCATATGATGTGGTAAACTTGGGTGCATGCCAGCGATGGCTTTTTCAACCGCCTCTGGGAATTTAGCTGGGTGTGCGGTAGCCAAACACACCATAGGGATATCTTGTCTGCGACGCTCATTACGAGCTGCCGCCAAGCCAATGGCAGTATGAGGATCGAGCAGATATTCGGTGCTATCGTAAACCTTCGCAATGGTTTCGATCATCCCCTCGTCATCAAGACGATAGCTGCTGAATAATTCAGCGGCTTTCGAAATAGCCTCATCACTTAGAGTCATTGAGCCCGACTTAAAGTTATCCATGAGTTGCTGGATGGCAGCACCATCGCGATCATACAAATCAAATAACAAGCGCTCAAAGTTACTGGATACCATAATATCCATACTTGGCGACAAGGTATGTTGTAGCTCTTTTTTACTGTGATCATTATTGGCCAAGCAGCGATGCAAGATATCGTTGCTGTTGGTCGCTACAATAAGTTGATCTACTGGCAAGCCCATTTTACTGGCTAAGTAGCCGGCAAAAATATCACCAAAGTTTCCGGTTGGCACCGAGAAAGCGACCTCTTTGTTTGGCGCACCTAGAGCAAGACCGGCATAGAAGTAGTAAACAATCTGCGCCATGATGCGGGCCCAGTTAATACTGTTTACGGCAACCAGTTGACGCCCTTCGGGCAAGAAACTCTGATCCGCAAAGCTCGCCTTCACCATATTTTGGCAATCATCGAAATTGCCATGGAGGGCGATATTGTGAACATTGCCTGACAACACAGTGGTCATCTGGCGACGCTGAACTTCAGATACGCGCTGGTGCGGGTGCAAAATAAAGATATCAATATGCTCGCAACGACGGCAACCTTCGATTGCCGCCGAGCCGGTATCACCCGAGGTAGCCCCCATAACAACCACTTTTTGCTGGCGCTTATTCAGCACGTAATCCAGCAACTGCCCCAAAAACTGCAAGGCAAAATCTTTAAAGGCCAGTGTCGGGCCTTGGAATAATTCCAAAACCCATTCGTTATGGGCGGTTTGCACCATTGGTGCGATAGCTTCATGACGGAAGCTACTGTAGGCACGATCAATAATGCCCTTTAGATCCTCAGAGGGAATATCCCCAGCTACGAAAGGCTCAATGATTTTAAAGGCAAGCTCTTGATAGCTAAGCCCTGCCCAGCTGGCGATCTCTTCTTTACTAAACTGCGGTAGGGTTTCGGGGACATACAAACCACCATCACTGGCCAAGCCAGTTAAGATAGCCTCTTCGAAGCTGAGCGCAGGCGCTTGCCCACGCGTACTGATGTATTTCACGGGATAGTTCCTATCGTGAGGGTAAGCGCTTGGGCCTTACCCCTATTGCTATTGTTAGCCCTAAATTGAGCTATGGAGTTTAATAATAATTATGGGGGCTAGTTTAGCGGATTTCCTTAGCCTAACAAAGCTAGTGCGCCTCTGAATAGTGCTGGTGCCGTAGGCTAAGGTAGCGGAAGCTCTCGCCCAGAGCCCCCTTATCAATGGCTTAGCCTAAGCTTTCCATACGGATTCGGCTGACTTCACCAGAAATGCTATCCAGCGCCTCTATCTCAGCGATGGCGGTCTTCATATCGGCTTCTAACACGCTATTGGTCAGTAAAGCGACGTCGACATAATCTTGCGCAGAGGATTGACGCTCTTTTTGCACCAAGGCCTCGATACTGGCGCCAGCATTGCTCAGTATTTGGGTGATTTGATTCATCACACCCGGCTGATCTAGGGCCGACATACGCAAGTAATAGGCTGTTTCAACGGCATCAATCGGCAAAATGGTTTGATCTTGCAAGTATTCCGCGGTGAAACCCAGCGCAGCCACTGTACTTGCATCGCTGGCAACAGCTTGGGCCACATCAACCAGATCTGCAATTACCGCAGACGCGGTTGGCTCATCACCTGCACCGGCGCCATAGTAAAGCGTCGGGCCTACCGCATCACCCTGCACCAAAACAGAGTTCATCACCCCATCAACATTGGCGATTAAGCGCTTATGAGGAATTAAGGTTGGGTGCACTCGCAACTCGATACCGATATCACGGCGACGCGCAATGCCCAAGTGTTTAATGCGATAACCGAGTTCTTCAGCGTATTTCACATCAATAGGCTGGATATTGCTGATACCTTCGCAGAACACTTTGTCGTACTGTAAAGGCATGGCAAAAGCTAGCGAGGCCAGAATTACCAATTTGTGGGCCGCATCGATACCTTCTACATCGAAGGTTGGGTCTGCTTCGGCATAACCTAATTCTTGGGCTTCTTTTAACACATCGGCGAAATCACGACCTTTGTCGCGCATCTCAGTAAGAATAAAGTTACCAGTACCATTAATAATGCCAGCCAACCACTCAATGCGATTCGCGGCTAGGCCTTCACGCATCGCTTTAATAATGGGAATACCACCAGCAACGGCGGCCTCATAGGCGATGCATACGCCCTGGGCTTGGGCTTTAGCAAACAACTCATTACCAAACTCAGCAATCAAGGCCTTATTCGCAGTAACTACATGCTTGTTATTGGCTATGGCTTTTTCCACCAGCTCTTTTGCTACTGTGGTACCGCCAATTAATTCAACAACAACTTGTACTTCGGGATCTTCAACCACGGCGAAGATGTCACGGCTTACTTTAAAGCCTGTCGTATCACAAGCAGGATTATCACGGCGAGCGCCAATGTGGATTAATTCAATCGCTGTGCCAGCTCGGGCACTAATCTCTTGCAGATTACGCTGTAATACATTGAAGGTACCACTGCCAACAGTACCCAGACCACATAATCCTACTTTTACCGGTTTCAAAACTGTTTCCTCGCTGATTGCTTAGGTTTTGCCCATTTGGACTGATTGCCATCGCTCTTATTGGCGCTTAAGGCAAAGGATGAGAACAATACTGCTAGGGCTTAGGGCTGTCAAACGCCACTGGAGCTTTGCGAGGGAATTTACGGGGACTATGAGCTAAGAACTAGGAAACAGCTCCTGCGGCATGCGAACTACGAAACAGGAACTAAGAATTGAGGGCTAAGAAATAGAAGGCTGGCGTCTTTCTTGCGCTTTTATGCGCATACAAGAAAGACGCCTTATAAGACAATTAGATCTTCAGGCGACGAGCCAGCTCTTCAGCCGGTACATAGCCCGCGATTTTGGTGCCATCAGCCAAGAAAATACCTGGTGTACCGGACAAACCGAAAGCACGTACCAACTTAAGATGCTCCTGAATTGGATGCTCTGCACACACCTCGCGATCTAAGCCACCGCCATTCTTCAGCTCAGTAAGAGCTTCACCACGATCTTTAGCACAGAAGGCTCTGGCTAATTTATCAGCAGATGCACCAACAGGGCCGGAACGAGGAAAGGCTAGATACTTAACCTCAATGCCCATCTCATTCATCTTAGGCACTTCTAAATGCAGCTTGCGACAGTAGCCACAGTCCACATCGGTAAATACATAGACCTGGCCTTTCTTTTCGCCTTTGGCTGGATAAACAATCAACTCATCGTCTGGAATCTTATTAAGCGTGGTTTCTGCCATGCGCTTAATTTCTTGTTCTACACGACGCTGTACAGGGTCCATCCAAGCGACAAAAGTGCCATCTTCAGGAACAATGGCCTGGCCCTGTTCATTAATAATGAAGGTGCCATCAGCATTAATAAACACCTTAGGGCCCTGCTCGACTTGCACACTATAAAGACCTTCGGCTGGCGTGCGACTAATATGCTGAATAGCAAAGCCCGGCACAGATTTGCTCATATTCTCTGTAATCTTGGCCTTTACCTTTTCATCCACTGCCATGATTTCAGTAGATTGAGCTTGGGCTGCCATATTCATGCCGATGCTCATAGATGCCAGCAAGGCTAATTTGCCGGCCATTTTGATTGAAGATGTCATCAAACTCACAGGGATACTCACTTTTACTGGTTAATCCATTACCTTATCCAAGCGCTTTCATAGGCTAAATGGGCTAAACAAGCTTCCCAACACGGATAAGTCTCTATTTTACATTGGCGGGCATTATACCCCTGCTAATCTCACAAATCTTTCACGTAAGGGGAAAGTTTAGCTGTCCTTTAAGCTTCTTAAGGACTATTAACACTGTAAACGCCCGAAGGTTCCCTTTGATTGCTTTTAAGAGTGGTTTCTTTCTAGGCGCGAGGGTGGTGCTTCTCATGCAGCGTCTTCATACGCTCCTTGGCAATATGAGTATAGATCTGAGTGGTCGATAGATCGCTATGCCCTAGCAATAACTGCACGACCCTTAAATCGGCACCATTATTTAACAAATGGGTGGCAAATGCATGACGCACAGTATGAGGCGATAGAGGCTTTTCAATGCCTGCTACTTTCGCCCAGTGCTTAATCCGATGCCAAAAGGTTTGGCGGGTCATTTGCTGGCCGCGATTACTGGGAAACATCACATCGCTAGGACCTTTCAAAAGTGCGCCCCGCCCTTTCGATAAATACTGCTGCAACCAATGTATAGCTGCATCACCCATGGGGACTAGTCGCTCTTTGCTGCCTTTACCAAAAACACGAATGACTCCCTGACGCAGATTCACTTGGGATTCACTCAAGCCAACCAGCTCACTGACTCGCAAGCCACAGGCATATAGCAGCTCTAGCATTGCCCTATCGCGAAGCCCAACCGCATCTTCTACATCGGGCGCTGCCAATAAATGATCGACGTCTTCTTCGCTTAATGATTTAGGCAAGCCCTTAGGTAATTTAGGGTTTTCAATCAAAGCAACGGGGTTTTCGGCCAATCGATTTTCCCGTTGCTGTAAATTATAAAAGCCACGCAAACAGGACATAAAGCGAGCCGTAGATCGAGCACTTAGCCCTTGCTCAATGCGCCAAGCTAGGTGCCCTTGAATCCACTCAGCGCTCACCTGCAATAAATCATCAGCGCCTTTATCATGATGAAGCCAGGCACAAAAACTGAATAAGTCACGGCGATATGAGCTTAAACTATTTTCACTAAGACCTTTTTCCATCCAAGTCGCATCCAGATATGACTCAACCTGCTGCTGTAGTCTGCTGGGCAATAAGCTCACATCAATCCTAGTGTTTTTAGCATTGCTGTGCGTTTTATTCGGGGTTGCTATAGGCATAGATACCTTTTTTATGCGCTGCTTTAAATAACGCATACTCGTTTTCAAAGAGGTAACACTACCTCTTATTAAATGGAATATTAATCCATTAGCTCCATTACTGACTATCGGGCGTTTTAAAATTTGCCTGCAGTCACTCCAATAAGCCTCTCACAAATATTACTTTTCAATAGCTATATGAAGAGAGATTGAAGTAGATTTTACGCGGCAAATCCCAACCTCGGCTTAACAGACACAAAAATATCAGTGATCAACAAGCTGTAACATCAGACAAATTGAGGCCGCTTGATAGACCGAAACTTGCGAGAGCTGCCTTAGAAGCGCATAATTTTCGATTTCTAAACCCTTAGCCGTAGCGATCGAGACTCCCCCTTATGGCCGTAGCATTAAGCGTAAACCTAAATAAAATTGCCCTTTTAAGAAACTCCAGAGAAGGCAATTATCCAGATCCCGTTGAATTTGGAAAAATCTGCCTGGCAAATGGCGCCGATGGCCTTACTGTTCACCCTAGACCCGATCAACGCCATATTCGCCCAGATGACGTCAAACGCCTGGGTGAGCTGGTACGCGATATCGATGATATTGAATTTAATATCGAAGGTAACCCCTTTGCAGAGGACCTCGGAGACTACCCAGGCTTTATTGCTTTGGTTGAGCAGGAGCAGCCCGATCAATGCACGCTCGTTCCTGACAGCAACGATCAATTAACCTCAGATCATGGCTTCGACTTGCGCCAGAGCGGTGACAAACTCGCACCCATTATTGCCAAGTTAAAGAGCTCAGGCATTCGGGTAAGCCTCTTTATGGATCCTGACGTTGAACAGATCAAACTGGCAAAGCAAGTGGGCGCCGATCGTATAGAGCTTTATACCGGCCCCTACGCTTGGGCGTTTAAAGAGCAGAGCTCTGAGCTAGATGATATTTTCCAAGCACATTGCCAAGCCGCCATCACAGCTCAAGAAGTTGGACTGGGAATCAACGCTGGCCATGACCTGAATTTACAAAACCTCGCAAAATACTGCACGGTGCCAGGCCTACAAGAAGTATCTATCGGCCATGGTTTAACCGTAGAGTCACTGACCATGGGCATGAGCCATGTGGTTTCACGATATCGTGATATTTGCCAGGGTGAATCTTAAACCTTTGACATACATCAGTAATCTCTAATATTGACTTGTAGAAGCGTGTAGCCAGGGCTAATATGAACTTAGCCCTAGGCCATTAGCCATGGTTTGGGCACTACCATTCCGCACAAGGAGCTGATTATGGAACTGGCCGTTAAAAGCTTAACCATTGGCGATTTTATGGATCATGATCCACATGCGATTCCCCACACTGCCAATATTCGAGAAGCTGTCGATAGCTTACTAAGCGCTGGTGTTTTAGGGGCACCGGTTGTAGATGAACAACAAAATGTTGTCGGCTTTGTGTCAGAGCACGATTGTATGAAGGACATGCTTAACGGATCTTTTTATCACGAAGCCCCAGATAAAGTGACCAGTGTTATGTTCAATGATCCGGTCACGGTAGATCCCCACACCAGTATTATCGAACTTGCCGAAGTAATGATGAGCAATAAGCCCAAAAACTACCCGGTAGTGCGTAATGGAAAGCTGGTCGGCTTAATTAGCCGCAAACATGTGTTAAAAGCACTTTTAGAAAACGATTAAAACTCTCCATATCTAATCCAGCCCAATAGCTAGCGGCTGACGATCCGAACTGGGAGCCTTATAATGGCATTTTAACGCCAAGCTATGAGGCTCCCAGCTATGCCCTCTTCCCTATCTGTTTTTGGTGCCGGCCGCCTAGGGCAAACATTAAGCAAGTTATGGCATGACAATCAGGTTTTTGAAATAAGCCAGATATACTCTCGACAGCCTCACTCAAGGCAGGCTGCAAAAATATTTATTGGTCTGAAAGATGAACAGAGCCCTGCATCACTAAGTCAACTTAAGCCCTCAAAATTCTGGCTGATTGCCACCCCGGATAGCGCTTTTGAACAAGCCTGCCAAGAATTGCTGCCCCTTATCCGGGCCGGTGATATTGTTTTTCATTGCAGCGGCGCACTCGACAGCAGCACCTTGCAAAGTTTAAAAAAAGCAGGAGCTTACACCGCTAGCATTCATCCGCTGCATAGTTTTGCCAAACCCAGTCAATCTGTATTGGAGTTTTCCGGTAGCTACTGTGCCTACGAGGGTGACGAAGAAGCACTTGAATTACTTATTCCTGCTTTTGAAAAAATTGGCGCAAACTGCTTCGCCATTAGCGGCAATAAATGGCTTTATCATTCAGCTTCGGTCATTGCCTGCAATTATTTGGCACCATTAATAGATGCTAGCTACCAAGCCTTCTCAGCTGCTGGCATCGACAATAAGCTTGCCGCAGATTTGCTTAAACCGCTGCTCGAAGGCAGTTTGTCTAATATTCGGGAACAAGGACCTGCCAATGCTTTAACTGGGCCCATTGCACGTGGTGATGCCGATTTTGTTATTGCGCAATTGCAAGCCCTGCAAAATAATAACGACGCTCTGGCGGAGCTTTACCAAGATATGGCAAAGCACACGACTCGCTTAGCCTTAAAGCGAGAAAACACTAGCGAGATACAAGCAAAATTGCTCGAGCTCAAAGAGTTATTAGAATCTTAAGAAAGATTAGAACCTAAATAGACATTGAAATTTAAAGAGATGCGAAATAAATGACCAACCAACTGTGGTTTGCCATCTTTGATTTTTTAGGCATAGCCGTATTTGCAGCCTCCGGCACCTTATTGGCCCATCGCAAGCAACTCGATGGTTTTGGAGTATTAGTTTTAGCCTCGCTAACCGCAATTGGCGGCGGTACTATCAGAGATATATTGCTGGATGTACCTGTATTTTGGATTCAAGACAACAGTGTGTTCTATACCATAGCCGCAGCGGCCGCAATTACTGTCATAGTATTACGAATCTATGGTGATCTGCCCAAGAAAGTCTTGCTAACAGCAGATGCCCTAGGATTAGCCTTTTTTGTAATTGTTGGCACACAAAAAGCACTGGATGTAGGTGTCAGCTATTTAATCGCCGTTATCATGGGAACCGCCACAGGTGTTGCCGGCGGAATGCTGCGTGATGTTTTGGTACAAAACACCCCAATGATTCTTAAACAGGAGCTCTATGCCACCGTCTGTATTATGGGCAGTGTAAGCTATATTGCCTTGCAAGCATTGGGACTGGAGCATTTGCTGGCGATGGCCATTTCAATGAGCATTATTTTTTGCTTACGTATGGCTGCCATTTATTGGCACTGGGGCTTACCAGTATTTGGGGATCGTGACCCCTATAGGCTCAAAAAGAAATGATAAATTTAGAAGAGTTTACCTGCGAGATTCATCGCGATATTCCCCTAAGTCAACACATGGGATTTCGCTTTTGTAGATTTAACTGCGCCATTGAATCGGGCGCTGATCTTTATACCGAATTACCCCTAGCGCCCAACCTTAACGATAAGAACACGGCCTTTGGTGGCAGCATTGCTACCCTGGCTACTCTTTCCGGCTGGAGCCTAGTGACCTTAATTAGTCGCCAGCTTAAGCTATCCTCTGAGGTTGTCGTCTATCACAGTGAGCAGAGCTTTAATGCCCCCATTACGGCGGATCTTTATAGTATTGCCAAGGTGTCTCCTGAATCCTTAGAGAGCTTCTCCGATAAACTCAAGAAAGAGGGCCGCGCCAAGTTAAGCGTGGATGTTCAGATATTTGGCCTGGCCAACTCAAGCCAACAGGAGCAAAACGCCAGCGCAAGCTATACCGGCAAGTACCTAGCTACCGTGCGCTAAAAGCATGACTGCTAAACGCATCATGGTTAAAGACAATTACTTAAGGGCATCCCGATAAGATTGTTAAGCCCATGTATAGCCAGCTTGGCTTAGGATATCTACAATAAGCTGCACCAATAATCACGACTATAAAAGTTAAAACATCAGGATGTTTTCATGGAACTCTTAAGCGTCGAAAATTTCGCCAATTTGGCGGTACTTATCTTTTTACAAGCCGTATTAGGTTTTGACAACCTGCTCTATATCTCAATCGAATCACAACGTGCTCCAGCCGCTCAACAAGCCGCTGTACGTCGCTGGGGGATTATCATCGCCGTTGCATTACGGGTTGTATTGCTATTTGTGATGATCAAACTGATCTCTTCACTGACCGAACCCTTCTTTGATATCAACTGGACAGGGGTAATTGAGGGCTCATTTAACTTTGCCACCATCGTCTTTTTGTTTGGCGGTGTTTTTATTATGTACACTGCGGTGAAAGAGATCTTTCATTTATTGTCGATTGACGATTTAGCGACTGAGCACAGCGATCGCGGTGCGAGCTCGGCCATGAAAGTCACGGCCATGATTGTTTTTATGAATCTGATTTTCAGCTTTGATTCTATTCTTTCTGCCCTAGCCATCACCGATGTTTTCGCGGTATTGGCCGTAGCGATTCTAGCGTCTGGCGCCGCTATGTATTTGCTAGCCGATCGAGTCACGGAATTTATTCAGAAAAACCGTAAATATGAAGTCTTGGGCTTGTTTATTTTATTAATTGTTGGCGTGGTTTTACTGGGTGAAGGTGGCCATCAAGCCCACCTTAAACTCTTTGGTCATGCTGTAGAGCCGATGTCTAAAGCCACTTTCTACTTCTCTGTTACTGTGCTGGTTATTGTCGATATTATTCAATCTAAATATCGTAAGAAGTTAGAAGCGCAAAAACAGGGTGTGCATTCTTGATCTTTAGCGATTAATGCAAACTGTCGGAACCAATGCCGGCACATAATCCCACACTTTTCAAACACTTAATAAACCCTGGTCATTTGACTGGGGTTTATCATTTTGAGGTCGTTAACTCGCATCTCCGTCAATACAAGCATGCATAAGCCCGAATTAAATATGCGAGTACCTTTTAGCACGGCTCATTTAAAACAACAGTGGTAAGAATCTAGCTTGGGGGAGTGCTTTGGAGCGACTAGGCTCCTGGATGAAACGGGTGGCTGCATGGATGCAGCGTTGGAGCGGAGAAGCACTCTCCCAAGCTAGAGTCTGGTCAAATGGCACAAAACAAAAAAATCCAACAATGTTGGGCTTGTCAGTTATCTAAAGCCCAAACCTCAACTCGAGCATTTGGATGACCTTCAGCCTAGTACTAACGCCCAAACAAACTCATTAAACGACGACGATAATCAAGTAAAGACTGAATCTCCGCATTGACCGCTAGGCTGATACGGCTAATTGTTTGGGTACTGCGCTCGCCCAACTGATTCAGCTGCACCAACGACAGACTGAAAGCCTGCTGCCATTCACCTTGTCGGGCTGCATCTTTAATTTGCACCAACTCATCCCAATAGCCCGGAGCCGGCCATTGAATCAAGCGGCGATCTTCACAGCGCTTAGGGGCAAAGTCCATCACAGTGCTGATTGCACTGCTAGAAAACGCAAAACTATAACTGGATACGCTCGACATGATCGCTAAGGATTGGGGCTTTTCGCTATAAGCTTGGCCGACTGAGCCCAAACCGCTCTGCCAATGCTGGGGGCCGATAGCTTGTTGCAGCTCTATGGCACTAGAATTGACGTAACTAGACTTGTCACTAAGTGGCGTATGGGAAACATCATTAACACCAGCGTTGGCAAGCGCGATAGACGTCGCCACACAAACTGTCATAACAGCCGTAACGGCCACCTTTGAATGCCGATCTTTGGATACGGCCGAGCTTCCTATTATCTGCATACTGCCCCCACAATACGTTTTCTTAGAAGAAGAACCATAACACGGCTAATTGAACCCTGCGGCGATATGGTCACTATCTACGATTAGACGAGAAAATGTTGCGATGGGTTACATGCAGATTTACTGATATGAAAATAAGCCCCTAAATTCGCCCAAGAAAAGAGCGATTTAGGGGCCTAGATGTGTGATTAAGCGCCTTGTAAAGTTTGCATTGCCTTAGTTAAGAACTTCTCACTTTGCTTCGCGCCGCTTTCTAGCTCACGCTCACCTTCAGAAGCCACTACAGCATCCCATTGGGCCAATACCGCCTCAGGGCTCTGCTCGGATTCAGGTAGGAAGATTCCGTCTGTCTCAACGATTTTAGAAGCCGCATATCCACCTGCACCAGCGCACAAAATAAACTTATTCGGTGCATCATCAGTAACCAGGGTCATTGCGCCAGCTGTTACAGACTCAGGCTTCAACATAGCCAAAATTTCTTCTGGCATCAGATCTTCTGTCATGCGAGTACCCGCCGTTGGCGCTAGCGCGTTCACTCGGATATCGTATTTCTGGCCTTCCAAAACTAAGGTGTTCATCAGGCCAATCACAGCCATCTTTGCAGCACCATAGTTGGTCTGACCAAAGTTACCATAGAGGCCACTGGACGAAGTGGTCATGACAATACGTCCGTATTGCTGCTCTTTCATGATTTCCCAAACGGCCTTAGTGCAGTTCACAGTACCCATAACGTGAACATCCATCACCAACTGAAAGTCGGCCAGTTCCATTTTGCTGAAAGACTTATCACGCAAAATGCCGGCATTGTTGATTAAAATATCAACTCGACCCCAGCGCTCCATGGTTTGTTTAACCATATCTTCCACTTCATCAAACTTCGCGACATTGGCACCATGAGCAAAGGCCTCACCACCAGCATCAGTGATCAGCTTAACCACCTCATCAGCTGCCGCGCTGGATGCACCGGTACCATCGCGCGCACCACCAAGATCATTCACCACAACCTTGGCACCACGCTTGGCCAGTTCTAAAGCATGGCTACGACCTAAACCGTTACCAGCACCCGTTACAATGGCCACGCGGCCGCTAAAATCAACACTCATTGCTCTTCCTCTTGCCAGCAATATTAATCAATAAACTTTACAAACCGCCCTTAGGCAACAAACAACATTCCGATCCACTCGGCGATTAAGGCAGGCTTTTCTTCACCTTCAATCTCTACGGTAAATTCAGATTTCACCATAAATTGGCCTGGGTGCTTCTCTTCAATAGACATCAACTTAGCCACACCACGAATTCGGCTATTCACTTTAACCGGCGCCAAAAAGCGCACCTTATCGCAGCCGTAGTTTACGCCCATCTGAGTGCCTTCGATCATAAAACCGGCGGTTTCAGAAAAGTGAGACAGCATTGATAGGCTCAAAAAGCCGTGGGCAATAGTGGTGCCAAACGGTGATTGCTTCGCCTTTTCTGGGTCTACATGGATAAACTGATGATCCAAAGTACAATCAGCAAAAGCGTTAATTTGCTCTTGGGTTACTGTATGCCACGCGCTTGGCTCAGCCACTTTACCCACTGCCGATGCAATATCTTCCCGCTTGATAATGTTCATGTTAAATAGCACCTTATAAATATTATGAATAGTGATAATGGTAAACAATAACTTACATGAAGAGTAAACATACCGATTTTTTCACGCCTCTGCACCCTGTTAAGCGCTAAAAATTAAAAATCATCTTAGGGGGCCAAGAAACTGTCAGTTTTAACCGCAATGTCGGTATACTGCGCCCTCTGTTTTCCTTAATGTAGTTTCAACCTATGAATCCAAATGACAGCCCAGAGTACCTAGAGCGCAAACGCTTTTTTGATAGCCTGCTAACGATTTTTGGGCGCAAACCCGTACTTGAGGCGCTGCAGGACGACAGTGTAAAAATTCACCGCCTACACCTTGCAAGCAGCAATCGTAGCGATGGCATCATCACAGAAATTAGCCAGTTGGCCAAAGCCAAAGGCGCTGAAATTTTGTACCACGATCGCCAAGAGCTTTCGCGCATATCCAAGAACGCCAAGCAAGATCAAGGCGTCGCAGCCGATTTAATCTGCAGCGCTTATGGCAGTTACCAAGATTTTTTAAATGAACCAAGCCGGAAAAATTATCAGCTGCTGGCGGTAGACAGCATTACCAACCCACAAAACCTTGGAATGATTATTCGCTCTGTCTGCGCGGGTTTTGTCGATGGTTTAATCCTACCCGAGAAAGGCTGCGCCAAGTTGGATGCCCTAGTGATTAAAGCCAGTACCGGCACCCTCTTTCGAACCCGCATTTTGCGCTGTAAGCAGCTGCACAAATGCCTGGACGATTTTCGCCAACACGAAGAAAACCCAGCCGATGTTTATGGCTTAAGCTCCCATGCGAAAAATCAGCTGAAAGATGTACCCGGTGATCGCGCCAATATATTTGTGCTCGGCAATGAAACCCATGGCGTAAGCGAACATGTTGCCGAACGCTGCAATAAAATGTTGGCCATTCCAATGAATAACGATGTCGAGTCCTTAAATGTTGCGGTGACGGCCAGCTTGATTGCTTTTAGGGGACAAATTTAATAAGGCTCAAACTCGTGCACCATTAAAACAACACTATAAAGACAAGGATGTAGACCATGAAAGAAGCATTGCTCAAAATAACACTGTATTTATTAGTGCTGATTAGTTGCACTTCATCAGTATTGGTAAATGCTGCAAGTAGCAGCCAGTGTGAATGGTCAAATCATTCATCCGCCATCAAAAAACAGGTCATTATCTATAACCAGTCTCGCGAGGAAGTTGATCTGAACTGGATCCACCCTAACGGGGGAGATGTATATATGATGCTCATCCCTAGTATGGAATCACGCACCTTATCCAGCTATAAAGGACATCAATTCCGCCTAGCTAATAAAATTAAAAATGGAAATAGAAATGAAAATAGAAACATCCATAGGTGCTTTCGCATTGATGACGCCGACATTCAAAAGATAGACTACTATGGTGATACTAGAAAACTAAGCTTTTCAGATCTAGGGAGTGATTTCGATAGTTCTAAACCACCATTCAAGGGGACTGTTTATATTCAGAAGCTAGCTACAGATAGGCTCCCCCTAACAAGATCATCTACCAGCCAGTTAAAAAATCTTGGCAGCCTTAACAAGACCCTTCGACAGCCCTCTGGAGGAGAAGCGAATATGCTTGTTCAACGTTTTGAGCTGGTTTTAACAAGTGCAAAAAACAATGCTAACAATCCGCAAAGCAAAGCAAATAAAACGCACAGCCTAAGTATTTTAGTGGCATCAACTATCGACGACGAAGCGACGGACAAGTTGATTTCCACACTGCGCTCGATGGTAGAACATATTCCATTTAACATCGTTGAATATACGAAGCAAATTGAAGTCCACTCCGGTAATGACACTTTCACTGCCAACCCTCTAAGCTCTAGCTTTTTATTGACCCAGGAGCTAACAGAAGAATTTAAACATCGAGGATATCTGTTCAGCGCTTTGTTTCATGAATTTCTACACAACGCCCTAGATAAAAAGTATGCATATCATGATGAGTGGCTTGCGGCGCAAAACGCTGATGGGAACCTTATCTCTCAACATGCTGCCAAAGCACCTTACAGTGAAGACCTTGCTGAGTCATACTGGCCTTACTTTATGCTGCGTTGCTTTAAAAACGTTTTGTCTGCTGGAACAGTCAGCACTATCGAAAAGAACATTTCCAATAGAAGTGCTTTTTTTGATAAGTTCATTCCGGCTATTTGCACTTAAATAGCCGGATCACCAGCAACGTCCCTAATTGACACTAGAGCTGCTAACTAGCAGCCTTTAAGCTCCACTTGAAATCAACCAGGCTTTCACTTAGCTGCCACAGAGATTTCCACTGCCCCTGATTAAGAGCATGCTCTGCAACCTTCGCATTGCCAACTGGGCCACGGTATTCAGCCATCTTTTGCGGGCCATAGTAAGCTCCGCGCTCTGCTTCTGGCGCCGCGGCCGCAAAAACTGTAGGCATGCCACCTTGATCAGCTTCTTGAGCCATTAAGAAGTTCATTGCCTTGTACAAATATGGCCAGAAACCTGACGGCCCGGTACTTTGCAAATTTGTACTGGAATAGCCTGGGTGACAAGCGATACAAGTTGCCGCCATGCCACTTTCTCGCAAGCGTTTATCAAGCTCAAATGCAAACATCAGATTCGACAGTTTACTCTGAGTATAAGCACCCATGCCGGTATAGTTTGCTTCGGACATGTAGTCCTCTAGATTTAAGGCATTGAATTTGTGTACCAAGCTAGATACAACCACCACTCTTCCCTTGGCCTTTTCTACTAGGTCAATAAGCAAGCCCGTCCACAGAAAGTGCCCCAAATGATTAGTACCCACCTGCAACTCAAAACCATCTTCCGTTTTGAGCTGGGGTGTTTGCATAATCCCCGCATTGTTTATCAGGGCATCAATTTTTCCATGCCGTGATCTCAACTCGTCTGCCGCTTTACGGACAGAGTCTAAAGAACCCAAGTCCAACTCCAGAGTAGAAATCTCAGTGGAATAGGCTTGCCGCAAGGCCTTTGCTGCCACCTCCGCCTTTGCCAGGGAACGGCAGGCTAATACGATATCCCCGCCCGCCTTTGCGAGGGTTTTAGCAGCCTCAAAACCAATGCCTGAATTAGCTCCAGTTATTACAAATAATTTGCCACTAAGGTCAGGTAGACCCTCGGCTTGCCAGGGGCTGAAGGCCTTTACATGGGGTAATACTCTTGCTTTGGAAGTCGCCATTGTTAAATGTCCTCTATCGTCTATTTCGTTCAAGAATAGATACATAGTAGACACTTTATGTATTTTATGTCTACTTAAAAGTATAAAGTTGACATAATTTAACACTAGCTTAAACTTGCGTTATGGAAAATGACTATCAAGATGCCATTTCGGTTTTTCAGGCCTTTGCCCTGTATGGCTATAAAAAAACCTCTATGATCAGCCTCGCTGAGGCTTTATCTATGTCTAGGCAAGGCGCTTACAAACGCTTTAAAAACAAAGAATTTATATTCAACTGGATGCTGGAGAAGCTACTGAGCCAAGCGATGACAGAGGTTGATCTTGTCCTTGCTGACAAAGGCAAAGCCTTGCATGGCCGGGTAGCGGAAGTATTTGATATATGGTCTGGGCGCTTTATTGAAACTTTGCGCAGTGCACCCCACGCCGCTGAAATTGTCGATCGGATATCAGCAAACCCAAGCAGCAATAATGAGCTTCTAAATGCATTGGTGGAAGCCTTAAAAGCTACCTTGATTGAAGAGCAGTTGGCCCCCACAGAGCAAGAGTGTGAAGATATTGCCTTTACGCTTTATATGGCGTCGAAAGGGCTCACTTTAACTTGCGAAAATCGCAGAGACTTTAACGAGAAGATGCAAAAGCTTATCTCGGTGATTCTGCCTTAGTTGGAGAATTTTGTTCAGCCAACCAAAGGCTTTTGAAAAACCAAGCCGACAAGAATAGCGCTACACTTGCCCCAGCCGACACCTGCAGCACAATAGGTAAACCAAAATGCTCTGCCCCGTAACCTGCAGCAATCGCACCTAAAGGAGCGGAGCCAAACAAAGCAAGTTGATAAATAGAGAGCAAACGCCCGCGCAAGGATTGCGGAGCTTGGCTTTGCATGAGGCTGCGCCCTAAACTGGCAGAAACCCCGGTCAACAAGCCCCAGCAAAATACCAAAATAAATAAACCTCGAAGCAGCGGGCCAGCACTTATCGCTAACATAACTAGCGCCGCATAAAACACACATAAGTAAAGCGCCCTACCAGGTCGCTTTACCTCGGCCCTGCGAATCAAAGCCATTGTGGCGAGGATAGTCCCCAATACAAAGGTCAGCTGCAACCAGGCGTAAAAATCGGCGCTGCGTTGGTACACATCGCGCACTAACAGCGGTAGCACCACCACAAAGGCACCGATATGCAAAAAGCCATTAAAAGCGACCAAGACGGTGAGACTGCGAGTAATTTTATTGCGCCAGCAATACCCCAAGCCATATGACCAGGCGGCAAGCTCAAAACGCTTCGCGCGGACTTCCCCCAAACTAAGGCACAAAATCGCGGCCAACAGTAAAGCCAAGACCTGTAAAGCTAACACCCAGCCTATGCCCACTTGATCTAATTGCCCAGCTAACAATACGCCACTAGCCTGTAAGCTGTACTGAAAAAAGCTGGCCCAGCTAACAGATCGTTGCACTGAGCTGTTCGAAACATTGGCTAGCAGGCGCTCGCGCAAGGGTTGAATAAAGGCATTGATGGCACCAATAGCCATTCCGTAAATAATCAAAGCGGGTAGCTCTAGATTATCTGCGTGTAACAAACCCAGTAATGAAAAATGAGCTAGTGCTAGTAAGGCATATAAAGCTGCTAAATATTTCACGCTGGGGTAGCGATCAGCTAAGACCCCACCGGCGAGCATTAGCAATAAGCTCGGCAATAAGACGCTAGCCTGCACCCAGCCCAGCTCTTGTGCAGATGAGTTCAAACTCAGCAGCGCCAACCAAGGTAACAACACCACTTGAATACCATTGGCAAAAGAGGCGCTACCCACCACCCCCAGGTAACGCTGCATTTTATTCATAAGCCACCTTTGGGTAGCTAAAATAAAAACAGTGCGTTAAGCCGCGTTGTTCTCGGATGCACTTTGCTGACAAGGGGTTGGCAAAGCCAATGCGGCAACTTGCAGCTGACATTGCTCTATAGCCGTATCCAGACATGTATAGTTCTTTTGCCAAAGGGTAGTTTTACTCAAAGGATTATACGCGATCAACGCAAAAATTGAGCCCCGCTTACCGGGAACTTTGCCTTCCGCTAAATACAAATACAAAGAATCGCTCAACAAAACGCCAGCCTTAAAACAGTTCTGGCGATTTATTTCACTGACGCAGCGCTTGCGGTTCAAACCTAAAAAGGGGCTGTTACTTCTTATCCAAAAATCAATGGCCCGTGACATGATGTTCTCCAAAATTATTACAGTACAAAGGTGATAGCTAGGGGTTAGCTTCACATTCGCTCTGGCAATAAATCGGATTTACCACAGTACATTTTGAACAGCGTGTTCAAATAGACAGCCACAAAAAAGCCCTCAAAGGTTTAGTGTTTAAAAACACATCCAGTGAGGGCTCGATATTCGATATGCCTGTAGCCTTGCTTTGTTGCCAGCGATTCAAGAGCTCTGTCTTGTAAATCGGCTAGCCTCATCGCTGGGAACGATCTTATGTCGTCCCTTCTCAGCAACCACCTTGCCCAAGTTGGCAGGTTGGCGATGGCGAAATGCCACCCTCTGGATGAAAGTGCGAGCATACTAACGGCAGCGATCAAGCTGGTCAAGGGATAATCAATACAACAATGACTCTTGTATCATTAATCAGCTTATTGGTACTATGGTACCAATAAGAATTTAAACCATAGACATTGATATCGAGTAGAAAACCATGAGCCAAGAAAACGCCGTATTTCCAATGCAAGGACGTGATAGTGAGGAGCTATTAAAGGAGCTGAAAGACCGCCAAAAGCAGGATCTCAATTGGCGCGAGGGCCGGGTCTTCTCCTACGTTTACGATGCAGGCCCCGAGGCCATGTCGCTCTTGAAGGACGCCTTCAATATGTACCTAACCGAGAATGGCTTGGATCCAACCACCTTCCCCTCGGCGATGGAACTGGAGAAGGATGTACTACGCATGGCTCTAGACCTTATGAATGGTGGGCCAGAAGCCGAGGGCAGCTTTACCAGCGGCGGCACCGAGAGTTTGCTCCTATCGGTAAAAACCGCAAGGGACTTTGCTCGAGAGAATAAGCCAGAAATTAGCGAGCCTGAGTTGCTACTACCTGAAACAGCACACGCTTCTTTCTTTAAAGCCTGCCACTATTTTGATGTCAAACCCGTTGTAGTGCCGGTAGACCCGATTAGTTTTACCGCCGACCCTGTCGCCATGGCCGAAGCAATCACTCCCAATACTATTATGATGGTAGCCTCAGCGCCTTCTTATGCACACGGTGTTATCGACCCAGTGCGGGAACTCGGTGAAATTGCTTTAGAAAAAGACATTTTGCTGCATGTCGATTGTTGTGTCGGCGGAATGTACCTGCCGTTTGCGAAAGAACTCGGTTTTGATACTGGCGAATTCGATCTCTCCGTACCGGGCGTTACCCAAATATCCATGGACTTCCACAAACTGGGCTACGCCGCTAAAGGCGCCTCCGCTATTTTGTATAAACATGGCCACTTAATGCGCCGTCACCAGTACTTTGCATGGTCTGGCTGGACTGGTTACTCGGTCATCAACCCTACAGTGATGTCCACTAAGAGTGCCGGCCCAGTTGCTGCCTGCTGGGCAATAATGAATAAGCTAGGCAAACAAGGCTATTTGGAACTTGTTGAAAAAACCCAGGCTGCCGCCGACGAAATCCGTGGCGCTATCGCTGATATCCCCCAGCTCAATCTATTGGGCGATGCCAGAATGAATCTACTGGCCTTCAGTTCAGATAAGATTGATGTCTTTAAACTGGCTGAGCAAATGAAAAAGCGCAACTGGTACATTCAGCCACAATTTGCCTTCGGCGCTTCACCAGCCAATATTCACCTCACCATCAGCCATGGAAACTTACATGGTTTTAGAGAGTTTTTAGTCGATCTAAAAGAATGTGTGCAAGAACTGGACAATAATGAAGCCAAAGCTGCCATGGTTGAGTTGCCTGAAGAAATTGCCGCCCTATTTGAAAATCCAAGCCCACAATTATTTAGTGATTTGGCAGCCATGTTTGGCGGCGATGGCAGCGAGCCACCTGAAAATATGGATGAAATTAACAATCTCTTGAACGCCATGCCGCACAATATTCGTGACCAACTTATCACTGAATTTGTAAATCGCATGTTTAGCACTTAACTTTTAGAACAATACCCGCTAAATTGCACAGTTGAACTCTGGGGCTTTGCTCGTCTTAAGCTTGGATTAAGGTGAGCAGGTTCATAACAACAAATAATAAAACGCTGAGCGAGAAGTCGCCCTATGTCAGCCCCGCAAACAACTGCTACGGAAAATGCCGATCTAAAAACACCGGCCGGAAATATCACCCCAGCCATTCAGCACCCAGGTCGCTGGAAAATTCCCTTGGTTTTGATGATAACCATGTATATTGGTTATCTCGACCGCATGAATATCAGCTTAGCTCTACCACTAATCGCAGAAGAAATGCAGTGGAGCCTCAGCGATAAACAGTACTATGGCGGCTTATTGATGAGCTGCTTTTATATGGCTTATGGCCTAGCCAATTTATTTTTAACGCCATTTGCAGCGCGGCTAGGACCAAGAAAAAGTCTTCTTATTATCATTGTACTTTGGTCTATTTTTACCTCCCTTGGCGCTGTTTTCAGTCATTTATTATTGGTTTTTATTGCCAGCCGAATCTTGCTGGGTATATCCGAAGGTACTCACGTTCCGATGATGAACCAGCTCACCAAAAACTGGTTTACTGACAACGAGCGCAGTCGCGCTACCGGTATTTGGATGGCAGGCTTATTTATGGCAATTTTAACTGGGCCATTATTATTGGTACCTGTGATGCACCATTTTGGCTGGCGCAGTGGCTTTCATTTATTGGCCATCGCTGGCTTACTGTTGAGCCTTCCCTTGGTTTATCTCTTTGTTAAAGACCATCCGACAAAACAAGATGATCACAGCGATTTTGATAACAGCAGCCAACAACAACGCTATGCTTTATGGCAGGTGATTCGCAGCCCAGCGTATATTGCCGCCCAGTGCATGGGGATATTTAATAATATGCTCGCGGTAGGTATCAGCAACTGGATGCCCAGTTATTTATCCAGTCGAGACGACGTAGAATACTCTGACCTTGCCTACCTCAATGCCGTGCCCTACGCTTTTTCTCTTTTGGCCTTGTTTGCTTTCACTTGGATAGGCGATAAGACCAGTCGCCGGGCCTTAAACGCAGCCATTTGCTTTTTCTTGGGCGGTTTAACTTTATTTCTATCCTTTAACCAAGAATCACTTATGGTCACCATGCTGGGATTCACCCTTGGGGTATGCTGCATTACGTCCTTTACGGCCTGTGAGCACCCAGTCGTTCAACGCCTATTCCCCCAACACTTGGTCGCTCAGGGCTCTGGTATTTTTAACGGCACTGCGATGATCTTAGGTGGCGGCTTGGGTACCTTTTTAGTGGGGCAAATCATGGCTGACAGTAACTTCCAAGTGAATATTTGGCCTTTGTTTTTCTTATGTGTGGCCGCCAGTATTAGCGGTGTGTTTCTTCATAAAATCATTCGCTTTTAATAGCTGCAAAACACGATATTGGAATTGATTTCTAAGTCGTGCTTTTGAACCTTCGAGAGCCAATCCTGTCCATATAGCCCAGCCCATATAACATAGTACGTTGTGTTATGGACATATTGCTGCCAACATTTGTAATTACCGACTCCATTAAGACCCACTCTATGAAAACACTTCTCTTAGCACTCTCTATTTTTGTTCTTTTAAATTTGCAAGGCTGTACCGTCGTAGCCATTGCCGATGCGGCCGCATCTACGGTCATCGGCGTCGGTAAAGTTGCGGTTAAAGGAACAGTTGCCGTTGTGGACGCCGCCATTCCAGACGGCGACGACGAAGATGAAGATGAAGAAGAAGAAGATGAGTCGGAAAAGGATCAGGACTGATATAGACAGCAAATAGCGCAAAAACAGGGCTTTCGCCCCGCTCATTTTATATAGCGCTAGCCTCTACTCTACACAGGCCTGAATAAGGCGTGCCGCTAACTTTGCGGTACGATTATCAATATCGTATTTAGGGTTCATCTCAGCCACATCAACTAGCAACAAAGGCACACTTAATTCATCGCAAATTTGGCGCAGCTGGTGAATTAAACGAAGCACGACATTTGGCGATAAGCCCAGGGCCGACGGGGCGCTAACACCCGGAGCGAAAGGCGCCGAAATCGCATCCAAACAAATAGTCAGGTAAAGGCCGGATTTGTCAGCAAGAAAATCACGTAGGGCCAAATCAATTGCAGGAAGATCTAACTCCGTACAATCCACATCGGCACGCCAATAAACCTCTTTATCAGCGGCAAAATCAAATAAAGCACGCGTATTTGCGCTGGGGTTTACACCGAAACAAGCATAGTGAAAAGGCCAATCACGCTGCTCACGATGCTCCGCAATTTGTCGAAAAGGTGTTCCGGAAGAGCCATACTCAGCAGGCTTTCTGAGATCCAAATGCGCATCGATATTGAGCACCGCCAATTGCTCCACATCTTTGTCTTGCTGACGTAGCGCAGCTTCTAAACCGCTATAACTCGCCCAAGCAATTTCATGACCACCACCCAGGCCAATCGCTAAACCATCCGATTGAATAATCTTCGCGACTTTATGGGCATACTCAAGTTGGGCCGCTTCCATATCTGGGCCAACACAGGTCACAGTACCGGCATCAAATAAGCTTTCTTTCAGCTCTGCACCCAAGTAAGTTATCGGCTGCCAGCTTAAACCGGCCAAGGCTTGGCGCAGCGCTGTCGGGCCTTCTGCAGCACCATCACGCCCCTTGTTGCGGCGCACTCCTTCGTCACAGGCAAAGCCTAGCAAAACCGGAGCTTGCTCCAATTTACCGGCAGCCTGATCAAAATCCTTAACAATTTGGTGCCAACGTGGCGCAGGGCGATCTTCCTCGTCATCCACCCGGCCCTGCCATAACTTCGCATCAAATGGGCTGTACATCAGCATACCTCAGTTATTATTTATCAGTATTTTAAGAGCTTAAGACTGTAAGAGCCATTAGCTAAAAGGCTAGCGTTAAAAAGCCATTAGCTAAAAGCCTAATGCCAAAAATGCTTACAACCAATTACCTTCGCGAATAATGGCCGCAGGTTTAACTAAATTAAAACCGTAACTCAGCTCACTGGGGTGTCCTATATTCCACATAAGTAAGTCAGCATCTAAGCCAACTTTTAGCAGCCCCTTATGAGCCGACAAACCCAGAGCTTGGGCGGCATGCTGGGTGACGCCACGTAAGCTCTCTTCCGGTGTTAAACCAAATAGCACGCAGGCTTGATTCATCGCTAGGCGCAGCGAAGCTAAAGGAGAAGTTCCTGGGTTTAAATCTGTCGCAACCGCCATCGCTACATTGGCATCACGTAAGGCGGCAATAGGTGGCAACTGTGTTTCCTTTAAGGAATAGAAAGCACCCGGTAGCAAAACGGCCACTGTATTCGATTCTTTTAAGTGCGCGACATCGCCCGCTTGCAAATACTCAATATGATCCACTGAGCAGCCGTCAAACTCAGCCACCAACTTAGCTCCACCTAGATCACTTAATTGCTCTACATGGCCTTTGATCGCCAAGCCATGATCCTTTGCGGCTTCAAAAACTCGACGACATTGAGCAGGGCTAAAACCAACACCCTCGCAAAACACATCGACAGCATCGGCGAGCTTCTCGGCTGCGGCTGCCGGAATAATCTCTTGGCAAACAAGATCTATATAAGCATCAGCATTGTCTTTAAATTCCGGCGGCAGGGCATGGGCTGCCAATAAGGTCGTGCTGACATGAACTGGAAACTCGGTCGATAGCTGCTTGGCAATGCGCAACATTCGTAGCTCTTGCTCTAAACTTAGCCCGTATCCCGATTTAACCTCTACAGTTGTGACCCCTTCTTCGAGTAGTGTTTGCAAACGCTGCGCTGCACCTTGGTAG
>JAOXRT010000137.1 GCA_025800365.1 Cellvibrionaceae bacterium | reverse complement strand
CAAATCGAAGAACTAAACCGTATCGCCCCAGAGATGCTTGAAGAGTGGAGTCAAAAGAAAACCACAGTAAAGCAAGCCGCTTGGCTGCACAGCGATGAATTCTCAGAAGACTAAGAGGGTAAACAGATGCTAAATACTTATGATTATCCTGAGTTCGACTACCAGCAATCAGCAGAGCAGCAATCGGGTGAGCTGAAAAGACACCCCGTGGTGATTATTGGGGCAGGCCCAATTGGTCTTACCGCCGCTTTGGAGTGCGCCGCCCAGGGCATTCCTACCGTGGTGCTTGATGACAACAATACCGTTAGCATTGGCTCTCGTGCCGTTTGCTACGCCAAGCGCCCGCTCGAAATTTGGGATCGCCTAGGTGTTGCAAGCCCAATGGTTGAAAAAGGCATTAGCTGGCAAGTCGGCAAGGTTTTTTTCAAAGAGAAGCTGGCCTATCAATTTGACCTGCTGCCAGAGCAAGGTCACAAAATGCCCGCCATGATAAACCTGCAGCAGTACTATCTTGAAGAGTACATGGTCAATGAGTGCGAACGCCAAGAACTTATCGATTTACGCTGGAAACATAAGCTCTTAAGCATCTCTCAAAATGACGATATCGCCACCTTAGTCATCGAGACTCCAGACGGTGTTTTTAATATGGAAGCACAGTGGGTAATTGCCTGTGATGGTGCCAACAGCGATACCCGAAAAATGTTAGGCGGAGACTTCTCTGGTCAGTTCTTTCAAGACCGATTTCTAATCGCAGATGTGGTCATGAAAAACGACTTCCCAACCGAACGCTGGTTTTGGTTTGACCCCGTCTTTCATAAAAACCAATCAGCACTTTTGCACAAACAATCCGATGATGTTTGGCGGATCGATTTTCAGCTAGGCTGGGATGCTGACCCGGAGGAAGCTAAAAAGCCTGAAAATGTTATCCCTTTGCTAAAGCAAATGCTGGGCGATGACTGCGAGTTTGAACTTGAATGGGTTTCGGTCTATCAGTTCGCTTGCCGTCGAATGGATAAATTCCGCTATGGAAGAGTATTGTTTGCGGGCGACTCTGCCCACCAAGTTTCGCCATTCGGTGCTCGTGGTGCCAATACAGGTGTACAAGATATCGATAATCTTGGCTGGAAGCTAAAGCTCAATCTCGACGGCAAAGCGCCCATCGAATTGCTAGATAGCTATAGCGAAGAACGTGTCTTTGCTGCCGATGACAATTTAATGAATTCAACTCGCTCGACAGATTTTATCACGCCAAAAAGCAAAAGCAGTCGAGTATTTCGCGATGCAGTTTTACAGCTGGCAGAAAAACACGAGTTTGCCCGCCCCTTAGTTAATAGTGGTCGACTTTCAACTCCAACCCCCTATTTGCAGTCCAGCTTAAATAGCGAAGACGAAGATTCGTTTTCAAGCTGCATGGCGCCTGGAACGAATTGCGCTGACGCCCCCATTACCGTCTCAGGGTATAGCAGCTGGCTACTGAATCATTTAGGAGGCCAATTTAAACTACTGATCATCAATGAAGATGCTGCTCACTGTGTAGAACAAGGTGGAGTTAAAGCAGATATTTTAAAACTAGGTACTGACTTCGAAGACTCTGAGGGTTTAGTCAGCCATCGCTACGATGGCGAACAAGGTGCGGTGTATCTAATACGCCCAGACCAACACGTTGCCGCCAGATGGCGTAAGTTTGATGAGTCCAAGATTAAAGCTGCAATAGCAAAAGCTTGCTGCCAGCATTAATGGGAGGGAATATGAGTTTACAACTTCAAGCCAATATCTTAAAACCCGACAACTTCTATAATCGCCTTATTGATATGCAGAGAGACTTAAGCGAAGAAGAAGTTCAAATGATGAACGCCAAATTGATTCTCTTACTTTCAAATCATATTGGTGAAGAAGAGGTTTTATTTGAAGCTATGGATCTTGCAAAGCCATAGCTTCGAGCAATGAAGGTTTCAATCGCCCTGAGTATCTGGTCCGGATACTCAGTTATCGATAGGGTTTCAGCAGCTCATCAACCTTGGTCGACCAAACTGTATAGCTGTCGACCCCCTTCCAGGGCACCTTGGGCCACCAGCGCTCTTGAACAGGTGTGGCGGGTTCAAACGGTTGTCCAGGTATTGGGATAATGATCTCTTGAGACAAGCCTTTCTTCTCAGCCGCTTGCAGCAGGCGCTCAATCGGCTCTACCCAGCTATGCCTTGATAAATTAAAGCCTGCCCAGTGTACCGGCAGCATGGTTTTGGCATTTAGCATTTGATGCGCAATCAATCCCTGCTCTGGCCCCAAATGATTGTCTCGCCACAAAGGATTGTAAGCGCCGATTTCAACTATCGATAAATCGAAGGGCCCAAGGCGCCTACCCACCTCTAGAAAGTCTTCATGCATAGCCGTATCACCACTATAGACCACCGAGCTTTTCGGTCCAGCAATCGCCCAACCAGACCATAACGTCAACTTATGATCACTGCGCGATGCTGTGCGACCCGAGCTGTGACGACTCGGTATGGAGGTAATTTTTAAATCACCCACTTGCTGATCATCCCACCAATCCATCTCATGGATATCGTCTGGCGCAACCCCCCAATAGCGAAGATGAGAACCTACTCCCAATGGTACATACCACTGCAGGCCCTTTTCTTTTAGCTGTTTTACCGTTGCCATATCCAGGTGATCGTAATGATCATGCGATATCAAAACGGCATCAATATCTGGTAAATCCTCTAACGCTAAAGGCGAAGGGTAGAAACGCTTAGACCCCAAAAAGCTAAAGGGTGAGGCTCGCTCCGACCACACAGGATCGATGAGAACATTTTGGCCATCCACCTCCAGCAGCAAAATTGAATGGCCAAGCCAAGTTACCCGTAAACCAGATTCGGGCTCTTTAGAGAATATATCGGTATCTGTGGCTGCTATTTCCAAGCGTGGATTAGGCTCTACATCTGGATTTTGATCCAAGAACATGGATTTCATGGCCTTCCAGCCGTCAACCGGCTGTTGTGCCAGTTTATTTTTGAAATGCGCACCGTCCCACTGAGGGGAGGCTTTGATGGGGCCCGCTACGGCCTCATCGTCAAGATCAGGTAACTTTCCAAAAGAGCTACAAGCTGCGATAAAAATGGTCGCAATGGCAATAATGCTAAATACAAATAGATACTTAAATGGCTGCAGAAGCTTTCTTAACATTTTAATGATCTTACAGTGCAAACTTTTAAAAGCGCACTGTAAGATCTGGCTTGGCAAGGCACAAGTAAGTTAGTGTTAAGGCTTACTGGCAGCGAACTTTCAATCGCTAGTTCTTTGCCCAGCGTACAAGATTACTCAAAGATTTTTGTACGCCGTTTAGCGGCTGAACAATGTAGTTTTCAGCCGTCAACTGACCTTCCTCATTGGCTTGCAGTTGTTGATGTAGGCCTTGTAAATCCTCTAGGCTCATGGCCATGGAAGCTTCATCTGGCTGATAAAGGCTACCAATCTTATACATCTGGCCCGCCTCTTGACTCATTTCAATGTGCGATCCCAACACATAGGAAACAGGTTTAGTTTTGGCAAACTCATAAATCTTAGCGATACTCTGTTTATAGTCAGCCCAGTTTTTTACATACAACATTCCTGGGTAGAAACTGTCGCCAGTTAGCAGCCAATTGGTATGGC
>JAOXRT010000136.1 GCA_025800365.1 Cellvibrionaceae bacterium | reverse complement strand
TATCGATGCAGTTGCCATTGAAGCCGAGCTTGAAGCCAACGAAGGTATTCCAGCCGAGCTAGTGCGTGACGATGCCATCCTGAGCCACCCGGTATTTAATCGCTACCACAGCGAAACCGAAATGCTGCGTTACTTAAAGCGTTTGGAAAGCAAAGACATCGCCCTGAATCACTCGATGATTCCACTGGGCAGCTGCACCATGAAGCTAAACGCTACCGCCGAAATGATTCCAGTAACCTGGCCAGAGTTTGGTCGCATCCACCCATTTGCGCCGATCGATCAAGCCAAGGGCTACCAGCAGATGTTTACTGAACTGGAGAAAATGCTGCAAGAATGTACCGGTTACGATGCCGTAAGCCTGCAGCCTAACTCCGGTGCTCAAGGCGAATACGCTGGCCTACTAGCTATCAAAAAATATCACCAAAGCAAAGGCGAATTCGATCGCGATATTTGTTTGATTCCTTCTTCAGCTCACGGTACCAACCCAGCCTCTGCACAAATGGCCGGCATGAAAGTCGTGGTAACCAAGTGCGATGCCAACGGTAACGTTTGCATGGATGATATCCGCGCGAAGGTAGAAGAATACGGCCAGCGTATCTCTTGCATTATGGTGACCTACCCATCCACCCATGGTGTATTTGAAGAAGAAATCGTAGAGCTATGCGATTTAATTCACTCCGTAGGCGGCCAGGTTTATGTCGATGGCGCCAATATGAATGCCTTGGTAGGTATTGCCGGCCCAGGCAGCTTTGGTGGTGATGTCTCTCACTTAAACCTACACAAAACCTTCTGTATTCCACACGGTGGCGGCGGTCCAGGTATGGGCCCTATCGGCGTGAAAGAACACTTAGCACCGTTTGTTGCCGGTCACCCGGTACAACCAGTGCCAGGCACCGAAGTGGCCAACGGTGTCGTATCGGCCGCACCTTGGGGCAGCGCCTCTATTCTGCCAATCTCTTATATGTACATTAAGATGATGGGCAGCCAAGGCATGAAGATGGCCAGCCAATACGCCATGCTGAACGCCAACTATGTGGCCAAAAAACTAGGCGAGCACTACCCTATTTTGTTTAAAGGCAAAAACGGTTTTGTGGCCCACGAATGTTTGCTAGACCTGCGCCCACTAAAAGAAGCCAGCGGCATCACCGAAGAAGATATCGCCAAGCGCCTTAACGACTTCGGCTACCACGCACCGACCATGAGCTTCCCAGTAGCGGGCACGCTAATGATCGAGCCAACCGAATCTGAATCGAAAGAAGAATTGGATCGCTTTATCGAAGCCATGGTTACTATCCGCAAGGAAATCGCCCAAGTAGAATCTGGCGAGTATCCAAAGGATAACAACCCACTACATAATGCCCCACACACCCAAGACGATGTTATGGCCGCCGAATGGGACCGCCCATACAGCCGCGAAATCGCCGCACGCCCAGCCGAGTGGTTAAAACATCACAAAGTTTGGCCGACGGTAAATCGTATTGATAATGTGTATGGTGATCGCAACTTGGTGTGTTCTTGCCCGAGTATTGAAGAGTATATGGATTGATTATAGATTTGTTGTGGACAGTTAAAGAAGTTGGTTAAAAACCATAAGAACAGGGCCTTTTGGCCCTGTTCTTGTTTTCGATAACGAAAATTAAAGCCCTTTCATGCAGTTTTGTGTTGATTTGAGTCTGAAGCTTGCCATGGCAACTCTAGATCACTAGGCCAAGTAATGCGCTGCATATCATCTAGGCCTGGGGAAAGGTCAACGGGTACCACCCACAATCGTAAGGCTTTATCTTGGGACTCTGATTTACTAGCCTCCGAGTTAATGGCAAGGTTAAACGAGAAACATTGCTCAATAGGAGAATCGAAAGTAGCTGTTTTTGGATAGAACAGCACTAGGTCTCCACTCCCCCTCAAATAGCACTGCCCATAAGCAAACATCTGGTAGAAGTCAGCTTGGGAAAGTCCGAATTTTTCTGTACCGTTGTTTTTGTTTTCATCCAGTAACTTCCATTTAGTGTCGAGTATCATAGCGAGCTCATGGGTTCCAGCTAATCGATGTTCAATTGTTAAATCAGGCTTTAAGCGAAACCAATTTTTTTTGCCAAAAGACACCAAGCTCATGCTTTGTTGCTGCGTTTTTACGGTAAAGTTAGCTGGTAGCGAGAGAGACAACAAATGTGCTACATATGCTTCAAATAGCAACTCCATAGGAAACAGTAAAGCAGCTGCACCTTGCTTTCCAGCACTTGGAACTGGACTGTGGCTCAGCAGTAGCATTTTTGCCCAATCAAGTGCAGCTTGGTAATAGCACATACCTCTATCCATTCGGATAGCCGCTATATCTCGTTTTATATCTTTACTTACACCTACTCCTCCAAATGCCTGAATCAACTCACGCGCATAGGTCTGATTCCGACCATTTCGACTAAGTGTTAGAGATTTGTTGAGCGCTGCAAGAATCACTCTATTTACCGGCCTATCTTGCAGATATTCTTGGTATTGACAATAAAATCGGTGAGGGCTTACTGAGTTGTGTTTCAATTGTTGAGTAATCGACAATCGTCCACGTTGATACAACAGGTTGTCTTCGCAATCTACATAATCTGATCGCAAGCCCTTCTTAAGCAGCTTACCAACAGATAAAAGAAACTGCTGAATAAAAACCTCATGCAGCGGTAACGCCCGTGTTGCCTGAAGAGAATCTGCCGATAAAATATGCTTAAAGCTACCGAGGTGCTTCAGCATATTAAGAAACACCTCCCTCGATTCAGAAGCTGCCGAGGAAGTGTTGACTGATTCACTCTCTACAGGGTTATTTGCAGATAAAGCTGCACATCCAATTTTAGGCAGAACTTCAATTTGCTCCCCCGAAACTAAAGCCAATACACCAACATAGCTACCTAGCTTAACCGAAGAATATCCTCTAAAACCACTT
>JAOXRT010000133.1 GCA_025800365.1 Cellvibrionaceae bacterium | reverse complement strand
CCCCAAGGGCACCCCGTAAAGCGCCCAGATACTAGGCATGCTTTGCCGCTAATGGCCTTAGCCCTTTGCAAAAAGCATTACGACGTAGATGGGTGCTTTAGGCTCCGCCCTGCGGGGCCTTCAGACAAGCTCACAGTTGTTACAGCCTCTTGACGTACGGCCAGTATGCCTTCGAGTCTGCGCCTAAACTGTGAACTTGTCTGAAGGCCTGAGCACCAACGCCATTATTCAAAGATGCCCTAGACCTGATGAGCTGCAAGATTAGGCCAGGCTGTCTAAAAAAGCCCCAAATGTCCTTTTTAGACAGATTGCTTGATCTTTTTTACCCTTTGTTCGCTCAGCGGGAAGGCCTAGTATGATAGACAAAGAAATTATGTCGCTTAGCCGAGCCGAATACCAGTAGCGATTTCAAAACGACTCTTAGCCGCTATCTTGCCGAAACGACATAATTTAGAGCATACCCTATAATAAAGGCCTATTAGCCGATAGCCACACGGTAGCCCGATGATTCAATATTCTTATTAAGCGGCACCGAATGAGAGAGTGATATGAGTGAATTTAGCATTGATTACAGTGAGCTTGCCGTTCCGGAAGCCGGTGATTTAACCGAAGTGGCAACTGGGGTGTACTGGATTCGAATGCCGGTTCCCTTCCACCCAAAACACATCAATGTTTATCTCCTACAAGATGCCAAAGGTTGGTACATCGTCGATACCGGCATCGGCAGTGAAGAAACCAAGCAACTGTGGGAAAAAATTTGCGACCGCATGATGATCGAGAAACCACTGCTTGGGGTTATCGCGACTCACCTTCACCCCGACCACCTTGGCTTAGCCGGCTGGTTGTGCGACAAATACCGAGCGAGCTTTTATATCACCCAGCGTGAATACCTAACGGCTCGTGCGCTTTTTAAGGGCAATAATCGAGAAGACAACTGGGAGCTCACACAGTTTTATCATCGCTGCGGTTTAAATACCGAGCAGATGGAAGACTTTATTAAAAATACCGGCAGTTTATCCAAGATTACCGCGCCGCTACCCATCTGCTACGAACGTTTAGAAGAAGGGCAAGAGCTCAATATTGCCGGTCGTCGCTGGCAAATTATTATTGGTTACGGCCACTCTCCAGAGCATGCCTGCTTGTATTGCCCTGAACTCAATATCTTATTATCAGGTGACCAGATATTACCTAAAATATCCCCCAATATTAGCGTGCAATCCCTTGAGCCAAACCAATCACCCTTAAGTGAATACTTAATCTCGATGGAAAAGTTCTTCGAGCTACCAAAAGATTGCTTGGTATTGCCATCCCATGGCGACCCATTTTACGGTTTGCATAACCGCCTCAATCAACTAAAGGCAGGCCACAAGAAAGATCTCGATGGGCTGTTAGAAGCTTGCGAAAAGCCGATTCGAGCGGTTGATAGCATTGATATTATTTATAAGCGCGAATTAAAAGGCATTCAATTTCGTCTAGCTATGGGTGAGGCCCTCGCCCACCTTAACCATCTATGGAAACAAGGATTAATCAAGCGCGATTTTGATGAAGATGGCTGTTATCGTTTTCAAAAATAAGACTCTCTAGAAAGCAGATGGACCCGATGGAGACTTTATCCGCGAGCCCAAAGAATAGTTATTATATTGAGTTCGCTCTAAGCAAAGCGCGCTTTAAGCACGTACAGAGACTAGTGTTTTTCAATGATGATGGCTCGCTACAAAAAACTAGCGGGCAAGTCTTTTCCAATCATATGTCTCAGTTGTTCTTTTTTATAGAACCCGGTGAAAAAGAAGTAAAGGTTAGACCACATTTGAAGACCGGGAATTTGTTCAGTAAAAAACGAACGATCATATCCCCTCTATGCCTATTCGGCATCCACTTTTACAACCCGGGCTTGAGCCTGCACGACATTCTAAACTGGGAAGAAACCCAGGGCCTGATAAACTATATATCCGCACGCCCCCCCCTAAAACCGGACTGTCCAATAGACATAGCTGCTTTTGTGCCCTTATTAGATCGCATCGAAAATCGTGCAAACGACTATTATAGTGAAAGGCAGCAACAGCTGCTCAACAGCAACAACAGCCTTGAGCAGTATTCAAATGTCGAGTCTATTGCCGAACAAATGCATATGCACCCACGCACTTTGCAACGCCTTTGTAAAAGCACCTTAGGTTTTAGCCCTAAGCAGTGGCTATTGCAACTTAGGCGTGAATACAGTCTAAGAAATGGTCTAATAGACTGTCACTTATCAAGCAGTTACTATAGCGACCAGGCCCACCAGATTAGAGAATTCAAACATTTTACTACCCTGACACCCGCGCAATTCAGGAAAAGCTGGCAACAAAAAACTGTCCGGTTTATTCAATCCCCTCACCCCATTGCCGATTTAGGATTGCTGCTCCACCACTAGAGAGCAACAACCATGTCTACAGAAATACGCTCGAAAAATTCGAACTTCGAGCGTTTACGAGCCAGCTTTAATCAGCAAAATGCGATGCAAACACTGAGGATCGGCATCGAATCCGTTAGCAGCGGGCACATAGAACTACACATGCCATATCAGCCAAGCTTATGCCAGCAACACGGATTTATTCACGCTGGTATAACGACCGCGGCGCTAGACAGCGCCTGCGGCTACGCGGCTTTTACTCAAATGCCAGAGGGAAGTGGCATCCTCACCGTGGAATTTAAAACCACACTATTAGCTCCCGCTAAGGGGGAGTATTTCATTTATCGAGGAGAGTTAATCCGAGCCGGACGCCAACTGTATTTTAGCCAAGCCAAAGCCTTCGCTATTCAAGAGGGGAAAGAGAGCTGTATTGCAACAATGAGTGCAACGCTAATGTGCATACAGGGCAGAGAAGAAATTAAAAACTAAATAGGTGATTAACATGCAATTTTCAGGATTCAGCGAAGAACAGGCCAGGGATTTCGCCGCGAAATGGCACCCCGCCTGGACAGGAAACCAACCGGAGTTACTTCTCAGCTTTTACAGCGAAGACGCTATTTATATGGATGGAGGTCTAATTAAACCTCTTAAGGGGCACGAAGAAATTAGGCCTCACTTTGAAAAACTCTTAAGCCAAAACCCAAACTGGGTATGGCGACAACGCTATGCGATCCCCATGCAGGATGGATTTGTGAACCATTGGCATGTCAGTGCACCCGTCGGCGATAAAACCGTTGAAATTGATGGAGTATGTCTCGTGCACCTGCGTGATGGAAAAATCTACCGCAATGAAGTCTATTTTGACCGCCACGAATTAGTGAGCGAGATTCTAAGTTACCAATCAAGGGAACAAGCTTAGAAAAAACACCTAGAAAATTAAAAAATGAGCCCAGACAACAAACTGGGCTCTAAAGGTCAGTAAGACACTATATTCTCGTTACAGGTTTGAAGTTAAAAATCAGCAACTACTGCGATAAGAACCAGCCTATAGTGCACCCGCTATGGCGTCCATGGCATTAAAGGCATCCACAAACATATCCATATTGACCTGCTCTTCTTGTGAGGAGAGTTTTACGATGACAATGTCTTTGCTTTGGTCCATGTAAATAATTTGTCCATGAATACCTAGCGCCAACATAGCCCCCTTGTCTTTATCTTTAACCCATACCTGATTACGGTAGTGGCTAAAGCCGAATACGGAATACTCGCTATCTAAGTAGCATTGGCTAGAGCAGTCCTCGCCGGCCAGGGTATCTTTTACCCAAGCTTCTGGAACAATCTGCTGTCCAGCAAGCTTGCCATTGCCGGTCATCATCATTCCAAAACAGGCGAGATCTCGAGTTGTCGCACTTAAGCCGGCACCCACATACAAATGCCCCGCCGCATCACAGACAACATTTGCATCGCATTGGGTTTGCAATTTGGACCACAGATGCTCGCTCAGTAAATCCTCCAAAGGAGCTTTCATAGCTCTTTCCAGAATCAAACCCAATACATTGGTGGTCACGGTGCGATAGTGAAACTTCTCACCATTTTGCTGATCTTTGCCCTTCAGTGATGCCGCATAATCCAATAGATTTTTGGGGGTCTCAGCGCTTACCAAATCCGGTCGCCAACCTACCACGGCACTTTCTTTCCAAAAATCGGTATTTCGATCTTCATAGTCTTCGTGGTAGTAAGCACCTGCGGTCATATCCAGAACATGACGAAGGGTCGCACCTTCCCAGGCATCGTTATCGAGCTCAGGTAGATATTGGTGAATCAGAGCTTTTGGATCTAGCAAACCTTTGTCGATTGCGATTCCGGCCAACATACCGACATAGGATTTTGTGACTGAGTTAACTAGGTGATGGCTAGTGCTGGTCATATTATTCAAATAAAGCTCTGACACGATAGATCCAGCTTTTACTACTAGAAAAGAGTCGGTGAAGCTGCTCTCCAACATATCAGCGACAGTCGCCGTTTCACCCTTGCTGTTTTGAAATGTAATCGCTGACAAATCTTGCTGATTTTCGGTAAAAGCAAAAGGCTGAGCGTTTTTGCGATCCAAGCGCGCACTTGGAAAGAATGATTGTACGCGTTGAAAACTGTAACGATTGTGGGGCGCCTGATTCCAATTTAGGCTGCTCATTGCTCGAGACATGTAATAATCCTCAGTAAAAATTCATTAAACGCTGTAAATTCCCACAGCCTCTAGAAGTTGTATTCCGCACTTATCCCGAATGTGCGAGGCTCTGCCCTGATGGGCAAAAACAATAGAAACGCTGGCACATCATTGATATACAAAAGGTAATCTTCGTCAGTGAGATTTTTGCCCCATAAACTGAGCGACCATGAAGCATCTTCTGGCATCAAGGCGATGCTGGCATCAATGGTGTGATAAGCTTCGACCAAGTGGTCAGCCGAGTTTTCAGGCTCTAAATATCGCTCATCTTGCCACTGTGCACTGATCAGAGAGTCCAACAAGAGATCATCACCCAAAGAAAGTTGATGATTAATCAGTAGGCTGGTCGACCATTCGGGGGTATTTACAGGCGTTGTGCCCTGTAGCGGAACACCATCCACAACGCCATCGGATTCAGTCACTTCAGCGTCGGTATAGCCTAAGCCCCACTGCACCATAAGTGAGTCACTCAGCTGCCATTGCAAATCGACTTCTAAGCCCTGTGTTTCCAAGGTACCGACGTTTCTTCGACGCGGCACCACTTCACTGCCCTGGCTGATGTTATCTTGGTAATCATCCACTTTGGTGTAAAACAAGGCGGCGTTTAAGTTCATGGCCCCATCTAGCAATGTGGTTTTAATGCCTAAGTCACCGGCCAATACATCTTCAGGCGCAAAAGTCAGTAAAGTATTGCCCAGTGCAAGCCCGCCGAAGCTCATCTCGAAACCACCACTGCGAAAGCCGGTCGACACCGAGCTATACAGCAAAACGTCTTCGCTAGGGTAGTAATTTAAACCAAGCTTCCAGTTCAAATCCTCGTCGCTACGCTTGCCATTGGCGCTGGCGATAAATTGGCGATCTGCTGGCAGCACGCGAGAGAAAGACTGTATCGAAGTATCGGCGGCAGCTAGGTAGCCTTCGCCATTTATTTCCACAGTTTCCTCGGTATAACGCAGACCAAAAACAAGGCTCAGCTGATCGTTTAAGGCATATTCATTGTTACTAAAAAGAGCCCAAGAACGCGTATCGACTTGGTAGTCGTCTCCGAAGTAAGAACCTAGAAAATCTCTAGAATCCACCAGCTCAACAATCTCCGTAGTATCGTCTTCGTAGTAGGCGCCAATTAAATAAGTGAGCTTGCCCGCTTCGCCTGCTAAGCGCAGCTCTTGGCTAAAGCTGCTGAGTTTACTGTTCCAATCGATGTTTACGCTGCGAATAGGTGTGTTGTCGCTATCCTCTGTGTTTTCCCTTTCAAAATCTTTAAAGCTTGTTAAAGAGGTTAAGCTGCCAATCTCTAGCTCATGATCAACACGCAGTCTAAGCCCCCATATTTCGCTATCGGTGCTTTGACTATAATCCGCATTAAATACGTTACGACTTTTCGGCTCGCGGATAATCTTTGTTGGGTCAAGCTGACCTTCAACACCGGCCGCAAAAGGGTGGGCACCAGGTTGTGATTGAAAGAGATTATCGTAAGGAGTTAAGTCCCCTTCCTTGCTGCCGTATTCAGCGGTAAATAGAACTTTGGTTTGCTCATCGCTCCATTCCAGCATGCCACGCAGCTGCTGTTGCTCCAGCTGACCCAATCGCTTGTTATCGTAAAGGTTGAGCCAAGGACCTTCGTCATCCGCGTAATCTTTAATTTGAACAGCCAGGCGACCGTTGAGCTGATCACTGAGGGCGCCACTTACAAAGGCCTCGCCTTCAAAGCGTTGGTAGCGTCCATAGCTGAGTTTTACGCCCGCTTCAAATTCGTCACTCGGCGTATGGCTATAGAAATTCACGGCGCCGCCAGTTGTGTTACGACCAAAGACCGTCCCCTGAGGGCCCTTCAAGGCTTCAACCCTAGCAACGTCAAAGAAGCCCAAAGACGCCAGCACTGGCTTAAACAAAAAGGTCTCGTCTAGGTGAATACCAACCGGGCTATCAAAGGCGGCCGAGAAGTCATTTAGGCCCACGCCTCTTATTCGAAAAGATGGGTTACCCGCAGCATTATCCATAGCGTTCAAATTCGGCACCATGGTGGCTAAGCTGGTCACATTATCGAGATCTAGGCGATCAATATTTTCACCTGCGACCGCCGAAACACTCAAAGCAACATCCTGCAACGATTGCGAACGTTTTTGAGCGGTGACAACAACCTCCTCCAATTGAGCAGCCCCTAAGGAAGCTGAGAAAACTGAAGCTACGGCAATAGAAAGGCAAAGACTTTTTTTCGAGAAAGCACTGGGCATACTCATCGGCTACATCCCCTTTATTCATTATCATTTTGATGTGTTTGCAAAATACTAGGTTTAGGGGCTAACATGATAAATAGCTCGACCGAGCTATTTTAGAGGTACAGCTCGCCACTCGAAAATAGCGATAAGAAAGCCTTGCGGCTGATTAAAAATAGAATAATTACATAGACTTATGCGTGCACCATGATTAATAAAGACACCACACATCAGGTTGTTGAATTAGCCGCAGCCATACAAAATGAAGAGTCTTTCGACGATTTTGTAGAAACCACACTCAGTCGCCTAGAAAAAATATTCAAGGCAAATAGCTCCGTTGTGCTGAACTGGAATGACTTCAAATGGGGTGGCCGGACGCTCTCTAAAGAAGATATGTTCTTTCATAACGACAATGTCAATCAAGAATGGAACTACCCCGCCCTGCACCATGAAGACCCACTTTACGAGTGGATTCAATCTGGTCACTGCCATGGCGATCTAAATGCTATTCGGCTTAGCGATTTAATCAGCTTTAGGCAATTGAAAAAAACTCGCTTTTATACGGAGCTCTTGCAGGCCATGGATTGTCGCTATGTACTGACTATGGCCGTGCATCATCAGGGCGATATCTTGGCGAGCATTAGCGTTACTCGCCCCCAAGAGGACCATGACTTTTCGACATCCGATGTGCTATTGGCGCAGTTGATCACACCAATTTTAGCCAACGCCCTAAGTCATATCTTATTAAAGACTCAAAGTGAGCAACAAATAGATATCTTTAATATTCTTAATGACAAATTAGACGATAAAGCCATTATTATTTTCTCGGATGATTTCAAAAGTGTTTATCGCAATGAAAAAATGACAAGGCTGGGTAAGCAGCTCAGCAAATACGGCAATAGTATCAGTGATATCTTTGAGCGCTCCGCAAGAGTTAAGCGCAATATTGAGTTGTTTAAATCTCATAACAAGGCCAAACAGCGCAGGCTTCCCAAACTAATAAACGATATCGCTGATATCAATGAAAACCTCAGCATCAGTATTCAACTAGAGTTTTCCATTCAGAACAACAAAGCGTATTTATTGGTGTATATGGAAAGAAACAGCGATATAGGCCAAGGGAGCGACATTCAACAAGATTACGACTTGAGCCAGCGTGAATATCAAATCTATCAACTAGCCATCAATGGGCTGAGCAGCCAAGAAATGGGAAAAGAACTCGCAATCAGCCCCTGGAGTGTTAAGAGTCACCTCAAGAATATTTATAAGAAAACCGGCGTAAATACAAGAATACAGCTTAGCCAGCTGGCAAGCGCCTCGGTTTAATCAGAACCGCGTCTTCCTCCAAAGTAGCAATGCAACTCTAATCCGGTTTCTGATCCGAGTAGTGATGATTACCTTCGTCATCTACCCAATGATAAACCTTATCGCTCGGCTCAGGATAAGACACTTCCTGCTTGACTTTTTTAGTAGTAGCTTCACCTTTCGGCGCTGGAGCATTTTGGAATGCTTCCAGTATTTGCTCAAACTTTGGGTTCGAAAACAATGCGAAGTAGTCTTTATTCTTAATCTGCTTCTGCAGCTCAGGGTCTTGCATGATTTGCATAATTTTTGGATTGTTACGCAAAGACTCCATGCGACTAAAAGCGCTACCTACAGTCTTTGCTAGGGCTTGCTCGCCGCCGGCCTGATCCGCCAAGCCGGACTCTTTCACCAAATCCTGCATCGCGGGTTGCTGCATGACGGCCTGAAATTTCCTGTCTTTCAATAGCGCTTCACTGTTTCCGCTTCGCATTAATTGAACACTATCTTTATCCTGCAATAGCTCCCTAAAAGCGGAACTCTCACCAATACTTCGCAAACGCTTAGCGTTGGAGAGCGGATCGCGCATAATAGCTTGCACCAAGGCTTGATCTTGAGTCTCTGCGCCTGCTAGCTGAAGAGCTCGACCGCTTAACCCCCCCACCATACTCTTGGCCAAGCTTGATAATTTTAGGTCCCACTGATGGTTAGGTTTAGGCGTTAACTGGGGTAATTCTGAAGATAATAAACTCATCGCCCAAATTAAAAACAGCGCAAAGATAGAGCCAAGCCCACCCCCAACAATTGCTCCGAAGGGATCTTTTGCACTGCTTGGCGGTTTTTCTTCAGTTGGCGCTTTCCAAGGTAATAGCAATTTGATTAGGGCCACTAAAATGCGCAAAGAAATAGAAATGGCAAAGCCACCAAGCCCTAACAATGCACCGCCAGCCAGCAAATTGCTGAATAGGAAACCAAGCTCTGCAACTTCACTAAGATAAGCAGAAAAAGGTTTTAGGTAGAGATAGAGAAGCGCGTAAGCACCAAGAAAAGACAGTAAGCGAATAAGCGTTTTTAGCCAACCATTGCGCCAGCCTATATAAAGCCCCAACAACAAACAGATCAGGAAAACTATACTGAACAGCCCCATCATATCCCCCGGTGTTTCGCCTTAAAATCGATTAGCCCATTTATTTAACGAGTGGTTACCCAAAGCACCTGGGCATCTTCTTCGCTCAAAGACACCAAGCAGTGTCCCATTTTTGCGTCGTAGTACATGCTATCGCCTTCTTCCAGCTCCACCGGCTCATAGAACTCGGTATGCACTGCCACCCGCCCCGATAGAACCAGCATAAACTCTTCGCCTTCGTGGCGAACCCAATCTTCAAAATCATCAAAAGAGCGCGCTCTTACCGTACATTTAAAAGGCACCATCTTTTTGTGGCGGATATCGGATGCCAGCAGCTCGTGTTCATAGGTGCTGGTTGGATGGGCTTTACCCTCGCCAGCGCGAGTCACATCACGTCGACCATTCGCTTCGGGGCCATCCGCTGGAGGTACAAAAAGCTGGGGAATATCGATACCCAAGCCTTTGGTTAGCTTTTGCACAGCCTGAAAGGTTGGCGAGATTTGTTCGTTTTCTATTTTTGATAAGGTCGAGCGGGCAAGGCCGGTAAGATTACTGGCTTCTTCTAAGGTGAGGCTATTGGCTAGACGGATTTCTTTGAGTCGTTTACCCAATTGCAAAGGCTCGACAAAACTATCGTCGTCCTTACAGGCTACCGCCAATACGGATACATCTCCGCTTTCTACACTCACTGCATCACCTATAGTTGAAGATTCAGTGGGCGATTATAGCTTGTGTACAATGGAACTGCGACAGCAGCTGGATAGAAGAAAACGGCTTGCTTAGATTGGAGCCCCACCTAGCTAAAGACTACTGGATTTGCGAGGAACCAGTTTTACAGGGCTGTAGCGTTCATTGAGCCACATTTTAAGGTCTGCTAAGGGCATAGGCCTAGCGAAGAAAAAGCCTTGGGCCATATCACATTGGTGCATCTGAAGCAGTTGAAGCTGCTCATCGGTTTCAACACCTTCGGCCACTACCGATAAGCCAAGCTTGTGAGCCATGGCCAGCACGCTCTCAACCAGCGCCAGATCCTCTTTATCATCAACAATATCACGCACAAAAGAGCGATCAATCTTAAGCCAATCTACCGGGAAGCGACGCAGATAACTCAAGGATGAATAACCCGTACCGAAATCATCAATGGCTATTTTGATACCGGCTTTGCGAAGCTGATCCAATATCTCGTATACACGATCATCTTCCATCAAAATGGATTCGGTAATCTCGATGGTAATTGGCGGGCGTTCGGCAGGTGACAACAAGTTTTGCAACCAAGCCTCTTCACAGCCAGCGGAGCCGAAGAATTCCCGATAAGATTTGTTCAGCGATAAACCAATATCCAAATCGAAGTCACGGTTGACTTTCAATATATCAGATATCGCCGTTTCCATCGAAATTTCCCCTAGTTGAGTAATCAAACCAACATCCTCAGCTAAAGGGATAAACTTTTCAGGGGAAATAAAGCCTTGCGTAGGGTGCTGCCAGCGAAGCAGTGCTTCAACTTCACATATCTCCCCACTGTGGAGGTCTATAATTGGCTGATAAAACACTTTTAGCTGATTGCTTTCAATCGCATCAATCAAATCCATATGTAAGCGCAAACGCTCATCAGCATCATCCTGCATTAGCGCAGTATAGTAACGGAAGCGGTTACGCCCCAGTTCTTTAGCCGCATACATGGCTTGGTCTGCGTTCTTTAACAGCGTATCGGCGGACTGTGCATCATCGGGATATAAAGTTATCCCAATGCTTGCGGTGACATAGATCTGGTTTCCGCTAATGCATACTGGCTGCTTTAGCTCTTCGATAATTTTGCGAGCAACGACATCAACACATTTAGCGTCTTTTATTTGACTGGCAATCAAAGTAAATTCATCGCCACTGCGCCTAGAAAGCGTATCGGACTCACGGGTACAAGCACTTAGGCGCCCCGCCACTATCTGCAGTAATTGATCACCCACCGCGTGCCCTAAGGAATCGTTTACCGCTTTAAAACGATCAAGATCAATAAACAATAGAGCAAATTTTTCGCCGCTTCTACTGGCGCTCGCCACAGCAGCCCCCAAACGGTTATCAAACAAGCTTCGATTAGGCAGTTGCGTTAAAGTATCGTAGTTGGCCTGGCGCAAGATAGTCAGTTCAGATTTTTTACGTTCAGTGATATTCTGAATGGCGCCTTTAATTTTCACATGACCGTTTAAATGAATCTCGGAATAGGCTTGTATGGCAACCCACTTTTTACGGCCATCATCTAAGTTAAGCTGTAATTCTAAGGAGGACTCACAAGCAGATCGACTGAGCTGACGAACGGACTCAATAACCTTTTCCTGGCACTCGGCTTCGATAATATCCAAAAACTCGGTATCGCTAAGCGGTCCTTTATTAAAAGGCACACCTAGTATTTTAAAAACTTCTCGTGACCAATAAACAAAGCCTTTGCCCTTTTCATACTCAAAACCACCGACACTGGCGATTCGCCCTACCTGCGCCAACATTCGCTCTCGGTATCGCAAAGCCGAAATCAGCTTTTTGCGCTCTTCACTTTGACGGATTCTAAGTTGTAGTAAAAAGCCACCCATCACAATCAGAAATAAAAATGCTAGGCGTAAACCATTTAAGGCTGAGGGAAGATTTTTAGGAGTGTTACTGGGAATTGAAGCCAATTGCCAAATTTCGGCACCAATTAGCATTTCGCTAACCACAGGGCTACTGTCAAAGATTGCGGCATCACCATAAAACACCGCACTGTGCTCACCGCTAAAACGTTTTTTACGAATAGCTATTTTTTCGGATTTTGCTAACTCAGTTAAGCCAGCAACCTGATATACCTCATCGACCAACATCGGCGATGAAATTATTCCCCAGAACAACTCTTGCCCAGATTGAACATCGACATAAAATACCGGCGCGCGACCAATAAAGGCCTGCCCACCCTGCACCAGATCAATCGGGCCCGCCACGAGCATACGTCGCTGACGAGCAACACGCAGCACATCGTCCCTTTGCTCTGCCAGCTGCATATAATCCAAACCAACAGCCGATTCATTACCCTTTAAGGGATAAACGTATTGAATCTGAAAATTGGGGGCGGCGGCAAAGTTGAGCAGTAAGGTCTCCGTTCTTAAAATTTCTTTAGCATAGGAGTTAAAATCATCCTTACTGAGCTTCGGGTTTGCCGCGATCGCGATACCCATCCCTTTAATAAGTGATAGGTTATTGTTTAAGATGCTATCAAGATTGGCCCGCACCATATCTAAGCGCCTTGCTACATTGGCACGCTCATCCTGCTCATAACGATAGGAAATGTAGTGCTCTAACCACGCTTCCAATGCTAAAAGCAGTACTAACACTCCAGCTAAGAAGGCCCACTGACGGCTAGTTTTTAAATTGATAAAGGCCAGCACAACAATCAGCAGAATAAGCGCAACAGCCGCTGCAACCGCACCGATTAATAAGGATGGCACATCGTGTAAGCCGAGATCTGGCAGTTTATGTGGCGGAGTGGTATCTGTGATGGGCAAGCTAATGGCATCTAGAGGAGAAGCAGACTCCTCAATACTGATTAAGGGTGTGCTTTGCGGAGAAACAGCATAAGAATGGCTAGAAACAAACAGCGTAACTAGCAACAGCAAAAGCTGAAACGTCGTGCAGCTCTGTAAAATTCTATCTGTTGCTGTTCTTATTGCTATCAAGGCTTTAGCCACTCATCGCAGGAATTGATCGTGCGGCTCGCTGCCAATCAGCAAGTGCGGCGCTTTCAATCAAAAACCCTGTTTTTATTAGGACATTGAAGGTTATCGCCCGATAAGGTCATAGCTTAAGCAATAAATATGAATATTGAGCACCAAACCGATACTTAAGTGCCAGTTTAGTGCAAATTGCGAGCAGAGCTTCGGTAAATGGCCATTTATTAGGCAAGCTGTTTCCTATAGGAAATTTCCATTGCCCTATAGGAAACCCGTTTGCTAAAATTGCCGCCACTTTTTAATCGCCATTTTGGCCCCATGCACCCAAACGCCCGCCGTTACTGGCCTGGGCGAGATTTGCGCCTTGCTGAAAGCTTCTAAGATGGAGCTAAAACAGCGAATGCGCCGCACAAAGGTATGTCTATGTCCGCTACTCCGTATCAGACCCTGGCCCATCACGATGAATTTATCAGCCGCCATATTGGTCCTAATTCCGCCCAAGTAGAGGCCATGCTGGCCGAGCTGGGTGTGAGCACTGTTGAAGAGCTCATCGAGAAAACCGTACCCAATGGCATTTTGAAGAAAGATGCCCTGGATCTGGCGGATGCCGTAAGCGAACAACAGGCTTTAGCGGAAATTCGCGAGATTGCCGATAAAAACAAGGTATTTAAAAGCTACATTGGCATGGGCTACCACGATACCTACGTACCTAATGTTATCCTGCGCAATGTATTGGAAAACCCGGGTTGGTATACCGCCTACACCCCTTACCAGCCGGAGATTGCCCAAGGCCGCTTGGAAGGCTTAATTAACTTCCAGCAAATGGCAATGGACTTGACTGGTATGGAAATCGCCAACGCCTCTATGTTGGATGAGGGAACAGCAGCAGCCGAAGCCATGGCCATGTGTAAGCGCCAGATGAAGAAGAACAAATCCAATACCTTCTTTATTGATGCAGCGACTCACCCACAAACCATTGCGGTGATTGAAACCCGCGCCGAGCACTTCGGCTTTGAAATCAAAGTAGGTAATCCTGAAACCGATCTAGAAGGATTGGAATACTTTGGTGTATTACTGCAATACCCAGGTACCAGTGGTGAGATTAAAGACTTAACCGCCATCATCGATCAGGCGCACGCCGCCGATGCTTTGGTAACTGTAGCCGCCGACATCATGAGCTTGGTGCTATTGAAATCACCAGGCAGTATGGGTGCCGACGTGGTGGTAGGTACCAACCAACGTTTTGGTGTACCGATGGGCTTTGGTGGTCCACACGCTGCTTTCTTTGCCTTCCGTGAAAAATACAAGCGCTCCGCCCCTGGCCGTATCATCGGTGTATCTATCGATGCCCGCGGCAAACAAGCTTACCGCATGGCCATGCAAACCCGTGAGCAGCATATCCGTCGCGAAAAAGCCAACTCCAATATTTGTACCTCGCAAGTTTTACTGGCTCTGATGAGCGGCTTCTACGCGGTATACCACGGCCCTGATGGCCTGCGTCGTATCGCCAATCGTATCAACCGCCTAACGACCGTATTGGCCAAAGGCTTGGAACAAGCTGGCGTTAAACTGGTACACGATACTTATTTCGACACCCTAGCCATCGAAGCGGACAACAGCGCCGACATTCTAGCCCGCGCCGCTGCTAAAGAAATCAACCTGCGTCAGCTAGGCGAAGAGCACATTACCCTAAGCTTGAACGAAACCACTAAGCTGGCCGATGTAAGCGAGCTATTGGAAGTAATTACTGGTCAGGCTATCGATGCTGTTGCTATTGAAGCCGAGCTTGAAACCAACGAAGGTATTCCAGCCGAGCTGATCCGTGACGATGCTATCCTGAGCCACCCAGTGTTTAATCGCTACCACAGCGAAACCGAAATGCTGCGTTACTTAAAGCGTTTGGAAAGCAAAGACATCGCCCTGAATCACTCGATGATTCCACTGGGCAGCTGCACCATGAAGCTAAATGCTACCGCCGAAATGATTCCAGTAACCTGGCCAGAATTTGGTCGCATACACCCATTTGCGCCGATCGATCAAGCCAAGGGCTACCAGCAGATGTTTACTTGTTTGTTTCTTTCTTTGTTTCTTTGTTTCTTTGTTTCTTTGTTTCTTTGTTTCTTTCTTTGTTTGTTTGTTTGTTTGTTTGAATGTTTGTTTGTTTGTTTGTTGGTTGGTTGGTTTGTTTGTTTGTTTTTTGTTTGTGTCTAACTTAGTTTGGTTTGTTTGATTGGTTGTTGCATCTTTAGGTATTAAAGCACACACAATGTCAACTAATTCAACACAGATATCAAATGTATTGAACATGATTTGATACTCAAACCAAGCTTCGTTGAACGTGTGAAGACTGCGAAGGAACGTTCCCCATGACATCAGATGAATTCAGAGCTGCTTCCAGTGTAGCATCTTCTACGGACATCCCTTCTCCCTGTAATTTCTCAATTGTTTCCTGAATTCCTGCGTTTGAAGATATGTCCAATTTGCTACTCCTGACTGCGTCTTTCAATCGCTTCACTTCAACGTCATGCATCATGTCCATATCCCGCCGAAGACTGTTTGATGAAGATGACACACCGCCTTCATGACTGCCACCATCCAATACAGACTGATCAATTGCATCTTGTTCTTGGTCAACAAACTCATTTTCACAGGCATGTGTGATCTCTGTCATTGAAAGTGCAAGCGTGTCATTTACATCACCTTGGAAAGCAAGTCTACCTGCTCGTTCGGCCTCCTCAGCCAGATCTGATAATCCTTGTTTGAATTCTTCAAATGCAAGATCAGGATCAAACCCATCATCTAATTCATCCAAATCCAAGTCTGAACTGTCTTCGGAATCGGCGGTGGTTCGTGAATGTTTTTTCGTTTTCTTTCTTGGTTGGCGCTGTTTTCGAGTGATCCTGTCTGATATGTTTGCAATTTTTTTGGAACATATCAATTTTAGGCCATAAGACTCAATGTGCAATCCAGTGCTAATGTAATCAAATGCAATGCAATTCTTTGGTATTG
>JAOXRT010000129.1 GCA_025800365.1 Cellvibrionaceae bacterium | reverse complement strand
CCCCAAGGGCACCCCGTAAAGCGCCCAGATACTAGGCATGCTTTGCCGCTAATGGCCTTAGCCCTTTGCAAAAAGCATTACGACGTAGATGGGTGCTTTAGGCTCCGCCCTGCGGGGCCTTCAGACAAGCTCACAGTTGTTGTTACAGCCTCTTGACGTACGGCCAGTATGCCTTCGAGTCTGCGCCTAAACTGTGAGCTTGTCTGTAGGCCTGAGCACCAACGCCATTATTCAGAGGTGCCCTAGCAATCATGATTGAAAATATTAGGCTCAAGAAAGGGCCTACAAAATACGGCAGACAAATGGCGAAAAACTCATGAGTTACTCTAACAACTTAGTAAACAGCATCTTGCTGCTAGGCTGCTAATGACCGCCATAGATCCCAGCTGGACGGTATCCAGCCGCCAAGCTCTGCTATTTATGCAACTTGCCGACAGCTTAGATGTTTCACGCCAACGTTTGATCAGCGATTGCGACCTCGATCCCTTGTGGCTTGAAAACCCAGATTTTCGTATGCCAGTTGCTGCTATTTATAAACTGGCCAAACGATTAGCGGAACTGAGTGACAACGAAGATATCGGCTTGTTGGTAGGGCGTGTGAGCTACCTCAACCTTGTCTCTCTGATCCTGTATTTGCCTCGGATTTGCGACAACCTTCGACAATGGCTCAATATGATGCCCAGTGTTATGGAAATGCAGGGCGATATCGGCGAATCGGTAGTTATTCGGGAAGGAGATAGCATACGCACCCAATGGAATCCGCTGATCAATAACGAGCACAGCGGTCGCTATTTCGCCGACATGATTCTGGCGTCTTCGGTTTCCTTGCTGCAATCTGTCTGTATCCAGCCGGTTATAATTGAAAAAGTCTATTTCGCCTACCCAGAACCCAAAGACCTTAGCCTGCATCATCAAATATTCGGCGAGCAATTGCACTTTGATCAAAGTTTTAGCGGCCTATTTTTTGATATCGCCGCCTTAGACTACCCCTTAGTTAAACCCCTAGATGCCGCCGCCTTAAGATTGCACGAAAATATCTTAGGCGCCGTAGATCGTGATAGTGGCGATGGTTTTTTACGCCAGATGCGCCGCTCTATCGTCAAGGCTCTGCCAAGTGGCGCAATGAGCATCGATAGCATTGCCGAAGAGCTGAGTATCTCTAGGCGCACCCTGCAGCGTCGTTTATCTGAACGAAACACCCACTTTTTAAATGAAGTGCAGGATATCCGCTCAGCAATCGCTTCACGCCTGCTTAAAAACCAACAGATGGGCATTACCGAGATCGCCTTTCTATTGGGCTACGCTGACTCTTCATCCTTTTCCACGGCTTTTAAAAGCTGGCATGGCATCTCTCCTAAAGACTATGCCCAGCAGCACGGCGACGACAAAATCTAGACCTTCACCCTTGCCTTCTTCCTAAGCTACTACTAGTCCCCCTAGCCTATAACGGGCATCTATTCGCTTTGGCACCGATGCCAAATCGGCTGGCACCAATTCCAATGCAAGGGTTTTACGGCCCCTCTAAGATTGATTGCTCTACAGCTAGGACAGGCCGTTTTTGTGGCGACTACAGCCTAGCAACGATAAGAAATAATGGAGAAGCCCATGTCCCTAGATTTTGATAGCGCCCGCCTACACAACCCCTACCTCACTGAGGATCATGAGGCCTGGCGCAGTCAATTGCGTAAGTTCCTTGATAGCGAAGTAGCCCCTTACTTCGATGATTGGGATGAGGCCGGCAAGATTCCCGATGAAATGTGGAAAAAGGCCGCCGATGTAGGCCTGCTGCAGCTGGGTTACCCTGAGCAATACGGTGGCATTAGTGAAGGTATCGATTTATATCATGCCCAGATCGTGAACGAAGAGCTCGGCCGCATCGGGTCAGCAGGCGGCATAGCCAGTACACTGCTGGTACATGGTATCGGCTTACCTCCAGTGGTGAACTTCTCTCAAGATCACATCAAGGAAGAGGTAGTCCCCAAGGTACTAAGCGGTGAGAAGCGTATCTCACTAGGAATTACCGAGCCAAGCGGTGGTTCGGATGTTGCCAATATCAAAACTACCGCTCGTCGCGAAGGCGATTACTACATCGTTAACGGCAGCAAGACCTTTATCTCCGGTGGTATGGGCGCAGATTGGATCAGCACTGCAGTGCGCACCGGTGAAGAAGGACCAATGGGCGTTTCCATGCTTCTTATTCCAACACACTTAGAAGGCGTTAGCCGTACGCCGTTGGACAAGAAACAAGGCTGGTGGTGCTCTGACACCGCGACCATTTACTACGACAACGTTAAGGTTCCTGCCGATCATTTGATTGGCGAAGAAGGACACGGTTTCCTTGTCATCATGAATAACTTTAACAGTGAGCGCATGGCGATGATCGTCAATATGGAAGCCTGCGCCCGCTGCTGTTTAGATGAAGCGGTTAACTGGGCGAAGGATCGTAAAACTTTTGGCAAGCCTTTGTCTAAGCATCAGGTCATTCGCCACAAAATTTCTGAGATGAAACAACGCATTAATGCAACCCAAGCGTATATTCAATACGTCACTCGCGAACTTTCCGAAGGTCGTGGCGACTTTGGTGATATTGCCCTGTTGAAAGTTCAGGCCAGCGAAACCATGGAATTTTGCGCCAAAGAAGCCAGCCAGATTTTAGGCGGTGCCTCTTATCTGCGCGGCTGTAAAACTGAGCGAATTTATCGCGAGGTACGAGTCAATGCTATCGGCGGCGGCTCAGAAGAAATTATGCGCGATTTAGCGTCGCGCCAGTATCAGCTATAAGCGAATTTTGGAGAAGAATATGCAAACCGATGCAACGACCTTGGATGCCTTTCGCGCTGAAGTTTCCCAGTGGTTGATAAACAATATCCCCGAGGATCCAGGTTTTTTATTGCCACAATCTTTTATGGAAGTCGGCAGTGAAGAGCAGCTTGAGTTTTTAATTGCCTGGCAGAAAAAGGTCTATGAAGCGGGTTACCTCGGCATGGCCTGGCCCAAAGAATATGGCGGTGGTGGTATGCCGCAGGTTTATCAGAATATTGTCGACGAAGAATTGATGAACCACAAAGCCCCGATCATTTTCAATGTGATTGGCCTTGGCTGGGCCGGCCCACTGATTTTGGATATGGGTACAGAGGAAGAAAAGCAAAAATACATCAAAGGAATTCTAACCGCCGATGATATTTGGTGTCAGGGTTTCTCTGAACCTGATCATGGCTCGGATCTTGGTAACGCTCAAACCCGTGCTGTACGTGATGGAGATGACTACATTATCAATGGCAGCAAAATTTGGACGACCTTCGGTAACTATGCCAAATATATGATTTTGCTGGCACGTACTAACCCAGATGCACCTAGCAAATACGCCGGCCTATCGTTCTTTTTATCGCCTATGCATGCCGATGGCATCAGCACCAGCCCGATTCAAAAGATTACTGGCGAGTATGGCTTTTGCCAAACTTTCTTCGATGATGCACGAATTCCCGCCAGCTGCTTAATGGGCGAAGAAAACCAAGGTTGGAAAGTAGCTATGCGCACCTTGGAATATGAGCGCAGTGTTCACGGCGGCCAAGCAAGTACCTATAAATTCTTGCCAATTGCTATGGAAGATTTGCTACACACCTGCAAAACCATCGAGCGTGATGGCAAGCCTCTATTAGACGATCCAGTAGTTCAAGATCAGCTAGTACAATTTTTAATTGAAGAAAAGTCTCTTGCCTTAATGAAAGAGCGTGGAGAAATTCCTGAGCTTTGTACCGATTACCCATTTTCGCTGGCTCTTAGCGGCAAGCTAATCGCCACTGAACTGTTCCGCCGTGCAAGGCAATACGCCGTGAGCCTACAAGGTGCCAAAGGTGGCCTCTATGTTGGCGACAATATGGCAATCGAAGGCGGCCAATGGCAACGAGGGTATTTCAATAATTTCTCGGCCACCATTGGCGGCGGCACAAGCCAGGTACAGGCAAATATTATCGCTGAGCATGCTCTTGGCCTACCGAAGTAAGTAGCCACAACACTGAGCATCTAACACAGGATACGAAAATGACTTTTATTAATATTGAAGCCAACACCGATATGCGCTTCAGCGAAGATCAGCAAATGATTCAAGAAGCCGCACGTGGCTTTTGCCAAGACAAGTCCGATATCGAAGCGGTAAGAAAGCTGCTTGATAGCGAGACAGGCTTTCAAGCTGAGATATGGCAAGAAATGGTTGAACTTGGCTGGTTAGGTATGTGCATCGAAGAAGCACACGGCGGCTCCGCGCTGGGCTTAGACTGCCTGATTCCCATCGCCGAAAGTATGGGACGTCAGTTATTGGCCACACCTTTTTTCGCCAGCACCTTAGCGGCACAGTTAATTCAGCGCGCCGGTAGCGAGGCACAAAAAGCTCGCTATCTACCCATGATAGCCAGCGGCACAGTTGCGACGCTTGCGCTTCTAGACAATGAAGATTGGGGCGCAGAGATCAGTAAATGCAACTTGAGCGCAGACGGCAAAATAAATGGCCGTAAAGTTTTGGTAGAGGCGGCCGCACAAGCCGAGATATTTATTGTCTTATGTCAACAGGGCGAGCAACAGCGCTTAGCGATCGTAGAGCGCTCGCAACTTGCTGACTCTGCAGTTGAAGCTCACACGCTGATCGATGAAACCAAACGTGCTGGCATTGTAAACTTAAACGATATCAGCATCAGCGAAGAGCAGCTTATGCCATCCTCAGCTGCGAGTGCTTTAGATGATGTTAAGCTAATTGGCGCTTTGCTAATCGCGGCAGAGTCAGTCGGTTCGGCAGCCGCTTGCTTAAACCTAACCGTGGAGTACTTAAATACTCGCAAACAGTTTAACAAGCTGATTGGGTCCTACCAGGCCTTAAAGCACCCTACTGTTGATATGCTGAATATGATGGAAGCTGCGCGCTCACAGGTTTACCACGCAGCCACCTTATTAGCTGATAGCCAAGGCGATATCACTCGTGATGCTGAGATTGCTTGCCGCATGTCGAAAGCCAGCGCGAATGATGCCCTACTGTTTGCCGGTGATCGCGCTGTGCAATTTCATGGTGGCATGGGCTTTACCTATGAGTGTGATGCCCAACTGTATATCCGCCGAGCTCAATGGAGCCAGCAACATTATGGCGATTCGGCATATCACCGCAAACGCTTGGCACCATTGCTTCTTGCTTAAGTTGACACAAATAAAGCAATGGTCACTTTAGGCCACATATAATTGGCTAAAGAAGCCGACCATTGTTAGTCGACAATTAAAACGGGCATTATTTATGCCCGTTTTTTGTTTAACGAATTTCAGAGAACAAAACGCTAACTAAGTATTAGTCGCCCAGCCACCCGCAAATGGCACCGCCTGCCCAACAATATGAGTATTATCTTCGGAAGCCAAAAAGGCCATTAAGTTCGCGGTTTCTTGGGCAGGGGCACATCGCCCAGCTGGAACTTGTTTTAGCTCTTCCTTAAACTTTTCACTCTCGCGACGCTCCAGCGGATAATAAGCATCATTTTCGACATAGTTTTGCGCAATTGCATTGAACTGTACGCCAGCTCTCGCCAACTCGCTGCCCGCGGCTCGTACAAAGGCGTTTTGCGCTCCGCGCATGGCTGAATATGCACTGGCACCGTATATTGCTCGTAAAGGGGAGGCGCTGGTCATCCCAACAATTTTACCCTGCCCACGGGCTTTCATTTGACCTGCAAAGGCACGCACCACGCGCATAAATGGATGCAGCAAACCATCACATAGGGAAAACCAATCATCATCAGTGATGTTTTCGACCTTATTTGGACGAGGCTCAGTGCCAAAGTTAGCAATCAAAATATCCGTTTGGCCCGCTTCGGCCATTAGCTTATCTACCGCCTCATTACTATCCAGCGCGGTAGACCACGCCAAGACATTGGCCCCCAATGATTGAAAGTGCTCTACCGCTACAGGCCCCATATAATTATCACTATCGGTAACGACCACTCTTTTATTTTCAAACTCGCCTTGCTTCATACTTATCTCGTCTTTTGTTACTGTTGTTATGGTGATTATCGAATTATTTTCACAATGAGAGTGAAATCGCGAAATATGACTGACTATCCAAGCGCAAATCGCAAGACTACATCGAGCAGCATAGTATCCGCTATACTAGTCAGCGTTTTGTTTTGCGCGGCATTAGTTGCAATTTTTGGCATCTGCCAAGTTTTACATATTAGCATGCCAGAGATTGGCATTTACCCTAGAGAAACTGACAGTTTATTGGGCATTTTGTTAGCGCCGCTATTGCATGGTTCTTGGTCGCATGTAATCAACAATATATCGGCATTGCTAGTGCTAGTTGCCGGTCTGTATTTAGGTTACCCCCGCAGCCGTTACTATGCGTTTATTGTTATTTGGCTAGGTTCTGGAATTCTCACCTGGTTTTTCGCTCGCGATAGCTTTCACTTTGGCGCCAGTGGTTTAAGCCATGGTTTATTTTTCTATTTGTTAGTTATTGGCTTATTAAGACGAGACAAGCGTTCTACCGCACTGCTAATGATCGCCTTCTTTTTGTATGGCGGAATGTTAATCAGCATCTTTCCGGGCGAGCCCGGAATATCTTATGAGCTGCATTTATTTGGAGCGATGATGGGAGTGTTGATGGCTTTTATTATGCGCCGCCAAGACCCTCTTCCAGAACGTAAAACCTATTCTTGGGAAGAGGAAGACGATAGCCAACTGGATGAAGATCCATACTGGCTAGAGGATTCAGAAACTCGGCAAACAAGCGAAAGACAAAGTGATAAGCCCTAGCTTGTCACTTAGCCCAACTTATAAACCTAGCTCGCTCAATAGCGCATCACTGTCATCGCTAGCACCGCTGCTCACCGAAGTAATTTTGGCGCTTTCGATAGCACTCTGGTGCCCCGCAATCACCGCATCAGGGTCATGAGCATCTTCAGCAATATAATCCTTAGTGGCGACAAACTCTGTGTTATCCATGGAATATTCCAAGTAGAAGGTATTGTTGCCATTGGTATAAAAAGCGACACGCTTGGTGACAGGTTCTTGCAAGCCAGCATCGATGGAAATTGTTAGCTGACGACCAGAGGTCAGCACCTTAGGTTGGCTTTGGTCTACACAGCTTTGCAGGCGCATATTCACTTTATTGATAAAGTCACCGACGATCTGGTTCATCAGTTCGCCTACAATATCGGAAACTTCATCAGAAGTGTGCTGCAGAGCCAGGCTGGATTCATCCATGCCCATACTGACCATATAATCTTGATAGATTTCCATGGCCGCCGCCGCACTGAAATTCAGCACCACTAAGCCGGTAAAGCCACCTTCAAACACCACAAAGCCAGAAATATCGGGTTTCAGGCTGGTCGTTTTGATGGATTGAATCATTTGCGCATGGCGCACAGGTTTGTGGCAAGCCGTTGTTAACACAGTGGAAACAGAGCCGCACAGCTCTAAAAGTATGTCTTCTGGGCCCACAACGATGTTGCTGGACTCTTGGCTATTCACCTGGCTTAAACTGCTCATGCTGTTTCCTTTTCCCTATGCACTTCTTACTGAATACGCGTCTTTGTCATAGCAGTATCGGCGGCAATGCCTAAGAATTTATGCATACATAGTGTTAATTTTAACCATAAGCATAGTTGGGAAGGTCAGTTTTGCCAGTACTTACAAACCCAGCAACCATTGTTTTACCGCATCGACGGCTAAATCCTCGCCTCGATCTTTCGGTCGAACCACGAAATATCGCTCCTCGCAGGGTAAGGATTCATCACAAGCTTGAGCCAGCTTGCCTTCTTGAATATCCGCTGCAACAAAATAGTCAGGCAATATCGCCAAACCCAAGCCCTCACTGGCTACTTGGGCAATCAAGCTAAAACTCTGCAATCGCGATCCGGGTAGCGCATCGATCTCATGATCGGATAAGCCAGCCGCCTTTAACCAGGCGCCGCTCGAGGAAGGTTTCGAAGTGTGGTGCAATAGTGGAAAGCGCAAGCTCTCTTCACGCTGCTGAATCTTGCCAAACTGCTGCAATAAAGACGGCGCACAAACCGCTACCAAGCTATCGGCCATAAGAAACTCAGCGTCCAGATCGGGCCAGTCGCCAAAACCATAGAGAATGGCAATATCATAGCTAGCCGAGCCGTAATACAAAGCCTCCAAATCAGTCTGCAACTCGATATCAAGCTCTGGATGACGTTGTTTAAAGGCTGCCAGCCTAGGCACTAACCAACGACTCGCAATCGCAGGCTCAACACCTAAGCGCACCCGTCCTGAAACCTTCCCTTGCAAGCGCTGGGAAGCATTATGCAATCGGCGCAACAGCTCCCTCACTTCCTCCCAGTAGGCTCGCCCGCGCTCAGTGAGGTACAAGCGCTGCTTTTCTCGACGAAACAATTGTACCGAGAGCCCGGCCTCAAGCCCCGCTATCTGTCGGCTCACTGCACTTTGGGTCATATTTAAACGCTGACTGGCACGGGTCACACTGAGCAATTCAGCGACGGCGTCAAAACATTGTAAAGCTTGCGTGCTAGGTAGGTATTTAGCCATAGACTTTATGAGTTTTAGGAATGAACTATGGAGAATAAATCGTTATTCAAAGTCTGCCAAGGGATCTATGCTTGAAACATTGAAATAAAAGGAGGCAAGCGATGAATCAGGCAACACAAACCGGTGGCGTACTACTGGCCAAATTGATGGAAGCCTATGGTATCGATACGGCATTCGGCATACCCGGTACTCACACCATCGAGCTATATCGCGGCCTACCTCAAACCAATATTCGTCATGTGACACCACGCCATGAACAAGGCGCCGGTTTTATGGCTGATGGCTATGCCAGAGTAAGCGGCCGTCCAGCAGCATGCGTAACGGTATCGGGCCCTGGCGCACTGAATATCGCCACTGCCATGGGCCAAGCCTTACAAGATTCTGTCCCAATGCTGGTGATCTCAGCCGATAACAATCGCCACGAGAAAGGCTTGGGCGAAGGTCGCCTGCACGAGACCACAGACCTACAGCGCGCCATGGAGCAAAGCAGCGTTTGGGCTCATACCGTATCAAGAGTGGACGAGCTGCCTATGATCCTTGCTCGCGCCTTCACTATTTTTCATAGCCAACGCCCAGGCCCCGTGCACCTTTCGATGCCATTGGATGTGATCACCGCAGATGCCAGTCATGTAGAGGTGGAAACCTGGCCAT
>JAOXRT010000127.1 GCA_025800365.1 Cellvibrionaceae bacterium | reverse complement strand
GCTGATTTGCAGATCAGACGGCGAAGCCGCCTGTTCCTGCTGATCTGCCACGTGGCGAACGCGGATGGGGGCGAGGCAATGCTATTCGACAAAAGTGGTGCGGCCCGCAGCGCAAAGCGCGAGGACACGGTTTTGTCTAATGGGGTTGCCCGAGGGGGAAGGCAGCGTCTTCCCCCTGACGGCCAGGGGCGTTTGGCTTGTCCAAATCCCGCTGGCCTATAAAACGAAAGCGGCGGGGCCATCAGCCCCGCCACCGTTGCGGTCATTCGATTTTAGAGATTGAAATTACAGGATGCGGACGAAACGGCCGTTGGCATTTCCGTCACGAACGGCCGCACTGCACAACTTGCGATAGTTAGCCATGTTCGGCCACAGAGGTTTCGGTCAAGACAGACGAGACTCAAGCTGAAATCGAAACTTAGTAGCCTCCGCCCAATTTTCGCTGAATGATTGCTCCATCAAAGATATTTGAGCTAGCTGTTCTTCCAGTCTGCTAGCACTTTCATCACTAATGCCATCAAGTATCGAAGTGTCTAACAGATCCTTCACTATGGTAATCCTAGTCCGCATGTCATGGTCGTACACTGAAGCGTCATTGGTAAAGTAGGCCATAAGAGCATCATAGAATTTCGCGATGAGTTCTAAGTCAGCTGGCATTAAAAAAGCTCGTTTCGCAACCAAGTCGGGGGTGTTGGTACGTAGGTCAACATAGCGAGCAAGGCATTTTTCGTATAGCTTTCTACGCATGAGCCTCCCAGCGTTCAGCTTTTCTGAGACTTCACGACAGCTATCGATTTGCCCTTTAATACTCTCAGGGATGTTGTTTGTTTTCCGGTCGCGCACCGCAAGCACTTCGCCGATGCCAGTCTTCATGCTATGAAGTGCTTCAAGAAAATCAGCATGCACGGCGTCAAGTTCATCGATTAGTGGTTCGATTTCATTTGAAAACACATCGCTTCTCGTGAGCTTTCGACGGCTTAGGATCCATTTTCCAAGCCGAACGACCTCTTCAAATGCTCTAGCTTGAAAGCTTGGCTCGGCTTCGGTGTCAGTCAATTGCTATCCTCCCCTTTCCGATGAGCGACAATCCAATCAATGACAGCCATGAAATTGGTAGTCTGTTTTAGGAACCCCTTATCGATGCTCCCTGCCGAGCGTTCAATTGCAACGCTGCTCATCGTATATAGAACAGTGGTCGTTTCCGGGCTCATCTCCGCAGCTTTTGAGAGCAAGTACGCTCCGTTGTCGAGTTCTTCATCTAAGTGGTTTGGTCCAAGCATGTAGTCAGAGATGATGCAGGAGTAAGGATCGTTGTTTTTGAGCTTGGTTAAGGCTTCATGCCCGTCATGGGCAACATCTACATCAATGCTTCGTTCTCGCGCTAGCAAAAGCATTGGCTTCATTGCCATATGGTCATCATCAACAAGGAGTATCTTCATAGACTAAAGAGTGAACGGTTTTTGATGCTGTGCAAGTCCGAATTTCCAAGCGCTGGCACACGCAGGACACTCCTTATAGAGATACTGCGAGAAGCGCTCCAATACTTGGTCCTACTGCAGTCATCAGGCCCCATGCTCGCCGGCATACGAATCGACTGGTGCCGTCATTTTCGGTAGTGCATTGCTTCACCTCAGGGACTTAGAGGCATCGATGAAGCTGGGGATCATTCCTTTCACATCAATGTGGACGTCAGCAAAGAACTCTTTGCCGTCTCTCGCGCAAGCTGCGGTATCAGGCGCTTTGGGCTCTCCAGACACCTTCGCCGCCATCCGCACCAAGGGCTTGTCTGGCATGAGACGACTTTCGCTGCGCACCGCATGAATAGGCGAGACGCGGACAAAGCGCCCATTCGTTGCGGGTGCGCCAAAGGCCGCTATCGGAAATCGGCTGGGGTCAAAACCGGTGTTTTTCGCCGGGGTCACAAACCCTAGGCATAATCGTATAGAATGCAGAGAAGGGGCAGATGGACTTAGGTTTGCACTAATGACATTTTACCCGCTCTATGGTGAGTAGGATCTACGTTGCTAGAACCTATCTGCCCAAACTCTGTTCTTCAAATACCTCGGGGGTTTGGTGCAACAGCCCCCAAAAGTGCGTCGATCTAGTTGTTTCCCCTCACCCCGTTTACAAACCGTCGCAATTGAGCCCGTTCGCCTGCATCAACGAACAATGCGCGGATAGAATACTCTTGCCCCATTGGTCGGGATTTTCGGCCATCCGCGATGAATTCACCTACAATTTCCACAGCAGGGTTGAAGCGTCTAGGTGCCCAACCTTGCGCATCGCAAACGTCCGTGGCTGAAACACCATTGTCCGAATTCAGGAGCTCCTCTGCAATTACTATGGCATCTTGCCGAGGGCTAATGCCGTCAAAGACAATCGGGTCGAAAGTTTCAAACAGCTTATGCTTGATAAGCAGGTGGCTGAAAGGCTTGCCGAGGCACTTGCTAACGACAACCATGCCTTCAAGTTCAAGCTCCCCGACCGCTTCAAGTATTTCGTTTGCCGAGGCGTTGGGAAACTGTGCAACGATCTGATCGTAATCAAATATTTCAGAGAATGCTGTGGTCGAGTTCTCACTGATCCATTTGCCGAGATACGCGGCATCCTCAGACAGAACAATCGTTTCTGAGATGTACGTCACAGCCTGTTCCAGGTCGTTCACGAGCGCTGTGATATCTTCCTGCCAAGCCTTAACATCTTGTTCGCCTTTGGCAGGGTGGGTCACGCTGTAAATTGCCGCCAGATGCCCACCAATGAATGGTATGGCACCTGAAAGTATTGCATCTGCTAATTTTCGTGCAAGCTCGCGCTTTGGGTCAGAATTTGGTGGGTTAATCGGCATCTCAATATCCTCGTGCTTTATGACCAAATAGTTGGAGTTTTCGGTGCCATATTCAACCTTCACACAATGTCCGTTCGACAACTTTGCGCTTCGTCGCAACCAGCAGTATCGGGATTGGCTGTGCTAAAGACGGACGTTTTTGTCACGTTTTGGCCAAGGCCCAAGGAGCGGACATTGATGTAAAGTGCAGCCTCTGGTGAAATGGGCTCGTCCGTTGCATCCGCCGCGCAATGGATGAACGGCGGCAATCTATTTGGGTCAGAAATGCTTGACGATTGGGTCAGTATTGAAAGACGTGATCGGTCGATTTATTGAGGTTTTAGCTCTCGATTGGGTCAAAGGTTCGTGACGTTCCACAGAAAGTGTCGAACGTCAGATGAATTTGACCTTTGCGTCATAAACTGACCCAATCCCCATTTTTGCCCGTGCGGCCTGTTAGGTTGATCTGACTTCCTTTTTGGGAAAATCAGGGCTGATTTGCAGATCAGACGGCGAAGCCGCCTGTTCCTGCTGATCTGCCACGTGGCGAACGCGGATGGGGGCGAGGCAATGCTATTCGACAAAAGTGGTGCGGCCCGCAGCGCAAAGCGCGAGGACACGG
>JAOXRT010000060.1 GCA_025800365.1 Cellvibrionaceae bacterium | reverse complement strand
TATACCGTTACCGATAGTGATGGTTCTACAACAAGTAGTTCGGTAACTATTGTTATCGCGGGTAAAGGCGCTGTAACCGGAACTGGCGCAAGCGAAACCTTAAACGGTACCGCAAATGGCGACTCGATTGTGGCCGATGCGGGTAACGATACCTTAAATGGTTTGGCTGGTGACGATACCTTATTTGGTGAAGCAGGTAACGATATTCTAATTGGCGGTGCCGGTGAAGATATCTTGTTTGGTGGCACTGGAGCCGATACTTTTGTGTTGGATAACGGTATCGCGACAGGCGAGCAAGATGTTGTTAAGGATTTCCAGATCGGTACGGATGTATTGGATCTAGGGTCGTTACTGCCAGACGGTGCTGATGCAGCAACACTTGATCAGTACTTACATTTTGAGGAAGACGGTTCGGATATTATCGTGCATATCAATACCGATGGTGACTATGTGGCAAATACTCGTGATGATGCCAAGGACGAGTACACCATCAGAATTGAAAATGCCGATGCGGCCTTCTTTAATCAAACTGACCAAGATATCTTGCAGGTTCTGATCAATAACAACTCTATCGAAACGATTTAATTTCTAATTATAGCTTTCGAATCAAAAACCCTTAGAGCGCCAGTTCTAAGGGTTTTTTTATACCTGCGAAGTTGTATACCCCTGTAAATATAGATTTCTATTTGCCACGTCTATTATTTCTTTCGTTCTTTTTTCTGTCTTGCGCCGGTCTGATTCCTGCTTTTGTCGCAGCTTTTGGCTTTTAGACGGATAACACTCTCAATAAGTAATTTAGGGCTAAGCTAAATATTAAATGGTGCAACTAAGTAACTAGTTGCCGGCTAAATTATTGATTCGTTTATCTGTATTTCCAAGTTGGGAGTCTCCGTCCGGCTTAGTTTGGTGGTGATCACCCCTTAAATAGATAAACTGGAAAAATCAGCACTAAAAAATAATTCTGTGATCAAGCTCTTGTTTATAAGTTTTTAATTTTTCCAGAGCTTCGGTTTATAGATGGGCTCAAGAATTTATTCTGGGTCTAAAGTGGCAAGTCTTAAGGGTGTGCCTGTAAGGGCGTAAAGCAATACTCAGGCGAAAATATATTTTTGAGGGAAGAGTTTTGACGGATTTATCAGTTAGCGATGTGAATTCTCCAGAAGAAATCAAGCAAGTGGGAACGGTTGTCTCTATTAAAGGGCGAGTGCTTGATGGAGACGGCAAAGAGCTTAAGGAGGGCGATCAACTTACATTAGGTGCATTGGTAACTACCGCCGAGGGGTCGGCCGTTATAATTCGATTTGCCGGTGAGGTCATTGTCTTAGGGCACGAACAATCACTTGATGTGGATGGTCGTTTGCTGGCATTGATAGAAAAATATCGTAGCAAAGAATCTGTCGATGAAGGTGTAAAATTAGAGCGACTGGAGCAAGCTATTGAGTCTGGTTTGAGTTTGGATGACCTGCTACCAGCGACTGCCTCTGGCGGTACAGTTTCTTCTTCCTTAGCTGGCAGTGCTGGTGATCAAGGTGTGCGTTTTTTACTAAGTGGGCAGCAAACAATTCCGCTTGCTGAAATTGAAAGTAATACACCAGAAGCGTCTAACTCATCCCAAGTAGGGCAGGGAGCCAATGTTTCGAATGAAGGCAATGATGAGGCGGATAGCTTTGACAGTGAACGCCCTATCGATAGTCGGCCAGAAGCTGTTGATGATTTCGACTCGGTGCAAAGTAATCTTACGACGTCAGGTAATGTGATTCTTGGTGTAGGCTCGATTGCCGATAGCGCAGGGGTTAACGGTTTTTCAGAGAATGCCTTAGTTAGCGCTAGGCTTGGTCAAAATGGAGCGGCTAGGCCATTAATTAACGGTAGTGTTGAGCTGGTTTCTGATAAAGGTACTTTGTTAATTAACTCAGATGGTAGTTATAGCTATACGCCAAATAGAGAGGCGAGTGGGGCGGATGTCTTTCAGTACACTATCCGAGATTCGGACGGGGACGAAGCAACTGCCAGTCTGACTATTAACATCGATGGTATTCCAGAATTAGTCATTTCAGAGCAAGACAGTGTCGTTTCTGAGGCAGGTGTATCCAGTGGTACGCAAAGTGGTGACGGCTCTAATAGCACTTCTGGCAGTTTCAGTCTTATAGCTGGTGATGGCTCGCCAAGTGTTAGTATTGCTGGTGTTTTGGTGATTCAAGATGGAGAGCTGCTAGCATCGGATGTTCAAGGCGAGTTTGGCCGATTGATCATTGAGTCGTTTGATGGATCTCAGCTTAATTACCGTTATGAGATAGTTCAGAGTTTCGATCATAGTGGCGGTGATTTACTGGATAGATTTTCAGTTTTGCTTTCCGATAGTGATGGTAGCGACTCGGATGATGTCAATGTTGATCTTAATTTCACAATTCTCGATGACTCTATTGAGGCTTCCAGTGTTGAAGCTGAGGTTGATGAGTCATTAGTGCTTGAGGGGAATGTGCTCGCTAGCTCAACAATTACTGGCGCTGACAGTCAAGCTTCGGTCTCTCTAATATCCATTGTAGCTGTGAACTCTAGTGATGAGGCTGGTGGCGAAATCGGGCAAGAAATTTCTACCGACAAAGGTGCCTTGCTATTAAACGCAGATGGTAGCTATCGCTACCTGGCAAACCCGGGTGCTTCGGGTGATGATGTTTTTTCGCTTACTCTACAAGATTCTGATGGAAGTACCGTAAATACCACACTTACCATTAATGTAGATAGCGCCAATATTCTACTTGATGAAGGTGAAAGCGATAGTCTGCTGTCAGGCACTAGCGCTTCAGGGAATGTGCTTGCTAATACCGTTAACCCTGACGGGCCAGTTGAAGCGGTAGTTGCTTCTTTTGAGGTTGGCGGTCAAACATTTCAAGCAGGGGAGACAGCAACGATCACCGGAGTTGGTACTATTACCATTGCGAGTAATGGTGTGTACAGCTTCACGGCCCTTAGCTCATTTTCAGGGCAAGTACCTAGCATCAGCTATATTGTTGATGACAGTGTTCAAACCGTAAGCTCCAATCTAAATATCAGCGTTCAAGCGCCAAACATTCTCCGTGATGGTAGTGAAATCATTAGCGTTGCTGAAGATACGATTTCGCTAGCTAATGTTCTAACCAATACCGTAAATCCGGATGGGCCTAATGAATTTGTATCTGGCTTTAGTGTTCTAGGCGTTAATTATCGGGCAGGTGAAGAAGTTGACCTCCCGAATGTAGGGCAACTTGTTATCAATGCAAACGGCGATTTTAGCTTTACTCCGTCACAAGATTTTAACGGTCAGTTACCTACGGTTAGTTATGTGGTCAGCGATGGTATCAGTAGTGTTTCTTCAACGCTCACGCTGACAGTAGATTCCGTAAATGATTTGAGTGATACAGGTGAGCAGCTTTCTACGCTCGAAGACACCAATCTTAGCGGTAATGTTCTAGATAATGCCTTAAATCCTGACGGTCCTGAGCCAATCGAAGTAGTGTCGTTTATTGTCAATGGACAAAGCTATGCTCCAGGCGAGCGGGCTGAAATAAACGAGGCAGGCGAATCTGTCGGTGAAATTACTATCAACTCTGATGGTAGTTTTGAGTTTTCACCAGCGGAAAACTTCTCAGGTGTTGTGCCAGAAGTTTCTTACACAGTCAGTGACGGCCTTTCAGAAGTTAGTTCAACCTTAAATATTAACGTCGGTGAGCAAAACGACCTTGTAGATGAAAGTGAGGTTGTGCAGAGCGGCGAAGATACTGTTAGCCGTGGAAACCTATTGGACAATGCCAGTGATAGCGATGGGCCTGGTCCGCTAGAGCTTAAATCATTTGCTGTAAATGGAAACACTTACAATGCTGGCGATGTTGTCGATTTAGTTGTAGCAGGAGAGATAGTTGGCGAGCTTGGTATTGCTGCCAATGGCGACTATGAGTTTTCACCGGTTGAAAACTTCAATGGTCAACTTCCTTTAATTGAATACCAGGTTACTGACGGGCTGGATGAAGTTACCTCTACATTGTCTATAACGATCACCGCTGATAATGACTTGAGTGATGCTTCTGAAGTGCAAAGCACTCAAGAAGATACTCCTATCTCGGGTGATTTGTTGCTCAATAGTATAAACCCTGATGGGCCGGAAGCTGCGCATATTTCGTCTGCAGACATTGCAGGTCAAAATATCGATATTGGCTCGTCTAGTGACCTTGTTGTAGGAGGGGTTAACTACGGTAGTATCTTGATTAACGCTGACGGCAGTTATACCTATACCCCTGCTGTTAATTTTTCAGGCAGCCTACCAGTAATCAATTATCAGGTTAGTGATGGCGCTAGCTCGGTTTCTTCGACTTTAAGTCTGTCTGTGGATGCTGTTAACGATTTCATTGATTTAGATGAGAATATAAGCACGGATGAAGATACTCCGATTAGCGGCAATGTGCTGAACAATACTGATAACCCAGATGGCCCCCAAGATGCAGAAGTGACTAAGTTTACCGTAGCCGGAGTAGAGTACTCGCTTGGGCAGAGTGTTGATTTAGAGTCTGAAGGAACAGTTGTCGGCAGGTTTCATTTGCAAGCCAATGGTGAATTTAGTTTCATTCCTGCTGAAAATTACAACGGTGAAGTACCATTAATTGAATATGAGTTGACTGATGGTTTGGCCGTGTTGGAGTCAACTCTTCAAATTACCATTAATGCCGTTGATGATGGGGATCCTGCAGTAAGTATTAGCGATTCAAACGGTGATGAATTTGGGCAGCAAAGTGTTTCGGAAGATGGCGAATTAGAAGGCCAGATTTTTACAATCTCTACCCCCAATGGATTTTCTAGTTTAACGATTGAGTCCACAGAAATCAGCTTGGCCCAGCTTAATGCCATGAGTGATGCAAACCCGATAATAATAAATGGCCAAGAAGGGGAGCTAAGGCTTACACGTTTTACTGAAAGCAGTGGCCAGGTTGAATACAGTTATCTGCCAAGCGAAACTTCTAAAAATCACATTAATGAAGTGAGCGATAGCTTTTCTATTCAGGTTAAGGATCAATCCGGTAAGGTGGGCAGTTCCACTTTAGATATCTTGATCACTGATACAGCCCCTGTGGCTAACGCTGATGAGGATGATACCCTCGCAGGTAACAATGCTACCGGTAATGTTCGTGCTGATGATGTAGATGGCGCGGACGCTGCAGAAATTACTGGTGTAGCAGCTGGCGCAGAGACCGGTGAGATTACCTCGGGCGTTGGGACTTCTATTGCCGGAGCTTTAGGCAGTATCACCATTAATGCCGATGGTTCTTATACGTACATACCAGGTGCGGGGGCCGATGCATTAGCAGAAGGCGCAACTGCCGAAGATGTATTTAGTTACACATTAAAAGATGCCGATGGCGATTTCTCCACAACAACAATTACTGTCACGGTTACTGGCACCACCGATGGCGCTCCATCGATTGATGTCAGTGCAGGCGAGGTGGTGGAAAACGCGACTATCGAAGGCAATACCTTCACCGTTTCTGCGGCTGATGGTTTAGCGTCACTTACTATCGGAGGCGAAGAAATTACTTCAACGGCTCTGAATAATCTTCCGGCTGAAGGTGTGGACATTAATACCGATGAAGGCGTGCTAACAGTAACAGCCTTTGATGCGGATACCGGTGTCGTGACTTACGACTACGACCCATCTGGTACGGCTAAAGATCATAGTGCAGGTGATGTGATTGACACGCTTGAGCTAATTGTTGAAGACAGTGATGGCACGCAAACATCTGATGATCTTGTTATAACGATTACCGATACTGAGCCTACTGCTAACGCTGATGAGGATGATACCGATGCAGATAGCAATGCTACAGGTAATGTTCGAACCGATGATGTGGATGGCGCAGACGCAGCAGAAATTACTGGTGTAGTAGCAGGCACAGAAACCGGTGAGATTACCTCGGGTGTTGGGACTTCTATTGCCGGAGCTTTAGGTAGCATCACCATTAATGCCGATGGTTCATACACCTATGTTCCAGGTGCGGGCGCCGATGCATTGGCAGAAGGCGTCAGTGAAGATGATGTCTTCAGTTACACCCTAAAAGA
>JAOXRT010000058.1 GCA_025800365.1 Cellvibrionaceae bacterium | reverse complement strand
CGCTCTAGGTAGCGCTCAATTGCTCGGGTGGCCGCATGCATGGCAAAAACCGAAGTCACCATGGTAATAGAGCCGAAACCGCCACTGCAATCCAAGCCCTGCCCGGCATCCTGCTTCGGTTTTTGCTCGGTAAAACCACCCGCACCATCCGGGTATCGCATCTGCTCAGGTGAATAAACCGCCTCGACAGAGAAAACCCGCTTTGGATTACGTGGGAAACCGTATTGCTGGCGGAGTATTTTTCTAACTCTGGCAAGCAGTGGGTCTTTGATGGTTTTGCTTAAATCCCCGCTGATTACTCTTGCAGGGTTGACCTTGCCACCAGCACTGCCCAAAGTGATCACCTGCTGCTTATGGGATCGGCAATGCGCAATCAGGGCAGCTTTTACCTTACCCGAATCGATGGCATCTATAACGACATCAATATCTTGGCCAACAAGCTCAGTTATATTGTCTTGATCTAAAAAGTCATCGATGCAGTTTACGCGGATATCGGGGTTAATATCTTTTAGCCGAGCCGACATTAAATCAATTTTGCTTTGACCAACCGTACTTTGCAAAGCATGCACCTGGCGATTGATATTACTGACACAAACTTCATCCATATCAACAAGGCTAATTTCACCCACCCCGCTGCGCGCCAAAGCCTCTGCCAGCCAACTTCCCACCCCGCCAATACCTATGACCATCATATGGGCGGAAGCCAGCTGAATCAGGCTACTGTCGCCATATAAGCGAGCGATGCCGGAAAAGCGTTGGCGGTAGGATTCACTGAGCATAAGGTTTCCAATTGAAGGGCTGCTAAAACGGCGCAAGTTTACTCAATTAATGCCTTCAGCTCTAGACGAATTCAGAAGGATTGACTGCCATCTTCCTAGCTTTTCGCCCGCGCCAACAAGTAAGCCAAGCCCAACTTTTGTCACAAATTAACTCCAAGCTTCCATATGCCAACATACAAAGTCGTATTAGCTACAGAGCGCGCCAAAATTTTGGCTATATAAAATGTTAGCTGGTTCACAAAGGGCAACAGTTCCATGACCAGTTGTCGCCCAGTCAATTAAAAATAAATCTACTTTTGGGGCTATATTATTTTTAATATCAAAGACTTATGTACACATTCAACAATCAACTATAGAGTGATTGAAACTTGACGCTTCCACAGAGATGAGTGAAGCTATAGGTGTTTTTTGACGCCAATATCCTTATTTTTACAGGGGTTTGAAGGGAAAATTCGATATTTGGCAGCAAAAGTTAAATTTAAGCCTGCGGATTTGTCAGCCAATAAAGAGAGCCTATTGAAGGGCCTGGCTAACAAATAAATTTATCGGTCAGCGGGATGCTGACTTAACGAGCCAAAGAAGCAATGACTATGCGACTTAACTATCTAAAGCTACCTCAAATAGGGACATCTGTGGTTTTGCTAGCGGCATCAGGAAAACGCATCGAGCTACATATTAAACCTGTAGAAGATGGCCTGTATTCCTTAATCGCCTTAGGGGGCATCAGCGATGAGCAGCCACATAAGGTAAAAAGCCAAGGCCCTTATCACCGCTGCCAACAAGCTTTAGGAGCAGCCAATGCCATAATTAATGCGCTAATTAGCCGTGGCTACTGCGTATCTGAAACCGTTGCACAATGGCAAATCCCTGCTCAGCGACAGCTCCGTAAAATCCGCGACAAGCGCCGCCAAAACGCGGTGAGCTATACCGTAGAGCCGGTTTAAGACTAACTGTCAGCCAATTTACCCCTGGTATTTTACTGGGGTATATCCGCCTAATCACCCCTATATCCCGAACCGAACTATACGCTCCCAACGTCTCAAATAACTGACTATTATGTTTTTCTGTACTACTGGCTGCCACACAGGCATCGCTACTAGAGTAGAAGAAGCCAATTAAGTAAGAGCCTAGCTTGGGGGAGTGGTTTGGAGCGACTAGGCTCCTGGATGGAACGGGTAGCTGCATGGATGCAGCATTGGAGCGGAAAAACATTGCCCCAAGCTAGGATCTGGCCGGACGGTGAAAATGTTAAAAACAAACGTTGTTTTCAATATCAATCTTTATAGCTTCTCTACAATGTGGGCTTGCAGAGTTGCTTATTCACTACTAGGCAACCCTCTCGCCAATAACCCTGCAGCCAGCAACATAGCAGCAGAAGCCAATAAGCAAGCCGCTAGGCCAAAGCTAGCAAAGATCCACCCCGACAGGATTGTTCCAAGCAACCTACCCAGCGCATTCGACATATAATAGAAACCCACATCTAATGACGCACCGTCAGCACGCGCATAGGCAACCACTAAATAACTATGGTAAGCCGAATTAATCGCAAAAATTCCAGCAAAGGCAAGCAAACCCAATAACAGTAACAGCTGCGATAACGCAATATTATCTGCTGCTAAAAATAATAATGGCAATGCGATAGCAAAGGTTAGAGTAGCCAATAGCACAGCCCAAAAACACAGCTTGGAAGCCGCATCTTGTTGTTTTAGTAGCTGCGGCACAAAACCTTGAACCGCACCATAAATGATAATCCAAACAGCTAAAAAACCACCGACCGCCGAATGCTCCCAGCCAAAATACTGGGCAAGCGAAACCGGTAAAGCTACAACAAACCAAACATCCCTAGCAGCAAACAAAAACAATCTGGCGGCAGAAAGCTGATTTAGGGCGGCGCTATTTGAGAAAAGCTCTGTAAATTTCGCCTTATACTTACTACGACCCAGCTGCTTATCGAGCAACAGCAAGCTTGCCACTAAAGCGATAAACAATAGTCCCATTAGCAATAACAAAGCTTGCTGGAAGCCCCAGTATTGATAGAGCGCAGCCCCCACAAAAAAACCAAGGCCTTTCAAACTGTTTTTTGAACCCGTTAGCCGTGCCACCCAACGGAATAATTGATCTTGGGGCACCAAGTTTTTAATGGCGCTCTTTGCGCTCATCTTGTTTAAATCCTTGGCAATACCAGAGCCAGCTTGAGCCATCATTACCCAAGCCACACTCAGCATATCCGCAGGCACCAGCAATAAACCCAACGCACAAATTTGCAATAGCAAACCCAGATTCATGGTTTGATTTAAACCAATTCGCGCACCTAGCCAGCCACCAAATAAATTAGTAAACACACCGCAAAGCTCATACAGCACAAATAAACTGGCAATCGCTAGCGCACCAAAGCCCTGCTGATGAAAGTACCAAAGCACCAACATCCGCAATGCACCATCCGTGATGGTAAAGGCCCAGTAATTCGCACAGATCAGAGCATATTGGCGAATGCCACTATTCATCTTTCTAGCCTCGAAAAGTCCCAGTAAAGCAACGCAAAAAGCAATTGATTAGCAGTGCTGGGCAAGCATCTTAGCAAGCTCGGCACTACGATTCGCATAACCCCACTCATTGTCATACCAAGCGTAGATTTTCACATGACGAGAATTAATGACCCGGGTACTTAAGGCATCGATAATGCTGGAACGTGGATCGGTTTTAAAATCCACCGACACCAAAGGTCTTGTTTCGTAACCTAAAACGCCACTTAGATGAGTTTCACTGGCGAGTTTTAATTGCTCATTAACTTCTTCAGCCGTTGCATCTTTAGCAAGCTCAAAGACACAATCGGTTAAAGAAGCGTTGGCCAAAGGCACTCTCACTGCATGGCCATCTAAACGCCCTTTTAATTCAGGAAAGATCTCCATGATAGCTGTTGCCGAACCTGTACTGGTAGGAATCAAGCTCTGCCCACAAGCGCGAGCTCGGCGCAGGTCTTTATGGGCCTGATCTAAAATACTTTGAGTGTTGGTAATATCATGGATGGTGGTAAAACTACCATGCACAATTCCGAAAGCTTCTTTAATAACTTTCACGACCGGCGCCAGGCAATTGGTGGTGCAAGAAGCCGCAGTGACAATGCGGTGCTTAGCTGGATCAAATAAATGATCGTTTACACCCAATACGGTATCTAGCACCCCGGGCTCCTTAACCGGCGCCGTAACCAAAACCCGCTTCACTCCCTGATCAAAGTAAGCTTGTAGGCTGGCCTGGCTCTTAAATTTTCCAGAGGCTTCAATAACGAGGTCACAAGACGACCAATCGACGGCCTCAATTGACTTCTGACGAGTAAAGACCATCTGATGCTGACCTAACAACAAGGATTGCTCATGGGCCACACAGTTACCACCAAAGCTTCCGTGGACAGAATCAAAATTCATCAGGTGCGCAAAGCATTCAGCATCACCAGCAGGGTCGTTAATCTGTACGAACTCAAATTCCGGCCATTGCCAAGCGGCGCGCAGCACTAACCGCCCCATACGCCCAAAGCCGTTGATTCCCACTTTAACTGCCATCACCCATCCTCCGAAGCTAGAAACATATGGAGCGCATTATATACGCCAAAACATATATTTAAAGCCCTAGATATGACAATTTGATGAATTTGCTAAACTAGCCGGCTATTAGCTAGCGATAGGCCTCCCAACGCTTGCGGCGCAGGCAGTAATCCCTAGGGCTTTCAGTGTCTCGAATTAAGCCTCTTTCTATATCGCCAATCACGAACAAGGCCATCTTGGCATCTTCACGCTTAGCAGGCTCGTTAAGCTCTTCACGTAGCATTTTTTTGAGAGTCAGAAAGGGCAGCACACCTGGCTCGGTTAACTTGCCATGAAGATATTGGTATTTCGAGCAGAAATGCTCATGGCCTGACTCACCGCAGGCCTGCAGCCCTAAAACGATCAGCAGCAAAATAACAGCACGCGCCATAGCAAACTCCTGTTTACTTAATAGAAGGCCTTCAGCTCAGTTGTCAATCACGAGCCAATGTCAACGATGCTGTAAGCATAGCAGTTAATCAATACTCTGCTGACTATGCAGAAGTCATCATGGCAACGAAAGGCGCCAATAGGAGATAAAACAAAGCTGCGATTAAGGCTGAAAAGGCCAAGACCTTGATTGGGCGGCGACGGGCATGTGACCACCAGCTTTCAACGGGTTGCTGACGTGCAGCCTCCGCGCGATAACGGTGATATTTTTCGAGATGTTCTTTAGCCTCTTCCAATTGACTGTCGTCATGTAACCAAATAGCCGCTAGAGAAATCCCCCAGTTGCCAGCACTGGTCTCATAATATTCAATACCTGCATCATCGAGCAATTGGCGTATTTCAATGATTTCATCTTCAGGCAGTTGATTTAGACGATAAAGCAGATGCGCCACGATAGTACTCGCAAAGAAGGCTGGATTAACTCATGTAAGAAGGAGAGCAATGGCCAGCTATGCAAGCTGGCCAATCTGAATTAGCTATTGGCCTGTGCGTCTTCGGCCTGAGCTTTCTTTAGGTTCTGAATAAAGGTCAGGTTATTTTTGTAAACCTGAGTCACTTTTTCAATGCCAGACTCATGCAAATAACCTTCATTGCCAGAAGTTGTATAAGTCGCATATACACCAGATGCACTCATCAGTGCTGCGGAGATGATCTGAATATCACCACCGTCATCTTTCAGCTTATTGGCCAACTCAATAAATTGAGAGGTGTAATTTGCATGAATTTCGCGTTGTTCATCAGGCAACTTCGCCATAGTTTTCTTCCCAAGTTTTCGATCACACCGCTCGACAGCGGCTTGTTATTAATAATTACTTTCGCAGCAGGCCTATTAGGCGCTAGTCTGCACTTCAAGCAAGCTTAAGATCTGCATGGCTTGATCTCGATTTTCACCACAGAAATCCACATCTGGCTGAAAGCCTCGACAGAAATCTGGGTAATCTTGCTGCCCCCAAATACGGCACTGCAAGCTCACTGGGTCTAAGTTAGCACACAGCTCACCAGCAGCCTTGCCAGCAGGCATATTTGGCATGGCCTGCTTTATTGACGGAGCAATACAGCAAGCGCCACAAGATTCTCGACACTCCATAAACTGATTCTAGCACCTTTCGTGAAGCTTCCACACAAACTCTGCTAAATCCACTTATAGAAGTACTCAGCTGCGACTTAGTAGCCCGCCGCCTGCCCGTCTTTACGGGTTTCAGAGGCGCCATAATACACGCCACTTTCTAGGTCGCGTAAAATGGCTTGATAGCCACCAAAGGCCCCCAAACTATCGCGCAAAACATGACCCCGCTTGGCCAACTCTCTGCGCACCGCCTGCCCGATGCCTGATTCGAGGCTGACAAAGCCGCCATCCAGCATTATTTCACCGGTAGGCTGGCTTGAGCCCGTATGCAAGATCCTCGGGGCATCACCTGCCTCTTGCAAGTTCATCCCAAAATCCACCAAGTTCATGACGATCTGCGCGTGCATTTGGGGCTGAGTGGCCCCACCCATTACCCCAAAGCTCAGCCATGGCTTGCCATCTTTGGTCACAAACGCTGGAATAATCGTGTGAAAGGGGCGCTTAGCAGGCGCATACTGATTAGGATGACCATCAATAAAGTTAAATAGCTCACCGCGATTTTGCAGAACAAAGCCCAATTTTTCAGGGGTCATGCCAGAGCCCATACCACGAAAATTACTTTGAATAAGCGATACCATATTGCCGGCCTTATCGGCAGTGGTCATATAAATCGTGTCGCCTTCTACGGGACCGGCGTGATCACGCTTTGCTGCCCTTGCCATATTGATTGAAGGACGCTGTTGATCGGCATATTTTTTAGAAATAATTTTAGCAACAGGAATATCGCTAAAATCTGGGTCGGCATAGAACTTCGCTCTATCAGCGAACGCTATCTTTTTAGCTTCAACAAAGGCATGAATATAATCCACCGAGCCAAAGCCCATGGCCTTTACATCAAAGCCTTCCATCAGGTTTAAAATATGTAAGGCGGCGATACCTTGACCATTTGGCGGCAGCTCCCAAACATCATAACCACGATAATTACTGCTCACAGGCTCAATCCAGTCACTGCGATGATCAGCCAAATCTTGATAACTTAAAAAACCACCATTGGCTTTCATATAGCGATCAATCTCGCGGGCAATATCACCTTTATAAAAAGCGTCGCGACCTTCTTTAGCAATTTTTTCTAAGGTATTGGCCAGTGCCGGATTGCGAAATATTTCACCTTTAAGCGGCATATGCCCTTTAGGCATAAACACTTCCTTGAAGCCTGGGTACTTCGCTCGAGTGGCAACACTCTTATCAAGGTAATAGGCAATCAACTCAGATACAGGAAAGCCATTTCGCGCATAATTAATGGTAGGCTGCAACAAGTCTGCCATAGGTAGCTTGCCAAACTTCTGATGCATTTCAAACCAGCCATCTACTGCACCAGGAACTGAAACAGGCAAAGGACCATAGGCGGGTATTTTATCACCCTGAGATTTCAAATAATCCAAGCTCAATGATTGAGGAGATCGACCTGAGGCATTTAAACCATATAATTTTTGAGTCTTAGCATCCCAGATAATGGCAAATAGATCGCCTCCTATGCCATTACCGGTTGGCTCTACCAAGCCTAAAACCGCATTAGCTGCAATAGCGGCATCTACAGCATTCCCGCCGGCCTTCAAAATATCCAAGGCCACCTGTGTGGCTAAAGGCTGAGAAGTAGCTGCCATACCATTTTGGGCAATCACTTCTGAGCGCGAAGCGAATTCTGAGCCGGTAATACGATCGTAAGCCTGTACGAGTGAAGCGGAAGAACACAACAAGGTCGTAAGGCAAAGGAACAGCTTTTTCATGGCACACCTTTGTTTTTTATGGAATGTTTTTAACTAGGGGTACTTCTGGTATAGGGCTGGGAACCCACTTTGCAAAGCAAGGGCCTGTAAAACAAAGACCTGCAAAACAAAGACCTGTATAACAAGGGCCAGCCATTCGCAGCCAGAGAGTCGTAAAGCGCGGCCTAAGATTTCAGACCCAGAATCAAGATTCCCTCTAGCAACCAAACTGAAACGATAAGGAGCGCAGCAACCGTAATTAAAACCACCGCGCCCTGTCGCAAAAAAATCTCTGCTTAACGGATATAGGCCGTTTTAAACCTTGGCCAATTCTTTGCGCATATTATCAATAGCAACGCGATAATCTTCTTTGCCGAAAATAGCAGAGCCTGCAACAAAGGTATCAGCGCCCGCTTTGGCAATCTCGTAGATATTATCAGCTGTTACGCCACCATCAATTTCAAGGCGAATCGAAGCTCCACTGTTGGCTTCGATCTCATCAATCATACGACGAGCTTCGCGCAATTTATCCAAGGTATAGGGAATAAACTTCTGACCACCGTAGCCGGGGTTTACCGACATCAACAACAACATATCCAATTGCGGTAATACATGGCGGACCGCATCAATGGGGGTGGCAGGGTTCAACACTAGGCCCGCTTTACAGCCCTTTTGCTTAATAAGCTGTATGGAGCGATCCACATGGCGTGACGCTTCCGGGTGAAAGGTAATGTAATCGGCGCCCGCATCAGCAAACATGGAGATCATGTCATCTACCGGCTCCACCATTAAATGCACATCGATTGGGGCACTAATGCCATACTTTCGCAATGCCTGGCACACCATTGGACCAATGGTCAGGTTGGGCACATAGTGATTATCCATCACATCAAAATGAACAATATCGGCACCGCTGTCCAATACGGTTTGAACCTCTTCACCAAGACGGGCGAAGTCTGCTGCGAGTATAGACGGAGCTATTTTGAAGTCTTTCATGGCTATTTTAAGAATCCAGGCTAAATCAAAGGCGCTATTGTAGCTTGCAGCCGCAGAACTGTCACAAACCGCTATAATAAAGCCACGGCTTTTTGCCGATACAAGGTTGAATACCAACAATGATTAGATAATGGGCTCTTTTAGCATTATGACTCTTGCCACAGATCTTTTTCGTAAGGTTTTACTCTGCCTGCTACTCAGCAGCTCTCTTTCGACTTGGGCCCAAGAAGACACACAAGCAGAAGCAGAGCCCCAAGCCGAACAAAACGGTGGCGAGCAGTCCTCTCCGGCACCAGCACCTGCAACAACCCCTGCCGCAATAGCACGCCCTAAACTGGATAAGCAGCATATTGCCATGCAATCCATGGCGGCCTTGGCCCAAGAAAGCGACCCAGATACTGTTTTGTGGCTAGGTGAAGGGACAGATAGTTTTTTGGCGATTTATCAAGCGGCTTGGCAGCCCGTACCCAATGGCGCGGCCATCATACTGCATGCCGACGGACAACATGCCCTATGGCCAGAAACAACTAAGGTACTAAGCGAAAACTTGGCCAAGCACGGCTGGACAAGTTTATCTATCAGCTTACCCGAAGCTCTAGCAGCAAGCGTTCCGCAAAGGCAATACACAGCGATTAATAACACAGCGGAAACTGATAAAACACCAACAGAGCTGGCGGATACAACAGCCGCCAGTGAGGCGCAAGCAACGCCA
>JAOXRT010000055.1 GCA_025800365.1 Cellvibrionaceae bacterium | reverse complement strand
GGTTATGCGCTAACATCTGAATTCAACACACGTTACCATAAAGTGAGCTTTGACGGACGTATGCTGAGTCGATGGATTATGCCTTTTAAGCAAAATGCCAAAATCATTATTCACAACCATGGTAAGCTTCCAGTGACGATTAAAGAACTTGTGGCGAAACATTCTCCATGGAAGTGGGATAACCGCACTCTTTACTTCAACGCAAACTGGCACAGTTACAGTAAAATTCCGTCCCAGCCAAAGCGTGATCTAAACTATATCGACATCAAAGGTAAAGGTAAATACGTGGGCGACTCTCTGGCAATTTTCAATAATGCCGTAAAAGGTGGAAATCAGCCATGGTGGGGTGAAGGCGATGAGAAAATCTATATCGATGGCGAAACATTCCCATCACACTTCGGAACCGGAACAGAAGATTACTACGCTTATGCGTGGGTGGGTTGTGCACTTTTCGATCAGCCTTTCCTTGGACAACCAATTGCCCACGGAAACCGTGGTGTTGGTCTAACGGTAAATAGTCGTTGGCGTGCGCTTGATCCTATCACCTTTAAAAAGTCTTTAAAGCTTGATATGGAGCTATGGCACTGGGTAAATGGTTGTGATGTAGATTACGCACCAACCACTTTCTGGTACGGAACTGCAACAAGTAAAGCGAC
>JAOXRT010000042.1 GCA_025800365.1 Cellvibrionaceae bacterium | reverse complement strand
CATCGGGGTCAGACCCCGTCCTTAAAAAAGCAGCTCATGTATCCAACACTAATTTCATTGCTTAGTAAGGGGTCTGACCCCTAGCTTTTTAACACGGCACTAGATCTATTCCACTGAGGTTTTCATAACCATAAAACGCAGGCAAAAAAAACGGCTACCCGAGGGTAGCCGACAACCGTGATTAGCCTGATAAGGAGAAGTGACTCGAAAAGCCGCTTCAAGTTGCCGCCTTAGCGACAACGGTTACAATAATAACGATTCTCATTTGTATTGCAAGCATTAATGATAATTATTTTTATTTAATTTGAATGGCCATAGTCACCTGTACAAATATCAATCACCACGATCATTCTTCCGTCGAATATAGCGCCTAAATACTGGGTATCGATGAATTTTATTAACAAAGGGGAGGGGCTTGGGATATACTCGCGCTCGCAGCTACGCTAGAACGTGGCGCATATAAAAACCGACAAGCGTGTCAGCCTAAAATTTGCGCTTTGAATTTTAAAGCAGCAGATAATTGCCGAAGAGCAAAAAAACGGCCACCCGAAGATGGCCGACAACCGTGATTAGCCTGATAAGGAGAAGTGGCATAAGCCGCTTCCAGCTGACAGTCACCTATCAGCTGCCGTTAATAATAATGATTATCATTAACATTGCAAGTCATTTCTTGCCTGCACTCTAAATTTGTCACCTAAATCATCGATAAAGCTACGCCCTGACGTGGTATAGCTCGGTGTTATCATTTCTGATAGTAGTAGTCTATTGGGCTTGGCTTATCGATTAAGTAGCCTTGAATGTAATCTGCGCCCCAGCGCCTCACCATTTCACGTTGACCTTGAGTCTCAATACCTTCACATATGACCGTCATACCTAACTGATGTGCCATATTGATCATGCCACCCGCTATGACCGCATACCCTTCATCAGTGCCGCTTTGATCAATAAAGCTCTTATCAATTTTCAGATACTTAAAAGAGAAGTTTAATAAGTAGCTTAAGGATGAGTGGCCGGTACCGAAATCATCCACCGATAACTGAAAGCCTGCTCGATTTAGCTCATCAAACCTTTGCCGAGTTAGAGATGGATCTAACATTGCGGCGGTCTCGGTAATTTCGAAACTGATTCTTTCAGCCGACACCCCGTACTTTTGCAGAATCTCAAGCATTCTATCGGCCAGTTTAGATTCGCGAAGCTGTACCGGTGATAAATTAATAGAAACCTGGATATCGTTGGGCACTTCTGGTTTTACTAGATGCTGACAAACTCGCTCTACTACCCAATACCCAAGATGGATAATGTCACCACTGGCCTCAGCAATTTCTATAAACAAAGCTGGGGATATCATGCCTTCGGCCGGATGAATCCAGCGTACCAAAGATTCGAAGTGGCAAACTTTCGAACCCTCTTCTGCACCCACAATCGGCTGAAAGAAAACCTCGAATTCATCTCTATCTATGGCCTGTCTTATAGAACGACCAAGCTCGACATGCAAGCGCAAAGCATTTTCCATACCTTTACGATAGGCAACTAAACGCTCACTGCTTTTTTGTGTTGCACGATAAAGAGCGACATTAGCCATCTTCAGTAGCGTTTCAGCAGACTGTTCACAATCAGGGAATGAACACAAGCCAGCGCTTATTTCAAAACGAACCTGTACATCATCAACTTGCACATCTTCTGAAAAAGCATTAGTGATTTCATGTATGGACTGCACCACAGAGGATTCGTCAGTATCCAAAACGATAAAGGCCAGCTCACTATGACCAATATGGGATAGGCTACTATTTTGGCCAAGCACGGATTGTATTCTTGCGACTGTCTTAGCTAGCAGTTTTTGCTTAGTCTCACTATCAAATAAATTACAAAAATAAGCGAACTTATCGATAGAAAGAACAACCAGGTAAAATTTCTCACAAGCACTATCAATAAGATGATGCATTAATCGAATCAAACCCGCCTGATTAGGAAGGCCGGAACTTTCTTCCAAATAGGCGGTTGGAATCGAAGCTGAAACATCTTCCTCATTAGCCGCCTTAACTTGATCTGCGGTATTTTGTAAGTGCTGATAGACATCCGCTAAAAAGCGGCCAGAGGAATCTTTTTCTACACAAAAGGAAATAATAGAGGCGATATTACTGAGGTAGCTCTTATCAAATTCTGTATATAGAGTCTCGTCGCTAGGCGTAAAAAGTACGCCCCCCCGATCATAGCGAAAACTTTCAAAATGCATATTGGAAGAACCAAAAAGCTCCTGCAAAAGAGGCTCTCGCTCGTCATCATTTGCAGCGGCATGTTCGGCTATGCGCAACCTCATGCCGACAAGTACTTCCACTCGATTATTCAGGCTAGTGGGTATTCTTTTCCAGCCTTCTTCTCGGCAAAAACGATGCTGCTTTAAAACACATTTATACTCCCAGTACATACCTCGCGTTTGACGCAGGAGATACAGATTATGAATATCAATAGAAAAGCGGACGTTCTTGTGAATAAATTTCAAATCTCGATTGAAATTACTATCCACACTGATCATATCGCTCAAATCAAGCAAACTGGAATTTCTCAAGGCAGCCTCAACTGCTTCATTTCCTCTAGCTTGGTTTTCGTCGCTTAAGGTAGCTACCGCTTCTAAAATAGATTCCGAGCCGTTTTTACCCGGCGACGCTTCAATAGTCACAAAATTTCCTTCCGATCTTGCTGCTAGGCCGCATTTTCGGTGTAGTCAGTAAAGCGCTTGTCAATATCTACAGATAAGCTATCGGCTAGATTTACCATATAGAGGGAGCAGGACACCATTCCGATCAACTCTATGATTTCTTCTTTCTCTAGCCCTATATCTTCTAGATCTTCGTACATCTCGACGCTGGCATTAAAATCATGCGCCATACATACATCTGCAAATTGCAAAACACTTTTTAGCACCGGATTCCTTACCGATTCAATGTCATTCACAATTTCAATAATATCCTGATCATCATGTCCAAACTTTAAAGCCATTGCATGATGGGCGACATGACAATACTGACAATTTCGTTTAAACGCTATGTAGGAAAACAAAATTTCCTTACTTACTCTCGAAAGCTCACCACTGCATAGGTTATTTTTCACCATCCCCCAAGAAGCCAATGCGAGCTCTGGACTAACATTGGTTAAACAACGAAAGATGTTGGGCACAAAACCCATACCTAACACTTCGCAGACTTCTCGATGTATTTCTGGATAAGTTTGCTCAAAGTCTTCTTCAAGCATTATTGGAAAGTATTCCATTGCAGTGTCCACTTTTTCTAGATAAACAATCGCCCGAGTTTTTACTTTACTCTGCACCCTATTTTTTAAGGTGTAGTACAAAACCCCATAACTTCAACGCTTATTAGACAGGCGTTACAAGAATGATATTGCCTAGGCAATGCATGAATTATTTATGACAAACTGGATTAAACTGCGTAAAATTTGCTTATGCAATAAAAGGGGGATATATGGCAGATTGGGTTCGACCGGGAATATATGGGGCTCTTTTGAGCTCGTTTTTATTATTCTTATTACCTTCAACTAGCTCACTATTATTAAATCTATATCACAGCCTAAGCTTTGAGCCATTATATTATCTATACGCTGCAATCAAGGCAGCTTCGGCTTATTACCCAAGGTGGGATTATTTTGAGCTCAGTGCAATTGCAGCTGGCCTTTTTCTGACACTTTCATTGTGGCTGTGGAAGCACAATAAAACGGGCTAAGCACTTACTTAGCCCTAGGAGTTTTATTGATCCAAAAGCCAGATTGATGCTTGCTCTAATAAGGTTTTATATTCTTCATCTTCATAGGCTTCCGCTAAGTGACCAAGCGCGCTGAAAAATACCGTACCCTCACCAACCTTGTGGTGCCAGACTAGAGGGTGATCCGAACCCATCTTTAAAGAATCCGGCACATCGTACTCTGTCTCATCAACACTGATTAATACTGTCACTTCGTCTCTTGGGCTTTTATCAAAGCTATACCATTCTTCATGCCAAGCTTTACTTGCTGGCAAATGCTTAGTCGCCAAATGGCTTCTATCTTCGATTGTTAAAGTCCCATCCCTAAATTGAGGAAACATCGGATGCCCAATAAATTGAGTTTTTATCAAATGCTTGGGAAACCAAGACCAATCATAATGCTCATTGCCACCGGTACCATGTAGCGCAAGGAATCTACCGCCATCCTCCATATGATTTTTTAAAGCTTCACGTTGTGCCTCTGTCAACACATCACCGGTAACATTATTCCAGACAATCAGATCGAATTTATCCAATAAATCAGCCTGGTGTATTGCTCCGTTTTCGGTAATAAAAAGACTCCAATCATGTTTATCAGCGAAGTTTTTAAATAGAGATTCTACGGCAGGGATTGCCTCTATATGGCGAAAGCTATTGGTTTTTGAGAATACTAATACTTTGCTGCCTCCCGACATTACTGGCAGGGTAGGTGGAACTTCCTCATAAACAGGCGTCTTGAATAGCTCATAGCGCCACATCTGATAAGCCACATAGCCTGCAATCGCGAAAACCGCTATTGCGGTAAAAAGCAGCGTTGTGCGTAGAATCTTAGCCATTTTCCTTTCCTAATAAGTACTAAATATTACCTTGCTGCCATTGCGATACAGCGTAATCACAGGCTCGCGCGGTAAGCGCCATATAAGTTAATGATGGGTTTACACAAGAGCTGGACGCCATACAGGCTCCATCCGTTACGAATAGATTGGGCACATCATGGCTCTGATTCCAAGCATTCAGCACTGATGTTTTTGGATCCTTGCCCATCCTAGCTGTACCCATCTCGTGAATCGCACTACCGGGCACGCTGAGTGTATCGCTTGTCTCTATATAAACAGCACCGGCAGCTTTAAAGATTTTGTCGCTACTCTTTATAATATCTTTAGCCATCTGATGTTCATTTTCACCAAAGCTCATTGACACTTTGATTTGGGGAATGCCAAATTCATCGCGCTTGCTTTCATCGAGCTCTACGCGATTGTTAGCATTTGGAAGGCATTCCCCAAAAGCACCCAAAACCCAAACCCAGTAGGGCGCAGGCTTACGCAAATTATCTTTGAGGCTTTTGCCAAAGCCTTTTTGATTAAAATGGAAGCGCCAATCAGGCCGTACTGGATCAGCTTGTAAACCAAAGCCACGTAGATAATCCGCCTGCTCTTTTCCAGGTAGGTTTTTAAAGCGGGGTATATAGGTTCCGGTAGGGCGAAAGCCCTTATAATAGTGGTCGAGATTATCCACAAATACTGCCACATGCTGCATCTTAAAATGATCCATCAAATAGCGACCTAAAGTGCCGCTACTATTGGCCAAGCCATTTGGAAACTGCTCCGACTTTGAATTCAATAGAATCTGCGTACTGGCCAGCGTGGAAGCGCATAAGAAAATGAGATCGGCCGAAAAGCTTAGACGCTCTTTGCTAATAGCATCGATGATTTGCACCGTTGCAATTCGATTACTATTTTCATCATATATGAGTTTTTCGACAACGCTGTTTGGACGAAGCTCTAAGTTCCCTGTGGCCCGTGCAGCCGGTAAGGTTGAGCTTTGGCTACTAAAATAACTGCCCGTTGAACAACCTCTAGGACAGGGCCCACAATAATGACAAGCCGCTCGACCATTATGGTTTTCGGTAAGTATAGCCGTGCGCCCCATTGTCATGGTCACTTCAGGCATATACTTATTGAGCCGAGCCTTGATGGTTTTTTCAAGGGCGTACATATCCATAGCGGGCAGAAATTCACTATCGGGTAATTCAGGCAGGCCTTCTTTAGCACCCGAGATACCGACAAATTTCTCTACATAGCTGTACCAATCTTTTAAATCATCATAGCCAATCGGCCACTCACAACCATGACCATCTTCGGCATTGGCTTTAAAGTCGAATTCGCTCCAGCGATAAGTTTGCCGCCCCCAAATGAGCGATCGACCACCGACGCCGTTTGCTCTAATCCAGTGATAAGGTTTATTTTTATCCTGTTGGTAGGGAGTTTCACTATCTTTGGTAAAAAAGGTTTTGGTGGCTGCATCAAAGGCATAACATTGGCTTTGAATTGGGTAATCGTCTACATCACGTTTACGATCTGCCTTGTTGGCAAATGGGATTTTCCAAGGTGGGGCATGTTCACCCAGATAGTCCACGCCATGCTGAATATCACGCCCACGCTCTAGCACAAGGACTTTTAAGCCTTTTTCACATAGCTCTTTGGCCGCCCAGCCTCCTGAAATTCCAGAACCAATGACGATGGCATCATATTTTTTATTATTCTCTTGCACCGCTATTCCTGTATTGAACTTTTCGACTTTGTTATTTTTCGTCCTAGCTTGTGTCAGCTAATCACATAGTCCTAATCATCGACCAGCTACTGTCTTCCTCGCCGAGGGCAAACTCACCGTCGAACTGCATTGGCATAGGATCGTGCCGCAGAACTTGCTTTGCACCGACCTCTGAAGAGTAAAAGCCAAAAATGGTCAGTTCTTTCAGCTGACAAATAAACGGCGCATCCTCAATGTACTGGCGTTGGACATTGGCAAAGTCATACCAGGGTGAATCACTGGCCTTGTCTTCCAGATCTTCCAAAATATCCAATTGTTGATTCGGATTCAGAGCAGAAAAACTTTTTGAAAGCTCAGCTAAACAATACTGTTGAATCGCGCGAAAGCCCTCCAGAAAGATTTGTTGCTCCGCTTCACTGAGCCAATTCTGCACCATATATTCTATAAACCTGGGAACCCCAGCATCAATCGCACCAGGGCTTTCAGTTCTAGGGATAATCACATCAGCCATAGCCGATAGGTCTATGCGTTCTTGCTCAGAGAACAAGTCAGAAGGGGACTCGTTAATGGACGGGCCTATCGCCAAAGGCTTGGCAGCTGCCTGAGAGCTGTCCGCTAGCCCGGCTATAGCGGCCGTAGCGTAACTCCCTCCCAACATCGCGAGGGCTTGTAAGAAGAATCGTCTGTCCATTGCTAGTCCTTTTGATTCGCCCTATTGATTCGCCATAAGACTGAGCTATGGATTAGTCCTATGGTAATCACGGCCGCAGAGGCTTAGGTAAACTATGCTGATTATTATGATAACGATTTTTAAAATATGCTTCTGGATTTTAAAATGCCACAGCCTTTTCTATTATGGTGCCTGTTTGGGTTTTTGGAATAGCCAATTAGCTCAAAGGCATTTCCCAAAACAGTGCTTTACCATGGGCTTCATCTAGCTCATAGCCACTAAAGCCATAATTACGATAAGCCGCCTGGGCCAGAGTATTCCCTTCTAGCACCTCTAAGGTAAGCTTACAACAACCTCGCTCACGAGCGATCTCTTCTACCTTCGCCATCATCAAGCGACTTAACCCCAAACCGCGAAACTCCGACATAACAGCGACATCATGAATATTCACGATAGGCTTACACTTAAAGGTAGAGAAAGCCATAAAGCAATTGATCAAACCTGCCGGCTTATCATCAACCCAGGCGAGAATTGAAAATGCGCCATCAATCTCTGCCAATTTTGAGGCCAAGCTCTTTTGCACCTCTGGGCTAAGCGGTTCCCCGCCACCCATTGGATCAGTGGCATAGGCGTTCAGTAGCATACTAAGCGCATCCGCGTCCTTAGTATTTAAATAATCAGCAAGTCTTATTTCTGTGGTCATTATGACAGATTAATCTCGATAAATTGTTTCAATCAAATGAAAGCCGAATTTGGTTTTAACTGGGCCATGAACGGTAAGAATAGGCTTTTTGAACACCACATCATCAAAGGCTTTTACCATCTGGCCTTTTTGAAACTCACCCAAGTTGCCACCCTTTTTAGCGGATGGGCAACTAGAGTGCTTTTTGGCAAGTTGAGCAAAGTCTTTACCTTGCGCCAGTAGTTTTTTGACCTTTTGAGCTTCAGCTTCTGTTTTTAGCAGGATATGGCGTGCGCATGCAGTTGGCATAGTCAGTCTCTACTCTTAAATCGGTTTCACTCTAAGCACTATTCAAAAAGCTTAGACGTTAGGGCGGCTAATTTTCCGTACTTTAATCTTGCGGCCTTTAATCTTACCTTCCTGCAATTGCTTTAAGGCTTTATTGGCCACCGCGCGGGCGACGGCAACATAGGCGTGAAATTGAAGGACATTAATCTTCCCAACATATTTGCCCTCGATGCCAGCCTCGCCGGTTAAAGCACCCAAAATATCTCCAGGGCGAAGCTTGTTCTTTTTACCGGCATCCAAACCAATGGTTACCATTTTAGGGCGCTGGTCGATGGAGTTAATATCGTCTATGCGCGGAGGCTCAGACCATTCGATTTCTTTATTTAAGTAGGCCTCGATATCCGCAAAGGCACGACGTTGCTTATCGTTCACCAAGCTTGCGGCTGCTCCGCTACGTCCAGCACGGCCGGTGCGACCAATGCGATGCACATAAACTTCAGCATCACGGGGTAGATCGTAGTTAATCACTAACTCGACGGTATCTACATCCAAGCCCCTAGCTGCTACATCAGTTGCCACCAATACCGTGGCACTGCCATTGGCAAAGCGCAGTAAGCTCAGATCTCGCTCGCGCTGCTCCATATCGCCATGTAAGGCCAAGCTAAACCAGCCTTGATCATTTAAGCTTTGAGCAATTTCGACCGTTTGCTTTTTAGTGGCGCAGAAGATCACACAAGAGCTTGGCTGGTGCTGGGCAAGCAGTTGATTACAAAGCTCCTGTTTTTCTAGTTCACCACCTTCAACGGCATAAGCCTGCTGGCTAATATTGGATTCACTATGGGTGCGACTCACCGTAACGCGTTTAGGTGAGCGCTGATACTGACGGCTAATCGCTTCTATACCTTCAGGGTAAGTAGCGGAATAAAGCTGTGTTTGTCGCTCTTTCGGGCATTCTGACAAAATAGCTGCAATGGCATCGGCAAACCCCATGTCCAGCATACGATCCGCCTCATCCAAGACCAAGCTATGAATATTGCCAAGATCCATGGTGCCTTTGCGAAGATGGTCTTGAATACGCCCCGGCGTACCCACCACGATGTGAGCTCCATGTTCCAAGGAGCCTATTTGCGGGCCAATTGGCATGCCACCACACAAAGTTAGCACCTTAATATTGTGAATTCTGCGCGCTAAGCGGCGAATCTCTTTGGCCACTTGATCGGCCAGCTCGCGAGTGGGGCACAGTACCAAGCTTTGGATGCGAAAGCGCTTCACGTTTAGTCGCTGCAGCAGGGCCAAAGCAAAAGCCGCCGTTTTGCCGCTGCCGGTTTTTGCCTGAGCGATAAGATCTTCGCCCGCTAACGCCAAAGGCAAGCATTCCGCCTGGATATCCGTCATCTGCTGATAGCCCAGACTATCGAGGTTTTCCAGCAGTTCTGGGTGAAGGTCAAGTTGCTTAAATTCTTGGCTCATGTTCTATCTCAGGCTCGGGCTTGTAGGCAAAGTATTAGGTTTGCCCATTTTAAGGGGCGCGCACAGTATCAGAAAGAGGGCCCAAAAGCGATGTTATTTTAACCAACTCTTAGCTCAAGCCGGCGTATTAAGATCGAGCTTAGCGACAATATGATCGGCAATCGGCAAGGCCGAGGTTGCTGCGGGAGAGGGCGCATTACAGACAATCAAACACTGCTCACTCTGGGCAAAGAGAAAGTCATCAATCATATTGCCTTGCTTATCGACAGCTTGGGCCCGGATACCCGCTTTATATGGCAACAAATCCGAGACTTTTAAGCTTGGGCAGTAACTTTGTACTCGCTTAAGATAGGAGTGCTTGAATAAGCTATCGCGAAGCTCCCCTAGCCCCGCCTTCCAAAAGCGCCCCAATAGGCGATAGCTGCCAGGCTCAGAAACCATCTGCTGTATATCGGCCATAGAGAACTGGGTTTTCTTATAAGCCTCTCTTCCCATGGCCAGCACCGCATTTGGGCCAACTGTAACTGAGCCGTCGATCATCCTAGTAAGGTGCACCCCCAAAAATGGCATAGTCGGATCTGGTACAGGGTAGATTAGGTGATTGATAATGCTGTTGTGCTCGCCGAGCAACTGAAAATATTCGCCACGAAAAGGCATCATCTGGAAATCAACGCTCAAGCCTAAGGATTTAACCAAACGATCGCTTTGTATACCCGCACAAGCGATTAGCTGTTTGCAATAAAATATCTGCGACTGCCTATCTGTATGGGCAATAGATAAGCTTGATGTGCATTGCAGCTGTACCTCACCGTCTCTTTCGCGAAGCCGCTTAAGTTCGTGGCCATAATAAATTTCGCCACCGGCCTCGCCAAACTGCTTCAATAACTCACGACAAATTTCAGCGTAATCCACAATGCCACTTGCAGGAACCCACAGGGCACCGAGACCTGCAATATTGGGTTCTCGCTGTTTTAGTTGTTGCGCGCTTTGTGTCTCCACCTCTAAACCATTTTGACGGGCCCGCAGCTTAAGTTGATCTAAGCCTTTTAATTCTTGCTCATCGCAGGCCACTAGCAACTTGCCGCATTCCTCAAAGGCTATACGGTGCTCTTTGCAAAATGCTTTTGTGCGCTGATTACCTTCAACACATAGTTTGGCTTTAAGACTGCCAGGGGCATAGTAGACACCAGCGTGTATAACACCGGAGTTACGCCCAGTTTGATGTTGCGCGCAGCTTTGTTCTTTTTCAATAATGGCGATACGCCAATCCGGGCGCAATTGCTGTAAACGCCAAGCCGTTGCTGCTCCGATAATACCCGCACCAATAATCAGCGCATCGTAATCTGTGCGAGCTTGACGGTTTGCTTGTGACGATGAGTCAGACATAAACAGCGAGCGCTCTACTTTATTACAGCCTAGTTTATTGAGAGTTAATCCTGCGCAGGCAGGTTTGCTAATAGAAAGCGCTTCATATTTTCACCCATGACCGCTCGGATTTCGCTTTCGCTAAAGCCAGCTTTTAACATCTCTTCAGTTAACACCGCCAATTCAGAGGTATCAAATTGCACTTCGGTTGAGCCATCATAATCCGAGCCTAAAGCAATATGTTCGACACCAAGCAGCTCAATACCGTAGCGCATGGCTTTCACGATATTGCTCGGTGTGATTTCGCATACCGCACCATCCCAATAACCAATTGCAATCAATCCACCCTGCTGGGCGATCTCTTGCATAAGCTCATCGGAAATATTACGCGGGCCCGGGCAGTGACCATGCAGCCCGGTATGGCTTACTACCACTGGGCGTGTCGCCAATGCCAACACATCGCGTACCACCGCCTCAGACGAGTGCGCCAAATCCACAATAATGCCCAGCCTCTCCATTTCTTGTACAGCTTCGCGGCCAAACTCGCTTAAGCCCGCAGCGCTAGTGCCGTGTAAAGAGCCACCCAGTTTATTGTCGAAAAAATGGTGCAGGCCCATCATGCGAAAGCCTGCTTTATATAAACGCTCTACATTTTCTATCTTGCCATCCAAAGCATGGGAACCTTCAGTACCCAATAAGGCCGCAACTTGCTGCTGACCTTTTGCCCTTTGCTGTAAGACTTCTTGTAAATCCAGCTGACTGCGAACCAAGCGAATTGCCTCAGGGTTTTCTTCTGCCACCGCTTGCAAACGCTCGGCTTGGTAAAGCGCTCGCTCGGCCAGGCTATTCCAAGTTCGTACTGGCCAGCCCTGTATTATGGCAAGCAAGGTAATGGTATCGCTGGCCTCAGTTTCATTGCGATCGTAGTTCTGACCTGATGGGCTCTTGGTCACACTGGTAAACATCTGCATGGCCACATTACCGGCCTGCAAACGTGGTACATCCATATGTCCACGATCTGCCCACTGATTGAGGTCCCGCGCCCATAGGGTAGAGTCGCTGTGCCAATCACCAATTAATATATCCTGATGCAGCCGCTTAGCTTCGGCAGATATAGGCCATGGCTCATGGGGGCTCACCTTATTGAGTTCGCGCTCAATCGCCGCTGGTGCATATAAACGCATAAACAGTGCTGCAACCAAAAGCAGTAGCAACAATGCGATTAAGCTGTTCTTTATTATTTTCATAGTAGTGATCGCCAGTTTAACAAACATACCTCATTGTATGTTTCTGGGTGGTAATGAAAAGTGCAAATTGAATCATTTTGGCCCCCAATCGTTGTGTAAACAAATCGATTAGAACAAAATCGTGCACAATGCCCACAGGGCTAAACGTTAAACAACGATAATAGGGTTTGCGATGACTTCCATTTTTCAACGCCTTTGGCAGGGCTCCTTAGTCTTACAAATTGCCATAGGTATTCTTCTAGGTATCGCCGTGGGTAGCCTAATCCCCGACATGGGGCAAAAACTATCTTTACTGGGCTCACTCTTTGTGGGTGCTTTAAAAGCGGTGGCACCTCTACTGGTCTTTGTTTTGGTGATGTCCTCACTGGCCAATCACCAAAAAGGCCAGCAAACCCATATGAAGCCGATTCTTGTGTTATATGGCATTGGCACCGTATCAGCCGCTTTTGTTGCGGTCATGTTGAGCTTTAGCTTTCCAGTAACACTGACGCTCGTGACCAATGAGTCCTCTTTAACGCCCCCAGAAGGTATTGCTCAAGTTCTACAGGGTGTGCTCATGAAGATGGTAGACAACCCTATCAATGCTATTAGCAGTGGTAACTTTATTGGCATTTTGGTTTGGGCTATTGGGCTTGGCTTAGCACTGCGACAAGCCAGTGACTCAACAAGACAGTTCCTAGCCGATAGTGCCGATGCCGTTACCGCCGTTGTTAAGGTGGTGATCCGCTTAGCGCCTATCGGTATCTTTGGCTTGGTGGCTGGGGTTATTGCCAGCACCGGCTTCAGTGCTCTTGCAGAATACGCTCAACTATTAATGGTGCTGATTAGCGCCATGTTAATAATTGCCTTGATCGTAAACCCGATCATTGTTTTTGTACGCACACGCCGTAATCCATATCCACTAGTATTTAACTGCTTACGCGAGAGCGGAGTAACCGCCTTTTTTACCCGCAGCTCAGCGGCCAATATTCCAGTGAATATGAACCTCTGTAAAAAGCTGGATTTGCATGAAGACACCTACTCCGTTTCTATTCCTTTAGGTGCCACAATCAATATGGCTGGCGCCGCCATCACGGTTACCGTGTTGACTCTCGCGGCTGTAAATACCTTAGGCATTGAAGTTGATATTGCCTCGGCTCTATTACTCAGCGTTGTTGCTGCGGTCTGCGCCTGCGGTGCATCTGGCGTTGCTGGAGGCTCATTGCTATTGATCCCTCTGGCTTGCGGCCTATTTGGTATCGAGAATGATGTTGCCATGCAGGTAGTAGCTGTCGGCTTTATTATTGGTGTAGTACAAGATTCTGCCGAGACTGCTCTGAATAGCTCAACAGATGTGGTGTTTACTGCAGCGGCGGAAGGTCGCTGGGGAGAGCAAGTCTAAATACAGGCGAAATACTATGGGCACTGGTAATTTCTCCAGATGCCCTTAATATCGTCAGCTCAGGAACCAAGAGCTGAACAATGAGTAATTTCCGCATCGCTGCCGAAGACCTACTGGAGCTAATGGCCAAAACCATTGAGGCTGGCGCCAGTGTTGCGGATATCTTAAAGCAGCTAAAGCTTCCCAGTGATCTGTTAGATCATTCCAATAGACTCATCGATATGGGTGATGCCTGGAGAATTATGCTGGCCAGCCAAAATGCTGTACATGAAGAATCTCACCTGATCTCTAGCCGTCCGCTTAGACGCGGTAGTACACGCCTAGTATTCTCCAGCTTGCAGCAGTGCGAAACTCTAGAGCAGGGGCTGCAGAGTTTGGCCGACAATTACAATATTATTCATGGCGGCAACTTTAATATTGTCCGCAAACAGGGACGCAGCTTGAGTTATTGTGTTGATGATAGTGAGTTTCACTATCAAACCCAGGCTATTCCCCTGGCCATTGAGTTTGCTTTGATTAGTATTCATTGCACACTATCTTATCTGTGCAAAAAACCACTTAAGCTCAAGCGAGTTTGCAGTAAACGCATATTGCTTCCTGAGCATAATCATCACTTAAATATTTTTCAGGCGCCGCTAAAGCTACAACAAAAGCAATACGAGTTAGCCTACGATATAGAACAGGCAACACTGCCTTTGCAGCATGACCTCAAAGAGGACATTGCAGCCAATCTTTATAGCCACTATCTATACTTTCTAGGGTTGGCTGAGAGCAAAGCGGATCTTAATTTTTTACAGCTTTGCCAAGATAAAATTCAACAAGCCAGCGCCAAACAAGTACTTGTGAACCAAGAGTGGATTGCCAGTGAGCTGAGTATGAGTGTGGCCACCTTGCGACGCCGCCTGAGCGAATACGGTTCTAGCTTTCGCCAGCTAGTAGATAACTGTAATAGCGATCTAGCCTGCCAATATTTGGAATCTGGCTTAGCTATTGGTGATACTGCTAATCGTCTTGGCTATAGTGACGAGCGTAGTTTTAAACGTGCATTCAAGCGCTGGCACAATGTATCACCGGCAACCTATATCAAACAATTCCCACAGCTCAAGCAGAAAGACGTATAAAGATCTACGTAGCACTTTAAAAAGCGCGCTTGATAAAAACCTGATGAGCGAAATTGTACCCTACATATCGATCTAATCCGTCATTTTTTCCTTGCTCGTAAATACCTATAGTGACAGTCATCAAATAATAATAGTAGCGAGAGGAAAGTAAGATGCGTAAGCCCCTAGCGCATGCCGTAGGCCTTGGCATAGCCCTGGCCAGCACCCCACTATATGCCCAAATAGAAGAAGTTATCGTGACCGCAGAGCGCCGCGAGGCCAACCTACAAGAAGTTCCAGTAGCGGTAAGCTCATTTACCTCAGAGAACTTGGAATCCGCCCAGGTTTCTACCATCGGCGATTTACAAAGCATGGTACCTAACTTGAGCGTACACTCCGGTGATGCCAACAACGCAGTGGTTTATATACGCGGTATTGGGCAAATTGATTCGGTCGCCTTTTTTGAGCCAGGCGTTGGTATTTACCTCGATGATATTTACTTGGGGCGTGCTCAAGGGGCCTTCCTTGATGTCGTTGACGTTGAACGAATTGAAGTCTTACGAGGCCCACAAGGTAGTTTATACGGTCGTAACTCCGTAGGTGGTGCCATCAAATATGTTTCTGCGGCCCCTACCGAAGAGTTCAGCGGTAATATCAGTGCTCACCTTGGTAACTATGATCGCCGAGATATCAAAGCCAGTATTAGCGGCCCACTCTCCGACACCCTAAAGGGACGTTTAACCTTAGCCAGTATGGAGCATGAGGGTTATAGCGTGAACCGTTTTGATGGCCAACGCGACGGCGACCGTGATACACAATTCGCGCGCGCCGTTTTACAGTTTGATCCGAGTGATAACTTTAGTCTTCAGTTAGCAGTGGATTACTCAGATAGCGACCCTAAGCGCTCTCGCACACCGGCAAAAGAAACCCCGATCAGTATTATTTTGGGCCCCACCTTCGCTGCGGATGAAGATCCCTTCGTGGTCAATGCCGACTTCAATACGGTCGAGCAAACCGAAACCAAGGGTATTAGCCTAAACGCCAGCTGGGATCTAAACGATCAATGGAGCTTAAAATCGATAAGCTCCTATCGCGAGTTAGACTATGGCACAGAGTTAGATCTAGATGGCACTCCGATAAATGCCTTTGGCATCTATTATTTTAATGAGCAAGAGCAAAGCAGCCAGGAGTTTCAGCTCCAGTATCAAAACGATAATGTCTCTCTGGTCAGCGGTTTATACTATTTTAATGAACAAGGGCAAACCTTTGATGGTGGTGTCTTCGCAAATATTTTCAGCGCTAGTTCGGGCGATGGTTTTTTTGAAACTGATAGTTATGCTGTGTTTGGCCAGCTTGACTATGATATCAATGAGCAACTAACCGCCATCGCGGGCTTTCGTTATACCAAAGAAACAAAATCCTATCGCCGCATAGCCGAAAGTTTTAATCTGCTGGCACTGGCTGCTGGAAACCCCGCTTTAGCCAACCCCGATAGCGATCTACTAAGAACTGTTCGTGGACAGGGCACGGTGGTATCGGGAAATCCAGATGATGCCGACTTCAGTAATTTTTCACCCAAGCTGGGCTTGAAGTATCAACTTAATGAAGACACTAATTTGTACGCTAGCTACTCTACAGCCTTTAAAGCAGGCGGCTTTAATGGCCGAGTAACTTCCGACGCATTAACGCCCTTTGATGAAGAAACGCTGGTCAGCCTAGAAGCCGGACTAAAAACTCAACTCTGGGATGATCGCCTGCGAATTAATGCAGCGATATTCCGCAATCAATACGACGACCTGCAGCTGAGTAGTTTTGAAGCCAGTGCTGATGGCGGCTCAATTTTACCGGTGTTTACTAATGCGGGTGAGGCCGTTATGAAAGGCGCCGAGCTCGAATTGACCGCCTTGGCGACAGAGTCGCTCACCGTTAACTTAAACATTGGTTATTTGGATGCCGAGTATCGCGAATACATCACTGGCGACCCCTTGAGCAACCAACTCATCGATATCTCGGATCAGCGAGAACTTGTTAATGCACCCGAGTGGGATACGCAATTTGGATTGCGTTACGATTTTGCCGCTTGGGATTGGGGCCAACTCAGCTTCTTGACTGACATCAGCTACCGCAGCAAAACTTATCTAGAAGTAAATAGCCAGGAAACTCTCGCACAAAGTGGTTATAGTCTTGTGAATGCCGCCTTTATATTGGCCGCCGAGGATAATAGCTGGAACGTGATGCTTGGAGGCAAAAACTTATCGGACAAGCGCTATCGCAGTCATGCCTTCGACATCTCCGCCTTCCCGGGAGTTATGCTGGGCTACTACAGCGCGCCACGAACCTACGCACTGTCAGCCAGTTATAGTTTCTAGGCGTAAATGAATGATGCAATCGTCTCACTTGGCCGGCATTGATTCGATCACTGTATCAACGCCACGACTCAAGCAACATGTTTTGCGTCGTGGCAGCAGTGACGGGGAGCCGGTGTTTTTTATTCATGGTAATTTTTCAGCAGCAGACTATTTCGAAGATCTAATGTTGGATATGCCAAGTAAATATTTGTGCTTGGCGCCAGATCTTCGTGGTTATGGGGATACTGAAGACAAAGTCATAAATGCTGAACGTGGCGCCCGAGATTGGAGCGACGATTTATTCGAGCTAATGCAAGCTTTAAATATTGATTCCGCTCATTTTCTAGGTTGGTCCGCTGGAGCGGCCGCTATCATGCAGCTCGCCATTGACCACCCAGAGTGCATTCGATCATTTAGCTTGGTTGCACCGGTTAGTCCATTCGGCTTTGGTGGCAGTAAAAATATTGCTGGCGAGCCGAACTATAGTGATTTTGCAGGCTGTGGCGGCGGGGTAGTTGCCAAAGAGTTTATCGCCCAGATAAAACTGCAAGATACCAGCAGCGATAATGACTTTTCTCCACGAAATGTTATTCGCAATAGCTACTTTGCTAAGCCATGGATAATGCCGAGGGAGGAGCAATTATTGCGAGCCTCGCTGAAACAAAAAATAGCGGTAGATCGCTACCCAGGAGATTTTACCGAGAGCGAAAATTGGCCATACGTTGCACCCGGGAAGTTTGGCCCCATCAATGCCATCAGTGCTAAGTATTTTAACGCTGCAGAGCTAGTTAATATCGAAAAAAAAGCACCAATTCTCTGGTTACATGGCGCAGAAGACAAGGTTATTAGCGATCAGTCTTTTTCCGACCTAGCGTTTTTAGGCTCGCAGGGTTTAGTGCCAGCCTGGCCAGGGAATGAAATCTGCCCGGCTCAGCCGATGGTCTCTCAAACTCGGGCTCTACTGCAACGCTATGGCAAGTACCAAGAAGTATGCTTAGAAGGTATAGGGCATAGCCCTTTTATCGAAGCACCAGAGGTATTTCTAGATCACTTCTTAAATTTTTTACGAACCAGCTGATGCCACAGTCGTATAGAATCTGATAGCCTTGGGCTAGCATTCAAACTTAAAGCATTTGAAATGGAGCCTAGCAATGCCAATCGATAATAATAAGTACCAGCAAGTCATAGAACATATGGAAGCTGTTTCCGCAGCTACCCGGCAATCTGGCGGCGAAACTGTCGCCAAGCGCGCGCTGCTTGATATGTACTGTGCTGCCGACCCCAGCATCAGCGCGATTAAATCACGTATTTACCCAGTGATTGCTAACGACGGCGAGTTAAGTGTCACTAGCGAATGGGTAATTGCTCCAAATAGCCAGCCAGGTAAACGCTTACTGTATATTCACGGCGGCTCTTGGATGGCGGGCTCTCCTGCTACCCACCGTTCGGTAACCTCTCGCTTGGCAGAATTGACAGGCTGCGAGGTACTAGCAATTGCATATCGACTCGCACCTGAGTTTCCATTTCCAAACGGATTGAATGATTGTATAGCAAGTTATAAATGGCTACTTGAAAATGGCCGCAATGATAAAGGCGCTGCCGAAAAAATTTATGTCTCTGGAGATTCTGCAGGAGGTAATCTGAGCCTAAGCCTTGTGCTTGCATTGCAAATGCAGGGGCTGCGTAAGCCAGATGCCGTAGCCGCAATATCACCCGCCACTAGCCTAGATTTTGCCAGCCCAACCATAAGCAGCAACAAAACTGTAGATCCGATTATTAATGCTGATTTGCTACCTTTAGTCGTTGAAAACTACACCCAAGGCGCCGATGTTAACAATCCTTTGGTCTCACCCGCCAAGGGAGATCTCAGCTCTCTGCCGCCAACCCTTCTTCAAACCGGTGAGCGCGAAGTGTTATTAGGTGACAGTATCATTTTTGCTGACGCTGCAAAGGAGCAGGGCTCGAAAGTGGAAGTTGATCTATGGCCGGATATGCCCCATGTGTTTCAAGGCTTTGCACCTTTTTTACCTGAAGCAGATTTGGCATTAGAAAAAATCAGTGAGTTTTTACTGGCGAACTAATAGCTTAGCGAAGCTACTACCTCCCTGCACTAAACTGATATTAAGACGTAAGTCATTAGAGCGCCGAGAGCAATTCCGCAACACAGGCCAGAAACAAAAGCTGGCCTGTGCTTTAAGCCTAATTGATATTACCATGCATTCATCTACTTCAACCTCACACTATTCAATAGAGATCACTTTGCCGCCAAAAAGTCATCCAGCAACTATTATTTTTAACAGTAGCAGCCTGAGCCTAAGATGAATGCCGAGCCATAAGCCATTAGTGAGCTTTTGATTATTTTCCTCCAAACGGCTGCAAACGCTTAGCAAATGCCTTCCTTCGAAGCACCCCCAGTATGATTAACGGTAAAGCCACAAGCACCCATAAAGGTGTCGTCGGCACAGCATGTTGTCCGCCTGGGCCAGAATTCGTCAAGGCCGATTGCAAACCAATTAAGCGACGTGTTGCTGCACCGACAAAACCTTGATTTGCAAACCAAGCTTGCAGGCCCGCCGTGTGCATCAAAGCATCGCCACTTCCATCAGCCGTTAAACGGTTACGCTGTGCCCTGAAATCATCGGGTGTAGCTATATCATTGCCAAACTCAGCCGGTATCAAACCGCTAAACTGATTATCGTGAATGATCACCGCACGTGGGATATTGGCAAAAAACACAGGAATTTCACCACCGATGCCTGTATCGATAATTGAGATTTCCTCTAATGACGTTAAGCCAGACCACAAAGTAGGAATGGTGCCGGTAAACTGCCCTCCACCGATCCTAAGTATCTCTAGAGTATTTAATTGCCCTAACTCTGGAGGTAGGTTGCCACCCAGGTCATCATTTTGATTGATCACCAAAATATCTAAGCTGCTCAAGGTAGAAAAGGCCGCCGGAATAGAGCCGCTAAAATTGGTATTGGTGATGGTTAATTGCTCTAGCCCTGTTAGCCCACCTAGAGAATCTGGAATTGTTCCTGTGAACGGAGCGTTTAAGCTCAGTAGCGTTAGATTTTGCAGGCCGCTGATCGACGGTGAAAGCGGCCCAGTTTGCCCCCGATCTAACTGCAGGGCTGTGACTTCACCAGCGGTCACTTGAACTCTAGCCCAAGTACTAATATCCGTGGTGCCCCAATTGCTAGCCTCAGTCCAGTTAGCACCATCACTGGCAAAATAAATATCCCGTAGTGACTCACACTCAACCACACTGGCGTTGCTAACGGCTGTGCAATCAAGGGTTTGCATTCTTGTGAAATGGTCTTGCGCATTTGCTATTGAGGAGCCCAATACCAGAGCGCCCCCCAAAGCCAACACGATTAATTGCCCCCACTTTCTTATGGAAGTAAACATTCTTATGCCTCTGTAAATCTTTGAAATGGATCAGCTTTTGTCTGCTGATTTTTGGAATCGATGAAAAAGAAAGAAAGCCATGGATATCATCATTAAGCTCCAAAGCGGTGTAGCGGGAACTGCCGCTACTGAGCTTGCACCTCCACCAGGGCCAGCGGGAACTGTTTGGCCTGACAGGGTTCTTTGGACACCGCCAGCAGCCCAAGCTGCCAAGGCGCCAGGAGTAAGCGCGATACCAGCACCATCAGCATCTAACTGGTTATTACTGAAATCCACATTGGCGGGCGTAGCTGGATCGGCGGCAAAACTCACAGGTATTTGCCCCGTTAATGCATTCCCCGATAGGTCAATTAAATTAAGGTTTGTCAGATCACCTAAGTTACTGGGAATAGCACCTGTTAAGGCCGCATTCTGCAGAAAGATCCGCTCAATACTGTTGTTCACGCCTAAGGAATTCGGGATGCTGCCGCCCAGATCTGGATTGTTGGCGAAGGAGACCAATAGTACGTTGTTCCAATTGGTGAAAATATCGGGAATGCCTCCCGTCAATTGATTACCGAATAAGAATAGTCGTCGCATATTCACCAGAGCGCTGAAGCTGCTCGGTATCGCCCCCGATAGATTATTGTTACTAAAGTTGGCCTCACGAAGTAAGGTTAAATCCCCCAAACTGCTGTTTAAGCTACCACTAAGATTATTACTATCCATGGCTAAGGAATTAACATTTTGATTAGGCGCCACCCCAATCAAAAATACCCCTGCCCAGTCACCAGGGTTGCCTGTACCCCAGTTACTATTATCTGTCCAAGATTCACCCGCCGTGGATGCAAAAAGCCCTTTTAAGGCGTTACATTCTGTCGCTGGAATTTGAGTTTGAGCACTACAATCGTAGGCCGCTACCGAAGCTTGGGTTTGGGCATAGCTATTGGCCGTCAAGCAGGCCAAAGCCGAGGCCAGCACGGACGCTAAGCCTTTTATGGTGTTTTTCATGATGCTTACCTTCTGCATTTTCTCGATTGCCAAGCAACCTAATAAGAGCAATTGTTGAAGTCGCTTAAACGGCCAGGGACTCTCTACTTAAGATTCCAGCTGTGCCGGTGTCAGGCTGGATAAGCAGGGCCGTTTAAGCGACGGGTGCAGAGTAGCGATCAGGTGGAAAGCTTGATTGAATATAAGGTGATGATTTTTGAAAAGTTTTGAATCCTTGCTACGCAAGGCCAAAGACGAGTGTTAGCGCTCACTTACCATGGAGCTAATGCCTTTACATAAAACCCCGGCACCATCCATTTCCCAGGTCCAGCTTGATGTGCCAGCAAGTTTGCGCGGCCCATCAAAGACCAGTTTCAGCTGGGTATGGGTAGTTCCGGTGCCATCGCGATAACTAAAGTTGGCATTCAAGGGTTTGCCATATTCGATATTCAGCCCTAGGTTTATTTCCAGTAATGGCGAGCTCAATATATAGGCCCCATTACGCTGGATCATGGTAGCGTTTAGGTATTCCACCGTGTCTTCACAAAAGGGATAGTT
>JAOXRT010000037.1 GCA_025800365.1 Cellvibrionaceae bacterium | reverse complement strand
AATCGGGTATTAATTGCCAGTGATGGTGATATGAATGTTGGTGTTACCAATATAGATCAGCTAAAAACTCTGATTGAACGGAAACGGAAGTCTGGTATTGCTTTAACGACATTGGGTTTTGGTACTGGTAACTATAACGATGCCTTAATGGAAGAGTTGGCCGATGTCGGAAATGGTAATGCGGCATATATTGATAGCCTAAAAGAAGCTTATAAGGTTCTCGTTCATCAGATGAATGCGACGCTTCACACTATCGCGAGCGATGTCAAAGTTCAGGTGGAATTTAATCCCCATCAGGTAAGTGAATATCGTTTGGTAGGTTATGAGAATCGCATACTGAATCGTGAAGATTTCAATAATGACAAGGTAGATGCCGGTGATATTGGTATGGGGCACCAAGTAACGGCTATCTACGAGCTGAGCCTCAAAGGAGAGGGTAGCCTACCTGAGTTACGTTACGGCCAGGATGGTTTTAAAGACTCATCACGAGGCGACTTAAGTAAAAAACGCCCTAAAGCTGTTAGAAGTGAAGAGCTTGCTTATATCAAGCTTCGCTATAAAGCGAAACAAGGCGATGCTAGTCGCTTAATCGAGAAAATCGTAAACACAGATCAGCTTGCTATCCCCTTTAAGCAGGCCAGTAACGAGCATCGATTTGCCGTATCTGTTGCCGAATTAGGCCAACGTTTGCGAGGTGGAAAAAACCTTAGTGAAGGTAATATGCAAGAGCTGATAACACAACTGCGAAATAGTAAAGGCCTAGACAAATTCTCCTATCGTGGTGAGTTGATTAATATAGCCGAAATCGCAGCTAGTATTGATCAGCAAATTGCGCTTCAATAGATTGCTGTATTCTTGTGAATTGTAAGGCGTTTGTTTGAGGGCTAGAAAAACGAGGCCTCTTTTAAGGAGATAAGACGCTGCTAAATCGCTTCAAATCGGATGAGGCCCTGCTGAAGAAATTCAGCAAGGGCTCACATCCTTGCTTTGAGATACTTTACGGCCGCTATAAAAATGCCGTCTACCGTTATGTGCTAAAAAGTGTGCAGGATGCCACTTGTGCCGAAGATATCTGTCACGAAGCATGGTTATCAGTTATTGATAAGGCCGATACTTTTCGTCCAGATGAGAAAATACAGCAGCCTTTTAAGCAATGGCTCTATCGAATAGCACACAATAAGCTGATCGACTTTTGGCGAAAGCAAAAGAATTTCCAAGTCTATGATGATGAGCCGAAGCAAGAAGATGAACAATCAGCTAATGAAGCACCGTTAGAGCAACAATATCTAATTATAGAAATTGAACGCAAACTGGCAGAGTTACCGCCACTTCAGCAGCAGAGCTACGCTTTACAGATTGAAGGTTTTAGCCTTGCCGAAATTGCCCAAATCACCGGCAGCCCAGCGGAGACGGTTAAAAGCCGTATACGCTACAGCAAACAAAAAATTAAACAGTTAATAGAGGGTGAGTTATGAGTGACACAAAGCATACTCAGCCTAAGTTTGAGCTCGATCAAGAACAGAACGAACAGAAAGTGCAATCTCCAAAATCACTAGATGATAAAGTTCTGGCCTATGCCAAGCAAAAAGCTGAAGAGCATAAACTTACAGCCAGCCAAAACAAACTTGCTTTTGCCAAACCTTGGTTTATTGGAGCAGGCAGCCTAGCAGTAATGCTTATTGCCGTATTGCTTCTGCCAAACCTAGAAGAGCACAGCATGGATTCCTCGACCATCGAACTTGGTGTTGCCGAAGAAACAGTAAGCTTGCCTGTCACCAGAAAAGCCTTTGAGGCCGATACCTTCGCTTCTGAATTGGAAGAAGTTGTTGTTCAAGAGCCGCTTATTGAAGAACACCTCATAGAAGAGGTGGTGGTAGAAGAAGTGATAGTGGATGAGGCGAGTGCTGGGGCTTACGCTGCTATGGACGAGCCGTCGTCAGCATTGAGCAAGCCAGCAGAAAGTACAATGCGAGCCAAGCGAACACCCAAGCTTATTGCCAAGCCCCAAGATCCACGGGAGGTGGCGGCTGATCATTTTGAAAAAGAAAGCAAACAACAGGCCCTGCAGGAAATTGCCGTAACGGCATCAAGAGTTTCTGAGTCAGATATACAGTTAGTTGAAAAGTATCAGAGTGAGCTGGAGTTATTAGAAGAACTTTATGGAAAAGATAAGCTCAAAGCTCAGGAGCGGTATAAAAAACTAAGAGTCAAAGAGCCTCTATTACCAGAGCATATTGAGGATGCCTTTGATTTACTGAAGTGATAATAAACTAGGGCCAAGGATTTAGGCATGGCAAAAAAACTAATCATATGCTTCGTGATTGCAGCACTAGCCTCTGCAAGTGCCTTCGTGGTTCATGTTATCACCGTAGAGTGGCTGCCAAATTGGATTAGCTCGCAAATGGCGGGTAAACAAGTCAGCCCTTCTTGGGGTGTGCGCTATATCGCAATGACAACATCCATCGAATATGGCATAGCTTGCCTGTTTCTATACCATCTACTCAGAGAGAAAATAATCATTAAGGGCAAATGCATTGCCATACTAATTCTATTTGCTTTACTAACCGCCTTACATGGTGCTCTTCTACGTCAGCCGTTAATGGACTTTATCGTCGGGAATCCACTGCAGGTTGTAGTTGTGCAAAATGGCTTTAAATATCTCGTATGGCTTATGATGTCGTTTGTTACAGTGCTTGCTTATGAACGATTTATTAAAGAGTAATTGTTGGGCAGACTTCATTTTACGGGAGTGCTCACTCGAAACCATGGGGCGCATCTTTGAAATAAGCACATTGTAGATTTTGGTCTATATGCATGTTCATCTGGAACCGTGGAGCAGCAAGGACGCTGCGAAGTCGAGCGCCCCGGATGGTCTAAGCGCGTTCCAGATGAACATGCATATAGACCAGAATCGGCCAGACTAGGCACAAGGGCGGAGGGTAGCCGCCCGAGAAATCATCTGCCTATACAATACTAGCCCCGAACAGCAAGCTGTTCATTAACCCGCAATACTTCCTTTCTATTCAACAGCCCAAAAAGCACCGGTAAAACAATCAAAGTCAGAATCACCGCACTACTCATCCCACCAACCATCGGCGCCGCAATACGACTCATAATCTCCGAACCAGTACCACTGCCATAGAGAATAGGCAACAAACCAATAATAATCGTAGCCACCGTCATCATAACCGGACGAACCCTTAAACCCGCGCCTTGAATAAGAGCCTGCTGGTATTCATCCATAGTAATAGCCTTTTGGTTTTCGATAGCTTTACTCCTTAACTCTGACAAAGCCTGCTTAAGATAAACCAACATAATCACCCCAATCTCAACGGCAACACCGGCCAAAGCAATAAAACCAACACCCACAGCCACAGAAAAGTTAAAGCCCTCGAAATACATCAACCACAAGCCACCAATCATCGCCATCGGCAAACTGAGGATAATAATTGCAACCTCACTAAATCGACGAAAATTTAAATAGAGCAACAGCATAATGATTGCCAGCGTTAGCGGCAAAACATAGCTCAGTTTTTCTTTTGCGCGCTCCATATACTCATATTGGCCAGCCCAATTAATAGAGTAGCCTGGAGGTAACTCGAGTTGCTGCGCCAATACTGCTTGAGCGTTATCGACATAGCTACCAATATCAACACCATCGATATCGATAAAAGTCCAGCCGTTGAGCCGAGCATTTTCACTTTTAATTCCAGGTGGGCCATCTTCAATAAACACCCTTGCAACATCGCCCAGAGCAATTCGTTGGCCCAAAGGTGTCAGTACCGGCAAACGCGACAGTTGCTCTGGTGAATTACGATAGTCCTGGGGATAGCGAAGATTTACCGGGTAACGCTCTTGTCCTTCTACAGTTTGAGTAACATTCATTCCGCCGATTGCGGTAGCGACTACCTGTTGAATATCAGCAATATTTAAACCAAAGCGGCTAGCCTTTTCCCGAGAAATGTCCACCTTAATATATCGGCCGCCAGCAACCCGCTCAGAGTAGACCGAAGTCGTTCCCTTCACCGGGGTGAGTATTTTCTCTAGATCCTGACCAATCTTTTGAATGACCGATAAGTCTGGCCCAGCGACCTTGATGCCGACAGGCGTTTTAATGCCAGTAGCTAACATATCGATGCGGGTTTTAATGGGCATTACCCAGGCATTGCTCAGCCCTGGAAACTTCACTAACTGATCAAACTCGGCCCTGAGAGACTCCGTACTGACGCCTGGACGCCACTGTTCTTTTGGCTTCAACTGAATAAACGTTTCAATCATAGTGAGCGGGGCGGGGTCAGTTGCCGATTCGGCTCGCCCAACTTTACCAAAGACAGTTTCGACCTCCGGTACAGTGCGAATCAGCTTATCGGTTTGTTGAAGTAGCTCACGAGCCTTGCCGATCGAAATTCCAGGGTAGGTTGTTGGCATATACATCAAATCGCCCTCATCTAAAGGGGGAATAAACTCACTGCCGATTTTGGTGGCTGGATAAAAGCCTAAAATTGTGATGATCAACGCTACCAGAAGCGTCAGCTTCGGAGCGCCCATAACCACCTTCAATATAGGTAGGTAGATGGCGGTGAGTAATCGGTTCAATGGGTTTTTATGCTCAGAAACAACTTTCCCTCGAATAAAGTAACCCATTAATACGGGTACTAGAGTAATCGCCAAGCCAGCGGCAGCCGCCATAGCGTAGGTTTTTGTGTAGGCAAGCGGCGCGAACATACGCCCTTCTTGTGCTTCTAAAATAAATACCGGCATAAAAGACACGGTAATAATGAGCAAACTGAAAAATAGGGCAGGGCCTACCTCAGTTGCCGCCTGTGCGACCACATGCCAGCGGTTTTCATCGTTTAGCTCTTGGCGTTCCATATGCTTGTGCATATTTTCAATCATAACGATGGCACCATCGGTCATGGCGCCTATGGCGATCGCGATACCTCCAAGCGACATAATATTGGCATTGATACCTTGATAGTGCATGACGATAAAAGAAATCAAAATGCCAAGTGGTAAACTGATAACCGCGACGATAGAGGAGCGCAAATGAAATAGGAATGCCGCACACACCAGAGCGACAATGATGAGTTCTTCACCAAGTTTACCCCACAGATTATCAACGGCGCTTTGAATCAATTTTGAGCGATCGTACACAGGTACAATTTTTACGCCTTCAGGAAGAGAGCCAGCAAGGCTGTTCAACTTCTCTTTCACCGCATCAATGGTTCTTTGTGCATTTTCGCCATAGCGCATAACGATGATGCCGCCAGCTACTTCACCTTCGCCATTAAGCTCTGCAATGCCGCGTCGCATTTGTGGGCCGATATTAACTTGGGCGATATCACCCACAGTGAGAGGCGTGCCTTGATCATTTATTCCAAGAGGTATTGCTTCGATATCGGAAATTGATTGTATATAGCCGGTTGCCGTAACCATGTACTCAGCTTCAGCCATTTCAACCACCGAAGCTCCGGTTTCTTGATTGCCTCTTCTTAAGGCGGTATGAATATGGTTGAGCGGAATATTATAGGCGCGCAATTTATCCGGATCGACTTGCACCTGATATTGCTTAACCATGCCGCCAACAGCCGCGACTTCAGAAACACCGCTCACGGTTTGTAATTCATACTTTAAAAACCAGTCTTGCAAACTGCGTAGCTGGCTTAAATCGTGTTTGCCAGTTGTATCTTTTAATGCATAGATATATACCCAGCCGACACCACTAGCGTCAGGACCAAGTTCGGGTACTGCGGTATCGGGCAAGCTGGCGGAAACTTGGCTGAGATATTCCAGCACTCGGCTGCGGGCCCAGTATAGGTCAGTGTCATCGTCGAAAATAATGTACACATAGGAGTCGCCATAAAATGAGTAGCCTCTCACCGTTTGCGCTCCTGGTACAGAGAGCATTGCGGTAGTTAAGGGAAAAGTCACTTGATCTTGCACGACTTGGGGGGCTTGGCCAGGATAGCTGGTTTTGATAATTACCTGTACGTCCGATAAGTCGGGGATGGCATCTACAGCGGTACTTTTCAGCGAATAGACACCCACAGCGCTAAGCATTAGGCTTGCTAAAACCACAAATAGGCGATTGTGTATCGACCAGCGAATGATAGCTTCTATCATTACATCTTCTCCTTCGCTGGGTTTTGACTGGCTTCTAGATTGTGATTAAGTTCAGTTATAACCAAATCGTCTCGAACTTCAAAGGTAAAGGTCACGGTTTGATTCGCAGAGAATTCCGATAAGTCGATGTCCTCTACGACCAAGAAGTTCATGCGTGCTGCATCTCGCCCCCACTTTTCGATGGCTTCACGACTAATATCTAAACTTCGATTTTTACTATCAATATGATGAATCAGCCCTTTTACAGTTGCTTGTTGGTATTCTGCTTTAGGCATGGGCCGCATTCGGAGAAAGTCCGAGGTCTTGCTGGATTCAGAGTCCAATAGGAAATGCGCCGAGCTGACAATGCTGTCGCCAGCGTTTATGCCGGAGAGGATTTCAATTTTATTTTGAAGCACGCGACCCAATTTAACTTCCACGGATTTAAATTGGCCATCTCCTAAAGCGAGCACCACTCGATCTTGTTTGCCGCTTCGTATAACCGATTCCTTGGGTACAATAATGGAGCTGTTCGTTTGCTCCGTGTAAATGCTAATTTGGGCAAACATATTGGGCTTTAAGTTTAGGTCTTGATTGTCAAACTTTAATCTAACTCTCAATGTACGGGTTTTGCTGTTTAAACTTGGGTAAACGTAATCGACAATGCCCTGCCACTGCTTGCCAGGTAGATAATCCAGATACATTGATACTTTTAAGCCGGCTTTGATCATCGCAGCATCACGCTCGAAGACTTCGGCTTCAACCCAAACTTGATCTAGTTGAGCAATACTTAATAAGGTGTTGCCGGGATTAACGTAAAAGCCTTCGCGGATTTTAAGTTCCGAAACCACCCCGTCTTGGGGCGCATAGAAGGTGATGGTTTGTTTTACTTGACGATCTTTTTCTAACTGCTCAATAAACTCCCTTGATAAGTGCAAGGCCTTCATGCGATTACGTGCGGCTCGAATAAGAGAATTATTGTTACGCTTTAGTGCGAGTAGCAGTTCCTCTTGGGAGTTCACCAGTTCTGGAGAGTATAGGGTGTAAAGTGGCTGGCCTTTCTTTACCGGATTACCTGCGGCTTTAATATAGAGCTTTTCTACCCAGCCATCTATGCGTGGATGAATATGAATCAAGCGATCTTCATCATATTGAACATAGCCCACAGTCGATATTTCTGAGCTTAGCTTTTCGCTAAGCGCTTGGGTCACTCTAACCCCTAGGTTATTGATCACCTGGGGGGCTATCTTTATTGTTCCTGGTCCGTGTAAGTCTGTAGCACTGGCCTCCTTATAAACCGGAATGAGGTCCATGCCCATGGGTGATTTACCGGGCTGATCCCGACGATAGTAATCATCCATAGGCGCAACCCAGTACAGTGGTTTTTCGTTCTGAGCTTCATGCTTGTCCGAGCTCAAAGCAGGTCCGCTTTGATAGTGTTTTACAGCAAAACCTAGGCTGACGCCCACAAATAAAATAAACAGTGATTTAAATAAAGTCTTAGTCATAAATGCCCCCAGATCAAACTGGGCAAGAGCTCTTTCGCTATATTGCTGTGCAAATAGAAGAGCGATGAATACAAAAGTTAAGAGTGCGGCGTAAACTTCGGGCGCACTAACCCTGTATTAGGCAAAAATAGGTGGGCGAACTAGGGGGGAGTAGCTGTTATGGGGTTGAGCAGAATTCGTAGCGAAAGCTAGCTTTTGCTTAAAGGCAGGCAGCAGCTGATTTGCGTGCGAAGAAACTTGAGCCATATTCGAGCAGGCGCTTACTGGGCATGGGCATTCCATTGAGCCTTCTTCACAGCATGGCATTTCTTCGTGAGAGAGTTTATCAGCAGCACTGTCTATGTTGTGCCCCATCATTGCATGATGGCTGCTTTCTTCTTGATCCGCTGGCATCTCACAAGCCATATTGATATAGGCGAAGGTCTGCCCGGCGATGGCCAGCAGAGCTGCAAATGCAATAATGATATGTGAGAGAGATTTAAACATGACAATATTCTAAAGGCTTCTAGCGAACTTTGTACAGCACTAGCTGCTTAGTTGCTCACTGGCTCATTTAGTTCCACCCAGAGCTGCTCGCCTTTATCCAGTACTTGATAACTGGGTAGGTCTGCAGTCGCTGGGCCTTTGTTTACCTTTCCTTGTTTGTCATAGCGAGCACCGTGGCAAGGGCATATATAGCCTTCTTCACTGGCCTGCGTCTCGCACTTTTGATGGCTGCATTGCATTAGATTAGCCCAATAGCGATCTTGGTCGAGTTGCATGATAGATATTGGAAAGCGCTCTGAGGGATGCGCAATATAGAGCTGGCCATTTTTGAGTTTAGATTTTTCAACGATAAGTGAGGAGCCGCGTTGCAGTGCGCTTTGAGGTTTAATCGTGCGGCCGCCACAGGCGGCAAGAGCGCCGCTGGCGCTGGCTACGCTGCTGGCTTTTAGAAATTCTCTACGTTTCATAGTCTCGTTTTTTGGAGGTTGGCTTAGATCCAAGGTTGATCTTCTGAAGCTACGGTTTGTTCTGTCTTATGCTCCCCAGTGTGAGCAGTTCCCGCTGGCTCGAACAGTAGGATTTCAGTTTCCTCCTCGGCGAGCGGGCAATGCTCCACTCCTCGAGGGACAACAAATAGCTCGCCTGGGTTTAAAACGATTTCGCGGTCACGAAATTTTAAGGTAAGACGGCCTTTGTGCACAAAGAATAATTCGTCTTCATTATCGTGTTTGTGCCAAATGAGTTCACCTTTGCCTTTCGCCAGCTTGACGAGCTGGCCGTTGCATTGGGCGATCACTTTGGGGGACCAATGATCATCGAAGAGCGCAAATTTCTCGTCCAGAGAAACGGCTTTATCTGTCTCATTAGACATTAGCTTTACCTTTAAATCGCTGAAAATTAAGCTTAAAAGCTGCTCTCATGGAGGCTAGCTTTGACCAGCTCTAATGCCTGTTTGTCTGAAAACCCTTCCGCTTTCAAAGCCAAGAAGAGTTTGCGCATATACTTGGCTTTATCTTTGATAAACTGATCATCATTTAAAATGGCGGCATTGGCTCTCATTTTAATATGCAGTTGTCTCTCTAGCTCGTGCGTTAAGGGATCTTTCACAAAGGGGTTAGCATTGGCTGAAGAGGGTACGGCGGCGATAAGCAGACAGCTCAACAAAGAGGCCTGTTTTAGCTTGCTGACGATATTCATGGCTTTCATCCTTGTGTTTGTGTATTTGATTAATTGCTGTTCTGCATGGCCTTTAACATCTTGCGGGTGATGTCTACAGCACTGCCTTCGGCTTTCTTTATATTGCCTTCATTGACGGTAATAGCAATAGCGGTATTTAACTCAGGGAGTAAAGTTAGCAGGCAATACCACATGGTGTTGCTGCCGTTGTGCCAGATAACCTTGCCTTCGGCTAGTGGGTCATGCTCTTTGATAACCCAGCCCTTGGCATAGTTGTTTAATTGGCTAGTATGTAAGGCCTCAAAGCTCTTTTGGCTAAGGTAACTTGAGTCTCCGCGCGCTCCTTGTAGGTGTAAATTGGCATAAGCTGCTAAGTCTTCGAGGCTCATATGAACATTGCCCGAAGGCCCCATAACCTTGGGGTTGTCGGCGTCGGTGCCTACGGAGAATTTAAAACCAAATATAGACTTATGCCCACGGGGTTGTTCGATTTCCTCGGCTGTGTCTTTAGGAGGCCCGAAGCCGGCTGAGTCTAGTGCCAGTGGCGTGAATAGTTCCTCTTGAATCAGCGTTTCCCAGCTCTTTCCTGTGGCTTGCTCAGCTATTACTGCAGCGATGGTGTAGCCAACATTCGAATACTGAAACTGACTGCCAGCTGGATGTTCTGGGGCTTTACTTAATACTTCTTGCACTGCACTCAAGCGGGCTTTTTTGAGCTTATCACTGCCTTTCGGGTCATCACTGAACATCAACGACAGGGGGAAGTTGGCGGTAGCACCGGAGCTATGGTGTAGAAGCTGCTCTAAGCTGACAGCGGTCCAGTCTTGGTGTCGGCCAGAATCAGCGATAGGGATGATGTCCAGTTTTTGCTCCCAGCTTAAGCTACCTTTTTCGACCAGCCTGGCGATAGTAGTGGCAGTCATCGATTTGGTAACCGAACCTAAATGCCACTTGTCCTGTACTGTTAGTTCGCTATCGTCGCCTTTTTTGCGTAAACCTTGAGCGCTAATAGCGACGATATCCCCGTTTTGAATGAGCACTCCCCCCATTCCAATCAATTTCTCATCATTGAGTTTCTTGTTGATTTCGGCATCGAGTAAAGCCTGTAGCTCGGCTTGGCTATTAGCGCTCATCAGGAATAGACTCCAAAGGCATATTGTTAGGCCAACTTTTAACTGCTGTCTGAATCTCATACCGAATGCCCTTAATAAAGAGGGATTTAGACCGTCATTCGTCAAAGTTAAGTGTTAGCTTAGACGGTTAAATCATAATGTTTAGATCGCCGTTTTGCTGCACAATAGTGTCAAAGCAGCTTATATGGAGTCAATACAGTGTGTATCTACTGTATTTGTCTGGAATATCGCTGTAGTTGCCCAGCGCTAATTCAGCGATAAGCTAGTGCCTGAGCATACTGATAATAAATCTGTGTTTACCCGAATTTGAACACTATCGAGGAAGTAAAATGCAAAAACAACAATCATGGTCTCGCAAGCTGCGAATCGGGCTATTGAGCGTCGGTATTGGCATGGGGCTGTCGATGAATTTGTCGGCCCAGACGACGGCTGAGGATGTCAAAACCTTTACCTTGAAAAATGGCATGGAATTTATGGTTCTGGAAGATGATTCCATTCCCAATGCCAATATGTATCTATTCTGGAAGGTAGGATCGAGAAACGAGGTGCCGGGTATTACGGGCTTGTCGCACTTTTTTGAGCATATGATGTTTAACGGCGCTAAAAAATACGGCCCCAAACAGTTTGATCGGGTGATGGAAGCAAATGGCGGGGCTAATAATGCCTATACCACCGAAGATGTAACTGTCTACACCGATTGGTTTCCTGCTAGTGCTTTAGAAACTATTTTTGATTTAGAGTCTGATCGAATCGCTCACTTAAAAATTGATGAGAAAATGGTAGAAAGTGAGCGTGGTGTTGTGACTTCTGAGCGCAGCACCGGCCTAGAAAACTCAAATGTTCGCTTGATGATGATGGAGTTAAAGGGAATCGCCTTTAGAGCTCACCCCTATAGCTGGCCTGTCATTGGGCATCAATCCGATATTGATAATTGGAGTATTGAAGATCTACGAGACTATCATCGACGTTATTATGCTCCAAATAATGGCTTAGTAGTGGTTGCGGGTGATGTTAAAGCGAAAGAGGTAGAGCGCCTAGCTAAAAAGTATCTAGGAGATATTCCTGCTCAGCCTGAGCCTCGTAAAATTCATACGGTAGAGCCTGAGCAAAAAGGCGAGCGCAGGGCTTATGTTCAAAAGGAATCTGTTTCAAGCCCCAACATCATGATGGGCTTTCATGTTCCCAATACTCGCCATAAAGACTACTACGCTCTGGATATGGTCGAGAGTCTGCTAAGTGGTGATGATAGTGCGCGCCTAACACGAGCTTTGGTCGATCAAAAGCAATTGGCGACTAATGTTTGGGCCTACTACCCGCAAAGTATCGACCCTAATATATTTTACATTTTCGCAACCGCGGCAGAGGGTGTGACGGTAGAAAAGCTGGAGCAGGGTATTATTGAAGAGATCAATAAGCTTCGTAATGAATTGGTTAGTGATAGGGAGCTGCAAAAGGTAAAAAACCAAGCACAAGTTGGTTTGTATCATACTTTAGCCACTATTAACGGTAAGGCTGATACGCTAGGTACCTATCAGATCTATTTTGGTGACTATAAAAAGATGTTCGATGCCTCAAAAGATATGGCAAAAGTGACGGCTGAGGATGTGAAAAGGGTGATGAATAGTTATTTTCGAAAGGCTAATCGAAGTGTTGTGGTGCTAGATAAGCACGCGGATAGCACAGAAGGAGATAAATAATGAAAGCTATAATTCGATTCTCTTTATTGAGCTGTTTCTTACTATTTTCCAACTTTTCATTAGCCGCTTTTACCTTGCCGGCTTATGAAAAGTATACGATGGAAAATGGCTTAGATGTCTACCTAATGCCACAGGACGAAGTGCCTTTAGTGGATGTGGTGCTTGCTGTAAAAGTGGGTTCGGTGTCCGATGGTAAGCAATACGGTTTGGCTGAATTTACCACTGAAGCCCTTAAGTTTGGTGCCGCTGGTAAAAGCAAAATTGAGCTGGAAGACGAGCTATCTTTCTACGGCGCCGATTTCGGTGGCAGTGCTGGCAAAGAAGTCACAATGTTAGGCATGTCTTATGCTAAAAAGGATGGTGATATTATATTGCCACTGATGGCAGATATGATCTTGCGCCCAGATTTTAATCAGCAAGAAATTGCAAAATACCAGAAGCGCTTGTCAGCACTTCTAAAGCAAAACCGAGAAAGCCCTAGGGCAATGATTGGTGATATGTTCAATCATCTCTATTATGGTGATCACCCCTATGCCAATCCTGCTTCAGGAAATGAAAAAACGATTGCAACAATCGATCGTAAGACCATAAAAAGCTTTTACGATAATTATTTTCAGCCTGATAACGCTGCTTTAATTGTAGTAGGTGATATCGATTCAAAGGCAATGAAGGCTAAACTGGAAAAGCTATTTGCCAATTGGCGTGGCACGGCTAAGTCTCAGGCTGAATTGGCGAAAGCCAAAGTTCCAGCAAAAGCTCGAGTTTTGCTGGTTAACAAGGCTGATGCTAAGGAAACTACCTTTGCCATCGGCGGGCCAGGAATAGCCTTGGGCGATAGCGATGAAGTACCAGTCTCTGTTATTAATACGATTCTGGGGGCGCGTTTTACATCTTGGTTAAATGATGAGCTGCGTGTTAACTCGGGCTTAACCTATGGTGCAAGAAGTCGCTTTGATAAAGAGTCAGAAGCTGGAACCTTTAAGATTAGTACTTTCACTAAGACAGAGACGACCTTTGAAGCGGTAGATTTGGCTTTAAAAACCTACCAGCGTTTATGGGATAAAGGCATTGATAGCAAAACTTTAGCGTCTGCGAAAGCTTATGTTCAGGGCTTGTTTCCACCGCGCTTTGAAACGTCTTCGCAACTGGCTGGCTTACTGGCTCGCATGTGGGCATTCAATTTGGGTGACGAAGTGATTAACGATTTTGAAGCTAAGGTTGCTGCATTGGATGTTAAGTCAGCCAATAGATTGGCTAAATCGAAATTTCCAGAGTCGAATTTACAGTTTGTTTTTATCGGTAAAGCTGATGAAATTCGCGAAAAAGCTAAAGCTTATGGAGAGCTAACTGAGGTGGAGATTAAGGACTTTTACCACTAAACAAGTTTAAAATACCGCCAAGATCCGTCTTGGCGGTGGGACAATGGTTATAAACCTTGTGTTACTGTGGCAGTATTTCCAAAACCTGCCTGGCTAATGTTAGCCGTATTCGCCACATTGGCTTGATTCAAAGTGGCAGTATGATTGCTACCAGCTTGTGTTAGTGTGGCAAGCCCGTCGACACCAGTCTGGGTGGTTCTAACCAAGTGGTTATCACCGCTTACATCCAGATCTAGCTCGTTGTTGGTTCCAGATTGAAAGAGCTCATAGTCACCGAAGTTGAGCTCTGATGAAGCTAACTCTATGCTGTTGCCGGTATCAAATTGAACAGCTATAACAGTGTTTCCGTTACCATTTACAGTGCCGTTTAGGCTATGATCATTTCCTCTTTGTCCAGAGCCAAATCCGTTGCCGTCACCATTAATAGCCATAGTGGCTTGCAAGCCGCTGCCAGCTTGGAATGAAACCATAGCGTTTGCATTACCGTTGGTACTGGTAGAAGAGTCGCTATTGCTGGTACTGTCTTGTTGGGTTTGAGCAAAGTTTCCATCACCATTGACAGCTATGCTTGAGGTAGTTGCAAATGTACTATCCTGCAGGCTGTCAGCGATATTGCCATCACCATTGATGTTTATAGAGGCATTTGCGCCTGAACCAACAAAAGTCTGGGTAACTGAAGCTTGGTTGCTGTTACCAACAATGTCGACAGATGCATCCGCACCAAACAATGCGAATGTCTGGCTAGCGCCAACGGTATTTCCATCACCTGTGGTATTAACTGTGATGGAAGCATCAACGATGCTGGAATTCTGCGAAGCTGTGATTATGTTGCCATTACCAGTCGTGCGATTGGTAATGCTCATGTTAAATCCCGCATTTTCCTGTCGTGCGGTAACCGTATTGCTGTCGCCGGTAATGCCGCTGTCAATATTTGCATTATCACCAGCATTTTCCTGGCTCAGGTTTACAGTATTGCTGCTACCAACAACGCTGTTAACTAGACCAGCTCCGTTGCCAACCAAGTTTTGGCGGCTGGTAAAACTATTGCCATCACCTACCATGTTGCTATCTACTGAGTAGCCGTCGGCATTTGTTACTGAGATATCGGTAGTATTATCATCTCCCGTGACGCTATCAGAGATAAAACCGTTATCTGCAAGGTTTGCATTGAGCGTTGCGCTATTTCTTCGGCCGCGCTGATTCAAATTGGAGTTAACAAACCAATTGTCATCTAGGGTAACGGTTGCAGTATTGTCGCGACCGCGTTGGCTTACGTTATTTGCAAAGCCTAGGTTGACTGTTTCTGTAACCGTGGCGCTGTTTCGGCGGCCACGTTGATTAATGTCTGATTCGGTACCAACCCCACCACTGTTTACATAAGTAGTCTCATTCCTTCGGCCGCGTTGAGTGATATTGACGGAACCGTCGAAGGCGCTGTCCATTTGCGCATCACTGTTATTTGCGAATCCGCGCTGGGAAACATTCATGCTTGATAGAAAGCTGCCTGATTGGCGAGTATCAGAAAACTGAGAATTCCCTCGCTGTGATACATTGACAGCACTGGATTCGCCACCAGTTTGATTAATCCCTGCAAAGTGGTTGCGACCAGTTTGGCTAGCACTGACATCGTTATCGATACCAAAAGTTTGATTAACCTGCATCTCACCATTGCTTAAGTTATCAGAGCTTACATTGACTCGGCTGTCTGAATTGGAATCTTGCGTGACGCTAATAAGGCTATTGTCAGTGTTTTCCTGTGTCGAGGTGACGTGGCTGTTAATATTGCCGTTTTGGAAAACGCCAGCACCAGCATTATCGGTGTTGGTTTGAGATATTTGGCTGTTTTGGTTGCTACCACCTAGTTGTACGCTAAAAGCACCTGAGTTAAAGGCAGAGTCTTGGTTAATGTCACTTGTAGAGCCCGTTTCAGTTGCTGACTGTAAAGAGCCTGCAGCAGACAAGACGCTATTGTTCTGGGTGATAGTTGAGCTGTTAGCGGATGAATTCTCTTGCAGCACTTGGGCCGAATTAAAAACGGATCCGCCGCCTAATTGATTTATCGTTGCGCTATTACCTGAAGAGCCGTTAATCTGGTCAATTATTGCAGAATCACCAATGCCTTCTTGGGTAACATTGGCTGTGTTGCTTTGAGCTTGAACAGTTTGGCCGATGCCTAAAGCAAGACCTATTGCGAGAGCTAAGTGACGCTTTTTCATGATGTGTTTCCTTACGATTGAAAAGGCATTACTGATCCAAGAGTACTCGGAATTGATCGGTTATGCCCAGTTTGGTTAACTTTGTTGGCTTATTGCACGGCCATTTGTTTAACTCATTGATAATACGGCGCCCAAGGGAATACCTCAGAACACCTTCTTTCGATTAATAATCGAAATTCAGGTTTCTCGCGGTAAAGCCCGCGAGAAATTAATACTCCAATTTCTGCATTCTCGGCTTAAGGCCCTTGATTAATAATTGCAGAGTTTCCTATGCCAGATTGATTGATATTGGCGATGTTTCCGTTATCGGATTGGCTAAGGTTTATTTGGTTTGCACTGCCAGATTGAACAATTACCGCAATACCATCTAATCCCGACTGATTTGAACGAATAAAGTGGTTATCCCCACTTGTTGTTAGGCGAAGTTCATTACCCTGCCCGGATTGAAGCAATTCGTAGTCAGCTAAGAAAAGCTCAGAGGAGTCGAGCTCGATGCTGTTATCATCGCCGCCTTGTTGGTTCAATATGTAGTTGCTATCACCTGCCACCGATCCACTTACCGAGTTATTTAATCCGGCTTGAGTAACGCTTAGCTCGTTAAGGTTGCCGGTAACGGTAAATGCTGAATTCAATTGTTCCCCTTCCTGATCAGCGCTTACTTGGTTGTCATTGCCAAACACATCGAAACTAATGTTTGAGCTGAAACTATTGCTTTGAGTAATTTGGCTGTCGTTTCTATCTCCGTGAAGCGTGCTGGAAACTGAAACTTGCGAGCTGTCGCTCTGTAGTGTTTCGGCGATATTGTTGTTGCCGGTAATGTCCAAGGTGGAAGTAACCAGATTGTTTACATTTGCTTGATCTATTCTGGCATTGTTTTCGATGCCATTTATCTTGATATCACTCGAAACGTCTGCCTTGCTATCAGTTTGCTTAGTGAAAGCGACATTACCTGTGCCGGTCGCCACGGTATTGCTACTGACGTTACGTTTATTGTCCTGTTGCCAAGCTGTCACCCGGTTGGAATTACCGTTGGTGATATTAGATATGCTTATATTATTGCGGTTGTCACTTTGCAGATTTGTGAAGAAATTATCATTACCAGTGATGTCGCTGCTAACTTTAGCATTTCGACCAGAGTCGTTTTGATTAATAAAAACAGTGTTTCTATTGCCGTCAATGAGGCTTTCAGTGGTAGCGTTATCATAGACACGCCTTTGGGTGCTGCTATGTTCGTTGCCATTTCCTTTTATTTGGCTTGTGGCAGCAAAGTTCTCGCTGTCACTAAAGAAGAAATTAGAGTTGTTTCTTCGGCCTTGAACCTGATCATCTATTACGCCGTTGGTTGAATTCAACATGCTAACAAAGTTTCTGTTTCTGTTTCCTCTTTGCACAAGCGAAGATTCGATTTGTGAGTTGCCTGTTAAGTTGGTTAGGCTATTGTTCGAATTTCCTCTTTGCTCAATGTTATGTCTTAGATTGTCATTATTGTTGGCATGGATGTCGGATTGGTTGCTATTACCATTTTGAAAAACAGAGCTCTCGCTAAAACTGCTGCCTGTTGAGTTATATTCTGATTCGTTCAGTCTACCGCGCTGGGTAAGTTCTAGGCTGACCTCTGTGCCATTGACGATTTCCGCTGTATGTTGTTGGGAGAATCCTCTTTGTGTTACGTCGATAAGTGCTTGCAGGCTATTTGTTTGAGTGCTCTCAGAGTTATGTGCTTCACCTCTTTGGAATATATTGACTTCACCATTATGACTGCCGCTTTGAATTACATTGGCGATATGATCGCGGCCTGTTTGAAAGCCACCGACTAAGGCATTGTCGGACTGCATTTGGGTAACTGAAAAAGATCCATTTTCCAGATTGTTAGAATGAAGTGATATGTCACTTGCTGAGTTAAAACTCTGCTCAATTCTCATGCTGCTAGTACTGCTGTTGTTTTGGGTGATGGTTGCCCCACCACCAGCATTTTCGTTTTGCAGGATATTGGCGCGAGTTAAATGGGATCCGTCTTGCCTGATAACACTAAATTGATCACTGACATTGGATTGCCTAGCGGTAGCGTTTGAACTGCTAGAGCTCTCTTGCATTATTGTGCTGCTAGCTCTAATTGAATCCAGTAACTGTTGGCTGTCGGCACTTGAGCTTTGGCTATTGGACTGGGTAACTCCAGAGCTGCTATCGCTAGTGTCGCTCTGTTTTACCAAAGCGGTATTAGATTGCGCAGTTCCACCTTTTTGACTAATACCCGCGCGATTGAGTCAAGAATTAACTATCTGATCAACCGTTGCTGTATTGCTGATGCCTTCTTGAGCTACCTGGGCGTTATTTTGCTGAGCATTCGATGTGCTGCTTAGTCCTAAAGCAATGCTAATAGCGAGAGCTAAACTTTGTCTTTTCATTTGAGTGACCCTATTTCTAAGCACCATTGCTTACCGTTGTGTAACAGTGACTGACATGTAATGACCAATTTGGTTGATCTTCAGGTTCTTGTGCGATCCATATTGCTTTAATTCAGCCTTATTTGAGCTCCCGTTTTGGAGCATGTTTAATTCGTTTCGAGCACCTTGCTGCAGTAAATTGATAGAATTGTTGTCACCGTTCTGGATAACGATTGCTGCGTTACTGAAACCAATCTGTACCAACAAGATTTCGTTTTCTAAGCCGTCTTGGCTAATATCACTTTGATTGGAATTGCCTCTTTGACTTAGCTCGATACTGCCCTGTGATCCTCTTTGTAAAATGTTGGCCCTTAGGTTTTGCCCAAGTTGGCTGCCAGTAACCTGAGAGAATTCCGATTCTTGATCTAGATCGAAACTATTTTCGGCTAGCGCGCCTATCGAAAAGCAACTGGCTAACACAAATAAAGTCTTGCACATCGCATTGAGTGTCTTCATGGCGGATTCACTCCTGGCTGGCAATCACAAATGGATTTAGGCTTTCTTCTGGGGTTTCCTGTAAGTAGCGACTTAGCACCGGGTGATCGCGCCCTTCATGGGTGGCGAGCTGCCAGTGGTTATCCTCAACACCTTGGGTGATCAGGTGGATAACGGCCGACTCCATTGCAGACATCAGGCATAGCTGAGCTGGTTCGTTTCGGCTATAGCCAGCCTCCATCTCCAATAAACGCTTGAACTCAACAAAGCGAAAAACATCGGCTGACACTTGCTTGGAAAAGATAGTTTTACTTGTGGATACCGTATTTAGTATTTGGCCTGTTCTTATGTCCACAGCCCTCAAGTGAACGGTAACCTGATCGCTGCGATATAGTTCCGAAGCCCCGATGCCAAAATATCTTGCCCCTGAACCTCCAGTTTTTAGATTGGTTTCATAAGCGGTAATGGCACCCTCGATCAATATATTTGCAGACAATAATGACGGTAAATCTTGGTCGTTGTTGCTATGAGCTTGATTCTTCTTTAATGCGGCGCGAATAATCTTTCGTTCAGTCAGTAGGTTCTGTAGCCCCTCTCTCTCTAAAGTAAGGAACCAGCCGCTCTCATTGAGAATTTGCGTGAGCATGGAGGTGGCACCCTGACTGACGGCGGTTGAGAAAGTACTTGCAGGTGCAGCTCGATATTGGCCTGTTTGATCTTTTACGTTGTAGACAGCGGCAACGATTTTGCCTTTTGGCTGTGGTAGGTTGGTAAGGTCGTCGTAGCTGGCTGATCTAGGGGTGAGTTGAGGCGGCATAATACCTTCGCCGTGCAACTTATCAATGGTCGAGCTTGGGGTGCAAGCTGCTAGCAAGCCACTTGCTAGCAATGCTGCTGAATAATTTTTAATTTTTTTTGATGTGATCACGAGTCTATCTCCAGTCCGTCCACAACAATTTCAGTTGTTTGATTGGTATTCTTATCCGTTATTTTTACGCTGATTTCGCCTTCACCGTTATCCACAATCAAAATCGAGAAATCATCAGTATCTAAGGTGCCGGTTTTTCCTGCTCCAATATCCGATAGCAATTGGCTTAGCAGGCGAGAACGCAATGAGTCGGTAAAACGATCTAACTCACTGCGGGTTTCGATTTCGATTTCTGGATCGGTTTTCTTGTTTTGCGCTTGGGCATTGTTCAATAAAATGCTGCCATTTAGCGGGTTGCCACCAAAAGAAGGGTTTTTGGGGACATAAATTAGCTCAGTAGCCAAGCTAAGCTTGCTGATCGATATCGCAGTCGCAAACAGGACAGTTTTTAAGACACACTTGTTCATAGTTATATTTCATCCTTGTCAATATCAAAGTGGTCGCCTAACAGTTGTTGCAGCTCAAACTGTTCGGTGAATTGCCCCATGGTTAGATAGGCATGTTCAGCGACTGCTTTGAAGTCACGTTGTGCTGGTGATAGAAATTGTCGGTAGACTTCTTTTTGCCCATTGTTTATCCAAATCAGGCTACCCCAGCGAGCTGAGCTTCTTTCGTGTACCACAAAGTTCAAATGTTTAATTTGGGGGTTTGCCAAATGTTCTTCACTTAATGCCCTGAAAAACTTTTGACCAATATTCGTTTTTGTTTGGTTTATTAAGGTGCCACCGATTTCCTCCTCGATTAAGAAGGATTCGTTTTGTGTGGCTTTCTCTGCGCTAACAAGATTGCCTGCCAAAGAAAAAGAAACTGCGGCAAACAATAAAACTAAAAATCGAAAAATCTTCATCGGCTGTCCTGCGCTCGATACTCTGATTTTGACGAAGCCATATATCCCGGAGGAGATGCCTGTGCCGAAAATTCGGTTTTGGCTATTGCTGAGATGATATTGGCATTGTCCTTTGCTCTAACTGTCTACGTTTTTCTTCTCGTAGTTGAAGTGCTCCCTTGACGAAAAAGGTAATCGATATTGATGTGCCGTACACCATGAAAATGTTTAAATTATTTTTTCGGTATTGGGATTTTAGAACTACTTTTTGAAAGCCTTGGCGAAGTTATGGCGCTTGTTATCTAATGTTCTTGACAGTTATTTTGGCAGTGGTTGGTCACCAAAATTAGTAACAAAGCTCTTGCTTGTTACTATTAAATGGTGCTTTTGGAGCTGTGTTTCTTGGATGTGGGTTTATCTGCCTACCGTTTTGATAAACGAAAACAATTTTTAGAGAGTGGTAAATTAGACTTAACCCTCTACGCTTATTCAGGTTCTATTTATTTTGGAGTTTGCGATGTTTTTTGAACTACCTCACAAATAATGGCGCCTTAACCTTCTTTGTTGTGCGGCTTCCTTGATCGCGGGAAAATTCGGGTTTTTAGCTGCCTTTGAAAAAGCGCATTGGGCACGTAAGCAAAGTCAATGGAAGAGCCCGGTTTTCGCCGGCCCCTAAAAAGGCCCTGGCCGCAGCCAAAGCGGCTTTGGTCACCCATTAACACGCTGAAATAAATCTTACTTAATGGCCTTTACCTACCCCCCAAGAAAAGGGAAAATAGCGCCCATTTTCCAGCCTATGGCTGATTACTTTTTGATCTATTAGCCCCCTCAGGAGCTCTTTATGCCTTCCCGCAACCAGCTAGCCAATGCGATTCGTGCTTTGAGTATGGATGCCGTTCAACAAGCCAATTCCGGCCACCCAGGTGCCCCTATGGGCATGGCGGATATCGCCGAAGTTCTGTGGAACGACTATTTAGTGCATAACCCAGCCGATCCTGAGTGGGCCAACCGCGACCGCTTCGTGCTGTCGAACGGTCATGGCTCCATGTTGATCTACTCTTTATTGCACCTTTCTGGCTATGAACTGCCAATAGAAGAGATAAAGAACTTCCGCCAGTTGCACTCTAAAACCCCGGGCCACCCAGAATATGGCTACGCACCAGGTGTTGAGACCACTACCGGCCCGCTAGGCCAGGGCATTACCAATGCCGTAGGTATGGCGGTTGCTGAGAAGATCTTGGCGGCGCAATTCAATCGCGACAGCCATAATATTGTTGATCACTACACCTACTGTTTCTTGGGTGATGGCTGTTTGATGGAAGGTATCTCCCATGAAGCTTGTTCTTTAGCGGGTACCTTGGGCCTAGGCAAGCTGATTGCCTTCTATGATGACAATGGCATCTCGATTGATGGTGAGGTTGAAGGTTGGTTTACCGACGATACCCCGCAGCGCTTTGAATCTTATGGCTGGCAGGTTATTCCAGCAGTAGATGGCCACGATAGCGCGGCTATTAAAGAAGCGATCGAGCAGGCGCGTGCTGAAGACGGCAAGCCCACCTTGATCTGCTGTAAAACCGTGATTGGTTTTGGTTCTCCTAATAAGCAGGGTAAAGAGGATTGTCACGGTGCGCCACTAGGTGCAGAAGAGATTGCCTTGGTTCGTGAAACCCTAGGATGGGAGCACGATGCTTTTGAAATTCCAGCGGATATCTATGCCGAGTGGGATGCGAAGAAAGCTGGCGCTGAAGCACAAGGTGCTTGGGAAGCTCAAATGGCGGCTTATAAAGATGAGCACCCTGAGTTGGCTGCCGAGTTTGAGCGTCGCGTAATCCGCGGTGATCTGCCAGAAGACTTCAGCGAAAAAGCTGATGCTTATATTAAAGAGTGCCAAGAAGCCGGTGAAAAAATCGCTTCACGCAAGGCTTCACAAAATAGCTTGAACGCCTTTGGCCCATTATTGCCAGAATTGCTAGGCGGCTCTGCCGATTTGGCTGGCTCTAACTTGACCCTATGGGGCGGCTCTAAAGGCATTAGCGCCGATGATGCCAGCGGCAACTACCTGTTTTACGGTGTGCGCGAGTTTGGTATGAGCGCCATTATGAACGGTATTGCCCTGCATGGCGGTTTCGTAAACTACGGCGCTACCTTCTTGATGTTTATGGAATATGCCCGCAATGCTGTGCGCATGTCGGCCTTAATGGGCCAGCAGAGCATTTTTGTTTATACCCACGACTCAATTGGTTTGGGTGAAGATGGTCCAACTCACCAGCCGGTTGAGCAGATTGCCAGCTTGCGATTAACGCCAAATCTACACACTTGGCGTCCAGCCGATGCGGTAGAGTCTGCCGTATCTTGGAAGAGCGCCATCGAGCGTCGTGACGGCCCAAGTGCATTGATCTTCTCTCGCCAGGGCTTGGCACCTCAGCCGCGCACTGAGCAACAGTTGGCTGACGTTAGCCGCGGTGCTTATGTCTTAAAAGACAGCGATGGTGAGCCAGAAGCGATTTTGATTGCTACCGGCTCTGAAGTTGAGTTGGCTGTTCAAGCGGCGGATAAGTTAACAGCTGCTGGCCGTAAGGTACGCGTGGTTTCCATGCCTTGTGCGGAAATCTTCAGCAAGCAAGATGCTGCCTACAAGCAATCAGTTTTGCCAATCGAAGTGGCGGCGCGCGTTGCGGTAGAAGCGGCGCATGAAGATTACTGGTACAAGTTTGTAGGCCTTGAGGGCCGCGTTATTGGTATGAATACCTTTGGTGAATCTGCCCCGGGTAATGTCTTGCTAGAGCATTTTGGTTTCACCGTTGATAATGTGGTGGCCAATGTTGAAGAGTTGCTAGAAGACTAGGTCTTAGAATCTAGGCCTTAAACCCTAAGCCTTATAAACCAAGCTTGGACGAAGAGTGTGAGCGTGACCAATATTGCTATTAATGGCTACGGCCGAATCGGCCGCTGTGTGCTGCGGGCTTTGCATGAAGCCCAGCAGCAGGGTCGATTTAGTAATTTACGTGTGTTGGCGATCAATGAGTTAGCTGATTGCAACACTATCGCGCATCTCACTCAGTATGACTCGACTCACGGCCGCTTCCCAGCGGCTGTGTCCGTTAGTGAAGACCTGCTACAGATTAATGAGCAGAGTATTCGCGTCTTGCATCAGCCTGATATTCGCCAATTGCCGTGGAGCGAGCTAGGTATTGATCTGGTTTTAGAGTGCACCGGTGCCTTTAATGATCGCGCTACCGCCGAGCAACATATTGCGGCGGGCGCTGGCCATGTGCTGTTTTCTCAGCCGGCAACCGCTGAAGTTGATGCCACCATTGTTTACGGGGTGAATCATCAACAACTAACGGGCCGAGAAACAATAGTCTCCAACGCATCCTGTACCACCAACTGTATTGTGCCGGTGATCCACACCTTGGATAAGGCCTTTGGTATCGACAGTGGTGTGATTACCACTATTCACTCGGCGATGAACGATCAGCCTGTGATAGATGCCTATCACCATACGGATTTGCGCAAAACACGCAGCGCCATTCAATCTATGATTCCGGTTGATACTGGCTTAGCTAAAGGTATAGATCGTCTTTTACCTGAGCTGGCCGGGCGCTTTGAGGCCCAGGCCATGCGCGTGCCTACGGTCAATGTCTCGGCGATGGATTTATCGGTTGTGATGAAAAGCGATGTCAGTACCGAGATGGTGAACCGAGCGCTAGCGGCGGCCGCACAAAGTGATTATCTCGGCGTATTGGGTTACACCGAAGAGTTATTAGCCTCCTGCGATTTTAACCATGACCCGCGCTCCAGTATTGTCGATGCAACTCAAACGCGAGTGGCCGGTGAGCGTATGGTAAAGGTCTTAACTTGGTTTGATAATGAATGGGGCTATGCCAACCGCATGATAGATACTGCGGATTTTTGGGCTAAAAAGTTTTAGATGTATTAGAGGGGGCAAGCTAAGTCATTGGCCCCGCAGCAGAATTTCAAAATCTACAATGAGGACAACACACCATGGCCGTTAAACTGATGACCGAGATGGATCTCGCAGGTAAACGCGTACTTATTCGTGAAGACCTAAATGTGCCTGTAAAAGATGGCAAGGTAACTTCCGATGCGCGTATTCGTGCTGCTTTGCCGACGATTGAGCAGGCACTTAATGCTGGCGCTAAAGTCATTGTCATGAGCCACTTAGGTCGCCCAACTGAGGGTGAATTTGCCGAAGAGTTTTCTATGGCTCCGGTTGCTGATCATTTAGGTGGTTTGTTGGGTCGCCAAGTCAATGTTGTTAAGGACTGGCAGCAGGGCGTTGAAGTGGCAGAGGGCGAGTTGGTCCTTTTGGAAAATGTACGCTTTAACAAGGGCGAGAAAAAAGACGAAGATGAGCTGGCTAAGGCCTACGCCTCTTTATGCGATGTGTTTGTTATGGATGCCTTCGGCACCGCGCACCGCGCCCAAGCCTCTACTCATGGCGTGGCTAAGTTTGCTCCAGAAGCCTGTGCCGGCCCATTATTAGCCGGTGAGTTAGATGCTCTAGGCAGAGCTTTAGATAAGCCAGCGCGCCCTATGGTGGCGATTGTGGGTGGCTCCAAGGTGAGCACCAAGCTTACGGTTTTAGAATCACTATCTGACAAAGTGGATCAGTTGATTGTGGGCGGCGGTATCGCCAATACCTTCTTGGCCGCAAGCGGTAGCAATGTGGGTAAGTCTTTGTGTGAAGACGATTTAATTCCTAATGCTAAGGCCTTGATGGAAAAATGCGATATTCCAGTGCCAACAGATGTTGTGGTAGGGCAGGAGTTTTCTGAATCGGCCGCGGCAGAGCTAAAAGCCTCCGGTGATGTGAGTGATAGTGATATGATTTTCGATATTGGCCCAGACTCTTCTGCCCAATTGGCGAAGATCCTTGCTGACGCCAAAACCATCATTTGGAATGGCCCGGTTGGTGTGTTTGAATTTGATCAGTTTGGTGAAGGCACTAAAGCGTTGTCAAAAGCGATTGCCGAAAGTGATGCCTTCTCGATTGCCGGTGGCGGCGATACTTTAGCGGCGGTAGATAAATATGAAATTGCCGAGCAGGTATCTTACATTTCCACAGGCGGTGGCGCTTTCTTGGAGTATGTAGAAGGCAAAACCTTACCAGCTGTTGCTATTTTAGAGCAGCGTGCTGCGCAGTAAGTTTTAAGTTTTTGAGTTTAAAGGTTTTAACATTACAAGGCCCCTAGGGATAGCGTGGGCACAAATATTATAGGAAGAAGATTATGGCTTTAATAAGCATGCGCCAAATGTTGGATCACGCCGCCGAGTATGGTTATGGCGTTCCCGCTTTTAACGTGAACAACCTGGAACAAATGCGCGCCATCATGGAAGCGGCTGATCAAACTGATTCGCCGGTTATTGTGCAGGCTTCAGCCGGTGCACGTAAATACGCTGGTGCGCCTTTCCTGCGCCACTTGATTTTGGCCGCTATCGAAGAGTTCCCGCATATTCCTGTATGTATGCATCAGGATCACGGTACCTCTCCTGCGGTATGTCAGCGTTCTATCCAATTGGGCTTTAGCTCAGTAATGATGGATGGCTCTTTGGGCGAAGACGGCAAAACCCCGACCGACTACGAGTACAATGTTGACGTAACCCGTCGCACTGTTGATATGGCCCACGCTTGTGGTGTTTCTGTAGAAGGCGAGCTGGGTTGCTTAGGTTCTTTAGAAACCGGCGAGGCGGGTGAAGAGGATGGCATTGGTGCGGTAGGTAAATTAAGCCACGATCAAATGCTAACCGACCCAGAAGAAGCGGCTGACTTTGTTGCGAAAACAAAAGTTGATGCTTTGGCGATTGCTTGCGGTACTTCTCATGGTGCTTATAAGTTCACTCGTCCACCAACAGGTGATATTTTGGCTATCGATCGCATTAAGGCGATTCACCAGAGCATTCCTAATACTCACTTGGTAATGCACGGCTCTTCTTCTGTTCCTCAGGAGTGGTTGAAGGTAATCAATGAATTTGGTGGTGAGATTCCAGAAACTTATGGTGTGCCTGTTGAGCAAATCTGTGAAGGTATTAAGCACGGTGTTCGCAAAGTAAATATCGACACGGATTTACGCTTGGCATCAACCGGTGCGGTACGTCGCTTCTTAGCGCAAAACACCAGCGAGTTTGACCCACGTAAATTCTTGGCGAAAACTGTAGATGCAATGAAAGATATTTGTATCGCGCGTTACGAAGCCTTCGAAACGGCAGGTAATGCGAGCAAGATCAAGCCCATCAGCTTGGACGATATGTTCCAGCGTTATGAGAGTGGCGAAATCTAAAGCGCTCTAAGCTAGGCATTGGTCTAGTTTTAGGCACAAAAAAACCGGAGTCAATGCTCCGGTTTTTTTGTGCCTAAAATTCGTTTTTGCTAGGCGTTTTTGTGAATAAACTCAGTAATCGCTGGGGCGATTTCGTCTCTATATTTAGAGCCGCTGAAAACGCCGTAATGGCCAACGCCCGAGAAAACTTGATGCTGCCTTTGGCTCTTTTTTAGCTTTTTGCAAACAGTTTGCGCGGCTTCAGTTTGGCCTAAAGAGCAAATGTCATCCACTTCGCCTTCCACGGTAAATAGGGCGGTTTGTTGAATCGCATCAAAGTTAACTTTTTTACCTTTGTGGGTGATGGTTCCCTTGGCTACTTGATGATCCATAAATACTTTTTCGAGAGTCTCTAGGTAAAACTCTTCGGTCATATCTAATACGGCCATATACTCATCATAAAATTCTCGATGAGCTTGGGCATCCTCAGTTTTACCTAAGACAATATTGCTGAAAAAATCGGTGTGCTTTTTGATGTGAGTGCTTAAATTCATGGAGATAAAAGCTGTCAACTGCAAGAAGCCCGGATAGACTTTTCGTCCCGCGCCTTTGAAACCTTTTGGCACGGTTTTGATAACATTTTTCTTAAAGAAATCGATATCGTTTTCGGTGGCGTAATTGTTTACCTGATTTGGACGAATACGAGTGTCGATTGGCCCGGCCATTAAGGTCAGACTTTTGGGGGTGCAGTTACTTTCAGCTTCAGCCATGATCGCGGTGGCAATCAGTGCTTGAACTGTAGGTTGGCATACCGCCAGCATATGACTTTCTGGGCCTAACTGCTCCATAAATTTGATCAGGTAATCGACATAATCATCAAAGCCAAATTTGCCCTCTGATAGCGGAACATTTTTAGCATCGTTCCAGTCGGTTAGGTAAACATCGTGATCGGGAAGTAATGCCTTAACCGTGTCTTTTAACAAGGTCGCATGATGGCCAGACATCGCGGCCACTACGAGCACTTTGTTTTGCGCTTTTGCCTTTGGCTTTTTGAAGTGCAATAAATTACAAAAAGGCAGTTCTAAAGAAACTTCTTCTTCAATGGCAAATGTTTTTCCATCAATTTCACATGAGCCGTAATCAAAGTCTAATTTGTGGTATTGCTTGGTGCTTCGTGCAGCACTTTCAAAACCTGCAGACCAAGTTTTTCCAATAAGCGTGTTGCTCCAAGGGTTGTTGGGGTGGCTGCTGATGTGGTGGGCTAGTGAAAAAAAGCTATTCGCAATATTGGCATTGCGCTGGTATAAGTCATATGTCTGGTAAAGCATAATAATAATTCTATCTGGCTACCGGCGATATATGTTGCCCGGTGTGTTTGTCGATTCCCATCGATGAAGTAATGCTGTAATCAAATATCGGCTAAATTCAGCATTTTTTAATGTTTTTAGAGTCTACGACTCTTGTCTAAACACTATATTTCTTTCCTAAGTGCTACTCTAGTCTTTTATTGGCATGTAATGCAACCTAAAAAAGGATTAAGCCGACATGCGTATGGTATAAATGTTTTTGTCACTTTGTTGTAATTTTTAGGTCATTTGGGGAGGGCAACGTTGAGGGCTTACCTATACTGAATTTATGCTTCTGGCGGGTAAGTAATTGATTACAAATTCTTAGGGGGTTGTGTGAGTAATAGCGACGAACGAAAATTAATGCAATATATTGAAAAGTTTTCCACACTTTTTAATGAGTCTGTAAGGGATTTGATGGCCGCCAAATTGTCTGGCTTAGACGAAAGTCGAAGTTCCTCGGCTGGATCCACAAATGGGGTCTTTGGCGGTTTTAAAAATGTTGATATGAATAAGCTCATGTCTACCCAAATGGATTTTATGAATAAACAGATGAGTTTGTGGCAGTCAGCGAGCCAGGCTCTCATGTCACAGCAACTAGGCGCTATTGATAATGTTGTTGAGGCGCCAAGAGGCGATAAGCGTTTTCAAGACGAAGAGTGGAATAGCAATCCCGTTTATAACTATATAAAACAGGCGTATTTATTAAACTCAGAAATGCTCAATAGCACCCTTGATTGTTTAGACTTTGAAGACGCAAAAGCTGAAGAACGTGCGAAGTATTTTACCAGACAGTACGTCAGTTCAGTCTCTCCCAGTAACTATGTGCTTACTAACCCAGAGGTGTGCCGAGAAATCCTACAAAGCAATGGGGAAAGCCTGGTCAAAGGCATGCAGAACTTTCTAGCTGATTTGGAGCAAAGCCCTATTGAGGCTCTGAAGATCACCCAGACAGACTCAGATAACTTTGCTTTGGGTGAAAACCTAGCTTGCACCGAAGGTGAGGTTGTTTTTGAAAATGACTTGCTTCAGCTGATCCACTATTACCCGAAAAGCAAAACCGTATACCCCGAGCCGCTGCTCATTTGCCCGCCATTTATTAATAAATTCTATATTCTGGATCTAGATCAGAAGAAATCGATGGTGCGGTGGTTGCTGGAAAAAGGGCATGCGGTTTTCATGATTTCTTGGGTAAACCCAGACAGCAGTATGGCCCACAAAGGCTTTGCGGATTATGTGCAGGAAGGTTTGCTCGCGGCCATTGATAGCGTCTGTGCGATTACCGGAAAAGATAAGATAAATGTTTGTGGCTGGTGTATTGGCGGCACATTATTAGCCACAACGGCGGCCTACATGAAAGCTATCGGTGACGATCGAATTAATCGTTTGAGCTTCTTAACCACTTTGCTTGAATTTACTGAGCAGGGCGAGATTGGTAATTACTTAACGCCTGAAATGCTGCCATTGTTGGAAGCCGAAGTGGATCGCAAGGGTGTTTTTGATGGCCGGGTGATGGCGGCCACTTTCAGCATGTTGAGAGAAAATAGCCTGTTTTGGTCTTATTTTGTAAATAACTATCTCAAGGGTAAAGACCCAATGCCTTTTGATATCTTGCACTGGAACAGCGATTCCACAAATCTGCCGGCACAGTGCTACAAAGACTATATACGAGCTACTTATTTCGGTAACAAGCTCTGCGAGCCAGGTGGTATTGATATTGCCGGGGTGCCTATTGATCTCAGCGCGATTGAGGTGCCGTCATACCTGGTGGCCACGGTGGCCGATCATATTGTGTTGTGGCAGGGGGCTTATCGGAGCGCTCAACAGCTCGGAGGTGACAAACGCTTTATCTTGGCGGGCTCCGGCCATATCGCTGGGGTGATTAATCCCGCCGAAGGTGGCAAATACCCTCACTGGAGTAACAGTGATATGCCAGAGCAAGCTGAACAGTGGCTGGAGACTGCAGAAGAAGCGGCAGGCTCTTGGTGGCCAGATTGGCATGAGTGGCTAAAAAAGGGCAGTGGCAAGCGTGTGGCGGCTTGGCAGCCTGGCTCTGAAGAATCCTACCCTGCTATCGAGCCCGCGCCTGGCCGTTATGTGAAGGTACGCATATAGGCTTGCCTAAGCCTAAGCAAGCGACGTGCTGCTGAGGTATACTCAGCGGCACGTAACTAATTTGGGCTTCACCTTGATCACCATTAAAAAGTACCCCAACCGCAGGCTATACGATACCAGTACGAGTCAGTATGTGAATTTGGATGCCATCAAACAGATGGTCATTGAGCATAAGGACTTTGAGGTAGTCGACTCTAAGAGTGGAGAGGACCTCAGTAAGTCCATTCTTCTGCAAATCATTATGGAATCAGAGACCAATGATCAGCAGTCTTTGCTGACCAATACACTGCTGAAGCAGCTTATTCGCTTCTATGGCGGTGACATGCAGTTATTCTTGCGCCAATATTTAGAGCAAAGCTTGGCCATGGCAGTGGAGCAACAAGAGGGTATGCAGGCAGTCGTAAAGAATCTTGGCTCTGGCAACCCAATGGCGGTATTCAACCAGATGCTAGAGCAAAATATGAAGCTCTGGAACCCGAGTAAAAAATAAGCTTCAAGCCGCGGCCTGCAAGGGCTGCGAGCCCTATCTCTTCCTTGCTCTTCTCCACTGCTTCCTTGCATTGATTTTCATCATCGCCCTCCCAATTTTACTGTCTTATATTGATTTTGCTGCACTGCGGCAATTTGCTTATGATAAATCCGTCTAAGAGAAATGCTGCATGGCAGCAAAATCCCTTGATGTCCTGCTGTGTGCTGGCTATTATTTCTCCATATTGTGCAGTGCAGCAAAATTAATGGAGATGGCTAAATGATGGGTTTTCTAGCGCAGGATTGGCAGGCAGCAGCTCAGCCTTTTAATGGCTTTTTCGTTTCTCAGGCCAAAGGCCTACAGCAGGCGGTAAAGCTACAAAGCAAATGTTACCAGCAAATGTTGAACATTAGCGCTAAGCATTTAGAGCAGATTGGTCAGCAAACAGATCCTGCAGCCATTTTCAAAAGCAATACTGAATGCGCCGCCGAGCTGCGTCAGTCAATGATTGAAGCTGGTGAAGAATCTTTACAGTTGCTACAAAACAGCCGGCACGAAATCAGTGAGCTTTTCACCGCTAAGCTTGAGCCAGTAGAGGAAAAGCAAGCTGCTCCTAAGCGCCGTAAAGCCAGCCCTAAAAAGGCAGCAGAGAAAAAAGTTGTTGAGAGCCCAGCAGCTGCTGCAAGCGAAGAGAAATAATTAATTGTAATCGGCCTAAGCGCCAACTAGCCCAACCAAGGAGGCTGAAATGTTTGATCAAATGAATGAACAGCTACAAAAATCCCTTAAGCCATTAACTGATTTGGCTGCTGTAAATGCTAAAGCTCTTGAGCAATTGGCTAGCCAGCAGAGCAATCTGTTTTCAACTTTGCTTAACGATGGTGTTGAATTTACTCAGGGCCTATCTGAGAAAAAAGATGTTAATGCTGTAGTTGAAGCTCAGAAAACTTACCTTGAAGGCATGCAGGAAAAAATTGTTGCAGCGACTAAAGAATCTTACGACGTTATTTCTGAAGCTCAGGAAAAAGCTGGCGAAGTTTTGAAAGTAGCTGCTGAAGATGCGCAGTCTGCAGTAGCAAGTAAGTAATTACTTGAACTTTAAAGCCCCAAGAGCCTATAAGCGCTTGGGGCTTTTTTTATTTGTATAACTTTGTAAAAGCAAAAAAGCTTAATACATATGCTGGCCGCCGTTTACGGATAGTGTCGAGCCCGTAATAAAGCCTGCATTGTCACTCACTAGAAATTCTACAGTGCGAGCAATATCCTCAGGGTTGCCTAATCTACCCACAGGTATCTTGGCAACAATCTTCTCCAAAACATCGGCAGGAACAGCGCGAACCATATCGGTATCAACATAGCCTGGTGCTACCGCGTTAACGGTAATACCTTTCGCTGCATTCTCTTGTGCTAAAGCTTTGGTAAAACCATGTATGCCGGATTTGGCCGCAGCATAATTCACTTGTCCATATTGCCCAGCTTGGCCGTTAATGGAGCCGATGTTAACAATTCGACCAAAACCTCTCTGGCGCATACCGTCAATTACGGCGCGGCTAGTATTGAAGCAAGAGCCTAGGTTGGTGTCGATGACCTGTTGCCATTGCTGGGCGTCCATTCTGTGCATAGTGCCGTCGCGAGTAATCCCGGCATTATTAACCAGGACATCAATGCCACCATAGTCGGCTTCGATTTTTTTGACGGATTCTTCTACGGCTGAAAAATCGGCTACATCAAATTTTATGGTTGGAACACCACAGCGCTCACTGAATGCCTCGGCGGCTAAATCATTACCTCCATAGTTGGCAATAACTTCATAGCCTTTTAGCTTTAATTTGGTGCAAATTGCCTCACCAATCCCTCGGGTACCACCTGTCACTAGTGCGACTCTAGACATAGAAAACCTCTATAGCGTTTTAGAAAAATCCATTTGCCATTAGCCGTATTTTTAAATGCCTAATACTTGGCCAATCGTGATCAAATTATCAGTCAATTATGACACTTTATTGAAGTGTAGCTGTATCAGGGGCAATGCCGAAATCAATGCGATGATTTCTGAGAGAAAGGAACTACTTGCCATCGCAACTATTGATCAGATTGCATATTTATTTCTATTAGGAGTTCATCATACATTAAATGAATTGGATAGCAGTTAGACTTTAGCCTAGGAGATTTCTAAATAGTGGCGTTGCTGCTTTAGATTTTCTGCATGGCTCGCGGTGTAAAGACTTTGCCGTCTCGGCCTTTTAGCCGGAATGGGAATGAAACAAGCCTCCCATTTTGCATGCCGCGAATAACAAAGTGCAAGTGTGGGCCTGTTGAGTAACCTGATGAGCCAGAGCGGGCAATAATTTGTCCTGCTTTTACAACATCGCCAGGCTTAACCTTTGCGCTACTTTGCAGTATATGTGCGTAAACCGCTGAGCTGCCGTCTTCGTGGTAGACAGTGATGTGGTTGGCTTTATCCAAAAAGTACTGTTTTGCGCCACCCATATGGTAGTCATCTTTGGCGATTGCGACGATGCCAGGACGTGCGGCGGCTATATTGGTGCCGACTTCCATCGCAATATCTAAGGCGAATCTATTTCCTCGGCCAGTGTGGGAAAAGCGGCCATTAAAACCTTGGGATATTAGTAGGCGCTTTTTGCTGTCAAAGGGCAGTTGATAGATATCTTGGCTATGACTCATATTGCCGTTCCCTATGGCCCAGCCTGTCTTAAGTTCTCCGAAAGAGCGCTCTCCCTCTCGCAGTAAATATTTTCCAGGCCCTTCGGCGCTAAATTGAATAGTTTCCTTCCCCAGCTCTGAGCTTTGATAAAAAAACTGCAGTGGGGCGTGGACAGGGTTGTGAAGATAGAGTTGGCGTTTGCCACCTTTTCTGACTTCTTCAACCCAGGGGTGATGGCGTGACTTTCTAGGCGATTTTTTTAGCGAAATCAGTTCTGCACTTTGCTTGGGCTTTTTATCGCTAAAAACCCAGTTGCCGTGCTTATCTTTGTATTTGTAAATCTCTTGGGCTGAAGCGAGGGCGCTAAATAATATCCCAAGCCAAATAAAAGTGCTTTTGCGAATACTCATAGAATCGAATTAGTGTTAACAGGCCCTAGAAGGTTCAGCTTGGCATAGATTTAACCAGTGTTCCAGTGAATGACTAATTGCTTTATCTCGATGAAAAACAAAATAAAAGCGCCGGCGCCAATCGCGATGAGGTGCGTGCAATTGTACTAGGCTGCCACGATTTAAGGCTTCTTGCACTGCCAGGCGTGAGAGGCAAGCTACACCAAGGTTGGCTTCGATGGCACGCTTTATGGCCTCGGTATGCTCTAGCTCCATGGCGATATCCAATTGTGGCAGTAGGCCATGAAGAGCGTGCTCGAATGCTTGGCGCGTACCGGAGCCATGTTCTCGGCTTATCCAGCGCAGCGATAAAAGCTGCTCGTCGTCCAGAGTTTTCTCGATTGCTAAAGGGTGCTCTGGGTTAGCCACGATAAGTAGCTCATCTTCACGCCAAAATTCGCTGCGCAGCAATGGGTGGTTAAATTCCCCCTCAATCAGACCTATATCCATTTCATAGTTCAGTACCTGCTTGGCAATACTGTCGGTGTTGGCAACGTGCAGGTCGACTCGCGCTTCTTGTCCTCGCAATTTGGCATCGTTCATATATTGGGCGACTAAAGGTACAGCTAGATAATTTCCAATAGTTAAAGTTGCACCAATTCGCAGGTCGCCAAGTCCAGCTTGACCTTTAAAGCTGACCTCTAGTCTTTCTGCGCAGCTAATCAGCTCCAGGGCTTGTGGCCGCAAAGCGATGCCGTTTTCATTGAGTCGTAACCTTTTGCCCACTCGATCAAATAGCTGGAGGCCGAACTGTTGCTCTAGCTCGCGTAGTGCTGAGCTGGCAGCCGATTGGGAGAGGTTAAGTTGCTTTGCAGCCAGGCTGATGTTTTGCAGCTGGGCGGTGCATAAGAAGACCTCTATTTGTCGCAAGCTAAAGCGCATATCAGCTATCTCTAATGGGTGGCTAGAAGCCTTTAAGTGGTTCTATATCTAAAAAATCGATAAGCAATAGAAAAATAACCCATTTTACGGGTAATGGGTAGATCTCTAAACTGCAGTTAATGAATTTATCGTCTTGGAGACCCCATTATGGCCAGTTTGATTCGTGAACGAGTCACCCGAGTGCACCACTGGAATGATAGCTTGTTTAGCTTTAATACCAGTCGTAGCCAAAGCTTGCGCTTTGAGAATGGCCACTTTGTGATGATGGGCTTGGAAGTGGAAGGTAAGCCTCTGATGCGTGCCTATAGTATTGCCAGTGCAAATTATGATGAAGAATTGGAGTTTTTCAGCATTAAGGTGCCAGATGGCCCGCTGACGTCTCGTTTGCAGAATATTGAGGTCGGTGATGAGATCCTGCTTTCTACAAAGCCAACAGGCACCTTGGTTGCCGATCATTTGTTAGAAGGCAAGCATTTGTACTTAATCAGTACTGGTACAGGCTTGGCGCCTTTTATGAGCATCATTAAAGATCCAGACGTTTATCAGCGCTTTGATAAAATTATTCTGACCCACGGTGTGCGCCATATATCGGAGCTGGCGTATCAAGATGTGATAGAAAATGAGCTGCCCAATAATGAATTTTTCGGCGAGGAAGTGCGTGAAAAATTACTTTATTACCCAACTGTAACTCGCGAGCCTTTCCGTAATAATGGCCGTCTTACTGATCTAATGCGTATGGGTAAATTGTTTCATGACTTAGGTTTGCCGAAGCCAAACTTGGAAGATGATCGTTTTATGATTTGTGGCAGCCCAAGTATGTTAAAGGAAACCTGCGAAATTTTGGATGGCCACGGTTTTAAGGAGTCTCGTCATGGTCAGAAAGCGCATTATGTTATTGAGCGGGCATTTGTGGAGCAATAAGCTTCCAGCAAGAGTTTTGTAAATACTGCTGCGAATTTTTTAAAAACAGTTTCACGCTAAAGCCCTGCAGGTTTCGATCTGTGGGGCTTTTTTTGTGCTTTCTTTTACCTACCGCTGCTAACAAAATTCCTATTTTGTTAGCAACGTCGCCCGCTCTAGGCTGGCGCAGTTGTGTGAAACTACTTGCCTAAAGCGGGCTCGCACATGTGTTGACGCTTAGGCTCCATCACTTGTGGGTGCACTCCTGTGCGCTTTTTACCTACTTTGCTTTGGGGCGGCTGCTGACCAGAATCTAGTTTGGGGCAGTGTTTTTCCGCTCCAACACTGCATGGATTCGTAACATCCAGTTACTCACCCTGCGGGCAAGCCCTATTCTGCTCCAAGCAGAATTGTCATGCGGCCACCCGTTCCATGGATTCGCGTCGTCCAGGCGCTCAGCCTTCGGCCAAGCCCAAAACCTTTCCAGAAGTTTTGTCAGGAGCCTAGTCGTCCAAATCACTGCCTCAAGCTAGATTCTTGCTTTTGTGGTGTTCACGAGTAGGGACATCTAAGCTGAAGAGTGGGGTTATTTAGTTACGCATACTTTGTTATACCAATAGAAGTGTCATACACTGCCAAGCCTAAGGATTAGGCAATAACGAGAATAATAATGGCAATACTACAGGCTTCTATCTTTCGTCTCTCTCTTTTACTAGCAGTATTAGCTTTAGCGGCATGTTCTGAAACTCAACCCTATATAACAGACTGTAACTCTGTCGGTGATCGCAAGGTGTTCTGTGGTTTTCAAAACCCTGAAGACCTAGAGCCTTTAGGGGATGGTCAAACCTTGGTAGTTAGTCAGATGGGGGTGGTGGGGGAACATACGCCGGGATCTTTGGCTTTTTTTGATGTGAAAGCAAAACATTTAAAAATCTTTCCTGATTTTACCGAGGCTGATTCGGAGCATTGGGGGCAGCCAGGCTGTAAACCGCCGGGTGAGTTATTTTCACCTCACGGTATCCATCTAAGCCAAGTTGACGAAAACACTCAGCGCTTATTGGTAGTCAATCATGGTGGTCGAGAAGCTGTTGAATCTTTTCTAATTCGTCGTGCCAGTGAAAATTACCAGATTAGTTGGCAGGGTTGTGTGGAGATGCCGGACAACAGCTATATCAATGATGTTGTCGCGGGCCCCGAAGGCAGCTTTTTTAGTACCCACATGTTTGCTCGCGAAGGTTTCTCTTTAGGGGTGATTAACTGGCCGCAGTTGCAAGGCTTATTGGGCTTTAAAACAGGCTGGGTATGGCACTGGAAGCCGGATAATGGTGGAAGTTTTTCTAAGGTGAGTAATTTTCGCGGTGCCTATTTAAATGGCATTCAAACAGACCCTGATTATAAATATCTCTATGTCAGTGGCTGGTCCGATAATCAAGTTCATAAAGTGGATTGGCGCAGCGGTGAATTGTTGGCCAGTGTCGATACCTCGCATCCAGACAATATCCAGTGGTCGGGCGATGGCCGTTTATTAGTGGCTTCGCAAACCTTTGACTTGGCCGGTGCTCAGCAGTGTATGGAAACTCGCGTAGGTTCCTGTCCGGGGCCCTTTGAGATTATCGCCCTTGATCCAGAATCGATGCAGAAACAAGTCTTATTGAAGCAAGCAGGTCCGCCAATGGGGGCAGGTACAGTTGCTCAGGTAATGGGAGACTTTATGTACATTGGTAGCTTTGCTGGTGACCGACTATTGCGCACCCCATGGCCGCCTGTAGCGGAATCTCGGCAGGGCAATTAGCGTTTAGTCTAATAGCTCTAAATCGCAGCTGGCCACATAATGTCCAGGTGAAGCTTAAATATGAGCGGGTGATGTATGAAGAATCAATGGGTGGCCTACCTAGCTGGCGCAATATTGCTGTTTGGTGCGGGTTTCTGGGCCTCTATTTTGCCCTTGGACTATAAGGGCGTGGTACTGCTAATGGGAGTGCCTAGTCTATTTGCGGGCTATTATTTTGCGCGCTTCCCGATGCCCTATATATGGGGTGCGCTACTTGGTATTGCCTTGTATATGGGCTTGGAATATGTAATTTACGGGCCGATTTATAAGGTCTCCGGGCCGATATACGGCGCAGCTTATATTTTGGCGATCGCCTGTTGTTTAACGGGGGTGTGGATACATAATTGGAAGCTAAGCCGCTCTAGCCAAGGATTGGCGTAAGCGGCCTATGTTCTGCTCGGCAGACCCTCTTTAATTAAAAGAGGGCTTCGATCTCACTGTACCTTTGCAAGCTGACGCTTTTGTTCTTGAAGGTTGTTAGCTTTTTTCGGATAGTATTTGCTGCCACCTGCTTCGGCTAACTGTAGTTGGCGTTTCTTTTGTTTTTCCGCTTTTGCTGTCCAAACTTTCCACTCAGATTCCGTCATGCATTTGCGAGAAGGTTTCTGGTGAATAGAGCTGCTCGCCTTTTTGCAGATGGTTTCTTCACTTCCTTTTACTTCACCAGCAAAGCTTGTGGCACTCAAGCCTAGGGCTAAAATGGCAGTCGTCACTAAAGTCGCTTTTTTCATAGTAGATCCTTTCTATTTATCGCTTTTGACATCTTAAAATTGAAAATGCTTATATCCGCAATCATTTCCTAGAGTTATTTATTTTGCTTAATGCGTAGAATTAAGCTGTGATCGTCTAAGCATCTTGAGCAAAAATGTATGAGCAATATGTTTGTCAGAAGCCCAGCTCGAAATAACTGGGCCTTCACTTCGGTGTTATTTTTCTTTATTGGCACCTAGGTAAACTTTAGTGAATTTGGCATTTCCATTGAGGCCGCGAGTCGCTCCGGTATTGGCTAGTTGCTTCTCAATTTTAGGGCCGTACTCCGCAATAAAGCTCAACCATTCTTGAGTATTTTTGCATTTCTTACGGTATTTACCGTAGATAGATTTACGTACAACTAGGCAGATTTTCTCTTCTTGCGCTTCGTTTGCAGACGGCTTCGCCTCACCGGGAATCATGGCAAAGCTTGAGCTGCCAATTGCCATTAAAAATACTGCTGTTAAAAAACGTTTCATGGGGAATTCCTTTTTCAGAGTTGATCTTTATCGATTGAACGGATCGGAGGTTACCAGAGTTGCTTGGGATAGCTGTCTGCCACCTTTTCGAGGACTCGTTGCACCAGCTATCTTCCATTGTTTTTCAACTTTAGGAGCGACGACGGCAATCCAAGCATCCCACTCGGCAACCGTGCGGCATTTTTTACGAAACTTGCCATACAAAGAATTTCTCACCTTGCGGCAGTATTTTTCTGTGCTGCTGTTGGTTGGAAGTTGTAAGCTGTTTTTGGCATCGGAAATAGCTTTCTCGGATTCGCTGCCGGATAAGGCTGCAAGGGCACTTGCGCTGGAAAACGAAAGAATGCTGGTGATAATTGCGACTTTTAGCTTAGTTTGCATAAACTGCTCCTTGTTTGCTTTGGGGCTTGAAAACTGTTTGTATTAGAGTCCGTTCCAATTCCTTAATTTAGAATTAGCCTATGCAATGATCACAATCCTGTCAAATAAGAAATGCTTCTAAGGTTAACTGCTTTTAAAAACTGGCACCTAAATCTAAACCCTAGACGAACTAAAGATTTTTGATGTTGCTGCGCTGGATGCTCGTGAATAGCAGGCACAAAAAAGGCGAGCTTATATCGCTCGCCTTTTCTTGGGATTGCTAAGGGGTTCTTAGCTAATCAAGCGCAGTGTAAACGGATACTCAAAGTATTCGCCGCTACTGGCTTTAACGCCGCCGACAATGGACATCACAAACCAGAAGATGCCAACAATAAAGGCGGTGATTACGCCGATAAATATCACCATCAAGATGATGCTGACAAACATTGCGATGGCAATTGTGATTTGAAAGTTCAGCACTTCCTTACCGTGGTAGTTTACGTATTCGGATTCATCACGCTTGATCAGCCAAACAATCAATGGGCCGATTACGCTGAAGAATGGAATGATAAAGCCACTCATGGTCGCTAGGTGGCAGAACATTGCCCAGTTACGTTCTTCCTGGCTTGGTGCAGCAGGCTCATAGCTTTGCTTTGGCGCTTCTTGCTGCTGTTCACTTTGGCCTTGGTTTTGGCTGGTTTGCTCATTAGAGCTCGCTTCGGCCTTTGTGTTCTCAGCACTGTCACTACTTGCAGTGCTCTCGGTGGTTTCAATAACCTCGCCCTGAACTTCTTTCTCTTCGGTCATGGTTTACTCCAAGTCTCTATAGTGTTGCATTTAGCCGATCTGGATTCGCTATCGGTTGTCCCTGTTTAGCTTACCTTTTTGGCTTCTTGCTGGTTTAGACGAGGAAAGTAGCAAGCGTTCCTCGCTTATTGTTATATACGGCTTCCAGTGCTGTGAATTTATACCGTGTTTTGTGCCTCGCGGCTAGTCGCCAGCCCTTGTTAATACTGGGCTGGCGAGCATGAAGGGGCGCTGAACTTAAGTTTTGTAAAGGTTTTGTTTAAGGCCTACTTTTTGTTCTTCATGGCCTGTTGTAGCAATGCGCCCATGGAGCCCATGCCGCCTCCTTGCTTCTGCTGGCCACCGCCTTTGCCGCCACCAAAAGAGCGTTGCTGCTGGCTGCGATCTGGGCGGCCTCCGCCCTTGCCACGACGCTGTTGTCCAGCTGGGCCAGACTCTTTCTCTCCTGGGGTGTCATCTAGGCGCATTGATAGGCCAATGCGCTTGCGAGGTACATCTACTTCCATCACCTTCACCTTTACGATGTCGCCGGCTTTAACCACTTCGCGAGGGTCTTTAACAAAGGTGTTGGATAGCGCTGAGATATGCACCAAGCCATCCTGGTGCACGCCAACATCTACAAAGGCACCAAAGTTGGTGACGTTGGTAACGGTGCCTTCCAGGATCATGCCCGGTACTAGGTCTTTGATCTCTTCTACGCCATCCTGGAATTGAGCCGTTTTAAACTCAGGGCGGGGGTCGCGGCCGGGTTTATCCAATTCGCTGATAATGTCGGTTACGGTAGGTAAACCAAATGCTTCCGAGGTGTAGTCGGCGGCTTTGAGCGATCTTAGGAAGCCTGAGTCGCCCATTAAGTTATGGATTGGGCGGTTGTTCTTCTCGGCAATCGCCTCGACCACAGAGTAGGATTCAGGGTGTACAGCGGAGGCGTCCAGTGGGTTGTCACCACCGGCCACCCGCAAGAAACCGGCGGCCTGTTCAAAGGTTTTGGCACCAAAGCGGCTAACTTTCTTCAGGTCTTCGCGGCTCTTAAATGCACCGTTTTGGTCGCGAAAATCGACGATATTGTTGGCAATACTACTGTTAAGGCCAGATACCGCGGCTAAAAGCTTGGCGGAGGCAGTATTCACTTCAACACCGACGGCGTTTACACAGTCTTCCACTGCTGCATCCAGTGAGCGAGCCAATTGAGCTTGAGAAACATCATGCTGATACTGGCCCACACCAATGGATTTGGGCTCGATCTTAACTAGCTCGGCCAATGGGTCTTGTAGGCGGCGAGCAATAGAGATGGCGCCACGTATGGTTACATCCAAATCGGGGAATTCTTTGGCAGCCACTTCCGATGCGGAATATACCGAGGCGCCCGCCTCATTAACCATGACTTTTTGTGCTTTGATGTCTTTGTGGGCTTTCAGTACATCACCAACAAACTTATCGGTCTCACGTGAAGCGGTACCGTTACCGATCGCAATCAAGCCAACATCGTGTTTTTTGCAAAGCGCTACGATCACCGCTTCTGCTTCGCGGATTTTGTTCTGTGGTGGGGTTGGGAAAATGGCACCGTGATCAACAACTTTACCGGTGGCATCGACTACCGCTACTTTTACACCGGTACGAAGGCCTGGATCCAAGCCAATAGTGGCTTTTTGGCCAGCAGGGGCAGCCAACAGCAGATCTTTAAGGTTGCTGGCGAATACTTTGATGGCCTCTTCTTCAGCGGCTTCACGTATTTCGCCTAGCAGATCAGTTTCTAGGTGAGTAAGCAACTTAACGCGCCAAGTCCAGCGTACAACTTCTGATAGCCATTTATCGGCCGCGCGGTCTTGGGGTTTTACGTCCCAGTGATCAGCAATCATGGCCTCACATGGGTGTGCCGCTAAACGATCATCCGGGTCGCCTACAGTAATCGCTAGGCTCAAGATGCCTTCGTTGCGACCACGAAGCATAGCTAGGGCTCGGTGTGAAGGTACGCTGCCTAATGGCTCATCATGCTCAAAGTAGTCGGCAAATTTGGCGCCTTCAGATTCTTTGCCATCCATGATGCGGGCGCTAAGGTTGGCTTCATCTTTTAAGAATTGACGCAGCTTGCCAAGTAGCTCGGCGTTTTCACTGAAGCGCTCCATCAGGATGTACTTGGCGCCATCCAGAGCTGCTTTGATATCAGTAATCTTTTGGCCTTCCTCGCTGTCACCATTCAGGTACTTTTGCGCTTCTTCTTCAGGGGCGAGGTTGGGGTTTTCTAGTAGGCTATCAGCTAATGGCTCAAGACCAGCTTCTTTAGCGATTTGGCCTTTGGTGCGACGCTTAGGTTTGTAAGGTAAGTACAAGTCTTCCAAGCGATTCTTGGTATCGGCCGCATTGATCTCGGCTTCCAGCTCTGGGGTGAGCTTTTCTTGTTCATTAATGCTTTTGAGGATCGCAGAGCGTCGGTCTTCCAGCTCTCTTAGGTAGCGCAAGCGCTCTTCCAGAGTACGCAACTGGCCATCATCTAGGCCGCCAGTCACTTCCTTACGGTAACGGGAGATAAAGGGAACAGTGGCGCCTTCATCTAATAAATCTACAGCAGCCTCTACCTGGCGAGCGTTTACCGATAATTCCTCGGCAATACGGGCATTAATATTGATCATCGAATCTATGGTCTCTCTTATGTCTTCCTTCGCTTTGCGACAGCGTTTGCTTGCCTGTCGCAGCCCCTTGGGGACGGCGCATTATGCGGCATTCTGGGGGTGGGCAACAGCCTTGTTTTTAACGCGGGAATATGGCTGTTTATCGCATTTAGCTTGGCATTTACTGTGAAGCGTTATGGCAGCTATGTGAAGAAGGGTAAAATCCCGCCGCTAACGCTGGGGTGGGGTTACACTTTAACGTTAGCCCTATACTCGGTGTGGTTTCCGAGTAAAGATGACGATATAACGACAATATAAAGAGATGAGGACGACTTCTAGTGGCCGATACAGCTGTTCGCTCGCGCATGAGCAAATTCCTGCCCCTACTTATTTTGCTGATCGGAGGTGCCGTGGTGTTCGCCGTGGCAACCATGAAGCCCAAATCAAAGCCCCAGCCAAAAGAAGAGCCCAAGCCTACTGAAGTGAGTGTTGTCGCCGCCCAACCTGGTGAGCACCGCCTAAGTGTTCATAGCCAAGGTACAGTGGCACCGCGCCGTGAGATTAGCCTAGTCGCTGAGGTTTCTGGTCGTATCGTGAAGGTGAATCCTGCCTTTGTGGCGGGTGGTCAAATTTCTGCAGGTGAAACCTTAGTAGAAATTGATCCTCGCGATTATCGCTTTGCGGTCGTACAGGCTAAATCTCAAGTTGCAGAGGCCGAACAACGCTTGGCTACCGAGCGCGGCCAAGCACGTCAAAAGAAACGTGAGTGGCGTAACCTCGGCAACGATGAGGCAAACGATCTATTTCTACGTAAACCACAAATTGCTGCCGCCAAGGCTAGCCTTGATGCCGCCAAAGCCAATCTTGAAAAGGCTGAACTGAATCTGCGCCGCACCAAAATTAGCGTGCCTTTTTCGGGCTTGGTGCGCAGCACCAGTGTGGATCTCGGTCAGTATGTTGGCCCGGGTACGCAACTTGGTAAAGCTTTTGACACTTCGGTAGTTGAGGTTCGTTTGCCATTAACGGATGCGGAAGCAGGCTTGGTTGAATTGCCACTTGGCGTGGCAAGTGGTGAGCTTAGTGAAGGCGCCAAAGTAGAATTGTTCGGCACGGTCGCGGGTATTCCTCGTACTTGGCAGGCTCGCATTGCTCGTACCGATGCCAGTTTAGATACTCGTACGCGTTTGTACTATGCAGTAGCCGAAGTAGAAGCGCCTTATTCAGCCGAGCAAGAGGCACCATTAATGGTTGGCTTATTTGTAGAAGCTCAAATCGCCGGCAAGCTATTGCAAAATGTTATCGAAATTCCTCGCAAGGCCTTATACAAACGTAACCTGATTTACACCGTTGATGACAAGGGTGAAGTGGTGAGTAAAACCATTAAAGTACTCAAGGTCAGCAATGATAAAGCCTGGGTCACCGGTGAAGTAGAAGTTGGCGATAATATTATTGCCGCAAATCAACAGTACTTGGTGCCGGGTAAGAAAGTAGAAATCAAAGGCGCGAATAACAGTGAGGTTGCCAAAGAAAAGCCCGCAAAAAATAACGCGGAGGCCGATAGCTAATGAACCGACTCGTGCAATGGTTTGTTGAAAACCCAATCGCTGCCAACTTGTTGATGGTGGCGATTATTATTGGTGGTATCTATAACTATAACCGCCTTGATCGTGAAGTTTTCCCTAATGCCTCACCAGAATCACTCAGTGTCTCTGTGCCTTATCCTGGCGCTGGCCCTAAGGAAGTTGAAGAGCAGATTGTTAAGCGTATCGAGCAGGCAATCTTCGACTTGGAAGGCATTAAAAAGATTGAATCCAGTGCGCGCAATGGTCGCGGCTCGGTCACAATTGAAGTGCAGAATGAATACGATACCCAGGTTTTATTAAATGATGTTAAAACCCGTGTTGATTCTATTACCACTTTCCCCGCCGATGTAGAACGTCCAGAAGTTCGTGAGAACAAAAGAAAGATTGAAGTTTTAAGTATCGGTATTTATGGCGAAGTTGATGATACAGCATTAAAAGCAACTGGCGAATGGTTGCGAGATGAAATTTCTTTGTTGCCAGCGGTTACCTTAGTTGACCTTGAGGCTGTGCGCCCAGAGCAGATGGCCATTGAAATCTCTGAGCAGAAGCTACGCCGCTATGGGCTGCGTTTTGAAGATGTGGTGAATGCGGTAAGACGCTCTTCATTAAACTTAGGCGCGGGTTCGATTCGCTCGAAAAACGGTGATCTGCAAGTTCAAACCCGAGCGCAAGCATATACAGTGGATGATTTTGAAAGCATTGTTATTCGCAGTAAAGAAGATGGCTCGGAGTTAACTATTGGCGAAGTGGCCGATGTTAAGGAGACCTTGGAAGAGTGGAATTTAATTGCCCGCTTAAATGGTCGTAAGGCTGTTTATCTTGAAGTTTATGCAACCGACAACCCAAATGTTGTAGAAACCGCCAAAGAGGTGCGTGAGTTTGTTGAAAAAATTCAGCCCCAGCTACCATCAGGTGTGCATGCGGTCGTTTGGCGTGACTGGTCGACTCTTTTTGAGGGTCGACTCAATCTGCTGATGAACAACTCCCTGTCGGGTTTGGTTTTGGTATTCGTCGTATTAATGCTCTTCTTGCGCCCTGCCTTAGCGGCGTGGGTAACCCTAGGGATTGCCGTAGCGTTTTTAGGTGCGCTTTGGTTCTTGCCTATGACGGGTGTGAGCCTGAATATGCTGTCCTTGTTTGCTTTTCTATTAGTGCTGGGTATCGTGGTGGACGATGCTATTATTGTGGGGGAGAGCGTCTATTCTAGGCAGCAGGCCGGTATGGTAGGAAATGCCTCGGCGGCTAGCGGTGCTAAAATGGTAAGTAAGCCGGTGATTTTGGCGGTGATATCTACGATTATTTTCTTTGCGCCGATGCTGTTTATTCCCGGTGCAATGGGCGAAATTTCTTTTGGTATTCCGGCCGTTGTTACCTTGTGCTTATTGTTCTCTTTGGTGGAATCACTGTTGATTTTGCCATCGCATTTGGCCCATATGAAGCCAGAGAAAGAAAGCCGCATTGGTTTTATGCGCCGCTTTCAAGTTTGGCGTCAGGGAGTTGCCAAAGGCTTGGAGCATGTAGCTGATCGCTACTATAAAACCAGCCTGCAAAAAATGTTGCAGCACAACGGAGCGACGGTTGCGATCTTTATTGTAGCTTTCTTCTTGTCGGTATCGGTATTTGTCGGTGGTTGGGTAGGCAAATCCTTTATGCCGGTGGTGGCCTCGGATTTTGTTCGCTTACGTATGAAGATTCCAGAAGGCGCACCGTTTCGCACCATGGATTCCATTATTGAGCGTGTTGAGGGTGCGGTTCCAGAGCTTAAAAAAGATACCGAGTTATTTGGTGAAGCTGGCGGCGATGCCGTTATCAAAGACATGCAAACCTGGGGCTGGCGTAACAATATCGTTGTCTCACTTTCCCTAGCAGATCACGGTGGTGATGTGTCGGCCGATGCGGTAGTAAAGCGCTGGCGTGAACTGGTTGGGCCATTGCCGGAGCTGGAAGAGATTACCTTAGATGCGACCATTAATGACGTGGGTGCGGATATCAGCTTGCTGTTAACGGCACCGGGTGATGATGAAGAAGTTCTCAATGATGTTACCGCAAAACTGGAAGAAGCTTTGTTGTCATACTCCGGTGTGTACGATGTGCGTAATAGCATTGAATCAGCCCGCAGCGATATTCAGTTAAGTTTAAAACCCTATGCCGAAACTCTCGGGCTTAGCTTAAGTGATGTTGCTCGCCAAGTAAGGCAAGGCTTCTATGGTGCTGAAGCACAGCGTATTCCTAAGGGTAATGAAGATGTTCGAGTTATGGTGCGTTACCCCAAAGAAGAGCGCAATAATGTCGATCATTTAAGTGATGTTCGCATTCGTACCAGTGATCAACGCGAAATTCCACTCGAGGCGGTCGCCTTTGTGGATTATGTGCCGGGTTATTCACATATTAAACGTGAGGATCGCAAGCGCTCGGTTAAAGTTCGCGCCTATGTGAAAAAAGGTGTGGGTGTACCTAGCGAGATTGTAGAGGCGATCATGAAAGAGCATTACCCAGAGTGGCGTCAGCAATATCCGGGCTTGCGCCTCGATCTTTCTGAAGGCATGAAGGAAGAGCAAGAATTTATGGTTTCAATTCTGCTTAATTTCTTTATCGCTTCGCTGATTGTATTGGCCATTATGGCGGTTGCTTTTAAATCTTATTGGCAGCCTTTCTTGATCTTCACTGCCGTACCTTTTGGTTTTATGGGGGCTGTCGTTGGGCATATGATTTTAGGGCGCGAAATCAGCATGATGTCCTTCCTCGGTTTCTTCGCCTGCTCGGGTGTTGTGGTCAACGATAACTTAGTATTGCTGGATAGAATTAATCAGCTAAGAGCTCAAGGCGAAAGCGTTTACGATTCGGTGGTGCAGGCTGGGCGAGATCGCTTCCGAGCGATTATTCTCACCTCTGTAACGACCTTTGTTGGTTTGGTGCCGATTCTGTTTGAAACCAGCACCCAAGCACAGTTCTTAGTGCCAATGGTGATCTCTTTGGCCTTTGGTGTATTGCTGGCCACAACGGTAACGTTGATATTGGTGCCGAGTTTGTTTATGTTAGCTGAAAGGGCCAAGGCGCGCTTTAGAAGCGAAGAGTCGCCACTGCCGCGTGCTACTTAGCCAGCGCTGGCCTTAAAAGTTAGAAAAAGACCCTCTGCTTGACAGGGGGTTTTATTTACAATAAAAATAGGTCGTATGACATATAAAAATAAAAAGCCTGAAGCGGCAAAACATAAAACACTGTCCTTACTACTGTTTTTTCTGGGTAGCTTGTGCGTCTATTTGTTGATGCCGTACTTGTCCCTATTGTTTTTCGAGCCAGTGCTTGCGGGTAGCTATTGGGATCTACTCAATGGAGTCGGATTTGTCGCCTTTGGGCTTTGTATTTATTTGTTTATTGAAAGGGCCAGGCCAAGAAGTTGGCCAAAACTAAAAGGTGATTTATTTTATTGGTGGCATCGCTTGTTGGCCTTCGCGTTGCTGCTGCTCAGCAGTATTCATGGCTTTGGCTTTTTAATATTAGAGCCTGTTACTTGGGAGTATCTAAGCTTACGTTCGCCCTGGTATATGCTTTGTGCATGGTTAGCTTGGTTGTTCTTTGTTTATCTATGTTTGGCATCTATACGCCCTTTAAAGCAGCGTTTGCATGGTGGTTTCTTATCGTTTCGTTTTAGTCATGCCTTATTGTCGATCTTGGCCTTAGTCGCCTGCTTATATCATGTAGTGGCCGCAGGCTTTTATTTTGATCGCTACGCTGCCTGGGCACTCTTTTCTTTGCTGCTTGTATTGGTTGTTTCCTACTACGCCTTAAATCGATTGGGGCCTAAGTTATCTTTCAGCAAGATCCTATTTGGTCGTGATTCTAAAGCTCATAGCCAAGTGGGCACATCGGTAAAACCTATTTTATTTATCGGCTTAGTGCTGCTTTGTGTGTTGTTTAGCGGAGGCTTGTATGTGGCGGCAAATTAGTTGGGCGGCTGGTTTGTTGTTAATTTTTGCGGCACTGGGGAGTGCTTTTTTATCTGCCAGAGAAGAGTCTTTGCGTGAGGCGCCTCTGTTGGATGTTTACTTTGCCCACAAAGATCACAATAAAGTTGGTTGTGCCAATTGCCATCATAATTATGTAGATGGTACAGGTAGGCAATACGGTTGCTATCAATGTCACAAGGAAGACGAAACCGTTAATTTGTTGGTGGAAGAGCAATTTCACGGTTTATGCCGTGATTGTCATCGGGATTTAAAACATGCGGGGAAAGAGTCAGGGCCAGTACGTCAATGCGGGGCTTGTCATAAGCCCGATACTCAGCCCTGATGATTGCGGCAATCACTTAAATATTAATCAAGCAGCTCACATAGGCCGTTAAAAATAAGCTCATTGTAGCTAACGACGCCAACAACTTCGCCCTTATCAACCACAGGTGCATTGGAAATACCAAAACGGTCAAACATTCTGGCAACATAGCGAACATCAAGGTCGGCTTCTACAGGAATTACTGGCTTAGACATGATCTCATAAACATTTACACGCTCTGGTGCTTTGTCCTTGGCGAGTACTTTCTTTACGACATCGGATAGCAGAACAATGCCCAAGGCATCATTTTCATCACGCTTTTGTACAATCAGAACATCGCTTTGATTGGCGCGCATTAGGGCGATGGCTTCTTTAACTGTCGCCTTACCATCGATCTCCAGGTGATTGCTGTGCATTACCTGACGAGCGTTAATTACTTTCTTTTCCATTACAACAGCTCCTCCACTTCTGAGGTCAGTTTTTCCACTTGGTGGGCAACGCCAACGGCATCTTCCACATCGATTTGAAAGGCAATCCCAGTTCCTGGGGCTGAATCGAATTCACCTACACGATTAATCTCTTCCAAAATATGACGGCTTAGGTGCTCTTCGACTAAGAACAAAATGACATCGCGCTGGCTATTGATTGATAAGCCCAAAAAGGTTTTGCTCTGCTCTAAGCCTTCGCCGCGAGCATTGTTAATAACCGTGGCTCCGGTGGCACCAGCTTGGCGTGCAGCATCCATTACATCATCGGTTTTATCGTCTTCTACGAAGACAACAATCATTTTAAAGTGCATAGTGAGCTCCTAAGTCGACGACTCGGCCGACTCTTCATCGGTCGATTTTGCGCGAGCACGATACTCGCTGATTTGCGCATATGCCATGACCGAAATCATGGGAAACAGGCTGGCAAAAGCAATTAAACCAAAACCATCAATTAATGGGTTACGACCTGGCACCGTTTCGGATAAACCAAGGCCTAATGCTGCCACTAAAGGTACGGTAACGGTAGAGGTGGTAACACCTCCGGAATCATAAGCTAGAGGTACGATCATTTTCGGGGCAAAGCTGGTTTGAATGACCACTACAATATAGCCACAAATGATATACCAGTGAATTGGATCGCCCACTACAATTCGATAGCAGCCGAGTGAAATACCAATCGCTACGCCAAGGGCAACGGCAAGACGCAAGCCCCAAATGCCGATAGCGCCACCGGAAACTTCATTCGCTTTAATAGCAACGGCGATGAGTGAAGGTTCGGCAATAGTGGTGCTAAAGCCAATCAAAAAGGCGAAGAGGTATACCCAGTAGTAATCGGTCCAATCTATTTGGCTGGCGGCATCTACTACAGTTTTACCGGCATGTATAAAATTCGGGTCGGTAAGCTGTTCTGCCATCAAGCGGCCCAGCGGAAATAGACACCACTCTAAGCCTAAAAGGAAGAGTGATAGGCCAACAAGAACCCATACAAAACCAAAAAGTATTTGCCCGAGATTGGCCGGCTTTTTACGAATAACCGCAAACTGAAAACCAAAGATAATCGCGGCAATCGGCAATACATCGGTAACGGTGCCTAGGGTGACATCCCAAATCTGCTGTAAAATTTCCATTAGATAAGCATCCCGTAGGCCATAACAAAAATCATTGGGGTTAAGGAGGCGAAGGCAATTAAGCCGAAGCCATCGATCATTGGGTTACGTCCTTTAATAGAGGATGCTAAGCCAACACCGAGTGCAGTAACTAAGGGCACGGTAATGGTAGAGGTGGTAACGCCACCAGAATCGTAAGCAATACCAATGATTTCACGGGGGGCGAACATGGTCATGATAACCACGATGATGTAACCGCCAATGATAATCCACTGAATTGGCCAGCCTTTTAAAATACGCACCACACCAATCACAATCGCTAAGCCTACTGAAAAGGCGACGGTATAGCGCAAGCCATTGGCGTACTCGCTTTTAGCCGCCAAATTGTTTTCGATCATTTGACCGGTAGCGGCAACTTCGGCGGCTTCAGCCGCAACGGCAATGAGTGCAGGCTCGGCAACGGTAGTGCCAAAGCCCAAAGAAAAGGCGAACACAATTAACCAAAACAAGCTGCCTTTGCGAGCGAAGGCGTGCGCCATGGATTCCCCAATAGGGAATAGGCCTTGTTCTAGACCGTGAATAAAAAAGGTTAAACCCAGCACCACAAAAACGACCCCCATCATCAGTTGGCCGACATTGGGCAGGGGTTGCTGGAGTACAAAAAACTGGAAGAACAGAATGACCGCCACAATGGGCATCAGGTCTCGCAAACTGCCAACCATGGAGCGGCCAAGTTGTTGAAGAGTTCTTAGCACGAATGTTCCTTTAAATGCTATGGGCTAATAATTTATAGGTAAGATGATCATAGAAGTGGGTGATATACCCGTAAAGGCAAAAACACGCTTTTACCGTTCTAGATCAAGTACTTAGCAAATAAATTTTCTTTTGCAATAACCCTAGTCATTGTATGGTGTTTTTATTGCAGATTTGTTGCCTTTAATCCCCATGTTTTGTCATCTCAATCATTGCTTCTCCCTATTAAGTATGGGTTCAGCCTCTGAAGCTCATATTGAAGGCTCAGGCAGCGAGAGGTATTGGGCGCAGCCTCTGTTTTAAAAACAATATTCGGTTTTAAAGGGGAACGACTATGGGTTGGATTGCTTGGATAGTTTTAGGCTTGGTGGCTGGTGCATTGGCGCGTTGGTTGATGCCTGGTGAAGATAAAATGGGTTGGATTCTTACCATTGTGTTGGGTATCGGTGGCGCCTTCGTGGGTGGCTTTATCGGCTCATTAGTAGGTTTGGGCTCGGTATCAGGCTTCAACATCGCGACTATCATCACCGCCACTATCGGCGCATTTATTCTGCTATTTGCTTACAACAAGCTTATTCTTAAGAAGTAATATCAGATATGGGGCTAGAGTAATGACTCTAGCTCATTCTCAGTTTTTGTCGCGGATTGTCAAAAACTAACCTACCTTTCCATCTCGCGCTGTTTGATACTCAATACAAACTAACAATAATATGTTTGGAGCGCGTGGTGAAATTAGCCCATATATCCTTGCGGCCGTTATCGGCAGCCGTCCTGTCTTTTGCATTAGTTGCCTGTAGCGGTGATAAGAATGCTCAAGAAAACAATCAAACCGCCAAAGATGATTCGCCTGCAAAGGTAACAGTAGAGGCCGCTGAGCCCAGCACCGCCAATATCACGGCCGAGCGTATAATTGCTGCTGACTCAGAGCCAGGCAATTGGATGTCCCATGGTCGTACCTATGGCGAGCAGCGCTATAGCCCGCTAAATCAAGTCAGCAAAGATAATGTGAAGGATTTAGGCTTGGCTTGGTCTTTCGATGTTGAGCATCAGCAGGGTTTAGAGGCCAGCCCCATTGTGGTTGATGGTGTGATGTACACCAGTACAGCGTGGAGTGCGGTCTATGCGCTTGATGCGAAAACTGGTAAGCAACTTTGGCACTACGACCCTAAGGTGCCAAAAGAATATAATCGCTATCTGTGCTGTTCGCCGGCAAACCGAGGTGTGGCGGTTTGGAAGGGCAAGGTTTATATCGGCACCATCGATGGCCATTTAACCGCACTTGATGCGGCTACAGGTAAAGTGGCTTGGAATGTGAAAACCGTCGATGGCGCACCCTATTCAATTACCGGTGCTCCGCGAATCGTTAAAGACAAAGTTATTATCGGTAACGGCGGCGCCGAAATGGGCGTACGTGGCTATATCACCGCCTACGATACCGAGACCGGTGAGCAGCAGTGGCGCTTCTATACTGTGCCAGGCAATCCAGAAAAAGGCTTTGAAAGTGAAGCTATGGAAATGGCTGCCAAAACCTGGACCGGTGAATGGTGGAAGCTTGGCGGTGGTGGTACCGCCTGGGATTCCATGGCTTATGACCCAGAGCTAAACCTACTTTATGTAGGCGTTGGTAACGGTTCGCCATGGAACCGAAATATCCGCAGCCCCGAAGGCGGAGATAATCTATTTCTATCTTCCATCGTAGCGGTACGTCCAGAAACCGGTGAATATGTTTGGCACTACCAAACTACTCCTGCCGACAATTTCGATTACACCGCAACCCAGCATATGATTTTGGCCGATATCCAAATGGATGGTGTCACACGCAAAGTGATTATGCAGGCACCCAAAAATGGCTTCTTCTATATGTTAGATAGAACCAGCGGCGAATTTTTATCGGCCAAGCCTTATGTGCAAGTAACTTGGGCTACCCATGTCGACCAGGAAACCGGTCGCCCTGTTGAAGATAAAAGTGTCACCGAATTTACTGAGCGCACCCAGATGGTTTGGCCAGCTCCCTACGGTGGTCACAACTGGCACCCAATGGCTTTTAACCCCAATACCGGTTTGGTATACATCCCGGCAATTGAAATGCCGCACTTTTACAATGGCCGCGAGAAGCTGGATAAGGAGCGCATTTGGAACCTGGGTATGAACTGGGTTAAGCCGCCAGCGGAAGATAATGAAACCATCTTAATGAACAAAAAGCTTACCAGCGGTAAATTAATTGCTTGGGATCCCGCCAAGCAAAAACCGGCCTGGGAAGTGGTTTACCCAACCCCAGGTGTTGGTGGCATGTTAACCACCGCGGGCGATTTGGTTTTTCATGGAGTGCCTCAGGGTAAGCTAATGGCTTACAGTGCAAGTGAAGGTAAGCAGCTTTGGGAAGCATATACTCAAACGGGTGTAGTAGCGCCGCCGATTACTTATGAAGTAGATGGCGAGCAGTATGTTGCCGTAATGGCCGGCTGGGGCGGTATGTTCAGCCTTACCGGTGGTACTGTCTTTGGTAAAGATGAAGGCCCGGGGCCGAATCGTGTTTTGGTTTATAAAATTGGCGGCACTGCAACATTGCCAGAGCAGCCTAAGCTCGTGAAGCAAGCGCCGAAGCCACCGGCACAAACTGGTACAGCAGAGCAGATCGCCAATGGTGGTGCTTTATACGATGAGTTCTGCCAGTTCTGTCATGGCTTGCACGCAGTAAGTGGCGGTGTGATTCCAGACTTACGTCACATGACCGAAGCTAGCCACCAATCCTTTATGGGTATTGTTTATGGCGGTATGTTGAAAGATAAAGGCATGGCTGCCTTTAACGATCACCTAACAGTGCAAGAGGTGCAAGATATTCATCACTACCTCATTCAGCGCGCCATCGATAGTCACGGCGACGAACGCGTTTTCTAGTGCCTGCCAAAAAGCGGGGTCAGAACCCAATGGGTTCTGACCCCAATTCGAAGCCGATACTTTTCCGACCTAGCAATCTAATAGAATCCTCTATCTCCTAGTGACAGAAAAAAGTTGTATCTATGGTTCCATTTTCTCAGGGGTGCTAGTTAATTAATTGAAAAAAACATGATTAGCCTCTGATGATTGAGGCAGCATCTCGAGCGAGAAAAGAAGGGCGGGGAAAAGGCAGTGAAGACTATCACCTATACTGGACGATAGTCTTCATAATCTCACGGCTTCTGCTAAAAGAAACTAGCAAAGATAGCTGTGTTTAAAAGTGACCTCGAACAACAAGGCTAAGCTGTCTAGGATCGCCCAACTCGTGACGCACAACTCGGCGCCCTTGACCAAACGCAGCACCCTCGAGGTACTCTTTGTCGAGTAAATTTTTAGCAACTAGATAAACACCAACTTTTTCCCACTCATAACCGATGCGCATATTTACCAAGGTGCGTGCATCATTTTGTGGATCAAAGCCATCGTCACCGGGGTTTAGACCGCTTGCGAAAGGATCAACAACATCAGCTGTGCTGTCTGCATAATTCACATTGAGATTAGCAAAAATTCCGTTGTCAGCGGTGTAACGAACTCCAGCGTTGGCAGTCCACTCGGGAGCATTAGCAAAATTACGCCCGCTCAGGTCGCGAACAATGGTTTCCCCTTCGGTTGGGATGACCACGTTGAATTCTTTAAATTCAGTTTTCGCTAAACCTACGCCTGCGGTGAATTTCCATTGTGTATTAGGGGTGTAAGTCGTTTCCAGCTCGAAACCTTTGACTTCTGAGCTGCCGGCGTTAACAATTTCTGTGTCAAAAGTGTTGGTAGAGCGTTGCACGCTCACCTGCTGATCCTTCCAATCTAGGTAAAAGGCGTTGGCATTTACAATCAAGTCGCCATCTAACCAAACGGAGCGTAAGGAAAGCTCGATATTGTCAGTAGTTTCTGGATCATACTGGTAGCTACTGCCGCGAACAGTGTTTACGCCTACGCCGCCGGAGCGATAACCTTTTTGCAAAGTTAGGCTGGCAGTAACGTCTTCGTTGATGCGATAGCTGGCACCAATTTTAGGAAGGACTTCAGAAAAACTGTCTCCGGTAAGAGGGCTGTCGGTACTGGCTTGGGCGGCAGTATTTCTCAGCTGAGCATTAATACCTGCGATCAATTGATTGAGGGGCGCTGGATACACACTTGGGTCAGGGAAAAACTCAGCGTTGGCAATCTCTAGGTTCGTACTGTCTTCGCTTTCATACTCTTCTTTGTCCCAGCGAATACCAGCAAAAATGTCCCATTGCTCATTAATGGTGTAGGTGGCATCAGCGAACAGCGCCTTACTTTGCGTTTGAGTATAAGAGCTGTTTAATTGTCTAAGTTGTGCGGGGTCTAAAGGAGCATACTGAGCAACAACAAAATTTGCTGTATTGCTATCAAGCCCGAAACGACTTTGTAAAATAGGAGCGCTTAAGCCTACAGATGCAAGTGAAATGCGGCTAATGCCTCCCCAGTTGGCCGGTACTTCTGAATCGAAATAATAAGCACCAAGTACACCTTTGAAGTTTTCATAATTGAAATTTAAGCGTACTTCATGACTTTTGGTTTTATTTGTTTCGCTGTAGTAACGAGTTCCTCCAGCAATAGGACCGTTATCGTCATCGTAGTCATCCCAGCTGCTTTCGATTTCAGAATGGGTGCTGATGACACTTAGTGACAGCTCATCGTTAATATCGTAACCCAAGTCTAAAGCAATAATATCGCCCTCGTAGTTTAGTCGTTGGGGGTCATTATTGGTAACAATGCGGTGGTCGTATGGGTTTTCGCCATTAGTTGGCGTATTAACCAAATCAGTTCCACGATTAGTCTCTGTGTGAGTGACATTTAGCTGGGCCGAAAAGTCAGGCAGCGCGCTTGGCGTATACAAAAACTTTGCTCGATAAAGCTTGTCGTCTCGGGAGTCGGAATATTCGTTGCGCACGATATTGCGGTTAAAGCCATCAAAGCTTTGATCTTCCAAGCTAATTCTAAAAGCCAGCTCATCTTCGATTAGGCCTCCACCGAAAGCGACAGCTGCCTCTTGCTGACCTTCTTCGCCGATTTCAAGGCGGTATTTGGCCTCCCATTCCTGGCTAGGCTTGGTCGACGTCATAATGATCGAGCCTGCTAGTGCGTTGCGGCCTTGCAGGGTGGATTGGGGGCCGCGCAAAACTTCAACTTGGCTGATGTCCCAAGTTGAAACACCGTTGGTGGTTAAACGATCATTGAGCGGAGAGTTGTCTAGATATACCGTGGCCAAGCCACCATTACCTGCACCTGATACGTTATTGGTGTCGATGCCTCGAATGTTAAAGCCGTTTGCATAGGCGTGCACATTCGGTGCTTCCAACACAGCCTCTGCGAGATTGCCGAGCTCTTTTTGATCTAGGCTCAAGCTATCTATTACTGCAATACTCGCAGGGGTGTCTTGTAAGCTACGTTCGATCTTCTGGCCGAAAACAATAACCTCTTCAATTGTGGCAGGCTCGATTTTCTGGGCGAATACCGGTGCAGCACATACTGCAGATATGGCTAGATAAAGGGCATTTCTGCCAAATAGGGCGCTGTTTTTGGGGTGTTTCACGGGCTTACTACTCTCCAATTGAAAAATGTTGGGAATAATAATGCAATTAAGTATGATTATCATTAGCTTTTTTCGAAAGTTAAGCTGCTTATTTAGTGTGAGTGGGGAAAAGTGCCTTAGAAGTGTTTATTCTTGTTTGAGTGCTACCAAATGGGGGCATGCTGCCTTTGTTAAGTGATGCCTTAGCCTTTTATGGCGTGAAGCTAAGCCCTATGTTTTGGCTTAGCTATATGTGTACTTGTGACGCTGAGTTCTAAAATCGATCACGTATTATTTCAGCAGGCTAGACCGAAAGTCTCAAATTGAACCCCTTGTCAGTATTCCCGCTAAAAATGTCCGGCTTTATCGACAGCTTAGGGCTAAACTGAGTATCAGAACTCCCTGCAATAATAATGAATAAGGAGACCGCGATGCCCACTAAATTTGTTGATGAAACTCCCAGAAGCGTAGCTTTTTACAGTCGTGCTGCCGCTATTACCGTGGATGATGATATTCCCCTAACCGAACAAGATGTTGATGACGTTGCCGAGATATTCCAGACGCCATTAACTGGCAGCTATAACTGGGATTACAAGCTCCAAGAAGGGCGCATTAAGCAGCTTTATGAACTGGGCAAAAAACTAAATTGGAATGTTGAAACCGATTTAGATTGGAGCAAACCGGTCACCTTATTGCCTGATGAAGTGCGCGCCAAAGTGGGTGGCTTTGATGGTTTTAAGCCTTTTGATGATTTAAGTGCTGAAAAGAAAAAAGAATTTCTCGATCACTGTGATGCCTGGCGCTTGGCTCAGTTTCTTCATGGCGAGCAGGGCGCTTTGCTGGTTGCCTCCCAGCTGGTGAGTTGTGCACCGACCTTTAATGCGAAATTATACGCTGGCTCACAAACCTTTGATGAAGCCCGCCACGTTGAAGTGTTCAATAAATTTATCCAAGAAAAGCTTGGGGTAATGTACCCCATCAACTACGCCTTAAAAGGAATCTTAGATAAAATTTTGACCGACGCTCGTTGGGATTTAAAATTTATTGGTATGCAGGTTGTTATCGAGGGGCTAGCTTTAGCGGCGTTCACCTCAATGCATGATCGCCTACCACAGGGTGGCTTGCTAAAAGATATTTTAAATTACGTCATTCGCGATGAAGCGCGTCATGTGGCTTTTGGTATTCACTATCTAGAAGAATTTGTAAAATCACTCAGTGAAGAAGAAAGAGAAGAGCGCGCGCAATTTGCCTATGAAGCCTGTGTGGTATCGCGTGAGCGTTTGATACCTACCGACGTATTCGAATATTACGGTTGGGATGTCGAAGAAGCTCGCCAAGTATTTTTGGCGGGCGAAGGTAATACCAACTTCCGCAACCATCTATTTCAGCGCGTCATACCCAATCTTCGCCGTATAGGTCTACTCACCGACTCCGTGCGTCCGAAGTTTGAAGCACTGGGTGTTTTGGAATATGAAAACATGATTGACGACGGCGACATAGACTGGGCCGAAATGAGCCGTCCCCTAGATAAGCTTAACTAAAAGCAAAGTCTGCATACACCGGGGTCAGAACCCAAGGGTTCTGACCCCACTCGAAGCCACTTACTCAAATGGCTAGCCAAGCCTACAAACAACCCCACGCTCAAAACCCCTGCCCAAGCACATTCTAAAACCTAACTCCTTTGCCCCAAGCCCTCAAAACCAAACCCAACAAAAACTCCCAATCTAAAACCAAAAACGATCAAAGGTTATCTATCGCAGTGGAGGCTAAGTTAATCTGTATACAAATACAGAATCATTCTTAGTCACTATGCTAACGATCAAAAGGCAATCGCCATGCAATCAAGAATACACTCCCTAACAAGCGCAACGATCACCGCTGTACTAGCAGCAACTTGCTACCTAATCTGCCCGTACATAAATTTCGGTGGAGAATCAGAAATAAAAAGTCTGACGATATTTCTAGTAACGTTTATCGCGGTGGGATACTTGGTGAATAGAGCATTCGAAAAGATATCGAATATAGGAAAAGAACAATAACCGTAATTAAGCCAAACTGGGGTCAGAACCAACAGGTTCTGACCCCCACATCGAAGCCGATATATTTACGCCTTCTTATAAGCCGCAAACAAAATCGCAATCAAAACAACTTCTGCACCCAGCGGGATAATCGCCGCTTCGCTATAGCCTTCAACGATCAAGCCCGTAACACGACCAATAGCGGCACCTAACATGACGGTGGCCGCAGCGGCGAACCAGTGATTGCCTTTGTTAATTAGGCCTAGGCTGGTGAGCACCATGGTGATAAAAAATACACCGCCCATATCGGCGCGAATAGAGGCTAGGCCTAGATTGCCTTCGCCTTGCAGGCCGAGTTGTTGGGCCATCTCTACGGGGGAGATTAGGGTTTTTACCCAGATAAAGGCGCAAGTTAATACGATCAGTACAGAAAGTGTGCGTACTAGAATTTTCATGGTAATCCTTAGCTTTGTTAATTAGGCCCAGGCTTGCTGCTCTGGGCCTGATGAATCATGGCCGCTAGGATACCATTTCTGATAGCTTAAAGCGTAGTGCTTTACCCAATGGGTTGCGTGGAATGGCGTCTATCTGGATGAGCTTTTCGGGTAGCTTATACATGGCGATTTGGCGCTCTTTTAGATATTCGCAGAGCGACTCTAGACTCAGTTCTTCACCTTCTTTCAGCACCACAAAGGCAGCTACTCGCTCACCCATGGTATCACAAGGGTAGCCAGCGGCGGCCGCTTCTTCTACGGCAGGGTGGGCGCCCAGTAAGTTATCTAATTCAGCTGGAGCGATATTTACGCCGCCGCGAATAATCAAATCTTTGCAGCGGCCTACAAAACGGTAAAACTCGGCATCGGCAATTTCAAATAAGTCGCCAGTTTTGTAGTAACCGTCTTCGCTAAAGGCCTGTTGGGTTTTGTGGGGCTCTTTGTAATAGCCATCGAATACGCTAGGGCCTTTAATTTGCAGCTCGCCGCTGATGCCAGGCTCGCTGATAATTTCACCGGTTTCTGGGTTGGCCAGGCGAGTATCGATCAATTTATTGGCAATGGGAAAGAGCCGCGCGCGCTGTTCGGCTTGATTGGTTTCGTCTGGCCCGCAGACCATGCTGACGCCTTCATTGGAGCCAAAATGGTTTACGATTTCGATATTGTGTTGTTCTTTAAAGCCTTCCACCATCCAGGCATCTAAAGGTGCTGAACCAGAGCCAATTGTGTGTACCTTAGCTAATGTATTGGGCGGCAACATTTCTGGGTGCTTAATTATATTATTTAGTAACGGTGGTGGCGCTAGGGTGTAAGTAATATCTTCTTCGATCAATTGGCGCACAAAGACCGGCAAGTCCATCGGGTGATGCAATACCATTTTGCCTGCGCTGTATAACCAGCTCATCATCAAGCCGCCGATAGAGGCCATATTAATAAACGGGAAGGGGTTTAACAGTGCCTCACCATCTTGCAGTTTATTGCCTTCGTAGGTAGCTAGGCCAATAGTGAGCCATTGATTGTGCGAGCGCGGAATTCCCTTGGGTTTTCCTTCTGTGCCAGAGGTCCAGCAAATGGTGACGATATCATCGGCACTTACTGGGTTGTTTTCTAGGTAACCCTGCCACATCGCCTCATCAAGTGCTTCTGCATAAAGAGTATCGAAACTTTGGCCGTGTTCAGCGGCACCTTCCCCTACGGTTAAGTGCAGTGGCTTTTCATCCAGTTGTAAGTGGCAGTGTTCTACCGCTTGCCACATTGGGGTGCTCTGATCTTTGCCTTTAAAAGTATTTAAGCTGATGACGATTTTGGGCTGCAAGATCGGCAAGATGTCGGCGAGCTCATGCTTTTGATACTGCATGGGCACGGGGCTCACAATCGCACCTAAGCGTGAGCAGGCCATATATAAGATGACCAGCTCGACAATATTGGGCAGCTGTACAAAAACGATATCGTCTTTTTTAAGGCCTGCGTGCATTAGGCCATAGCTGGTGTGCTCGATAAGTTTTTGCAGTTCTTGATAGCTTAGCGAGCGGGCAGCTTGGCCGGTGAGATCATCCCGGTTTAGCGGATCAACCAAGGCGATGGTGTTGGGCTTTTTGCTGGCGGTGGCGTAAAGCAGATCGTGCAGTTTGCGCTCACCAAAAAAACCTTGCTCGCGATACTGCTGACGCAAGGGCTGTGGGGTAGTAATCATCACTGGGCTCCTAGGCCTGCGCGCGGTTTATTGTTATGGCGGCAAGGCTCGTTTTCGCTACGTTTTAAGTATAGCGTTTATAGTTAGTTGCTTTATAAGACTTACATTATAATCCGATCACGCTAGTGCCTGTCTAGTGGTTTTAGGTCTTATTTTCAATAAGCGTTTGCTAAAGCGGTAATCCAGCTTGCTGCTTAACATGACCGAAAGCAAAGCTAGATTCAATCGAGTCGATGCCGGGCACTTTCGAAAAGCGCTCGCGAATAAAACGCTCATAATCTTTCAAATCGGCTGCCACAACACGCAGCAAATAGTCTCGATTACCCGCGATGAGATAGCACTCCACAATTTCATCTAGATTGGCTACGGCGTCTTCAAAATGCTTGATGATGTGCTCTTCGGGCTTTTCTAGGCGCACACTGACAAATACATTCATCGCTAAGCCGCAGGCCTCTTGGTTGACCTTGGCGCTATAGCCTTCAATAAAGCCATTGGCTTCTAATTTTCTTACCCGGCGTAGGCAAGGCGAAGGCGATAAATTCACCTTTTCTGAGAGCTCTTCATTGCTAATTCGGGCATTTCGCTGCAGTTCGCGTAATATTTGTCGATCTATGGCATCCATTGATATCTGTCTCTAAGTCTTTCTTGTGCGCAATATTCTGCCATTATGATCGTTTGATATGGCAAAAATCACAAGTTAATTGCTGGCGGGCTTTGCGATACTGGGCGTGATGATGAATTCAGCGCTAATACGACAGCCACTATAAAAAGAGATAGCCCATGAACGATTGCAAAGCTCGCCACCTAGGGGCGAAGAAGCTAGCTCCTGAAACCCAAATGATGCACTACGGCTACCAGCCGAGCCTCTCGGAAGGTGCGGTAAAATGCCCGCAGTTTCAAACCTCGACCTTCGTATTCGATTCGGCCCAACACGGCAAAGATTTTTTTAACTACGCCTCAGGTCGTGAGCCATTGCCACCAGGTGAAGAGCCGGGCTTGATTTACACGCGCTTTAATAACCCAGTATTGGAGATTCTCGAGGGGCGGATTGCGCTTTGGGATGAAGCTGAAGATTGCCTAGTAACGGCCAGTGGCATGGCGGCGATCTCTACCAGCTTGCTGGCTCTATCTAAGCCAGGTGATGTGGTGATTTACTCAGAGCCAGTATACGGTGGCACCGATGCTTTGCTGGGCAGTATTTTGTCCCAATATCAGGTCCATGGTATTGGCTTTTGCTCCAGTGAAGGGGCAGCTGGTCTAGCTAAAGCGATGGAAGAGGCCCGTGCAATTGGGCCGGTTTCGGTTGTGTTTGTAGAGACTCCAGATAATCCGACGAATCAGATTATCGATATTCGCGCTTGCGCTGATTTGATCGCAGCCTATGGCCAATCTGAAAAGCCTATTTTGATTGTCGATAACACCATGTATGGGCCGATCTTTCAGCAGCCCCTGCAGCATGGCGCCGATGTAAGTCTTTACTCACTCACTAAGTATATTGGCGGCCATTCCGATGTGGTTGGCGGGGCTTGTGCGGGTAATAGCGAGGTGATTTCTCGCATTCGCGGTTTCCGCAATATTATGGGTACTACCATGGACCCAAATACGGCCTGGCTGATTATGCGTTCCTTGGAGACCCTCAAAGTGCGTATGCAGGCCTCTTCAGCATCGGCTCGCCAAGTGGCTGAATATCTGCAGCAGCATGAGCAGGTAGAGAGTGTTCTATACCCAGGCTTCTTAAAAGCAGGTGACCCCCAACATGAGATCTTCCAGCGCCAGTGTGAAGGCTGTGGCTCTACCTTTGCCTTTGCCATCAAGGGTGGCGAAAAAGAGGCCTTTGCGGTACTGGATAAAATGCAAATTGCCATGCTGGCGGTAAGTTTGGGGGGTACCGAAACGTTGATCCAGCACCCGGCATCAATGACTCACTCCTGTGTGCCCCCAGAGCGTCGCGCGGAAATAGGCATTGGCGAAAATCTAATCCGTATTTCGGTAGGTTTGGAGAACCCAGAAGACATTATCGCTGACTTAGAGCAAGCTCTATCCTAATGACTAGACACCCACTCTAAAACCACAATTTAGAGTGGGTTTTCTTATAAAATTAGATTAATTATTTAGTATCAAAAGCCGATAGCACTATACGTATTCGAATCGACGTTGAGTGCATTATGTCAACCAAATCCCTATCTATCGCCAACAAGATTTACTGGGCCTTGGGCCTAATTGCGGCGGTACTTCTCACTGCCAATATTGTGGTTTTCTATTACGACGAGCGCGCCCTTGCCGAGGGCCTCGTTAAAGACAATATGGAAACCCTGGCCAGTAACTATTTTGACTCGGTCAACGCCATGATGCTGACCGGGACAATCGCCAACCGCAAAATCATCCAAGATAAACTGCTGCAACAGCAAGACATCGTAGAGGCCAGGGTGATCCGTAGTGATAAAACCCGCCAGCTTTATGGTGATGGTTTCTCGGACCAAAAGGCGGTGGATGACTATGAGCGCGCCGCCCTTAGAGGCATTGCGGGTTTTCGTATGATCGAAAGCGAAGATAAGCATGTGCTCGAATACATTATGCCGGTGAAGGCCGAGGAAAATTATCGTGGTACCAACTGCTTAGGTTGTCACCAGGCAAAAGAAGGCGATATTTTGGGGGCGGTAAAAATCAGCTACGACCTAAATCGTGTTGATGGTGAGATTCGTAAGTCGGTGATGATTGGTGCGGGTGCACAGTTGTTTCTGATTATTGTTTGTTTCGCCCTATTGAGTTTAACCTTGCACCGCTTGGTATTGCGCCGTCTTGTTCGATTGCAAGGCACCATTCGCCGGGTAGAAAGCGAGATGGATTTAAGCCAAGAGATTACCGTGCATCATAATGATGAGCTAGGTGCGGTCAGTAAAGCTTTGAATTCAATGATGGCCAAGTTTAAAGGCAGTTTCTTGGAGGTCTCTGAGGCCAGCGATCGTCTCGTCGATTCGGCCACTAGCCTAGATAAAATCTCTTCTTTAACCAAAGAAGCGGTACTCAGTCAAAAACGCGGGACTGATTCTGTGGCCTCTGCCATCAATGAGCTAGATGCTTCCGCACACGCTGTGCGCAGCAATACGCGAGATGCTGCTGAGAAATCCGAAGTAGCCAATAGCAGTGCTAGTGAAGGTTTACAGCTGGCTGAAAAAACCCGCCAAGGAATTTTCCAGCTGCGCGATGAAGTTGAAAGTAATGCTTCAAAAATTGAAGAGCTAGGCACTAAAACCCAAGAAGTTGGTGGTGTGCTGGATGTTATTACCGGCATCGCAGAGCAAACGAATTTGCTGGCCTTAAATGCCGCTATTGAGGCTGCTCGTGCTGGTCATCAAGGTCGTGGCTTTGCGGTGGTAGCTGATGAGGTTCGTCAGCTTGCAACTCGTACTCGTGAGTCTATCGATCAAATTCAAGGTACCATCGAAGCTTTGCAGGGCGATGCGAAATTAGCCGTAGAGTCCATGCATGATGTAAGGCAGCAAGCCAACGAAAAAGCCGATGATGTAGAGGCTGTTGCAAATTTGCTGAGCAGTATTACTGAGCAAATTAAAGTCTTAGATGGGTTGAATGTTCAAATTGCTACAGCGGCGGAGCAGCAAAACCAAGCCGCTGATGAAATTAACAGCAATGTGGTAAATATTGCCGAAGTAGCAGAGCAATCTAGTGAAGACGCTGTGCGCGGTAAGCAAATCAGCGAAAGCTTGTTAGAGTTGGCTTACAACTTAAACCAATTATTGCACCAGTTTAATTTAGGTAAGAAGTAAGTCACTCGAACGACTTTGTTAACTACCTTGATGATGGCGGTCTGCAAGAATACTTTCTTGTAATCCATAGGCCGCCTTTAAATCACGGATCAACTCTTTGTTTTCCAGCAGAAAAAGATCGAATTTCTCTAATAATCCTTTGTGTTGAATGCTGGACAGCCGGAAGCCTACGATGGTCAGTGGTAAGGCTTCGTCCATATGCAATTCCCCGGGATGGCCAATCTTATCCAAAATATACTGTGTCACGCTGTATTCGATATCCGCGCCATCTGCTCGCCCGCGTAATACCATTTTAATAGCAATTTCGGCCGTGCTGGTTTCTATCAGTTGCAATTTCTTCTGTTGATGCAGCTTTTGCCACTTGGTTGGAACAAAGCCCTGGGGGAAGGCAACAGATCGGAAGTTACTCAATCCAACATCCTGTCGTTGGTGGTGTACCATGGTGCCATAGACTGCCATCGTCAAAGCTCGACTGAACTTCATCCCCTGTAAGTGGTGCTCTTCGTTTTCGTGCCAGCGAGCATTATCGGGATACACAAAATCGACAGTACCTTTACGCAGTTCTGACTGTAGGCGCTTCAATGGCAGCGGGACATACTCAAAGCTTATATTGTTTTGCTCGGCAAAAGTTTCGAATACAGCCCAGGCATATCCCTTGTCTTTTCGGCCCGTAAAGTTGTATTGCGGAGAATAGTCAAAATCTTGGGTGCCAATGCGATAGTGTTCTTTTGCGCTCGTAGTTGCAGCTGCATTGAGAGTGAGAATGCAAACAGTTAGGGTTCTAATCCACATCGCTTTGGCCATTTACGGATGATAAATGATTATTGCGCCACCACGGAAAATTCGCAAGCTAGTGGAGGGGCTGAAGTTCAGTCGGCGATCATAATGATAAAGACTGAACTCAAACCGAACAAATTTCAGGCATATTTGTCTATTTTAAAATTTTGCTTTTGTGTCACAAAAATTAAATGATTGAGACGAAAATAAGTGAACGCTACGCCAAAGCAATTTAGTTGATTTTGTAAAATAGATTTCTGGTCGTAGCGTTTTAATTTTAAACGTTAATTTTATTGTTTAGGTTTCTAGACGCGCTCAACTAGCATTGCCGTGCCAATACCAATAGCGCCACTTACGGCAACCAAGGCTAGCGTTTTATCTTGGCGTTCCAGCTCGTCTAAAGCCATGCCAACTAACATGGCGCCGGTTGCACCCATTGGATGACCAAGAGATAAGGCGCCTCCGTTCACATTGTATTGATCATCTTGTAAATCAAAGTGACGCTGACAATGAATGCTGGT
>JAOXRT010000028.1 GCA_025800365.1 Cellvibrionaceae bacterium | reverse complement strand
GCTTTTCGATGTAGAACGTGTTGAAGTATTGCGTGGCCCGCAAGGTACTCTATTTGGACGTAATGCTACTGGTGGTCTAATTCACTATGTAAGCCGCGATGCCTCTGACGATGAAACCAATGGCTATGTTGATGTATCTGTTTCTGAATACAGTACCCGCTCTTTTGAAGGTGCGGTTGGCGGTAGCCTCAGCGAGAATGTTCGCGGCCGTTTCTCAGCACGTTGGGAAGAAGGCGATGGTTATGTTGAATCCACCATTCCTGGTGTTAGAGCCTTAGGCGGTCGTGATGGTTATGCCTTGCGCGGTCAGCTGCAATTCGATGTTAACGAAGGCACTACCGTAGATCTTAGCTTGAAATACAGCAAAGATGACGATGTACCAACAGGTGGCTATGTCGTTTATTCCCAAGGTGGCGCGGCTGTTGATCCAAACACTGGCCTAGGTGTGCGTGATGGCACAGTGGTTCGTCCGTTTGAACACGATTCAGAGTACGAAGGTTACTTTGATCGTGAAGCCACCAGCTTTACCGCCAAGGTAACGAAAGCTGTTGGTGATAATATGGAATTCGTTTCCATTACTAACTACACCGATATGGAGAAGTTTTACACCGAAGACGGTGACGGCTTCCCAATTCTTGCAGTAAATTTCACTACGATTGCAGACTACGAGCAATTCTCGCAAGAGTTTCGTCTGTCCGGTGAAAGCGAGACTCAACGCTGGCAGGTAGGTGCTTACTACCTAGATATGGAGCAATTTAACCGCGCCATTACCGCGGGTATTCCAGGCGCTGTAGGCGGCTGTGCTGCGGGCACTATCGCACCTCCAGTATTACCAGATGGTACGGTTCTTGGCTGTGCCGATTGGGCACCACCAGGCGTGGGTGCACCAGACAGCATCGTTGTGCCTGAAGGTGCGGCTACGGATTACAGTGTGAATCTAGATTCTCGCAACTGGTCTGTATTTGGGCAGTTAGAAACTGATATCAGTGAAGATCTAACTTTAATTACTGGCTTGCGTTGGTCACAAGACGATAAAGATATCGATTTTGTTAACACTTATGGCGACGTAAATACTCCGAGCCAAGTAATTTCAACCGTGCGTGGCCTACCGCAAAACACAATTGATTACGGTGATTATGCGGCACGTATTCAGTTAGATTGGCGCGCCTCTGATGAGACCTTAGTTTTTGCCAGCTATAACCGTGGCATTAAAGGTGGCAACTGGTCGGTGAATGCTGGTGTATTGCCAAGCACCACTAACTTCCAGCACAAAGAAGAAACCTTGCACTCCTACGAGATTGGTATCAAAACTGAGTTCGCTGACTTTGCTCGCTTGAATGCCACAGCGTTCTACTATGACTATCAAGATTACCAGGCCTTTGCACTAACCGGTTTGACGCCTCAGGTAGATAACTCTGATGCAACCGTTAAGGGTGGTGAGATTGAGCTATTCCTAACTCCAGGCGAAAACTGGGACTTTATCTTTGGTCTAGCCTTAAACGACTCCGAAGTGGATACCGTTTTTGACGCCAATGGCGGCACTATTTCAGGTAATGAAATGCCCAATGCTCCAGGCTATAGCGCCAACTTCCTGGGTCGTTATAACTGGGATGTTGCCGGTGGCAATATGGCTATTCAGCTAGATGGCGCTTCTTACGGTGATCAATACCTTGAAGTGACCAACTCTGATGTTTCTTTTGAAGATGCCTACTCTGTTTGGAATGCCAATGTTTCATACACCTCAGGCGATGAGAGTTGGAAAGTGGCGCTATGGGCGAAAAACATCACTGATGAAGAATATCGTATCTACAACCTTGATCTAGGTGCCTTAGGTGCGACTTCATTCTATGCGCCGCCGCGTTGGTTTGGTGCAACTTTCAGCTATAACTTCTAAGTTGCTGAAAGGGCCCCGGTAATGCCGGGGCCGATAGAGTCCAAAGTGATGAATAATAAAAAAGCCAACATAAATAAACAGCACAACAGCCAGGCTTTATGGCTGAAGGGGCTGATTTATTGCAGTGCTTTTTTATGCTTGCAGCTAGCATTGGTACTTGATGCCAATGCTAGCTCGCAGCCACCCAATATTTTATTGGTGGTAGCGGACGACCTTGGCTACGGTGATCTGGGATATTTAGGCAGCGAAATTAAAACGCCCAATATCGATCGTCTTGCCGCCCAAGGTGTGCAGTTTAAAGATTTTCATACGGCTTTTACCTGCTCTCCGACCCGAGCCATGTTGTTAACGGGTGTGGATAGTCATTTAGCGGGTTTGGGCAATATGGCAGAAGAAATGGCTGACAATCAACGTGGTCAGCCAGGTTATGAAGGTTATCTCAATCAACAAGTAGAAAGCCTAGCCAGCATTTTAAAGAGTGCCGGTTACGACACCTATATGACGGGCAAATGGCATTTAGGTAAAGGCGAAGGGCAGGGCCCAGAAAGCCATGGCTTCGATCGATCGTTTGTGCTTTTGCCAGGTGGCGCCAGTCATTATGGTGATATGAAACCAGCTTATGCGGCTAAGAAAGGGCAAAAGGCTTTATATCGTGAAGACGGCAAGCTGCTAAGCGAATTGCCTAAGAATTTTAAATACTCCTCAGAGTTTTATGTTGATCAGCTGATGGAGTATATCGCTGAAGGAAAACAAAATAATACAGCAAAACCGTTTCTTGCTTATTTGGCGTTTACGGCGCCCCATTGGCCCTTACAAGCTCCTAAATCAGCGATTGAAAAATACCAAGGGCGTTATGATCAGGGTTTCGAAGTCCTGCATCAAACGAGATATAAAAAACAAAAAGATCTCGGCTTGATCAACGGCGAAGCCGCAAAAATGCCGAAGAACAGTCGCAAGTGGAACAGTCTTAGCGATGAAGAAAAACAGCGTTCCGCAAAATCCATGGAGATCTATGCCGCTATGGTTAGCGAAATGGATCGTCATCTTGGGCGCATGTTGAACTCGTTGGAGCAGGCTAATGAGCTAGCAAATACCATTGTTTTGTTTTTGTCTGACAATGGCGCTGAAGGGCATGACTTAGATGCGACTTGGCCACCCCAGCAGTTCCCAAAAGTGAATCGCTGGATTCGCGAGAATCATGATTTTGCGATGTCAGCGATGGGTAATGTAGACAGCTACGTACTTTATGGCCCGGAATGGGCCTGGGCCGGCGCTCCTGCATTTTATGGCTACAAGGGTTATGCCAGCGAGGGCGGCTCTCATGTGCCTGCTTTGATCAGTTTTCCGGGCAAGATAAAGCCTGGGCAAGTCGATCAATTAGTGCGAGTGAAAGATATGGTGCCTACCTTGTTGCAGCTGGCAGGTATAGAGCGAAGCGCTAAAGCTGTCAATGAGCAAGTATTTCATCCCATAACAGGGCGCTCAGTTGTACCAGCATTGCAGGGTGAAAAAATGGCCCCGGTTAGTTTTATCAGCGAGCTATTTGCAAAACGGGTAGTGCGCTTTGGAGATTGGAAAGCGACGCATATGCCAAAGCCGATAGGGCTTGAGCAATGGCAGCTTTTTAATGTTACAGAGGATCGTGCAGAGCGCCATGATTTGGCGAAACAGCACCCCGAGAAATTGAAAGAACTTATTGCGCTATGGGATGACTATGCGCAAAAAAATAAGGTGATATTGCCAAACTGGGTTTCAGGTTACTAACGCTTCCTAAGCGGTGATGACTAACGAGTAAGCCAAGTAAGAGCGATGATTGAAAACACAATGCTAATTAAGACAGCAGCGGGAGACAGAACGTGTCAGAGTATTCTTTAATTATAAATGGTGAAAAAGTAGCGGGAGCAGGAAGCTTCGATGTTATTAACCCGGCCACCGAAGAGGTGTTGGCAAAAGCTCCCGATACATCCGTTGAACAACTAGATCAGGCTGTAGCCGCAGCAAAAGCCGCTTTCCCGGCTTGGGCCGCTACCGACAATGAAACTCGTAAACAAGCTTGTTTGCAGTTGGCAGATTTGTTGGAAGCCAATATCGATGATTTGGCTCAGTTGATTACCCAAGAACAAGGGCGCCCTCTACAGGCTTTTGGTGGTCAAGGCGCCTACTTTGAAGTTGGTGGTGCAGCAGTATGGTGCCGATCCAATGCCGAGCTTGAATTGCCCGTTGAAGTGTTGCAAGACGATGATGAAATTCGCGCAGAAGTTCATCGCAAGCCACTTGGTGTGGTGGGCTCTATCACCCCATGGAACTGGCCATTACTGATTGCGATTTGGCATGTGATTCCGGCTTTGCGTGCGGGTAATACCGTTGTAATCAAGCCATCTTCATACACGCCGCTTTCGACCATTAAGTTTGTTGAATTAGCGCAGTCTGTGTTGCCAGCTGGTGTACTGAATGTGGTAACCGGTGAAGGTGAGGTTGGCACAGCCATGAGCACTCACGCTGATATCAATAAAATTGTTTTTACTGGCTCGTCTGCAACCGGTCGAAAAATTATGCAAAGTGCTTCGGTAAATCTTAAGCGCTTAACCTTGGAGCTAGGCGGTAACGATGCGGGTATTATTTTGCCTGACGTTGATGTAAAAGCCATGGCGCCAAGAATCTTTGCTTCTGCCTTCACCAATAGCGGTCAAACCTGTGCGGCATTAAAGCGTTTATATGTTCATGAAAGTATTCATGATGAGCTGGCTGCGGAACTTGTGGCTATCGCTCAGTCTGCAAAAGTAGGTAATGGCTTAGAAGAAGGAATGGATTACGGCCCAGTTAATAACCGCGACCAATTAAATAAAGTTGTAGAACTGGCTGAAGATGCCAAAGCGCAAGGTGCGAATTTCTTGGTAGGTGGTGATGTGCAAGAGGGCGCAGGCTACTTCTACCCATTGACCATCGTAACGGACGTTAAAGACGGCATGCGCCTTGTTGATGAAGAGCCGTTCGGGCCGATCTTACCAATTATCAAATACAGTAGTGTTGAAGACGTTCTAAAACTTGCCAATGACAATGAAAACGGTCTTGGTGGTTCGGTATGGTCTAGTGATATCGCAAAGGCAACCGATTTGGCAATGGAGCTAGAAGCGGGAACAGCTTGGATTAACAATCATGCTGCCATCCAGCCCAATGTACCATTTGGTGGCGTAAAGCAGTCTGGCTTTGGTGTTGAATTCTCTACCTACGGTTTGGAAGAGTACACCAGCATTCAGTCGGTGATTATTAATAAGACCTAATGTAAAAATAGTTTTACTGTTAAGTGATTTGAATCCCGTGAACCGTGCTGCTGTGGGAAGCAGTGCAGAGCTTGTTGTGTCTCATTATCAAATGTGACTTGGCGGGCCCTATCTTCGCCGATATGGGCCCGCATTTTTTGCTTTTTCGGGAGCCAAAGCTAAAAATAGTCAAGCCAGTTGCGGCTCTTAGCGAGTTGCGCCGTCAGACAAGTTTGTCTTTCACTTACAGACTAGATGAAGTTATCCCATGTCGGTATGTTATGGGGTATGATGCTGATGGTATCGCGAGAATCATCAGCGAATAATAAACGATAAAAGCCGTGGAAACGATTATGAAATCTCTAAGGAGTGCGCTTCGCCTAGGCGCCTGCAGCGTTTTGGCATCTTCTGTTTTGCTTTCTTCTCTCGCCTTGGCGGCTGCTAAGCAAGAACAAAAGGCCGCAACGCGTCCCGATTTACCCCCATTGCCGATTGAAGAAACTGGCGCCATTCGCAGTTTGCCAAAAAACATGCCAGAAAGCTGGATGTATGTTGATGAAGCGGCGTTCTTCAGTATGTTTGGCGGGAAGGTTATCGTTCTTGATGTTATGGAAGAACGTCCGGCAAAACGTATCAAAGCGATTGCCGATAAAAACCTACTGGGTAACTTTAAAGCCGCTCAAAAGCGCGATGAGTTTTATATCATGGAGTCATTCCATGCGCGCGGCTCCCGTGGGCCCCGCGAAGATGTTTTGGCCATCTATGACAAAACGACTTTCAAAATTCTAAAAGAAATTGTTTGGAAAGATGCTACTCGTTTGACAGCCTTGCCTGAGCGTTACTCAATGGGCTTGTCTAAAGACGAGCGTTTTCTTTATGTTGCTAATTTCAGCCCGGCGGCTTCTTTCTCGGTAGTAGATTTAGATAAGCGCGAAGTTGTGGATGTTATCGGCACGCCTGGTTGTGTGTTGACTTACCCTACTGGTGAGCGCAGCGTGACGTCCTTATGTAGTAACGGCGGCTTGTTAACCACTGTTCTAGATAAAAACGGTAAGAAGTCGGCACAGCATCGTATCAAGCCTTTCTTTGATACGGACAAAACCCCAATCTTCGAGCGCCCAGCGATTATCGATGGTATGGCCTATTTTCCGGGCTTTGCTGGAAAAATGCATACCATTGACCTGCGCGGTGATGTGGCCAAGTTTGTTGAAACTTGGGATCTTATTACCCCAGAAGAACGCAAAACTAATTGGCGTCCGGGCGGCCTTGGGCTCAACGACAAGGATGAGCAAGGCTTAATGTATATGATTGCCCACGAAAATGGAGCCGATGGTACTCAGACCCATGGTGGTAGCCATGTTTGGGTGATCGATGTGAAAAATAAAAAGCGTTTGCGCAAATTAGCCCTGCCTGGCTGGGGAATTTCCATCGCTGTTACCCGCGGCAAAGAACCTAAGCTTGTGGTAACCAATGGCGACTTAAACTTGGACATTATTGATCCAAAAGACGGCAAGCTAATTCAGACCATTTCTGATTTTGGTAACGTTACGCCACTATTGGTTCATAAGGCTTACTGATGTTAATTAGTTTACTTGCCCAAGCGGTTGCGCTGTTTTTTGTTTGGCTGCTATTGCATGCAGCCAAGCATAAACTGATGCCCGATAATCAGCTGTATTACCAAGCGCTGATGCAAGATTACGCCTATGTGCCGAATGCTTTGCAATCGATTTCAGCGGTACGATTGATTGCCTGTATCGAAATAGCGATCGCACTGGCTTTATTGTTGCCGGCTAGTAAAAGCATCGCAGCCGTAGCCTGTGCGACCTTGATGCTAGTTTATGGCGCTTTATTAGCTGTGCAATGGTTTCAGGGTAAGCGCGATATGGATTGCGGCTGTGCCGGTCCTGCGGCTGGCTTAAAAATCAGTCCGGCCTTGTTATGGCGCAATGTGGTATTGGCTGCGCTTGCACTGTTTGCTGCGAGCGAGCCCTATGTATTAGGTGCTGAGCTGTGGTTGTCGCTGGCACTGGCTATTGTATTTAGTTTGGCTTACAGCTGCTGGGAAGGTTTATTGGCCAATTTCCAGCGCATAGAAGCAATGAGGTCTCGTTAATGGAATTTCTCGTCGTATCAAATGTTGCCCTTTGGATCGGTCTGATCGTAATGGCGATTATTAATTATGCCTTGATTCGTCAAATCGGTGTTTTGTATGAGCGTGTCGCTCCAGCAGGCGCCTTAGCAATGAACCAGAAACTTGAAGTTGGGCAAAAGGCCCCAGAGTTATCTTTGCAAGCCTTGGCCAATCAAATGGTGAATATTGGTGGTCAACGCGATAAGTCCCAGCTGATTTTTTGGGTCTCTCCAGATTGCCCAATTTGTAAAACGCTTTTGCCTGCCTTGCGCTCTGCGGCGGCGGCAGAATCTAAGTGGTTGGATTTGGTGTTGGCCAGTGATGGTAAGCAGCACGATCACCAAGCTTTTGCAAAAGCGCAGGATTTGGGAGGTTTTCCCTATATCGTTTCTGAGCTCTTGGGCAAGACCTACGGTGTCGCAAAGCTTCCTTATGCGGTCTTAATTGATGAGCAGGGTAATGTTGCTTCTTTGGGTATTGTGAATTCTCGTGAGCATCTAGATAGTTTATTTGAAGCCAAAGAACGTGAAGTGGCTTCTATACAAGAATATATGGCAGGGCGCTAAGCGCTCTGTAAGACCTAAAGCAAAGAAAAGTGCTAAGAACAAAACAAAGAAGAGGCCTGATCCATGTCCCTGTTCGATAAGTTATTTGAAAAAACGGCTCGCGGTGCAGCTCAAAAGGGCTCTCGACGCGGCTTTATTCGAGGTTTAGGTGCTGCATTGGTTGGTGCGGGCAGCATTCCACTTTTGCCGGTAGCACGCGCTGCTGATGGCGGCCAAAAACTTCCACAGGATAATCGCCTGCCCCAGGACAGTGAGGCTGGTGACCCAGCAAGCTGTGATTACTGGCGTTACTGTGCAGTCGATGGTTTCTTGTGTGAGTGTTGTGGCGGTACCTATAACACTTGCCCACCGGGTACAGAAATGTCACCGATTACTTGGATCGGCACTTGTCGCAATCCTGTAGATGGTCGCAATTACGTTATCTCTTATAACGATTGCTGTGGTACTACTCAATGTGGCAGTTGTTTGTGTCAACGTGATGAAGGCGATCGCCCGCTGTATCGCGCCGATAAATCCAACGATGTTAACTGGTGCTTGGGTGCAAATAGCTCGGTCTATCACTGCTCGACGGCGATTGTTGTGGGCTTGGCCTTTGAGCAATAAGGCTTGGAGTTAAGACCATGAGCAATAGCCTAACAACTGCTTTTGCTTTGTCGCTAGTCTTAGTGGCCAGTTTCTTAGGAACTGGCCAAGTGAAGGCTGCCGATTTAAGTGTAGAGCAACGTGAAAAGCGCGCCGAGTTTAACTACAAAATGTTTTGCCGAGGCTGTCATGGCCCTGCAGGTGAGGGACGCAAAGCGGTTCCTCATATGAACAATTTTGTGGGTAACTTTCTAAAGTTCCAAGCTGGTCGCGATTACCTAGTGCAAGTTCCAGGTTCGGCCAATGCCGCCTTGGATGATGAGCAGCTGACTGAAGTTTTGAATTGGATTGCCTTGAATATCTCTGGCGAAACCTTGCCGAAGAACTTTAAGCCTTATACTGTCGCTGAAGTAGCAAAACTGCGACAAGAACCCTTATTCGAGGCCTTCGAGTTTAGAAAGCAATTGCTGAAAGATATGCTAGCCAAAGGCATCATTACAGAACTGCCTGAACAACCATTAAAATAAGATGTCGTTTATCGGCAACGGCGAAAAGAGTAAACAATTATGATTTCTTCCGTGTGTAAGCGTGCAGCACTTTCTTTGGCTGCCTTGTTTCTGAGTGTGAATGTGTCGGCGGTGGATATTACGGCGCAGGTCCAGCAGTGCAGTTCTTGTCATGGTGTTGACGGTCGATCCAGTAATGATCTTTGGCCAAATTTAGCGGGTCAAAAGGCTGGCTATATCGCCAGTAAAGTTCGAGCGATTCGTGATGGTGAGCGTATCGTGCCGACGATGATGCCTTTTGTACAAGCTTTGAGCGACGAACAAATTGATGCTTTGGCAAAACACTTTTCTTCTAAAAAGCGTGCAAAAGCAATCGGCTCTAAAAAAGAGTTGCCGGGTGCTCATGTTCGAGCTCGTTGTGTGTCCTGTCATGGCATGCAAGGCATAACTGTTAACCAGTTGTGGCCTAACCTTGCCGGTCAAAAAGCTGGCTATCTTTTGAAACAGCTTCGTGATTTTCGCAGTGGTCAACGCAAACACCCAATTATGGAAGTGATTGCGGGAGAGCTTAACGACGAGCAAAGCAAGCAGGTTGCTGAGTATTATTCCTTACAGTAACTTCGCAATTACAGTGACCATTGGTACATGGTCACTGTTTTCCCTTCTGGATGCTTCACATTTTCTAGCGCAGAAAAACCCAGGGCCTTATGAAACAAGTGAGAGTTAGGGTTTGGCGGAGAATGGTTTACTTCACAAACCACATTATCAATTCCCTGCTGCTTACACCATTGCGAGGCATTGTCGTATAAACGTTTCCCTATACCTTGGCTACGGGCCCAAGGTGCCACAATAATGCGATCAACATAGAGAAAATTATCGCAATGTTGTTGTAACCACTGAAAGTTAAAACTCTGATATTCTGTGTTATCTTTTTGAAAGCCAATCAGAAAGCCAAAAATTTCATCGTCATCATCAAAGATACAATCGCAATAATCCGCCTGTTGCAGTAATTGTTGGAACTCGTTTTGCTCAAGATGATTCACATGGGGCACTTCAACATTGTTGATGGCGCTCATATGAGCATGGGGCAATTGCGTAGGGTTAAAATTCTTTGGCATATGCTTTTGACTTAGTGTTTAAACAAAGGGTGTTGCGGGTCAATATAATAATGCACGGTTTCGCCGCTATCGGAAAGGCAAATATCATCGCTGCGTTGAAATCCCAGTTTAAGCAGTATATTTCCAGAGCGAACATTGTGGGGGGATGTGATGGCAACAATAGGTTGGATCTTCAATTGCTCTACACCATATTGATAAATAGCGCGGCAGGCTTCAATAGCATAGCCTTTGCCGCCTGCATCGGCTAGAAAGGCATAGCCTATATCAACATGTTCAAGAGTAGGGCGGTCAATAAAGCCGACACTACCAATGGCTTTATTGTTGCTATCACATACGACATACATGCCAAAACCGTTTTCGAGATAAGATTTATGCACATTATTCTGTATATGGGCTTGGGCATCACTTAACTGGTAAATTCCTCGATCGCCAATATTTTCAAGCCAGCCTTTAGAGGTCATTAGTTCTAGAAAAAACGGGGCATCATCAAGAGTTGCTTGACGTATTGTTAAGCGTTCGGTTGCCATTGGTAAACTAGGCAGCTCTATCATTATATTCACTAATCCCTTTTGTATGTTGGGTGTATTTCTGGCTATGGATCTTGAAGCTTAGAGCTCCAGTGTTTTTCGTTTTGCTGTTTAGTAGTAAGGCTCATCACTCAGCCGTTTTGATATCCACCAATAATTACCAAAAGGATCCTTTACACCCGCTTGCCTATCACCATAGGGCATATCTTGGGCCTCAAACAAACATTCGGCGCCTGCCTGGCATGCGCTTTTGAGAACTTGGTCGACATCATCTACATATAAATAATGGCTGCTTTGCAGAGGGCCTATTTCTGCAGCCTCGCTCACCATAAAGGTGCAGTCGATAATACGCAACTGGGCATTTAACAGGCGCCCATTGCTGCACTCTCTACCGAGTTCTTCAGCTCCAAAAGCACTGTACATAAAATCAATAAAGTCGCTGGCGTTTTCTACAAAAAAGTAGGCGCTCAGACGTGGCGTATCAATCGGTAAGACCATATGTCTAGCCCTGGCATCGTTATTTACGTCCTAGCAGGCTGTTGAAAAACTACCTACGTTGCCATTGCGTTGTTAAAAACAAGCTCTGACTGCCTCGAAAACGTTTTTCAACAGACTGCTAGTCTGCGATGAGCGATTGCTTAAGGTCAAGTTCATGTTTCTGCTGTAGCTTTCAAGTGGTATCGTTTAGGGCTAGTCTCAGGAGGCTTTTATGCACCGTCTAATCGCATCACTGTTTGGCGTTACATTGTTATTGAGTTACGGCAGTCATGGCCTTGCTCATGAAACTTATAATTCTTATGGTCACTCTCATAGCGACTCACATAGCCACGTTTATAACAACAGTTATAACAAGACCCACAAAAACAAGCACAATAGTAAAAAATTATATTATGCGGCTCCTACCATTAAGCATACGGCTATAAAACTCAGTAAGCACAAGCACCATGGTAATAAAGTTAGGCATTACAAGAACAAGCATTATCATCGCCATTACAGCGGCTACCACCAAGGTCATTGGCATGAGGGACAGCATTACCATTCGTCTGATCATCGCTATTGTCAGCAGCGCCAAGGTAGCTACGGGAATCATCAACCAGCTTATATAAGTTACGGCAATGGTAGTTATAGCGTGACGCATTATTATCGCCCCAAGCACTATGGCAAACAGAAAAAACCAAAGTTTAAGGTTGTACTGGGTTTTTGATCAGTTCTATTCATTTTACTGATTGTTTTTTCAGACAAATTAACTGGAGTTTATAGCTCAAGAGTGCTTTTTTGATCGGAATATAGGGCACCTCTGAATAATGCAGGTTTGCTCAGCGGAGCCCTGAAGCGCTTAGCTACTAGGCGCGCTTCGCCGGCAATGGCCGTAGCCCTTGGCAAGAAGCGCAACAACGTAGATGAGCGCTTCAGGGACCGCCCTGCGGGTCTTCACGTCAATCTCGTACTCTTCGTTGCTCCTTTTCGACAGGCGACCAGCCTGCCTTCAAAGAAGCGCCTCGATTACGACATTGACGTGAAGCCTGACCTAATCTGCATTATTCAGAGTTGCCCTAGTTTTGATTGAAAGCCTCTTGACCTGCCAAAAACTCTGGCGCATAGTCGGCCTCCCAGTTAAAGAGTTGGCAAAGTAACTGGGCCGATAAAATGACAAAGAAGATCTGTTACGAGAAGCGGACTATGCGTTTGATGCACACTATGCTGCGAGTTGCCAATCTTGAGCGTTCGATAGCATTCTATACCAAAGTCATGAATATGCAGTTGCTGCGCCTGCAGGAGTACCCTGAAGGGGAGTTCACTCTGGCTTTTCTGGGCTATGGTGACGAATCTGATAACACCGTTTTAGAGCTCACCTATAACTGGAGCGAGGCCAACTACGATCATGGCAATGCCTATGGTCATATCGCTATTGAGGTGGACGATGTCTACGATGCCTGTGAGCAGATCCGCGCTGCAGGTGGTGATATCACTCGAGAAGCTGGCCCCATGACCGCAGGTACCTCTATTTTGGCCTTTTGCCAAGACCCAGACGGCTATGCCATTCAACTATTGGGTAAACGCGGGCTGCAGTAGTCGCTTGGCTGATTGAGGTCTGATTATAAAGTTGGCCTTGTGGAACGGCTAAACAATACCTTATTCCCTTTTATAGGTCCCGTTCGCGCTCGAATTAATGAGTTCCGGCGCTATGCGGTATCAGCTCGCACATTGGTTGCACCCGCAAAACCTGTTAGAATCCCGCACCTTTTTTAACCTAAGCTATGCTGTATGACATTCCTTGGTCATATAGCTGTCCTCTAATGTAAACCCTTGTTGAAGGGCTCATTTTTGGACACCCCGGCCCTGCACCCATAGATTTCGAGGCTCACATGTTTAATCTGATTCACGAGAAGGCGAATCAATACAATATTAAGAACGATGTTCTATCCGGCACCACTGTAGCACTGGCGTTGGTGCCTGAAGCGGTAGCCTTCGCCTTTGTCGCAGGCGTAGAGCCGATGGTAGGTCTATACGCAGCCTTTATGATGGGTTTGCTAACGGCAGTATTTGGCGGTCGCCCTGGCATGATCTCTGGTGCCACAGGGGCCACGGCTGTAGTGATGGTCTCTCTGGTTGCTCAGCATGGCGTGCAATACTTATTTGCCGCAGTGCTGCTGGCCGGTATTATCCAGATTTTAGCGGGTGTGTTTAAGCTCGGTAAATTTATCCGCATGGTGCCCCACCCAGTGATGCTGGGCTTTGTAAATGGCCTGGCGATTGTGATCTTCTTGGCGCAATTAGGGCAATTTAAAGTACAGGGCGCCAACGGCCTTGAGTGGATGCAGGGTAACGCCCTGATGATCATGGTGGGCTTAATTGCACTAACCATGGCGATCGTGCACTTCTTGCCTAAACTGACCACCGCAGTACCAGCCGGTCTTGTTGCTATTATCGCGGTAACACTGATTGTGATTGGCTTGGACTTGGAAGCACGCTCTGTGATTGATTTTGTGCGTGATAGCCTGCCAGCCGATGAGGCAGCGACTGCAACCCTTAAAGGAGAGTTGCCTAGCTTTGCCATTCCAGCGGTACCAATGACCCTTGAAACCCTTTGGATTATCCTGCCGTACGCAGGAATTATCGCCGCTATTGGCCTGATTGAATCGCTATTGACCCTTAGCTTGATTGACGAGATTACCGAAACTCGTGGTCAGGGTAACCGTGAGTGTGTGGGCCAAGGCATCGCCAACAGCGTAAATGGTGTTTTCGGTGGCATGGGCGGCTGCGCCATGATTGGTCAAAGTATGATCAATATTAATAATGGCGGTCGTGGTCGACTGTCAGGTATTACTGCCGCATTAGTGCTGTTGGCCTTTATTTTGTTTGGCGCAAAGTATATTGAAATGATCCCGCTAGCCGCTTTGGTGGGCATTATGTTTATGGTGGTACTGGGTACCTTCGAATGGTCTTCTTTGCGCATTATGCGCAAGATCCCACCGTCTGATGCCTTTATTCTGATCTTGGTATCTGGTGTTACCGTAGTTTACGATCTGGCGATTGCGGTGGTAATCGGGGTGATTGTTTCGGCTCTAGTGTTCGCTTGGAAACACGCCAAGCACATCATGGTAGATACTTATAACGATGAGAATGGCTACAAGGTCTATGATCTGCGTGGTCCAGTGTTTTTCGGTTCTGTCAGTCACTTCCGTGAGTTGTTTGACCCTAAGAATGACCCGGAGCATGTGGTTATTGAGTTCAAGCGCTCCCGTGTCAGTGATCACTCGGGTATTGAAGCTTTAGATGCTTTGGCTCTGCGCTATCAGAAAGAAGGCAAAACTCTGCACCTGCGCCACTTGAGCCCTGAGTGTCGTAAACTGCTTAAAAATGCCGGTGATTTGTGCGAAGTCAATGTATTGGAAGATCCAAATTATCGAGTCGCTACTGACGTACTAGCGTAATTCGATTTAGCTTCCTTATTAACTATTTCAGCACTGAGCTTAAAAGCCTCAGTGCTGTTAGTTTGCTTAGCAGTTTAAATATAGCAGCTTAAAAAATAGCAGCTTGAAATAGCGAATACTTGTCTCAGAAGAAGTATTGCATGACTAGCTGCAATCGCGGCTGACCAGTTTTTTTTGCCGTTCAACAGAGCGCTGTAAGTAATCCAAAGTTTGCTCAGGTGCGCCTTCCAGCTTACGCTGCTGATACTGCGCTTCGAGCTTGCTCATTCGAGTGCGACTGCTAGCGCAGCGTCGATGTTTTCGACTTAATTCCTTTAGTCGAGCCTGATCGTCCTCACTCATTCGTTCATTTTCAATGGCGGTATTCGCTTGTTGGGCAGTGGCAGCACGGGGCGTTTCCGTCTCTTCATCTTTTAGCTTTGGCTGCTCGGTTTCGATGTTGTCGACGGGTTTTTGAGGCTCGACGTCATTAGGTAGTGCGAGCAAAACATCTTCAGAAGAGACGAGGCCTTCAGCCTTGGGCTTTTTATCAGCTTCCTTGATCAGTGTGGCCCCTGGCCTAGGTTTATCGCTGTATTGAAACTTACCGGATTCATCCTGCCAGCGATAAATTTGTGCGTGGCTAGCAGTACTGGCGAATACAAAAACGGCGCTTGCCACGAGGGCAGCACGAAAAGAGAAGTTTGTGGCTTTAGGTTGATGTGTTGCTGGGGCCATCCGAGAAAACCTGTCTAGCGTTTAGCGTATAAAGCCGGACACACCACGCCGACTGCTTAATAACATCTTAGCACTGTTAGAGGAAATGAGCCTGTTAACTTTGCCGCAATTTATTGGCTTGCCACTGCCGTTCAAACTATGGAATTGACCGCTCACGGAGCTTACAGGACTTTAGTTTAGAATTTGTTGGAAATAGAGGCTATTGAGTTTAGAGGTCGTAGGCTATTGATGCTGCTGAGCCTAGATATTGTTAAAAAGTCTCTGTATCTGTCGTTCAATTGTCAGCTCGGCCAGCTGCCAATTGGCTTCGCAATTCTCCACTACAAGTAAATACTCGAGCCACTGGATAATACCGTGCAAAGAATGTGCATCTGCTGCGGGTGAATCATTGCCGATCAGCTGTAAAAAGGCCTCTATCGCGGCAATGACATCATTACGCAGGTTTTCATAACGCGCTTCTAAGTCATTGTTGTGGAGAGTCTCATTTAAAAAGGCATGTTCGAGGCGCCTAGCTTGGGTATCTTCAACTTGGCGCCGAATATGCTCCAATACTAGCTTTGGGATTGAGCGAGCTAGCTCGGATCTCATTTGCTGTCCGCTAGGATCGCTGTTTAATGTGGCTTGGCTGCTTTGGTAGGCCGCTAGGGTTTGTTCCTGTAACCAAGAGTTACGTGCTTGGCTTTGCTCCACAAACAACGCGAAGGCATCATTAATGAGATCGTTGATGTCTTTAAAATAATAGGTGGTGGCAGACAGTGGGACGTCCGCTTCCTTGGCAATCGCTCTATGGCGCACAGCTCTAATGCCATCGTTCGCAATAAGACGCAAGGTGGCTTGCAAAATCTCATTGCGGCGGTGTCTGCTATTGGCTCTGAGGGGCTGTCGCCCCTTAAAGTTGCTTTCCTGATTCTTGTCTACATCAGCCATGATGATTTGCTACCTCAGTTTAGGCCTATAGTTGGCTGAAAGGTGCTGCATACAGTTTAGCTAATGTGGCCGGTTGTGCGAACACGTCGACTTCCGGCGACCACTGGTGCTTGCTTGGCCTTGGCTTTTTCTTGCTGATGATGGTCTATGGCATTCTTTGCTGCGATTAAGAAACCTGTCACGATAAAGGCTCCAGGTGGCAGCAGCGCTACTAATAAGCCGGGGTAATCCTTACCCATTAGCTGCAGCTCCCAATTGGCCGCCATTGGGCCTAAGAGCAGATCCATACCGGCAAACAGCGTGCCGGCACCCAAAAGCTCTCTGATGCCGCCCAGTGCCAGTAAAACCAATAAAAAGCCTAAACCCATCATGACAGCATCAACAGTTGAAGCCAGTACACCATTTTTACTGGCAAATGCGTCGGCACGCCCTAGGATGGTGCAGTTGGTAACAATCAATGGGATAAAGATACCGAGAATTTGATACAGCTCGTAGGTGAAGGCTTGCATCAACAGTTCGGTTGCGGTGGTAAACGAAGCGATAATCATCACGAAGGCGGGTAGGCGAATCGCATCGCTAACCGCGTGGCGAATCAATGAAACGCTAATATTGGATCCTAGCAGTACCAACATAGTGGCAAGGCCTAAACCCAGAGCATTAACTACTGAGCCAGTAACGGCCAGCAATGGGCATAGCCCCAACAATTGCACCAAGGCGGGGTTGTTTTCCCACAAGCCTTTTTTGCTGATGTCGGCGTAATCAATGCTTTTATCAGTCATTGGCAGGCTCCTGTTGCGTTAAATGGCTTTGCTCTTTTAACAGCCAGCTATTAAAGGCTTCTACAGATTGTTTAACTTGTTTGACGACGGCCCTAGGGGTAATGGTGGCGCCGGTGAACTGATCAAAATCGCCGCCGTCTTTTTTAACGGCCCATGTCGAACTATTCTCAGCCGTTAACGATCGGCCGGTAAAGCTCAAGATCCAATCGCTTTTTTTAGTTTCAACTTTATCGCCTAGGCCGGGGGTTTCTTTGTGGGCTAATACCCTAACTCCACTGAGCATTCCTGATGGCGTAATGCCGATCAACAATTTTATATCGCCGCTGTAACCCTCGGGGGCAATGGCGGGAATTAAATAGGCGATCACTTTTCCAGAACGCTTGGCCAAATAAACTTTTTCATCGCCTTGCCAGTGCAGTGTTTTCTGCAGGCTTGCAGGAATATTTAAGCTGTCGGCGAGCAGGTCGTTATCATGTTTTTCTGGCAGGCTGGCGATAATTTCTAATAGCGCTTGCTCTGCGGCTTTGCGTTCCGCCGCTGCGATGCGGTCTTTGGTCATTAAGTGGGTGCCCGCTAAAACCGCTGCCGTCAGCAACGCAAAGGCACCCAGCAAAATGGCATTTTTGCTAATTGAATCACCTAGTGTCATGGCTCTTGTTTCTCCGTGGCCTTACGTGGCTTGGCGTGGCCGTAGCTGCGCGGCACGGTATAGTAGTCGATAAAAGGCGCTGCAAAGTTCATTAGTAAAACCGCAAAAGCCACCGCATCAGGGTAGTTACCCAATACTCTAATTAAGTAGACTAGGGCGCCTACAGCCGCACCAAAAATAAGCCGGCCTTTATTGGATACCGCTGAGCTAACTGGGTCGGTAATAATAAAAAAGGCACCTAACATGGTAGCACCGCTAAACAGATGCAAGCTTAGGGAGCCACCTGACTGGGAGCTGCCTGAATCATAGCCCAGTAGAGCGAACAGGCTTAGACTCGCCAACATGGCCACAGGTGCATGCCAGGTGAACACTTTTTTATAGAGCAAATACAAGCCGCCCATTAAAAAGCCCAGGTTGACCCATTCCCAACCAGCGCCGGCCAGTGAGCCACTACGTAACAAATCATTGTCAGCGTAAACTTGGCTAATGAGTTGGCTATTGTTTTGTTTGACGATATCTAATGCCGTCGCAGAGGTGTAAGCGTCTAGCCCCTGACCAGTAAATGCCTGGCTTAAACTCGCACTGATAGAGGGTAGGGACTCGAGCAGCGGGGCAGGGCTTGGCCATTGGCTCATTTGCAAAGGGAATGAGATCAGCACGACAACATAGCCAACCATGGCGGGGTTAAAGGGGTTATAACCCATGCCGCCATAGAGTTGTTTGGCGATAATAATGGCACTAACACTGGCTACCATCACTACCCACCAAGGGCAATAAGGCGGTAGCGCTAGACCCAAAAGCACAGCGGTAACGGCCGCGCTGTAATCACGCAAATAAAATCCTAAGGGGCGTTTGCGTAAGCGTAAGACTAGTGCTTCACCTGCTAGGCAAAAAATTAAGGCTAGCAATATATTGATAATGCTGCCTGGACCAAAAAACACCGTTAAAGCCAGTAGGCCGGGAAGGGTGGCCAGCAACACGGTTTGCATAACTTTAGCGGTGTTATTGGCCGCATGGGCATGTGGCGAACTGGCGCGCAAAAATGACATTATTCGGACTCCAATTCTTTAAGCTTGGCTTGTAGCTTTTCTAGCCCAAGGCGGAAGGCATCCACATTGTCGTTGCCTTCTTCGATGGCCTTATCTAGGCGTTGCTGTGCTTTTTGAATGCGCTGCTGCAGTGATTCGATTTGTGCTGCATGTTTTTCACTGTCGCTCATTTGAGCTTGAGCAGCGGCTTTAGCCTTGGCTTTTTCAATTGCTGCGCTGGCCGCATCAAGCGGTACGCCAGAGCTCTCATTTGTACTTTCGGCAGGTTTTGCAGGTTCTTCTTGGGCCTTAAACTCAGCAATCTCCTGCTCGACGGTTTTGATTTTTTCTTGCAGCTTTTCGACTGCCGCCTGCATGGCGGGGCGCTTGTCTTCGTCTGCCGAGGCCGCTTTTTCTTCGGCCTTTGCTAATCTTGTTTGCAAAGCTTGCAGGCTATTTTGCAGCTTTTCAGCAGGAGACATATTGAGTCTCTGCATAGCTTTTGCTTTTGCCCGCTCAATAGGGTCGTCAATATTGTCAGGGTCTACTGGGGGTTCCGCTGTGGCAGTGCTTTCTTTAAGTGGAGCCTGGGCCTTTAACTCATCAATTTCTTTTTCGAGCGAGGCTTTTTTCTGCTTCAGCTTTTCGACAGCAGCTTCCATAGCCGCGCGTTTATCGTCATCGGCTTCGCTAGCCTTCTCTTGTGCTTTTTTCAGCCTGTCATTTAGGCTGCTCAAATTGTTTTCAGCTTTTTCCAAAGGCGACATGTTGAGGCGCTGTTGAGCTTTGGCCTTGGCTCTTTCGATCGGATCGTCACTGTCAATATTTAAGGGTGCAGTTGGCTTTGCCGAAGCTGGGGTTGAATTCGCTGGGTTTTGGCCAGCAGGCTGCTGTTTGAAATCGTGCAGCTTGCTTTCCGCGTCTTGCAGTCTTAGTTGCGCCTGTTTAAAGCGAGATTCCAGTTTGGCTTTTTGATCTCCCTCAGCCTGCTGCCATTTTTCTTCGGCGCTGTTTAGTCGATTGCGTGCATTGTTAACGGCGCGCTCTAACTTAGCCAGTTGCTCGGCTGGATCAGACTGCTGCGCTTGCACTCTCGCCATGGCTGCTGCCACCGGGTCTGCAGCAGGGGCGGCTTTGGCAGCACCTGCATTAGCGGCGGCCTTAGCCTTAGCGGCTTCGGCGGCTTTTTTGCGAGCAAGGCGCTTGGCTTCTTTTTCAGCTTCGGCACGTTCAATACGTTTTTGGCGAAACTCAAAGCGCTGACGAGAACGATCAGATTTTTCTTTTTCGATCTCAGCCTGTCGGATTTCACCTTTTGAAGCGCGGTAGTACTGCACCAATGGAATGCTACTAGGGCAAACAAAAGAACAGGCACCACATTCAATACAGTCCATTAAGTTATGAGCCAGTAGACGGTCGTGTTCTTTAGCTTGGGCATACCAATAGAGTTGCTGTGGTAGCAAACCCGCGGGACATGCTTCCGCGCAATGGCCGCAGCGAATACAGGCCTGTGCTGGAGCTGGATCTGGCATCTCTTGATGGCTGGGTACCAATAAACAGTTACTGGTTTTCACTATGGGGGCGCGGCTATCGGGCAGGCTAAAGCCCATCATGGGGCCACCAGCGATAAGGCGAGCACAGGATTTTTCTTGGAAGCCAAATTGCTCCAGTACAAATTGGCTTGGGCTGCCCAGTTTTACAATCGCGTTGCCTTGCTCTTTAAGGCTTTCACCCACCACGGTGGTGATTCTCTCGATCAAAGGTTTGCCGCGCTTAATGGCCTCCCAGATGGCAACAGTGGTACCAACGTTCTGAACCACAATACCGATATGTGCGGGCAGGCCACCACTGGGAACTTCTTTACCAGTTAAAATTTGAATTAGCTGCTTCTCACCACCAGAAGGGTACTTGGTAGGGAAGCTGACAACTTGAATGCGATCAATGCCGGGCAGATCTTCCGCCGCGAGTTTGAGCAGTGATTGCTCGAGTGCAGCAATGGCCTTTGGCTTATTGTCTTCAACACCGATTAAAATTCTATCGGGGCCGTTTAAAATATGTGCCAGCAGGGTGCTGCCACGAATAATATCTTCGCTACACTCTTGCATCAGCACATCGTCAGCCGTGATATAGGGCTCACACTCTGTACCATTGATAATCAAGGTGTCGATATTGCTATTGGGTGGTGGGTTTAATTTTACGGCGCTCGGGAAACCAGCGCCTCCCATTCCGGCAATACCCGCATGGCGAATCTTTTCAATTAAGGATTCGTGATCAAGGCCGAAAGGGTTTTCACAGCCTTCAAAATCGATACTTTCATCTTTGCCATCAGCCGCTACGACAATGCAGTCGCCCCACAATCCCGAAGCGTGTGGGATAGGTCTGGCTTCAATGGCGCTGACAGTACCTGAAGTGCTGGTATGGATGGCAGCGCTGAATGGGCCATTTGGTTCGGCGATCATTTGGCCCGCTAAAACGCGATCGCCAATTTCCACCACGGCTTTGGCTGGCGCGCCGATATGCTGGGCTAAAGGAAAAACCAATTCCTCTGGTATAGCTAAACGCCGCAAAGGTAATTGCAGTGATTGTTGCTTATTTTCTGGTGGATGAACGCCGCCGCGTAATGGGTAAATCAACTGACTCATGCGGCCGTATCCTCTTGCTTTGTTTCTTGAGGCGTTTGGCGGTCACTGGCAATGATGTCGGAGCTTACCGCGGCGAGCGGTGAAGGCAATTGCCACTTCCAGTTTTGTAGAGTTACTTCAACTTCACGCATTTCAATACAGTCAACGGGGCAGGGTTCTACACAGAGATCACAGCCAGTGCACTCATCGGCAATGACGGTATGCATTTGTTTTGCTGCGCCCAAAATGGCGTCCATTGGGCAGGCCTGAATACATTTAGTACAACCAATACACTCGTCTTCACGAATATAGGCGACGGTTGGTAATTCTGATTCCGTACCATGTTCGGCATCGAGCTCAGGGGCATCGACGCCCAATAGGTCGGCGATTGAATTAATTGTATCTTGTCCACCTGGTGGGCATTTATTAATTTCTTCGCCGTTGGCAATGCCTTCAGCATAAGGGCGACAACCAGGGTGGCCACACTGGCCGCACTGGGTTTGTGGCAATAGATTATCGATTTGATCAACGATCGGATTGCCTTCGATTTTATAGCGCACAGCGGCAAAACCGAGGATAGCGCCGAACACTAAGGCGAGGCCACCGAGAACCAGAAGCGCGAGTACAAGCGGATGTAAGCTAGAGATATCCATGATGCTCCCGGTTTACACCAGGCCTCCAAAGCCCATAAAGGCGAGTGACATCAAGCCAGCGGTTATCATGGCAATGGCTGGGCCTTGAAACGCTAAGGGTACATCGGCAACGGCTAAGCGCTCACGCATAGCGGCAAACAGCACCAGCACCAAAGAGAAACCTAAGGCTGCGCCAAAACCATAAACGGTGGACTCAAAAAAGTTATGGGCTTTGTTAGTGTTTTGCAGTGCCACACCCAATACGGCGCAGTTGGTGGTGATTAAGGGTAAGAAGATACCTAAGACTCGATAGAGCAGAGGGCTGGTTTTTTCGATGAACATTTTGGCGAACTGAACAACAACAGCGATCACCAAAATAAAAGCAATGGTACGTAAATATTCTAAGCCAAAGGGTTGCAGCAGGTAGGTATTGACTAAGTAACTGCAAATACTGGCCAAGGTCAGCACGAAGGTGGTGGCGCCGCCCATGCCAATGGCGGTTTCCAGTTTATTGGAAACACCCATAAACGGGCACAAACCAAGAAATTGCACCAGCACAAAGTTATTCACCAGAATGGTGCTGATTAAGATAATGGCAAAATCGGCCATTGTTGCTCCATTGCTATTGTCGGCTTTAAATCAATTGGGCTCATGGGCCCTTAAAAAATTGGCAAGCTTAGCTCTCAGGCTAATAGCTTGCCTTGTGTTACATCAGTTTTTGCTTACATAACCCTTTGGCCAGGTTGGGCACCGCTGTGTGGCTCGAGCAGATAAATTTCTTTATCGCCTGGGCCGGCCGCTAGAACCATGCCTTCGGAAAGACCAAACTTCATCTTTCTCGGCGCGAGGTTAGCAACCATAACGGTCAATTTCCCTTCCAGGTCTTCAGGTGCATAGGCACTCTTAATACCCGAAAATACTTGTCGAGTTTCGCCGCCTAGATCTAAAGTCAGTTTTAATAGCTTCTTGGCGCCATCGACATGCTCAGCTTGTTTGATCAGTGCTACACGCAAATCGACCTTGGCGAAATCATCGAAATTAATTTCGTCGGCAATCGGTTCGTCTGCAAGTGGGCCAGTGGCGGCTGGCTTTGCAGCCTGCATGGCTTCAGCCGCCGCTTGTTTGCTGTCTTCAACCATGGCGGCAACCTTATCGGATTCAATACGAGTCATCAGTGGCTTAAACTTGTTAATGGCACCAGCACGGTAGGCCAATGGTTCTTGCCAATTTAAGGTTTCGTCCAAGAATAGCTCGGCTTTTTCAGCGGTAGCGGGCAGCACTGGCTTTAAGAAACGCATCAGGGCACGGAACATATTTACCCCTAGGCTGCAGATGTCTAAAACCTTTTGCTCATTACCTTCTTGTTTTGCCAAGCTCCAAGGCGCTTGTGCTTGAATGTATTCATTGGCCGCATCCGCTAAGGTCATAATCTCGCGCATGGCCTTGCTGTATTCGCGTTGCTCATAAAGCTCAGCAATAAGGTTTTCAGCATCCAAAAACTGCTGCCAAAGCTCGGCATTTTCAATGTTGGCGGACATCTCACCACCGGCTTTTTTCACAAACGAAGCGGTGCGGCTAGCGATATTAACAACCTTGTTAACCAGGTCAGTATTCACGCGCTGAACAAAGTCTTCTAGATTTAAATCTAGATCGTCAACACTGGCGGTTAATTTGGCGGCAAAATAATAGCGCAGGTATTCAGGATCTAAGTGATTCAAATAGGCCGCAGCATTAATAAAAGTGCCACGGGACTTAGACATTTTCTTGCCATCAACGGTTAGGAAACCGTGTACATTAACGCCGCTTGGTTTACGGAAACCCGCAGAGTGCAGCATCGATGGCCAAAACAATGCGTGGAAATTGACGATGTCCTTACCGATAAAGTGGTAAAGCTCGGTTTCGCTGTCAGGCTTCCAGTATTCATCCCAGTCTAAACCTTCGCGATCACAAAGCGTCTTAAAGCTGGCCATATAGCCAATCGGAGCATCCAGCCAAACGTAGAAGTACTTGCCTTTTTGACCTGGAATCTCAAAACCAAAATAAGGCGCATCGCGGGAAATATCCCACTCCTGTAATCCAGCATCTAGCCACTCGGCAAGTTTGTTGGCAACTTCATTTTGCAAGGTGCCACTGCGGGTCCACTCTTTTAGAAAATCGCTAAACTCAGGCAGCTTAAAAAAGAAATGCTCTGAATCTTTGGCAATCGGTGTTGCGCCAGAGATGGCCGACTTAGGGTTAATTAACTCTGTTGGTGAATAAGTCGCGGAGCATACTTCGCAGTTATCACCGTATTGATCTTCGGCTTTACATTTAGGGCAGGTACCCTTGATGTAGCGATCGGCCAAAAACAATTCTTTTTCTGGATCGTAAGCCTGGGTAATAGTACGGCTGGCGATATGACCATTTTCCTGCAAGCGCTGGTAGATCATCTCTGAATACTGACGGTTTTCTTCACTATGGGTAGAACCGTAGTTATCAAAACCAATATGGAAACCGGCAAAATCTTTTTCGTGATCGGCCTTTACGTTGGCAATTTGCTCTTCGGCAGTAATACCTAACTGCTCGGCTTTTAACATGATGGCCGTGCCGTGAGCGTCATCGGCACAGACATAGTGGCAGTCATGGCCACGGAGCTTTTGGAAGCGCACCCAGATGTCGGTTTGGATGTACTCGACTAAATGGCCAAGGTGAATTGGGCCGTTGGCGTAGGGAAGTGCGCTGGTGACCAAAATTTTTCGGCGCTGACTCATTGATGGAAACTCGCTCTCTAAAATGCCCCGATGGGGCTGTTCAATCTCATTAATTCGGTGGCATGTGCCAAATGCTGTGCCCAATTTGCTTTGTTCTAAGCTTCACTCATCTGTCCAGAAATAGTGGATCAAATGCAATATGTCTTAATTAGCTAGCCATCAGGCGGCAAAACCCGCGGATTATAGCATTGAAAACTATCGCTAAATACTCTTAAAACCCTTTTATTTAGGCATAAGCTTAGTCTTTGCTGCGTTTAATTTAGTGCTGTTGGAAGGGGTATTGCCGGCTTAGTGTTGTTTGAAATATAAGCGTTCCATTTGGCACTGGTGATTCCATTGCGTCTAGTTTTAGCGCTAAAAATCACCCTTGAAACGTTGTCATTTGCGCAAAGCGTCCCCATTATGTGGGCAGTTAATGTATTCAAGAGAGTCACTATGAGCCAAGACATCCAGCCTTTGTGCGACGAGCTATTAAACCGAGTATTAGACCCGTTACTGCATCGAGAGCTCAATCGCTTAGATTGCCTAAAGCAGGCCGTTGTTGAAGGGGAGGCCTTGCAGCTTAAACTTGAGTTTCCATACCCTATAGATACTTATCGTTGGTCTGTTGAGCAACAATTACAGCAGGCATTTATGCAATTAACTCAAGAGCAACCTTGGCCGCTCAATAGCCTTGAGGTCGACATAAGCTGGAGAGCCCCTCGTAGTATGCCAGCTGACATCCCAGGCCTAGAAAATATAGCGAATGTGATTGCGGTAGCTTCTGGTAAAGGAGGGGTGGGCAAATCCAGCACCACAGTAAACTTGGCTTTAGCCCTAGCAGCATCAGGCGCGAAGGTAGGCATTTTGGATGCGGATATTTACGGACCTAGCCAAAGCCATATGTTGGGCTTAGATGGGCAGCGCCCAAGAGTAAAGGGGGAGAAGCAAATGTACCCTCTAGAAGCCTATGGTTTGGCGGTGATATCGATGGCCAACCTGGTCACCGATAAAACACCTATGGTTTGGCGTGGCCCTATGGCGGCTGGAGCACTACAGCAACTGCTTTTACAAACCGCATGGCCGCAATTGGATTATCTATTGATCGATATGCCCCCTGGCACGGGCGATATCCAGCTAACTCTATCTCAGAAGGTGCCCCTAAGTGGCGCTCTTATCGTGACTACTCCGCAAGATATAGCCTTGATAGACGCTTTGAAGGGCATCGAAATGTTCAATAAGGTTAATGTGCCTATTTTGGGGGTGTTGGAGAATATGAGTCATCATATTTGCAGTCAGTGTGGCCACCAAGAGGCGATTTTTGGTGAAGGCGGCGGCGAACGCATTGCCCAGCAATACGGTATTGAAGTTTTGGCGCAGCTGCCCATCGACAAGCAGTTGCGCGAGGATTTAGATGGCGGTATGCCGACGGTGGTGAAGTCACCTAGCTCCGCTCTGTCGATGGCTTACGCGGAGGCGGCCAGTAAACTAGCGGCCCAGTTATATTTACAGTCAGAGGCCGATCAAGCTGGACCCGAGCTGGTGTTTAGTAACGACTAGTGTTGGGGGCATGCGTATCTATAACACTCTCGCGGGAACTCGGGATTATAAGGTGCGCTTTTCCCATCGTTGAAAACACTATATGATTCGGCCCACTTTCTGTCCTGCTTCAGGGCAAACATCAGTTAACGAGTTAATCAAGAAATAGGATAGAGGCTGTTTATGTCCATTAAGTCTGACAAATGGATGTGCCGTATGGCCGAAGAGCACGGCATGATTGAACCTTTTGAGCGCGAGCAAGTGCGCTATGACAGCCAGGGCCAGCGTTTGGTTTCCTATGGAACCTCAAGCTACGGCTATGATGTGCGCTGTGCCGATGAGTTCAAAATCTTCACCAATGTTCACTCAACCATCGTGGATCCAAAGAACTTCGATGAAAACAGCTTTGTGGATATCAAAAGCGACGTGTGTGTGATCCCGCCAAACTCATTCGCATTGGCACGTACTGTTGAATACTTCCGTATTCCCCGGAATGTTTTGACTGTTTGCTTGGGTAAATCCACCTACGCTCGTTGTGGGATTATCGTGAACGTAACTCCGCTTGAGCCTGAGTGGGAAGGCCACGTGACATTGGAGTTTTCCAATACTACCCCTTTACCTGCAAAAATTTATGCCAATGAAGGTGTTGCTCAGATGCTGTTCTTTGAATCTGATGAGATTTGCGAAACCTCCTATAAAGACCGAGGTGGCAAATATCAGGGCCAGCGCGGTGTAACCTTACCAAGAACATAATTCTCTCAAATGGCGGCTTGCCATTTGGCAGGCCCGCGACGATTCTTTTTAATCGCTGTACACTTTTTGGTCAGTCATCCGGCTTTGCCCCATCCCAATAAAGAATTATTGCGCGCCAAAAAGGTATCTGCTGGGCTTTTATTCCAGAAAAATCAGCTTTTTCAATCCCTTAAAACTATACAGTCCTACACAAAAGTGCTTACTCATCATATAGTTAGCAAATATTGTTGAGGTGCTTTGTTATTTTTTTGCGTTCAACGAGTCAAAAACTGGACGTTTTTTCAAATGCTCTACTATTATTGTTATTAGGTGTCGGTAATATAGGCGCAAAGGCTTGGCATTGGCTGACAATCAGTCGCCTGGCAGGCTACAATAGCCAGACAATGACCGACAAATAAATAAAGAGCCTGTTAAACAGGTCGCGGGTTATAGATAACCCACTCTAGGAAATTAGGGCTGTGGTTTAGCTCAGTTTGAAACTGGGAACAAGCAGTTTTTCGGGGAATAGAAAGTGAAACGACGGGATTTATTAGTGGGCTTTGTCGCTGGTGCAGGTGTTACCGGGACGGGCTCATATTTATTGCAATCTTTGGCCAAAGAGGCCGTAGATGATGCACCAGTGCAAGCCGAACTAGGTGATATTGACCCTATCCCCCTGGATCCACCCAGCGATGCAGAATTTGTAATGCCGCACCCGGCAGATACGATCTCCTCTGCTGCTCGTGATGCTTCCCAAGCCGAAGTTTTAGAGGCGAGCGTTGAGCCCAAGCAGCCAAACATTCAGTTAGCCCCCCAAAGCCCAGTGGATAATGGCGAGTTGTTTGATAGTAATTCGCTTAGCGGTACAGTTATCCGCGAAAAATTTCCCGCTGCGCCTGCCAGTGATGTCAGCAAAGCAGTGGAGCCTGAACAAGCTCAGCAAATTGTTTCTCAAGATCGCGAGCAGGTCGTCATTGTAGACCCTAACGCAAAAGGCGAAGCAAACCTTGATAAGGTGAGATTCTTCGAAAATGAATTTCACGATGATGTTTACCTACCGAAAGATCAGCGCCGCATTCTACTTTCCGTAGCCTTACGGTTGGGGCGTACCCAAAAAATCGTAGGGCACGGTAATTTCAATGTGCTGGGCTTTGACGAAGCCATTCGCTTTGGGCGTAAGTACAGCAAAATTGGCCGCTTCACCGATGAAGAACTTGCCTTTATGGAGATGATCTTCGAAACCCAGGCTAGCGAGTACGGCTTTTTCGGAGAAAAGGTTTCGGGAAGTTTGACTGACCGTATTGCTAAAAAAGATATCGTGAAGGTGCCGTATTCGGGGCACTACCTATTCGCAGGTGATTCTTTAAATTACTACAACAAGCTTAAAAAAGATGTTGGTAAGAATATCATTCTAACTTCTGGTATTCGCAGTAACGTTAAGCAGATGATGCTGTTCCTTAATAAAGCTGTCGAATCAGAGTTTAACCTTTCTAAGGCTTCCCGTTCATTGGCTCCTCCTGGCCACTCTTTCCATGGTATCGGTGATTTTGATGTGGGTCGTATTGGTTGGGGCGCTAAAAACTTCACTGATCAGTTTGCACAAACCCGTGAGTTCAAAACCATGGAAGATTTAGGCTATGTGCAAATTCGCTATACCACTGATAACCGCCTAGGGGTTCGCTATGAGCCTTGGCATATCAAGGTGGTTTAATTCTTCTTATGGGCGAGGTTCTGCCATTTAAACGAAAAACCGCTGCTGAAAAACACAAGGGCAAAAGCTTGTGTCGCAGCGGCTTCCACAAATGGAAAATCTGCTCAGCAAAGCAATTTGACGTTAAGCAGGGTAGGTTGGTTACCCGCTATCGCTGTGAGCGTTGTGGCGCTGAAAAGGTTCAAGCCCATTAATTTCTTTAATGCTAGCGACAGCACTTAGCTACTATACCTAACTACTTTGGCTAAAACGTCGCCTACTTCTTAGCGCATTTATATCACTGTCATTTAAAGCTGGTATAGTGTCTGTTTTAAACCCGAAACCATTGACTTAATTGGAGTTATTTGTGAGTACCATTCGCCGTACCAAAATCGTAGCCACTTTAGGACCATCTACTGACGCCCCTGGTGTACTAGAGAAAGTGATTAAAGCTGGCGTTAATGTGGTGCGCATGAATTTCTCCCATGGTAGTCATGATGATCACCGTCAACGCGCTCAGCAAGTTAGAAAAATTGCGCGCCGCTTACATCGAACCGTGGCCATTCTTGGTGACTTACAAGGCCCTAAGATTCGTATCGCTCGATTTGCCGATGGCCCAATTGAATTAGCATTGGGTGATAGCTTCGCTTTGGATGCCAGCTTGGAGCGCGAAGCCGGTAATCAACAAGAAGTCGGTATTGATTACGCTGAATTGCCTAAGGATGTAAGCGCGGGTGATCGTCTATTGTTAGATGATGGTCGCGTAGTTTTGGAAGTCACCGCAGTTAACGGCAGTCGCATTGAGACGAAAACGGTTGTTGCCGGAAAGCTATCCAATAACAAAGGGATCAACCGTGAGGGTGGTGGCTTATCTGCCGAGGCACTAACCGATAAAGATAGAGCGGATATTAAACTGGCGGCCGAAATCAAGGCCGACTACTTGGCTGTTTCTTTTGTACGCAGCGCTGAAGATATGAATTTAGCCAGAGCACTAATGGAAGAGGCAGGTGGTGAGTCTAGCCTAGTGGCTAAGGTAGAGCGTGCCGAGGCGGTTTCTGATAAAGCTGTATTGGATGGCATTATCGAAGCATCTGAATGTGTCATGGTAGCCCGCGGAGATCTCGGGGTAGAGATCGGTGATGCCGAGCTGATTGGCGTCCAAAAGGACATGATTAGCCGCGCTCGCAAGGCCAATCGCTTGGTGATTACGGCCACTCAGATGATGGAGTCTATGATTGATAGCCAGTTGCCAACTCGCGCAGAAGTTTTCGACGTGGCCAATGCGGTATTGGATGGCACTGATGCCGTTATGCTTTCTGGTGAAACGGCCGCAGGGCAGTTTCCGGTAGAAACTGTAGAGGCAATGGCTCGCATTATTATTGGTGCAGAGCGCAGCCCAGAGATTCAGCAATCTCAGCACCGCTTGCACCAGCAGTTTGATGCGGTTGATGAGTCTATTGCAATGGCGGTTATGTACACCGCAAACCACCTTGAAGGCGTAAAAGCGATTATAAGCCTAACGGAAACGGGCAAGACGCCATTGTGGATGTCCCGTATCAGCTCCAGCTTGCCGATTTTTGCCTTTACTGCGCAGCAAGATGCGGAAAATAGAATGGCCATGTTTAGAGGGGTTGTTCCGGTAACCTTTAACACATTGATTGTTCCGCCTGAGGAAATGAATCAAAGCGTGATCAATGAACTGCAGCGCCGAGGAGTGGTTGAGCTGGGTGACTTGGTTATCTTGTCTAAAGGTGACTACATCAATGTTCATGGCGGCACTAATACGATGAAGGTGGTGCGAGTGGGTGATGCCATTGCTTAAAGGCTTTACACTGTCTCAGATAAGGCTCTAAAAAGGAGCCTTATGTTACGAATTTCCAATAATGTTGCACTGGCGGATGATGAAATTGAGCTCAAAGCCATTCGCAGCCAAGGCAGCGGTGGCCAAAACGTCAATAAGGTCTCCACGGCTATTCATTTAAGGTTTGATATTCACCGCTCCAGCTTGCCTGATTTCTATCGCGAGCGCTTATTGGCGCTTAAAGACCAGCGCATCAGCAAAGAAGGTGTAGTGGTGATTAAAGCTCAGCAATTTCGCAGCCAAGATAAGAATCGTGAGGCGGCCTTGGAGCGGCTTCGCGAGCTGATTCAGTCTGTTGCTTATACGCAAAAAAAGCGTATCGCCACCAAACCAAGCCGCGCGGCTAAGGCGCGCCGGATGGACAGCAAAAATAAACGCGGTCAAATTAAGGCGGGTAGAGCGAAGCCAAAATTCTGAACCTGAATCAGGAATGAGAGAGGAAGAAGTGAGTGACCCCTGTCGAGTTAAGGTGCAGAGAAAGTGAGAGCCGCTCATCCGTGAGCAGCCCAAAGGGCCTAAGCTCTCAGGCATTATTCTAGCAATTTAGAATATCTCGGCTTTATTATTTAGGCCTTAAACCTTTTCAATTTCAGCCATCAAGCTAAAACAAGGCGATTACGCTCAAATTTAACCTTAGCCTGTAAAGTGATATCGAATGGGTCTTGGCCATTGTTAAAAGAACTATAGTATTGGCGGGTTGCAGATTTAGCCGTTTCATCTAGATCGTGATAATGGCCTAGCACTCGCTGAAGCATCCATTGGCCATAGCTTAGGCTCATCTGCTGGGCAGTGGCATTGCCGATATGAAATTCTTGCATACCCAGCATTCGCGGCAGGCGGCTCCCGGGAACTTGATCTTTTGCCCATTCCTCAATGTTCTTGCAGCTATTGAGAAGCGAAGGCCAAAACTCTGAAAACAAGCGATTTAATATAGGCTCTAACGCTTCGGGAATCTCATCATTGGGTAAAAACTCGCCGTTAATATCCTTAGAGTTATTCATGCGCTCAACCCATTTGGCAACATTGGGGGCTTTTTCTTTCATCAACTGCCCAGGGTAGGGGTCTCTATAGAGGTGCGCATAGAGTGGCCCCATCAAGCCGAAATCGCCAATCGATGGGGCGCTGCCTAATAGGAAATCTTGTTGACTAAATAGTTCGTTGAGCTGGGATAGAAACTCCTCATACCAAGATTCTATGGCGCTGATATTGTCTTGGGTGATGCCAAGGGGCTCGACATAGCCTGAGAATTTATTGACGACTTTCTTGCCTAGCCAACGCTGTATAAATTTAGGCATGCTTGGTGCCACGCTGGCCCCAAACTCTGATTTGATAAACTCTAGATTCTGCTCGGGGAAGTTCCAGCGATAATGCATGGCAGGAAGCCTCAGCCATTCATCACCATAGATTTCGAACAATAAAGCCAGCACTCTCTGCTTTGGAGTTTCGGGTAATATGGGCTTGCTGGGGAACCGCTGTTCTAGCTTATCTAATATAACACTGCTGTCCTGCCAATATTCTTCCTCGGGACTTTTTACGACCGGTATCATAGCCACGCCCGTTTTTGGCAGGATGATCTTTTTATATACCCCCATGGAGGAGATTTGCTCTTGATAGGGGATATTTTTGTAGTTCAAATAGGCTCGAACTTTACCAGTGTATAGAGACGCTGGTGCGCCGTATAAGGTATAAAACTGACTCATAGTGCCGCTCTAGTGTTTATTGTTGTTTAGGGCTTGTTGTTTATCGGGTGTTATTTATTAGCTGTTGTTTAGCAGGTATTGCTTCTGAGCATTATAGGAAAGCCTGGGTGACAATAAGAGAGGCAAATCTGCCTCTAGCTGGTAATTTAGACTGTGAGCTCAACAAGTTTCTGCTTCCGAAAGTTTCTCACTGTCTTGCTCTTTTTCGACCTTGGAGGGAGGAATTCCGAAATGGCTTTTAAAGAGTTGGCTAAAGTGGCTCATCGAGTTGAAGCCACATTCAAAACAAGCTGTTTTGGTGTTGGCACCGACTTTAAGCAGCTGTTTAGCGATCTCTAAACGGTAATTCCGTAACAATTCGGCCGGGCCTGCTCCAGCAAGGGATTGGAGTCTGCGGCTTAATTGGCGTTCGGAAACACCCATATGTTTGGCCAATTGTGGGCTGCGCACTTCATTGTCGGTATAGAGCTCGCTGAGGGTTTGACGAAAGCGTTGTAAAAACTCGTGTTCCGCTTGGCTCTCTTTGTTTTTCAGTGCGCTAGGAAGTAGGGATGCCTTAAATCGCTCCTGTGCCGCGCGATGGGTATTCTTCCAGTTTCGTAATTTTTGTAGCAATAACTCTACACTGAATGGTTTGCCAATATAATCATCCGCTTGTGCTTGGATTCCTAGGCGGCGGCTCTGATTATCACTTTTCGCACTGAGTAGGATCAACGGAATGTGGGCAAAGCGCAGGTCATTTTTCAGTGTATGGCATAGCTCAAGGCCATCAATATTGGGCATCATAACATCCGATACAATGAGCTCAATATTGCTGTCATCATCATGGTTTAGAAGTTCCAGCGCGGCTTTGCCATCCAAGCAGTGTTTGATGGCAAACTCTTTTCCTAGCGCCTGCATCAAGAAGTCGGCCAATTCAGTATTGTCTTCTACGAGTAACAACTGAGCTTTTTCAGTGCTCCCCGTTGTAGAGGGGGAAACTGCAGAAGTGAGGTTTGGCGTATCTTCGTTTATGGTGTTATCTAGTTTTGCTTCGATTAAAGGCAGTTCGAGGGTAAAACAATTGCCTTTTTCACTGGTGTGTAGTGATATCTTAGCGCCAATTTCGTCGCAGCACTCTTTTACAATAGCTAAGCCCAAGCCGTGGCCTTCTTCCTGGCTTTCGCCGCGAGTAAATCGCTCGAACAGCTTAGATTCTAGATCAGGCGAGATAATAGGGTTTTCATCTTCTACTTTAATGGAATAGCAGTCGTCATTCTCTTCAAGGAAAACGGATATTGTTTTTTCTGGGGCGCTGTATTTAATGGCATTACTTAAGAGGTTTCCAAACATAGTCTCCAAGGCTTGATCGAATAACTTGATCTTTGCTCTTCCTTGAATGTTGTTGTGCACCTTGTACTGTATTTGTTTCTGATCCAATAGGGCAGTAAAGCCCGCTGCAATGGTATTCACTTGCTGTGGTAAATCGATAACAACTTCTTGAGCTTTAACTAGCTTAATCTCTGCTAGGTTTAAAACCTGTTCTACCAAAGCTTGCAATCTTTCAGAGTTGCTTTGGGCTTGGGCTAGCAGTTGCATTTGCTGATTGTTGAGATTCTCTTGGCTCAACAACTCTAAGGGCCCTAACACTAAGCTGAGCGGGGTCTTTAGCTCATGAGAAATATTTTCGAATAGACGTTGTTTTTCCTGTAATAGGTTTTGCAACTCATTGGTTTTTTGCTCTACCAATAAATTTAACTTGGCTTCGCGCTGGGCTTGTTCTTCGAGTAGCTGCTGATAATAGTCTTCACTGAGCTGACGTTGCTTTTCTTTCTCGATGATTTCCTGTTCAAAGCTTTTCGCTAGATCTCCATGGTAGCTCTTGATGACATCTGAGGATTGCATATAGTGAGCAAAAGGGCGGGTGCAGACTTTTCCAGCTAGCCACCATAATCGTTTCCAGCGACTCTCTTTTTCCCATTTAAACCAAACTTCGGTTCTCGCGTCAGGGGATTTAAATTCTTGAGCACCATAATCAACAACCTGAAATCCAGAGTGTGCCAAGATTGCAGAATAAACCCCAATATTCTGGCGGGTAACCTGCTCGTTATGCTCGCAGCCAGGGTGGTAACGCAGTGTTAATTTGGCACTGTCATCGGAAATATGGTTGGCGACCACCGTTTTGGTTCTATTGTAAATACCGTTGACTTGATTTGCCTTTTGGATGATTCCCTTAGGGCTTAATAAGCGCATATAAGCAAGGATGGCGGTATTGAAGGTTTCCTTGGCATGGCTAATGGTGTACTGCCCGGTATGGTAGGCATCAACGCCCATTGCGCTCAGGTTGGCGAAGAATTTTAAGTTAATCTCATTGCTATACCAGTTGTTAACATCTAGAAAATACTCCACATCTAGAGCTTTACCCATATAGCTGTATTGATCAGAAACTAAAGTATCTGGGTTCAGTATGTCTGCAAAGAGCTCAGGGAGCTTGTCTTCACCTAGAATATCTCGCACATAGGCGATTTTTCCACGTGAATTCCGACAGCTAATGTGAGCATGTTCAGTTCCAGAAATATCCTTCACAAGCAATCCTTTCTGTGCTGAGAATACGAGATAAGTTAGTAATAGCTAATCATACCTTGGGTGCTGAATGATTGCATGTTCAATAATATGGCAATGACTTAATGCCCTATATTACTTGAATTTATATGGTGAATTTTTAGCCACTTCTCGAAGAATCTGGGTTTTAGGGGGGCGTTGTGAATAGCTTGGGCTAAGGGTCTTAGGGTGCAAAGTGAATTTGGAAGAGCGAGTGATTTGCTAATCCTGTGTTTGTTCTACACTGAAAATATTCATCGTTAATTATCGGGCGCTATTTGCTGTGTCAAAGATCAAAGGCTTTACGCTTATCGAGTTGGTTGCCGTAATCGTTATTTTGGGTGTCATTACCGCGATTAGCCTACCTAAGTTCGTAAACTTACAGTCAGCAGCATTAAGCGGGACCATGCAAAACTTAAAAGCCCAGATAGAGGCGCAAGCAAATTTAGCGAATAAGGTGGCTATCGTAACGGACTTAAGAGGAGGTACAGGGCGCAACCTATCTATCTCGGGTTTAACTGTAAGGATGAACCACCTCTACCCTAATTTGACGGGAATGCAGACATTACTAGCTTTAGATTCCAGTGTTTGGCAAAGCCGAACTAGAAACAATTCCCTTTATATCTGGCATGACTCAATTTCTGGGCAAGCTCCTGATGAACACAGTTGCTACGTAAGGTATAGAAGAGCTACGGGGGCAAATAATCCCCCGCAGTATTTTATCGAGCTGGCAGATTGCTCTTAGGTTTCGCTTAATTGTTCAAACAACTCAAACTCGCTATCGGTTTCGCCACTGATGAATACCGTACAGTCCTCCCAACTATCTGGAATCTTCCAGCTTTGATTATTTTTGTTGATTTCAAAGCGTCGGATTTTGTTGGCACAGCGAAATTCTATTTGCTCAAGCTTACCTTTTGTTACTTCTATACCCATGGTTTTTCGCAATAAGCTATGGCTCCATTGGCGCTTGCCGTCTTCAATGTGCCCGCTGCTGTGGAACAGTGGTATTGAATCAAGTTTAGATATCACCTCAGTTTTATGTTCGACTATTTTCGCTAGCTTAGGGACCTTAGAAACAAATGCCTTTGCTTTATCGGCGGTCGCGATAGCTTCTTTGATTTTTCCCTGTTCAATTTGGGCATTGTACAAATTGACAATATTGCTTGCATAGATTTCTGAAGGTAGGTGTTCAGAGCTATAGGCTACCGCTTTTTTGAGTGCTTTGATGTACTTTTGTTTGTCATTAATAGCATTGTAATAACTGGATTTTAATACCTGAAGCCAAGCCTGCTCATAGCGATTGCGAGTATAGTCACTAGCCAGTTTGGCTATTTTTTCCTCGGCTCCATTTATATTACCTTCTAGTATTTGATCTCTGATCGTGCGAAAGCGACTAGCAAAGCCTTTATTGGCCCCTGGCTTGTCCCAAGCAATTGAAAAAGATATATATACCTTATTATCGCTACTTTCTATTGCTTCGCCATTGAGTGTTGCGGGCTGATATTTGAACTTCTTAACGGCTCTTTTAGCTTTGATTTCAAAGTTCCTTCGACCGGAAGAATCTACCAGTATAGGCTCCACAACATTGCCCTTCTTATCGACAACAACACTGAATACCGCCCAACCTTCAATCCCTTTTCCTAGTTCAGAGCGAGGATATTGCGGCATTGACTTAGTGATAAGCTTTGCTCGCTCAAAGCGATAGTCCGAAATTCGTTGGGGTGCTTCCTGAGGTTGCTCAGAATATGAGATGGATGCAAATAGAAAGAAACAACATAGACCAAATATTGTTCGCATATAACCCTCCTTGTCAAAGTGAAGGCCAATTTAAGCATAGCTTTTGAGAGATTAAAATCGGAGTTTTTGTCTAATTTAAGGCTTCTGGCGACGGGCAGCTCTTTTCTAAGAATGTTCAGACACTGCTCATTTGATAGTTACTGCCCGTCTGCATATTGATCGCCGCCGCACTAAAGCTACCTTCTGAAAAAGCTTTTCATGAAGAAGGTAGCGTACATAATATTTTTTTATTGAAGAGATTCAGCGATTTCAAATTCGCTTTCTTTTTCGCTGCTTATAAAAACGATGCAATCTTTCCAATCCTTTGGAATATCAATATGCTGAGAGGCCTCGATAGCGTCAAACTTTTGTAGTCCATTTCGGCAACGAAGCTCTATTTGATCGACTTGCCCTTTGTTTACTTTGATATCAACGGTATTTCTCAACAGCTGATGTGTCCAAGGTTTGTCCGGGGCTGTGATGCTGCCATAGGCCTTTAAGGTTGGAATAGTGGACACTTGCGCTAGCATTTTGCTTTTGTGATCGATAATCTTTTTCAAGCGTGCTTGCTCGCTCTTTATTTGCTCGGCTCTCTCTACAGTCTTAAGGGCGCCTTTAATCTTTCCAGCCTTTATCTGAGCGTTATATAGATTGATTAGATTGTTTGCATGTACATCGCTAGGCAGAGTGTTTCTACTAAAACCCGCGGCCTTGGTAAGAGCTTGTAAATAAGGTTTGTGATCTTTTGTCTTGTTGTAGTAACTGGCCTTTAGGATATTTATCCATGCTTGCTCATAGCGATTTCGGGTGTAAGCTCTTTCTAGTTTCTCTATTTTAGTGTCCATTCTAGCCAGCTTTGCGCGCGCTATGTTTTTCTCTAACCTCTGGTAGTGCTTAATAAAGAGCGAGTTGGCCCCAACCTTATCTTTTACGATTGAAAAGCTGATCATCACCCTGTTGATTGCACTTTCAACAGGCTCTCCATTCAATGATGCTGGCTCATACTTAAACTTCATCGCAGCTAGTTTGGCATTATCTTCGAAATTTTTACGGCCAGAGGAGCCTAGAACCAGAGGTTCTTTAACATTGCCTTGTTTATCCACGATGATGCTTAGAACCACCCAGCCTTCATAACCAGCATAGAGATCTTGTTTGGGATACATAGGTGTTGAATCACTGATACGCTTAGCCGCTTTAAATCCTTGCTCTTGTTGAGTATTTTGATTGGTTTCGGCCCAAGAATCTTGTATCGAAAATGTGAGTGAGATCAGAGCTAAGAGCAAGTAGCGCATTGAACATTCCTTGTGATGACTAGGGGTAAAACACAGATTAAAGCATAACTATGGAGAGCTGGGTATCTCCTGTAACTAAAGCTGAAGCAATTTCACACAAATGACTGTTAACGCTAAGTGGAGCTATAAAAAAACCAGGCCCAAAGGGCCTGGTTCTCGGCAGGGCTGCGCTAAAGCGCAAAATCAGTGGCTAATGCGAATATTCGTGTCGACAAAATTCATTAGCTTTCCGGAATTGATCAGCTCGGCGGCTTGTTCAATATCAGGGGCGAAATAACGGTCTTTGTCGTAGAAAGGCACTAGGGCACGCAATTCGGTTTTAGCTTGCTCTAAGGTTTTAGAGCTTTTCAGCGGTGCACGGAAGTCCAAACCCTGACAGGCCGCCAAAAATTCTACTGCTAGAATGCCGCAGCAGTTTTCAGACATATCTTGTAAGCGCCTTGCCGCAAAGGTGGCCATGGATACATGGTCTTCCTGGTTTGCTGAGGTGGGTAAGCTGTCCACAGAAGCTGGGTGAGCCAGGGTTTTGTTTTCACTGGCTAGGGCTGCGGAAGTTACCTGGGCGATCATAAAACCGGAGTTAACACCGCCATTATTCACCAAGAAAGGTGGCAAGCCGCTGAGCTTTGAATCAATCAATAGGGCCATGCGGCGCTCAGATAAAGCCCCGATTTCAGCAATAGCGATGGCTAAGTTATCAGCAGCCATGGCGATCGGTTCAGCGTGGAAGTTGCCGCCTGAAATAATGTCGTCTTCCGCTTGGAATACCAAAGGATTGTCGGAAACTGCATTACATTCGGTCAGAATAATATCGGCTGAGTTACGAATTTGCTGTAAGCAGGCTCCCATCACTTGGGGCTGGCAGCGCAGCGAGTACGGATCTTGTACCTTCTCGCAATTCTCGTGGCTCTCTTCAATCTCAGAGTGATCTAGCAATGTACGATAAGCTTGAGCCATATCGATTTGCGTCTGATGACCACGTACTTCGTGGATGCGGTGATCGAATGGAGAGCGTGAGCCCTGAGCGGCATCAACACAAAGTGCACCGATAACGGTGCCAGCAGCCAACATATTTTCGGCGGCGAATAAACCTTGCAGTGCTAATGCAGTAGAGGCCTGGGTGCCATTAAGCAGGGCCAAACCTTCTTTTGGCGCAAGCGTTAAAGGCTCCAAACCGGCAAGCTCAAGTGCGACCTTTGAAGAGATAACTTGGCCTTCATAGAGAGCTTCACCTTCACCAAGTAATACACAGCTCATATGGGCAAGTGGCGCTAGGTCGCCGCTGGCGCCCACAGAGCCTTTTACTGGGATACATGGGTAAATTTCTTTATTGAGCAATGTCACCAGTGCTTGAATCACTTCTAAGCGAATACCAGAAAAGCCGCGAGCCAAGGAATTAATCTTTAATACCATTAGCAAGCGAACCGTTGCTTCGCTCATAAACTCGCCAATGCCTGCAGCGTGAGAAAGTACGATACTTTTTTGCAGTACTTCTAATTCAGAGGCATCGATGCGGGTGTTGGCTAATAGACCGAAGCCGGTATTAATACCGTAAACGACGCGATCTTCTTCGATCACCTTGGCTACGGTAGCGGCCGATTTATGAATAGCTTCAAAGCAGCTAGGATCCAACTCAATTTTATGAGGCGCTAGATCCAGTTGTTTTAATTGGGCCAAGTTCAACTGACCCGGAACAATGTTTAATACTTGCATTGGTTTGTCCCTTATTGGTCTAGCATTGGAAGATTCAAGCCATTTTCTTTGGCGCAGTTAATCGCGATATCGTATCCCGCATCGGCATGACGCATGACGCCGGTAGCTGGGTCATTCCACAATACTCGTCCTAAACGTTGTTCTGCAGCGTCTGTTCCATCTGCAACAATCACCACGCCCGCATGCTGACTAAAGCCCATGCCAACGCCGCCACCGTGATGCAGGCTCACCCAAGTGGCGCCACCGGCGGTACTCAATAAAGCGTTCAATAAAGGCCAATCGGAGACGGCGTCAGAGCCATCTTTCATGCTTTCGGTTTCACGATTAGGTGAGGCTACCGAGCCAGAATCCAAGTGGTCGCGACCGATAACGATAGGTGCTTTAAGCTCACCATTTTTAACCATTTCGTTAAAAGCCTTGGCCAAACGAGCGCGATCTTTCAAGCCAACCCAGCAGATACGAGCGGGTAATCCTTGAAACTCTATTCGTTCACGGGCCATATCCAACCAGTTGTGCAAATGGGCATCATCTGGAATCAGCTCTTTTACTTTGGTGTCGGTTTTGTAAATATCTTCTGGATCACCACTTAAGGCGGCCCAGCGGAAAGGTCCAATACCTTCACAGAAAAGTGGACGGATATATGCTGGTACGAAGCCTGGGAAATCAAAGGCATTTTCAACACCCACTTCCTTGGCCATTTGACGGATATTATTACCGTAATCTAAAGTGGCTGCGCCGCGCTCTTGCAATGTCAACATGGCTTGCACCTGCACCGCCATAGATTCTTTCGCCGCTTGTACAACGGCCGCTTCATCTTTTAAGCGCATTTCGGCGGCTTTTTCCATGCTCCAGTTTTGCGGCAAATAACCGTTAAGTGGATCGTGGGCACTGGTTTGATCAGTTACCACATCTGGGATGATATTGCGCTCAACCAATTCAGGGAATATATCGGCGGCATTACCCAGTAAACCGATAGAGATGGCTTTGCCTTCCTGTTTGGCTTCTTCAATCATCGCCAAGGCTTCATCTAGGCTTTGTGCCTTTTTATCCAAGTAGCGATTCGATAAACGGAAATCGATGCGGCTTTCATCGCACTCAACCGCGATCATTGAAAAACCTGCCATGGTTGCCGCCAATGGCTGAGCGCCACCCATGCCACCAAGGCCACCGGTTAATACCCATTTGCCGCTGGCATCGCCATCGAAATGTTGACGGGCCACTGCGCCGAAGGTTTCATAAGTACCTTGAACAATGCCTTGGGAGCCAATGTAGATCCAAGAGCCGGCGGTCATTTGGCCGTACATCATCAGACCTTTTTTATCGAGCTCGTTAAAGTGTTCCCAGTTTCCCCAATGTGGCACTAGGTTTGAGTTGGCGATCAAAACACGTGGCGCATCGGCGTGGGTTTTGAATACACCAACAGGCTTACCACTTTGAACCAGCAGTGACTCATCGTCTTCAAGATTGGTAAGAACTTCCACAATCTTGTCATAGCAGGCCCAATCGCGAGCGGCGCGGCCGATTCCGCCGTAGACCACTAAATTGGCCGGGTGCTCAGCAACCTCAGGGTCAAGATTATTCATCAGCATGCGCAGTGCTGCTTCAGTTAACCAGCTTTTGGCGGTTTTTTCTGTACCGGTCGCGGCTTTGATTAGTCGCTTCGGATCGTGGCGAGTATCAGTCGTCATAAGTCACCTATTTATCACTGGGCTTGTGGCCCGCTTTACTGTGTTTTTGTGCCTTGTGTGTCAAACAAGAGAAAAATTATTGCTTTACGTGGCCGCCCAAACAGTAGCGGTCACCGGGGTGTATCAATGTTGCTAAGCTCACCACGCCTTTAGCCGACCAAGTACGACGACTAATCTGCAGGCAGGGTGACATTAGATCGATGTCCAAAGCGCTGGCGATTTGTGCTTCTACCAGCACGGCTTCAATTTTGTGGCTAGCTTCGGTTAAAGGGGCTACTTGGCTTAAATAAGCATTGGGCGTGCGCTGACTAAAATCCTGCTGCAGGTATTCAGGAGCCATACTTGGATTCACCAAGCGGTCTTCCCATTGCAGTGGAATATCGTCTTCATAATGCACGATCAAGCTATGGAACAGCTCTGTTCCAGGTTTTACATTTAATAACCAAGCTTGCTGCTCATCGGCAGGGCAATTTTCCATTTGTAGGATTTCGGCGCGGTAGCGGTGGCCACGCTGTTGTACCTCGTCGGCGATATTGCGCACTTCCATCATTGAAGCTACCGGCCTTTGTTCTGCAACAAAGCTCCCTAGGCCGGGCGTTCTAATGAGCAGACCATCGTCCGTTAAGGCTTGCAGGGCACGGCGAGCGGTCATACGGCTAACATCGAACTGCTCGCATAATTGATTTTCAGAGGGCACCCGATCACCAGGGCGCAAGTCGCCTTGGTTAATTTGGGTTTCGATATGTGCCTTTATGGTTTCAAAGCGTGGTGTCGCCATTTATTCCCTGCCTGGTTTGTTCCATTGCTTAGGGGATTCCCTGCCAGCTAGGAACAATCAAGGTTGTCTATGGTTGTATATACAACTAGAATGCCATTAACTTGTCAATCTTGGCAAGCGATAATGTCGAGAAAAGCAGTGGCCTAAATGGCCAATAAGCATAAAAGGCCTGAAAATGCTGGATCAGCTGATAGAAAACGTTCACCTCATAACTTTGGACCCAGAGCAGCCAGCTGCTTATGGTTTACTGGAAAACGCCTGGTTGGCCATTGATCAGGGCAAAATCCACAGCCTGGGGCAGGGTGCTGCGCCAGAGGCCGAACTAACGGTTGATGGGCAAGGGCAGTTTATAAGCCCAGCATTGATTGACTGCCATAATCATCTTATCTGGGGTGGTAATAGGGCACAGGAGTTTGAATGGCGCCTACAAGGGCGCAGTTATCAGGAAATAGCCCAAGCGGGCGGAGGTATTGCCAGTACCGTAATGGCTACGCGAGCGGCAACTGATGAAGAACTCTACCAAGGTGCAGCGCAGCGTTTGCAAACACTACTCGAAGAAGGGGTCACAACTGTAGAGGTTAAATCGGGATACGGGCTAAGTTTAGAGCAAGAGCTACGAATGTTGCGCATTGCCAAGCAGCTATCGACCGAGTTTCC
>JAOXRT010000025.1 GCA_025800365.1 Cellvibrionaceae bacterium | reverse complement strand
ATCTTGGTTACGATTCTATGGCTAGCTTTATCTCGGCTGTAGTCCCTGAAAACATTCGATCTAATGGATTACCGGGGCTTGCCTCTGCGTGTAGCGAATCAGCGGCCCTGGAAGAATTGAAATCGACTGCCGACAAAAATCAAAGTTTTCGTTCCTTGATAGGCCAGGGTTATTACGATAGTCGACTACCTACTGTAATCCTACGAAATCTATTAGAAAATCCAGCTTGGTATACGGCCTATACGCCTTATCAGCCAGAAATCTCTCAGGGAAGATTAGAAGCGCTGTTCAATTTTCAAACCTTGATCACTGAATTGACAGGGATGGAAATAGCCAATGCTTCCCTGCTAGATGAAGCGACTGCGGCAGCAGAGGCGATGACTCTGTGTCAACGTATGTCAAAATCAAAATCTCGACGTTTCTTGGTAGACCCACAGTGCTTACCTCAAACCATCGATATTCTAGCAACAAGAGCCGAGCCACTTGATATTGAGTTGCTCATTGCTGATCCACTACAAGCCGAATCCCAAGATGATGTTTTCGGGGTCTTGCTGCAATACCCGGCGGCTGATGGTGAGCTTAGGGATTACTCCTCGCTTATTGAAACTATCCATAACAATAAAGGTCTTGTCGCTTTTGCAGCAGACCCTTTAAGTTTATTGTTACTAAAATCTCCAGGTGAGTTGGGTGCGGACGTGGTTATTGGTTCTGCACAGCGTTTTGGCGTGCCGCTTGGCTTTGGTGGGCCGCACGCGGCGTATATGGCCACTAGAGCATCATTTAAGCGTTCTTTACCGGGGCGTCTAGTGGGTAATTCTGTAGACAGCAATGGTGAGCCTGCTTATCGTTTGGCGCTGCAAACGCGCGAGCAGCATATCCGCCGTGAAAAGGCGACCTCCAATATTTGTACTGCTCAGGTACTGTTAGCCGTTATTGCCAGCATGTATGCGGTATATCATGGCCCTGCAGGCCTCCGTAAAATAGCAGAACGCGTTCATAGCTTGTGTAGTGTTTTCGCACAAGGTCTTCGTCAGCTAGGGTTTGAGGTAAAAAACAAATCTTGGTTTGACACGCTTACCGTTCACAGCGGGGCAGAGACCGAAGCGATTGTTAATCGTGCTCGTGATGCAGGCATTAATTTACGATTAGTTGATGACAAGCACCTAGGCCTTTCTTTTGATGAGCTGAGCTCACGATCTGAAGTCAGTAAACTCTGGGAGATTTTTAAGCCAGATAACGAATTAAGCTTTGACGAAATTGAAGCTCAGACAGCCTATATTATTCCCGGCAATCTCCTGCGTAATGATAAATTGTTAAGCCAAGAGGCTTTCAATCAATATCATAGCGAAACGCAGATGCTACGTTATCTACGCGAGCTTTCAGATCGTGATATCGCTTTAGATAGAGCGATGATTCCGTTGGGCTCTTGTACTATGAAGCTAAATGCTAGCAGTGAAATGCTGCCCATTAGCTGGCCAGAATTTGCAAATGTTCATCCCTTTGTGCCGCTTGATCAGGCCGAGGGATATTTGCAAATGATCGGTGAGCTTGAGGATATGCTGTGTGAGATTACCGGTTATGATGCCGTTTCTCTGCAGCCTAACTCAGGTGCTCAAGGTGAATATGCTGGCTTGTTGGCGGTGCGTGCCTATCATGAAAGTCGTGGGGAAGGGCAGCGTGATATATGCCTAATTCCAAGTTCTGCACATGGAACCAATCCAGCTTCCGCACAGATGTGTGGCATGAAAGTGGTTGTCGTGAAATGTGATGAGCAAGGTAATATTGACGTCGCCGACTTACGAGAAAAGGCCGCGCGCCACAGTCAAGATCTTGCTGCCATTATGGTGACGTACCCGTCGACCCACGGAGTGTTTGAAGAAAGTATTGTTGAGGTGGCCGAGATCGTTCATCAACATGGCGGTCAGGTTTATGTAGATGGTGCCAATTTGAATGCCATGGTTGGCTTGTGTCAGCCGGGTAAGTTTGGTGGTGATGTTTCCCATTTAAATCTACATAAGACTTTTTGTATTCCACATGGCGGCGGTGGCCCTGGTGTTGGTCCTATTGGGGTCAAGGAACATCTTGAGCCCTTCCTGCCAGGCCATCGTGTGCTGTCTGCTAGCTCAAAAGGCGCGGCAGTATCAGCCGCCCCATGGGGCAGTGCGAGTATTCTACCCATCACATGGATGTACATTCGCATGATGGGCGCAGCGGGTCTGCAGCAAGCGACTGAAGCGGCAATTCTAAATGCGAACTATCTAAGCAAACGCTTAAGCGAGCACTACCCGATCTTGTATACCGGCCGAAATGGCTTGGTGGCTCACGAATGTATTGTAGATTTAAGGCCAATTAAAGAAAGCTCTGGAATCAGTGTCGATGATGTCGCTAAGCGCTTGATTGACTATGGTTTTCATGCGCCAACGATGTCTTTCCCAGTTGCAGGAACCTTAATGATTGAGCCGACGGAAAGTGAATCGCTTTGGGAAATTGATCGTTTTTGTGATGCCATGATTAAGATCCGTGAGGAAATCCATGCGGTTGAAGATGGCGTATACAGCTTGGAAGACAACCCATTGGTGAATGCGCCCCATACGGCTGCATCTATGCTGCGTCATGATTGGCAACACTGTTATTCCCAGGGGCTAGCGGCTTATCCCGTCGATTCTCTGTTGCGCCAAAAATACTGGCCACCTGTAGGGAGAGTCGATAATGTTTATGGCGATAAGCATTTGGTATGTTCATGTCCTCCAATGAGCGATTACGAATAACACTTGGTTCTGAACTAAAAGCCATGGTGAATTAACCATGGCTTTTTTTTGAGGTTAACGATGATGAAACCTGAATCTGTATTACCTGTTAAACGAAGTGAAAGGCACAAGGCGGGCGAAAAACATCGCGATGCTGCAAAGCTAGAACGAATTCCCGTAAAAGTGATACCTACTACTGAAATTCCGAGAAAGCCAGCGTGGTTGCGAAGCAAATTGCCGGTGTCTGCTGAAGTTTCCCGAATTAAAAAACTGTTGCGCAAAAGTAGCTTGTCAAGCGTATGTGAAGAAGCCTCTTGCCCAAATTTAGGTGAGTGCTTTTCAAAAGGTACGGCAACCTTCATGATTATGGGCGAAATATGCACACGCCGTTGCCCCTTTTGTGATGTTGGCCACGGTAAACCTAAAGCTTTGGATGCCGATGAGCCTAAACAGCTTGCTGCTGCAGTTGCAGAGCTAAACCTTCGCTATGTGGTTATCACTTCAGTAGATCGTGATGATTTACGCGATGGTGGAGCAGAACACTTTAAGTTCTGCATTGAGGAGATCCGTGCGGCGGTGCCGGGGATTCAAGTGGAAATTCTTACACCTGATTTTCGAGGTCGTATGGAAGTTGCCTTGGAGAAACTTTTGTTATCACCACCAGATGTCTTTAATCATAATCTTGAAACGGTTCCTCGTTTGTATCGACAGTCTAGGCCGGGCGCAAATTACCAATGGTCTCTAAATTTATTAAAGCGTTTTAAAATCTCCAAGCCTGATGTTTTGACTAAATCGGGGTTGATGGTTGGTCTGGGTGAAGAAAAGCAGGAAATATTTAGTGTGATGGAAGATATGCGAGCCCATGAGGTGGATATGTTGACGATTGGCCAATATATGCAGCCAAGCCGTGATCATCTTCCTGTGCAACGATTTGTGCACCCAGACGAGTTTGAAGAGTATCGAGAGTACGGTATGAAGATTGGCTTCAAGCATGTCGCTTCCGGGCCCTTGGTTCGATCTTCTTATCATGCCGACCTTCAAGCAGGGTCTACTTTTGAAAGTAATGATCGTTGACTCAATGATTTAATATTCTTATCGAGCGACTGCCGAGGCAGCGCTCCTTCGGCTTAGACCTTTTTGTCATTAAGACATAAAGCCAAGTGCGAATCTTGAGTTTTGGAACAATTTAATACACTTATACAGCGCAATATTTTACTCATTTACTGGCTATTAATGCAGTTTTCTTGTTTCTCCATTGTTGTTTATCACGAAAGTCTCACGGCCTAGTCCCTTTGGCTTAACGCATTTAAAAAGTAAATGTGTCCATATTGATTATTAATTTCTACGCCAAAACTTTCTGCGCTAGGATCAAGCTTCCTCCGAATGACTGCGCATTGAGTTTATCAATTGCAGAATAATTAATAACGAAGCGATGATGAGGAATTATCGATGGAAATACTGAATAATATCGTTAGCACGATTAATGGAGTAGTTTGGGGGCCCTATATGTTGGCGCTCCTGCTCGGGACGGGCATCTTTCTAACCGTGGGCTTAAACGTAATGCCCATACGCAAAATCCCCACTGGCTTTAGGTTGTTATGGGGCGGTCGCCGCAGTGATCGTTCTGACGCCGGTGAGCTCTCTCCATTTAATGCGCTTATGACCTCGCTATCAGCCACGGTAGGCACCGGTAACATTGCTGGTGTTGCAACGGCAGTTGTATTGGGTGGCCCAGGTGCTTTGTTCTGGATGTGGATTACCGCTTTGGTGGGTATGGCGACAAAATACTCCGAGGCGGTGCTGGCGGTTAAATACCGTGAAGTGGATGAAGAGGGCAATCACTCGGGTGGCCCTATGTACTACATCCGTAATGGCCTAGGTGAGAAGTGGACTTGGCTGGCTGGCGCATTCGCATTCTTTGGTGCCTTTGCCGCATTCGGTATTGGTAACACAGTGCAAAGTAACTCGGTGGCCGATGGTTTAAACAGTGCTTTTGGTATTCCTAATTGGATATCTGGCTTAGTCCTCTTTGTGCTTGTTGGTGCTGTTGTACTCGGTGGAGTTAAGCGTGTCGGTGAAGTAGCGGGCAAGCTAGTACCGTTGATGGGCATTGGCTATTTCCTTTGTGGTCTTATCGTTCTTTTTGTTAATGCTGCTGAGATCCCCGCTGCTTTCGCGTTAATTGTAGACTCCGCATTTAACGGTCATGCTGCAACAGGCGGTTTCGCTGGCGCCGCAATGGTTGCTGCTATTCGCTTTGGTGTTGCACGAGGTGTGTTCTCCAACGAAGCGGGTCTGGGTAGTGCCGCAATTGCACACGCTCATGCAAAAACCAAAGACCCTGTTAAACAGGGTATGGTAGCTATGCTCGGTACCTTTATCGATACCATCATCGTTTGTACGGTAACGGGTTTAGCAATTGTATCGACTGGCGTATGGCAGACCGGTGTTAAAGGTGCGCCATTAACAGCCGCTGCATTTGAAGCCAGCCTACCAGGTGTTGGTGAGTATATGGTTGCTATCAGCTTGGCCATCTTTGCTTTTACCACCATTCTAGGTTGGAGTGTTTACGGCGAGCGCTGTGTCGAGTTTTTGTTTGGCAAAGGCGCCATTAAACCGTTCCGCTTTGTATGGGTATTGGTTGTACCGGTAGGGACTGTCGTGGGTCTAGACTTTGTTTGGCTACTTGCCGATACCTTCAATGCTCTAATGGCATTACCCAACTTAATTGCTCTTCTATTACTAAGCCCCGTTGTATTTAAGCTGACACGCGAGTACTTCAATAAGAAGGAAAATAACAGCAGTGCAGCCAATGAGGCTTAAGCCTCACCTATAAAAAACACTAAATAAAAAGACAAGCGGATTGCCAGCTTACGGGCTGGCAAGGGGCCTCTTCGGCCTTAAAAAAGCCGCACTACAGGAATATCAGAGGTAAAACATGAAAACAACTCTAAGCAAAACAGTTCTAATGTCATCACTACTGTCAGCCGCTTTCAGCAGTTCTGCTTTAGCGGATGATGCAAAGATGCAAGCTCTAGAAGCGCGTATTGCTCAGTTGGAATCTTTGTTAAAACAACAGGTCCAGGTTCAAAAAGCGCAAGGTGCAAAGCTGCAATCTGTGGTGGTGAATGTTGAAGATGTAGAGCAGATCGCTAAGGCTGCTAAAAAAGCAACGGTAGAATACAAACCTAAAGCATCAAATTATGGATTAAATATCTATGGTAGCTTGCGACCACGCTTGACCCTGCGTGATGAGGGCGATCGTAGCAGTACCGATATTACTGATGCACTATCACGTATTGGCATCAAGGGCAGTAAGAAAATTTCCTCGGGTTTAACCGCTTTCTACCGCGGTGAGTGGGATGTCGATATCGAAGCAAATGGTAACTTTGGTGATGCACGCCTGGCTTTCGTTGGTTTAGAAGGTGACTTTGGGCGCGTAGCCATTGGTAAGCAGTGGAGCCCCCATTACAACCTTGTAGCTGAACGCTCAGATATCTTCAATCACCGTTCTAGTCCATTTGGTTACGATACGGTGGCGCCATTTAGAACTGCAGAGCTATTAAGCTACAGCTATAGCAATGGTGGTTTCCGCCTAGATAGCGGTGTGCAGATTAATGGTGATCCAGCAATCGCTGGAAATTCTGGTGATAGCTCGCGTGCATCAGGGCCGAGTCATGTGGATTCAGGCTCCTTTGGTATGAGTTATGACTTCGGCAGTGCCTATATCGGTGCTTCGTTTTTACAGCAGCAAGGTGATAATGATTACGAGCGTGATTTGCTGGGTATTGCTGGTAGCTTAAATGCCAGTGAAAACTTGTACTTAGCCTTTACCTATCAGGATATTTCCGTATCCGAATCAGCAGCCCCAGAGTTGGATCAGTACACTTTTGATCTGGTCGGGTCTTACGCACTTGGCGATGGTTACAAATTAAAAGCCGGCGTTTTTGTTTTTGATGACGATATCAATGGTGCTGACTCAGACAGCCACGACGGTTACAACATCACTTTTGAGAAACAGTTCAGTGATGTACGGTTGTTTGCTGAATGGCTAACACGTGACTTTGATTACAAAGAAGAACGCAACACTCTTAGCTTAGGCTTGCGCTACGATTTTGACCTAGCGCTTTAGATCAATCTCCGATAGAGATAATGTATTAGTTTTTCAGTGTAGAGCAGCATGGCCAGGTGATCTTCAATAGCTTGGCCCATTCCCCCGTAAGATATGGGCTGGCAGTTTCAGCCCACTTCTCGCACGTGTAGCCCTTCCTGCGAGGGCTACCAACGCTTTCCCGGCTCTTCGTGGCCGGGCTTTTTTCTCCTTCTGGCTAAGCCTCCGTTCGCTATTGTGCGCAATATATCATTTCGCCGTGCTGGCATTGTCATGGAGCATGTCAGCTTGTTTCTTTAATCTCCTCAGCTATAAAACATAATAACGAGGAGATAAGTGATGAATGCAATAGATGACGGTGTATACATTCCAGCTGGGCCCCAATATTCAAAGGCGAGCCCAACCATAAAGACTACAGTAGCTCCATTAAGCGCTGCAATAACATCTGCTGTGCTGATGGCGCTTATGCCGCTGGCAAATGCGCAAGGCACCTTAGAGGAAGTTATTGTCACTGCTCAAAAGACGGAAGAGAGTTTGCAAGATACGCCAATTGCTGTCTCGGCATTTACCTCAATGGCTATCGAAAACAAAGGTATCGACAATATCGCGCAAGTGGCAAATTTTGCACCTAATTTAGTTTTTGATACCACGTCTCCCGTGAGCGGCCTGTCTTCAGGTGCGGTCGTGTATATTCGCGGCATAGGTAATACTGATTTTAGTTTAACCACTGACCCTGGTGTAGGGACTTATGTGGATGGCGTTTATATGTCGCGTTCCGCCGGTGGGGTGCTCGATGTATTGGATGTCGAGCGAATTGAAGTTTTACGCGGGCCCCAAGGCACGCTATTCGGGCGCAATACCATTGGTGGTGCAATAAATATCACTTCCCGAAAACCGGCCGATGAGTTTCAGGGAAAATTAGATCTTACATTAGGCAATGATAGTCGCCAGGATGTAAAAGCAGCCTTTGATATTCCAATAGGGGATTCAATACGCAGCGCCTGGGCCTTCTCCAGTAAAAAACGCGATGGCTATGTTCAGCGAGTGACAGTTGGTGACGAATTAGGTGATGAAGAAAAGTTGTCTTTTAGAGGCAATATTATCTATGAGCTTAATGATCAATGGGACTTCGCGTTAAACCTAGATTACACCGACATTAATGAATCGAGCGCGGCTTCGGCCCTGCTGGGGTTCACCGCAGGGGCAGGCGTTGTTGGTTATGCATTGGCGAACTTTTCTGATATTCCCTCAGGCATAGCCGATCTATCACAATACATTCCGCGAAGAGCAGAAGATATTACCTATGCGACTGGAAAATCAGGCACCAAGCTTGAAATTCAGGGCGCTGCTTTTATTGCGAATTATCATGCAGAGAACTTTGATCTGAAATATACCTTTGCTGATCGGGAGACAGAGGGCGAATTTAATCGCGACCCTGATAATTCGCCCCACGCCATTACCGAAACTCGAAATCCTGATTATCAACATGAGCAGACTAGCCATGAGTTGCAAATTAGCGGAAGCCTGTTAGACGACAAGATAAAATATGTCGGTGGCCTGTACTATTTTGAAGAGCAGGGCACAGATAATGTATTTGTTGATGTTTTTTTACCGACGCCTGATTTAAGTGCCGGTTTCCCCGCAACAATCAATAATTATGCTGATGTCGATAATACCTCCGAGGCTGCTTATCTTCAGCTGAGCTGGCAGCTCAATGATGTCTTCAGTATCACAACGGGCCTTCGACATACTCGAGACGAAAAATTCTTTCGTTACACTCAATATATAGGCGCCGATGATCAGGGTAATGGCTATCCATTTTTTCCTGGCGCGGTTAACGAGGATGGAATCTTTACAGCAGGTTTAGCTCCTTTAGTAGGTAATGGCAGCGGGCAGGCCAGTGATGCCTTTGAGCAGAGCAATTATAAATTGGGTATGGATGCCACCTTGGAAGACGGCACATTGCTTTATTACAGTTTTTCTCAAGGCT
>JAOXRT010000008.1 GCA_025800365.1 Cellvibrionaceae bacterium | reverse complement strand
CCCAGCTGCACTACGAAGCTGTTGACTCAAAGTCTGATTGTGCCGCAGGCTGTTTTCTACGCCATATTTGCAAAAATACTCGATGCTGTGGGCTGCAATAACATAGGGTTGTACGGTAGGAGTACCGCCCCAAAATCGCAGGGCGCTAGGGTGATAGCGAAAACTATGTACATCAAATTCAAATGGGTCTTGGTGTGAAAACCAACCCACATCTTTGGGCTCGCAAGCTTCTATGATTTTCGGGTTTACCCACATGAATCCAGCACCTGGGCCGCCGCATAGCCATTTAACACAGGAACCCAATACAAAATCGGCTTGCCACTGCTGCAAATCAATGGGGACGATGCCCGCGGATTGAGCGATGTCCACCACAGTTAGAATGCCTTGTTGCTGGCAATGCTGGATAAGCGTCGCGATATCTAGACGAAGGCTGCTATTGGAATAAACGTGGGTGAGCAAAACTAAAGCGACATCGTCCGTCAGCTGAGCTTGCCACTGTGCGATATCTTGATGGTCCATATCTTTGGGTAAAAAGCGAAAGTTCCAGCCGAAGGCCTGAGCTTGTTGGGCGACAAAGCTCATGCTGGGAAAGTCTTCTTCGCTTAGCAAAATAGTATTGCGAGCTTGCTTTGGCTTTATGGCTTGTAAGACTTTACTGAAACCACTAGATAAATTGCTCTGAGGGCAGAAGCCATCAGCCTTTGCGTTCAGTAGCTGAGCTAGCACTGAGCGAAACTGCTCAATCGCTTGTAACCAATTTGGCCAGGCCTCGGCAGGGCTTTCCTGCCAAGCCTTAAAAAAACCATCGTTTAGCGCTTGCTGACTGCTGCGCAGCGCTAAACCGACAGAGTGACTGAGTAAATAGCGCTGCTTGGGCAGTAGAAAATCTTCCGGGCCCATAGTTACCTCAAATTGTCTTGAATCGCCGCAACATCTTGAAAGCGGCTGGGGATATCATCTCGCTCGGCGGCCAAGCGTAAATCTCTAAGCTTAGCGAGCGAACGCAACAATACCGGCAGTGGTGGCCCGCTGGCGGTAAGCTTGCTGGCATAGGCCTCATCCATATCTTCGGCCGGGCGAGTGATAAACTTTTCTACTAAATTATTGTGATGCTGCTCGGCGGTACGGCCGTGAGCTTCGCAAACTTTTAAGAATTTGCTGGCGACTAGCTGATACCATTCGCTATCGTATTCTTTTGCGGGTGCCTGAAGCAACTGGTCCATAAGGCTGGGCCGGCGCATGCAATCCATTAAGCAACGTTGATCATCTGGCATCATATAGAGCATTTTATCGACCAGCAGCTGTGAATAGTAAGAGTCGTCAGCTCGACAGAGGCCCAGCATTAAATCGATGATGTTGATGCCAGCAAAATCACCGGCATTGGCACCGCGGTAAATCTCACGTCCTACACGATAGGGCTTGTAGTATGGGCGAACTAAATAGAAGAAGGCGTTGACATCAAGCTTTTCAAACAAGATGTCGTTTAAGCGAATGACATCCTCTAAGGCATCGTAAGCTGCATCGAGTAGATCGGGCACCGATACATTGGAGATTCCCAATGGCACAGTGCGAAACAATGCGTCGGCGGCACGTTTATAGGCGAGCACCGCGCGAGTATTGTATTCATTGAATATAAATTCATCTTCTAATGAGGTGAAGCTTTTAGCAACGCCGTTAAGGGCTCGGTTATGAGTCGTTAAGTGTGCGGTGGCGAAACGAGGGGTAACGCCAAGAGAGGCACCCAGTTGTAAGGCTAGCGCTGAGGCTTCTTTTAGTGGTGAGCTATCTTCTCTGGAAGGCTCGGTAATCTCGTGGCGGCGGCAGGCGGCCATATAAAAGCCAACATTACCCAATAGATCGAAGCCAGCATCAAAGCCTTCATCAGTATTGCCTTCTGCCAATAACTCGCTAATGAGTGCACGCCCTTCACCTTCGAGTTGGGCCTTTAGCGTATCACCGATACCTTCTACATTGGCTTTATCGTCCTGTTGCTGATAACGCTGTTCTAGCTCGGTGTTTATTTCAATAAAGCTGCTGCGAATCCAGCGGTCGAAGTTCTCAACATTGGCGGTCACGGTCGGCTCCTATTATTTTATTTGTAAAGTATGATTATTTTAGCAATCAACTAGGAGCAGTTTCGGGCAAAAAAGCCCGAAGGTAGCAGTTGAGCTAGCAGAATCTGCTAGCTCGGTAGGCAAATAAGGCGGGATTGGCTAGTCGATATACTCGAATGTCCGAACAACTTTCTGTACGCCGCCAATACGGCTCACTACATTGGCGGCCTTATTAGCTTGGGCGCGGGTAACCGTACCCATGAGATAAACCGTGCCGTTTTCAGTGACTACCTTAATACGTCCACTGTCGATATCTTCATTAGCCAAAAGCTGGGTTTTCACCTTTGAGCTGACCCATGAATCATTGGTGCGGCCTAAGAATGAGCTGTTACCTTGAATTTGTAGCTCATTGAATACTTGGCGGACTTTATGCAGCTTGCGCAAGGTACTGGTGGCAAGCTCGCGAGCTTCTTGGTTGGGCACTTCACCGGTTACCAGCACAACACCATTAAAGGCGTTGACGTTAATGTGGGAAGAGTCGAGCGCGGGGCTGGCTTTAGTAAGGTTTACCTCAGCAATGGTTTCCAGCTGCTCATCATCGATATAGGTACCAAAGGTGCGCTTACTAGGGTCAGGCTGAATAGGCTTATCTGTAGTGGCGCTAATAATAGAGGTACAAGCATTCAAGCTCAGCACACAGCTCGCTATGACTATGGCTTTGCAAAGGCCGGCTAGTTTATTCATCAGGGCTATAAACTCCGAATAGTTGTTGATCAATAAGGTCGCATAAGCAGAACACAGTTAATAAATGCACTTCATGAATGCGTGGTCTTGAGTGTAGTTGTGCTTGCAGTTCTATATCGTGGACATCGAGAAGCGCGGAAATATCCCCGCCATCTTGACCGGTAAGTGCAATAACAGACATTTCTCGATCATGCGCCGCTTGAACGGCTCTGATTAGATTTCCCGCTTTGGCACTGCTAGAAATAATAACCAGTATATCGCCAGGTTGACCGAGGGCACGTACCTGCTTTGCATAGGCATCATTGTAACTAGCAACGTCCGCGATCGCGGAAAGCGAGGTGGCATCAGTCCCCAGTGCGATAGCGGGTAAACTAGGTCGGTCATTTTCAAAGCGGTTGATTAAGTTCGCTGAGAAAATCTGCGTGATAGCGCAGCTACTGCCATTGCCGCACAGCAATATTTTGTTTTCATTAACGAGGGCATGCACCATCATTTCACTCGCTTCGGCAATAAGCGGGGCGAGCTGCTCGCCAACCTGCATTTTGGCTTCGATACTGCGATGAAACAAATTAATGACGTGTTGATCCATGCTGGGCTCTTTCTGTCTTGAATAGCAATTACGGTGCGGGGCTTAATAGCCCAAGGCATTTTGCAGCCATTCTATATCAGAGCGGCCTTCAGGTAGAAGTGAAATAGCGATTACATCGAAACGACAAGGGCTATTACTTTGCCCTTGTGAAATTAGAAAGTGCTCAGCGCTACGCAACAGACGCTGTTGTTTTTGTGGGCCGATGCTTTCAAGGGCACTAGTGAATTGGCTGGGGCTGCGACTACGAACCTCTACAAACACCCATTCCGATTCACTCTGCATGATGAGGTCTATTTCACCGAAGGGACAAAGGTAATTCTTGGAATGGAGCTTTAGTCCTTTTTCGGTGAGGTACTGAGCGGCGAGCGCCTCTTGCTTTTCGCCCAACTGTCGTCTGTTTTCCTTTTCCAAGGCTAGCTCCTAGCAAAGCCGCCCGAAGGGCTGATGCTTTAAGCATAGACAGCCCTGATGATCCCGCAACAGACCTTAGGAGATTACTGTTGGCTTAGATTCGCGAGCGCCCGTGCCTTACCATTGCGCATAATTGCCCAATCTTGCTGTCTAGCGAGTTGGCCATTGCTAAGCATCTGCAGGCGGCCGGTGCGGCCTTGCAGCTGTAACTGCTGAACCTGTGCAAGTTGGCTAAGGCGTGGGTATAGGGCAAAGCTATCGGCCCCCAGTGCATAGAGTTGCTGGTAGGCTGGAATGGGCTTGGCGTATTCGTCTACCGCCAAGCGCAATGATTCGTCCTCTTCAATTAGCCAAGGTAGGGCAGTAAAGCTAATGCCGTTTAAGTCGCGATTGGCTTTATTGGCTTCTCGACCACCATAGATGTGGCTGGTAGCGTATACCGGTATTTTGCTGGCGTAGTGAAAGGCTAGGGTGGGCTTAATTTGCCTTGCTTGATTGTTATTGGCCAATACAAAAATCATATCGATATCTTGTCGGCGGCGGGGTTCAAACTCTAAGTTAGTGCCCAAAATTCTTTGTAAATTGCGGTAGCGAGTTTCACTTAAATCCAGCTGTAGGCTGTTTTTGATAACGCGAGAGTAATCGCCTTTGCCGGTGAATCTTTGTTCACCAACAATCTCGCCGCCGAGTGCTAACCACTCCTCGGTAAAGGCTTGAGTGCCACGATTGCCCCAAGAGCTTTGAGGGGCGATCACTAGGGCGCGACGATGGCCTTCCAAATAAGCGCGCTGCGCACTTTGGCGAGCTTCGTCCTCTAATGCTAAGCCAAACTGAAATAACAGTTGTTGATATTCGTCGCCGGGATTATTCGAAGGCGCCTGAATATAGTTCATCGCTAAAACGGGAATGCTAAGTTGGGCGCTATCGTTTAAACGTTTTACTTGGCTTTTATCTAGCGGGCCAATAACCAATTCACTTCCGCTTTGCACCGCTTGTTGATAAAGCTGCACGATATCGCCCTGGCTACTGTCGATAAGCTCTAACTGCGGAGTGCTTTGGCCTTTATCTTTGGCTTGATAATAGGCAGCCATAAAGCCATCTCTGATCGCCTTACCTGCGCGGGCATATTTACCCCGGCTCGGTAACATGATGCTGATTTTGCGGGGCTGCTCATCGATCAGGCGGCCTAGTAGGCGTAAATCTTCAGGCAAATTCTGGGCGGCCGGATGAGTTGGGTTGTGCAATTGCCACTGCTGCACCTTGGCTTGTTGTTGCTCAATGCTGTCACTTTGACTTTTCGCGATTGTGGCTAATTCATACCAGCCTTTGAATAGTGGCTGCTGTTGTTGCTTGGCCAGCGCCTCTAGCTTATCGGGGCTTTCCATCATTAGGGTTTGCCACAATGCGCTTTGATTGTCAGCCAGCTGGTCAATACTGAGCCATTGGCGCAAGGCAAGGCGCTCTTGAACACCTGCCTGAGTGTCTCCAAGGAGGGTGAATAAGGTGGCTTTGAGCTCTCCTAATCGCTGTTTTTGATCGGCCTGCATTTGCCCGTCTAGCTGCTGTAAACGCTGGCTGGAAAAGCTGTCTTTAGCAAGAAAATACGAGCCGTCTTCCATCGCAAGTTTGCCATGTAGAATGCTGTACTCAATAAAGTCGAAGTTGCTGAGTAGCATCGGGTCGATATTTTTGAGTAAGTTTTGAGCCCAGCTCAATTCCTCTTGCTGGCTGAGCTGCTGTGCAGCTTGCAAAAGATATTGGCTAGCTTCACGTGCTTGGCTGCTGCGCGCCAATTTTAGTAGTTGTGCAACTGATTGTTGGGGCTGTGCACTTGGGATGGCTGCTTGTTGAAAACTCCCTTGGTCTTTACTGGGGTTCGAGCCGCAGCCGCTCAGTAAGAGGCCGCAAACTAATGCGGTCAAGGTAAGTCGACTGATTTGGGGCTTGGCTTGGACTAAGCTTGTTTTCAACACGGTGCTCATTGTGCTCTCTAAATTTGTCATGGCCCTATCATAGCAATTATTCTTTGCGGCAGGCATGTCAGTTACTCTTAATGAGGGTACTATAGTGCTCTTTGGCCATGAATGAGAGGTGAATGTTCCGTGCCGGCGATGAAAAATTCAACAACTTCTGGGGCGGGCAGCCTGTACGTGGTGGCCACACCGATCGGGAATCTGGGTGATATCACTCAACGAGCAATTGAGGTCTTATCAAATGCAGACTTAATTGCGGCTGAAGACACTCGGCACAGCTCAAGATTATGCCAGCACTTCTCCATCAATACGCCTTTGCGGGCCTATCACGATTACACCGATCAGGCGCAAACCGAGGTGATGTTAGATCTGCTGAATGACGGTAAGAATATCGCCTTAATCAGCGATGCTGGAACGCCGCTAATTTCAGATCCGGGATATCGGCTAGTAAAAATCGCTAGAGACGCAGGTATAAAAGTCGTTCCGGTTCCGGGTGCTTGTGCAATGGCGGCAGCATTGAGTGTGGCGGGCTTGCCGTCGGATAAGTTTTGCTTTGAAGGCTTTTTGCCTGCTAAGGCTGGGCAGCGCTTAAATGCTTTGCAGGCTTTGCTGGACGAAGAGCGAACCATGATTTTCTACGAGGCGCCGCATCGCATTATTGATAGTTTGGCGGCGATGTCAGAAGTATTTGGTGCGGACCGTGAGTTAGTGCTTGCGAGGGAGTTAACCAAAACTTTTGAAACTCTGATTTCTGGCACTGCGACAGAGGTGCTGGCCGCCGTTGAAGCGGACCATAATCAGCGCAAGGGTGAAATGGTTATCTTGGTGAAAGGTTGTGAGGCATCGGCAAAGCAGCTAGATGCAAATGTCGAACATATGATGCGCTGTCTGCTAGCGCAGTTGCCGGTAAAGCAGGCCGCGCAAATAGGCGCAGAAATAAGTGGCCTGCGTAAAAAAGAGCTGTATCAGTGGGCTTTGGATAACAAAGGCGATTAAGTTTTAACTCTGTTTATAACAGCTAAAAAAAAGCCCCGCAGTGCGGGGCTTTTTCTTTGTAGCTTTTTAAGTGCCTAGCTTAGAAGCGCAAGGTACCTTGTACGGCTACAGAGCGAGGACGGTCGAAGAAGGCGTAGTAAGCTGCACCAGCACCACCAGTTAAGGTAGTGGATAGTGGGGCTACGTTACCAAAGGTCACAACGTCTTCGTCAGTTAGGTTTTTACCGATTAGAGCAACTTCCCACTGGCCGTCTGCTGCGCCAAAGCCAACGCGTAGGTTAACTTTAGTGTAGGCTTCTTGAACCAAGTTTTGGTCTAGAGTTGGAGAAGCAAAGTACTCGTCACTGTAGATCAAGTCTAGAGTTGAATGCAGCTCGAAATCTTCACCGATAGGCATTACGTGATCCAAGCTCAAGGTACCTTGTAGCTCAGGAGTGAATTCACGACGCTGACCAGAGAAGTCACATAGGCCTGGGTTGCTTGCGCTGTTTGGTGTTACACCGAAAGCACACTGGCCATTAGGGAACTTGTCGTATTCGAAGTCTAGGTAGGCGGCAGAACCGGTTAGGGTTAGGCCTTCAGATAGCAACCAACGGCCATCCATTTCGATACCTTGGCTGGTCGCTTCACCAGCGTTGGTTACGTTAAAGCCTAGAGTGCCGTCAAACTGAGAGGTTTGCAGATCTTCGTACTCAGTGCGGAATAGGGCAACGTTCAGCTCAGCAGCGCCTTCGGCAAGAGTGAACTTACCACCAAGCTCGATGCTGGTTGCTTTCTCTTCTTCGTATTCAAATACGCCAGTTTTACCTGGGTTTAGAATAGGGCCGCCAGCAGTTACTACGGTTACACCGTACGCTGGATCTGGGTGAGCATTTGAGCGAACGTCAAAACCGCCACCTTTAAAGCCAGTAGTAAAGGTCGCGTAAAGCATGGCGTCGGCATTCACATCCCATTGAGCAGTAACTAATGGAGTGAAGGCGCCTTCATCACGATCGCCAGAAATGGTGTCGTATGGCTCAATCGCAAAGGCAGAGAATAGGGTGTTCAGCAATACGTTGCTACTGCCTACATCTGTTCCGGTTGGGTCAACGTGGTATTGGCGACGATCAGCTTCTTTATCTTCAGAGGTGTAACGAGCACCAACATTCAAGCGAAACTCATCGTTGATGTTCCAAGTAGCTTGAGCGAACACAGACCAAAGATCAGATTCCTGGTTGAAGGTACGCTGAGTGGCGATGTTAGCAAAACCTGGGTTTAGTGCGCGCAACAAGCTGTCACCTGGAACAGTAATAGAATCGTTAAAGGCTAGGTCAGTAGACTGCCAGAATGCACCGGCGATCCAATCAACGGTTTCACCGCCAGGAGAGGTAAAGCGAATCTCTTGGCTCACTTGGTCAAAGTCTTCTGCAGACTGAGCGGTGAAGATGCTAGCGCCAATAAAGTCACAGTCACAATCTTCTGAATACTCATAAGCATTGTAGCCCGTGATGGCATTCATGGTGATGTCGCCAATGGCGTACTCGATGTTCAGAGTGAAGTTTTCGGTTTCGTTATCACTGCTGTCGCCGTTTGATTGACGATTAAAGTCTTGAGTAGCATCCAAAACATAGCTGCCATTACCAACAGCGGCATTAGTTGCAGCTACTGCTGCAGAGTAAGGAACAGCGCCAACTTCATTAACTAGCTCTAAGAAGCGACCTTTAACATCAAAGCTGCTTTTTTCAGCTTTAAGGTTAACAGTTAGATCATCAGAGGCATCCCAGCGTAAAGAACCACGAATAACACTTACGTCTTCGTCGGACTCGTCACGGTTTAAGGTGGTGTTGGTGTAGTAACCATCGATCTGGCGATCTAAGATAGCTAAGCGGCCGCTTAGGTTGTCAGTTAATGGGCCAGAAAGCACCAATTTTACATCACGCTCACCGTGATCTGGCTCGTATAAAGCTGTTACAGAACCTTCGAAATCATCGGTAGGCTTTGCAGTTGTCATTGAAACTGCACCGGCGATAGAGTTCTTACCAAATAGAATCGACTGAGGGCCGCGTAGGATTTCTACACGCTCCATATCAAACATAGGTGCACGAGTTAGCTGTGCACGGCCGTAGTAGATACCATCTACATACTGACCTACAGACTGCTCGAAGCCTTGGTTGATACCAGAACTGATACCGCGAATACCGATGATGGTACCGATACCAGTTTGGTTAAATGTTAGGTTAGGAACGTAGGCGGTCATATCTTCTAGGTTGTTGATACCGGCCTCGTTCATTTTTTCACCCGCTACCGCGTTAACGGAAATGGGTACATCCATCAGGCTCTGCTCACGCTTTTGGGCGGTAACTACCACTTCTTCAAGGGCAAGTTGTGCGAGAGAGGGCATGGCTGAAGCGGCTGCTATTGCGCCGATGGCAACACTTAGAGTGCGTTGTCTAATAGATTTCATCAGTCGATCTCCTGTGATGAGCGGGTGTTTGCTGCTCAGACTTATATAGGTTGTCTGTTACAGCTACTATTTATAGTAGTTTTTACAGTGTTGTGCCTAAGTTTTTGTTTTTGTTGTTATATGTCGATCGTTCACGACTTTTAGGCATCGCGAACCATATACTATTTAGGCTGAATAGCCAACAGGGTTGGCCAATTTGTCCACCAATGACATCGATTTAGAATCTTTTTGTCAATTGCATAAACGAACTCTATTATTGTGTGGGCTTTTTGGCTTGTAAACGATAAAAATGTAAAGATCATAAAGCTTGCAAGTGGCGTGTTGAGTCGCTATTGTTGCCCCTGTCAAAGGTGGCTGGGCAGTCGCTCTTCCTTTATAGGGAGGGAGGAAAGTCCGGGCTCCAAAGGGTAGAGTGCCAGGTAACGCCTGGGGGGCGAAAGCCTACGGAAAGTGCAGCAGAAAGGAAACCGCCTAAGCCGCTCGCGGCCGGTAAGGTTGAAAAGGTGCGGTAAGAGCGCACCGCGCAGCTGGTAACAGTCTGTGGCGATGGTAAACCCCACTCGGAGCAAGACCAAATAGGAATCCTATAGGCGTGACCCGCGCTGGATTCGGGTAGGTCGCTTGAGGTGTTTGGTGACAAGCATCCCAGATGAATGACTGTTCACGACAGAACCCGGCTTATAGGCCGCCTTTGACTTATTTTCCCTTCGCCGTTCTCGGCATTATTTTGAAATTCATTGAGCTTTCCTACTAGAACTTAAAGTATTACTTTAAGTTTGTGCCTTAGTGTGTTGTTTTTTCTTGGTTTTTGATATTTTTCACCTCGAAAAAATGACCAGTTCTTAACAAGTTTCTCGAAGATCGCTGCAATATCCCTGATTTTAAACACTTTTTGCCTTGACTTTGCCTAGTTCAGATTTATAGTGTAGCTATGTGGAAAAAAGTGGAGATTTGTGTTTTTTCTAGATTCCAAGTGGAGTTTGGTGGAGCAAATGTCCTAAAACGAGCAAATGGTAGCACTCAGTGTATCAAGGTGGTCACGCAATCAATATGGACGCGAAAGGGCGTCTGGCGATTCCAACAAGTCTTCGTGACTCGTTGGTAGAGGCCTGTGCGGGACGATTAGTGATCACCGCAAATACTGAAGAGCGTTGTTTGTTGGTTTATCCAGAGCCGCAGTGGCTGCAAATTCTTCCTCAGATCGAAAATCTTCCCAGCTTTAACAAGGTATCTGCGCGCGCTAAGCGTTTGCTGATCGGTTATGCCACCGCTGTGGAAATGGATCCTGCTAATGGCCGCATCTCTATTCCGGGGCCATTACGTAAATATGCGAATTTAGAGAAAGAGTTAATGCTGGTGGGGCAGGGGAAAAAATTTGAACTGTGGAGCGAGGCCAGTTGGTCGGCTCTATTGGATGAGGCGGTTGATGATGAGATTCCGCCTGAAATGCAAACGCTTTCGCTGTAGGTGTTGAGCTAATGAGTAATTCGCCACATTACAGTGTTCTGCTAGATGAAGCAGTCAACCATCTATTGATTGATAAAGATGGCTTTTATATCGATGGTACTTTTGGTCGTGGTGGCCACAGTGCTTTGCTGCTCAACTCCTTGGGATCAAATGGTCATTTGATGGCCATCGATAAAGATCCAGATGCGATTGCAGTAGCACATGAAAAGTTTGCAGAAGAAAAGCGATTTGAAATTGCGCATGGTTCGTTTGCGCAAATGCAAGAATTTGTCGCCGAGCGCGGCAAGACAGGGTTGGTTGACGGCATATTGTTAGATCTGGGGGTGTCGTCACCACAACTGGATGAAGCTGAACGGGGGTTTAGCTTCATGCAGGATGGTCCACTGGATATGCGCATGAACAGTAGTGCGGGTATGACAGCGGCCGATTGGGTGAATTCTGCTGAGGAGACAGAAATTGCCCGAGTATTAAAGGAGTATGGAGAAGAGCGTTTCGCTAAGCGAATCGCCCGCGCCATTGTAGAGTCCAGACAAGCCAAGACCATTACTCGGACTCTACAATTGGCGCGTATCGTTGCTGAGGCAAATCCAGCCTGGGAGAAGGGTAAAAACCCTGCTACTCGAGCGTTTCAAGGTATACGTATTCATATCAATAATGAATTGGCGGACCTTGAGGCGGTGCTTGACCAGAGTTTGAGCATTCTCAAGCCAGGTGGGCGCTTGGTGGTTATTAGTTTCCACTCCTTAGAAGACCGTTTAGTTAAACGTTTTATTCGGCGTCAGGAAAAGGGGCAGGAGTTGCCGCCTGGTTTGCCGGTTACTGAAGATCAATTAGATAAAACAATGCGCAGTGTTGGCAAAGCTATGAAAGCCGATGCCAGTGAGCTGGCAGAAAATATTCGCTCACGCAGCGCTGTTATGCGTGTAGCAGAAAAGCTTTAAAGGCAGGGAATTTGAGGTGGCAGAATCGGGGGAATTTCAGTGGCGTTGGCCGTTGATCATGGCGTTGCTATGGTTGCTGGTGATGCTTTCTGCTATCGCAGTCGTCGATAGTACCCATAAAAGCCGCATTAAATTGAACCAGCTCGAGCTTGCCAAGCGTATGACCAATGGTTATCAGGTTGCTTGGGGGCAGTATCTGCTAGAGCAAAGTACTTTGGCCAGTTATAACCGAGTTGAAACAACAGCCAAAAAACAATTGAAAATGAAATCACCGGCCGCCAATGAGCTGGTCATTATTAAATAACAAAACAGCACGATTGAGATAGCGGTGAATAAAAAAGTCACAACATCAAAGCGCAAGCAGGCGCCCGCCAAGGGTAAGGGCCTGGCTATAGCGATGTTGGCAAAGTGGCGCTTTCATTTCACCGTTGCCGTTATTGCGCTATTGCTATTTGCATTGATGTGGCATCTGGCGTTCCTGCAAGTGGTTCCGGGTAATGAGCGTGGCTATGAGTTTTTACAAGGCCAGGGTAATGCGCGGACTATTCGACATGAAACCATTAATGCTTATCGCGGCTTAATTACCGATCGCAATGGTGAACCTTTGGCGGTGAGTTCGCCGGTAACTTCGGTATGGGCAAACCCTAAGCTTTTCAAGAACGATGATGGCCAATTGCGTGCGGTGGCTAAAGCTTTGGGCTTGAGGCAGTCTGAATTGGCTGCAAAATTTGATCGTTTTGCCAATAAAGAATTTATGTATTTAAAGCGCCACTTGCCGCCACATAAAGCTGAAGCTGTTATGGCCTTGGATGTTGATGGGGTTTACGCAACGACTGAGTATCAGCGTTTTTACCCTGCAGCAGAAGTGGCCTCTCATTTGGTTGGTTTTGTTGATGTTGAGGGTAAAGGTCAAGAAGGTTTGGAGTTGGCCTATGATCACTGGCTCAAGGGTGAAGCGGGCGCTAAGCGTGTTATTAAGGATTTAAAAGGACGCGTTATTAAAGATGCAGGTTTGATTCGAGCTGCCCAGTCTGGAAAGGATGTACGTTTAAGTATCGATTTGCGTTTGCAATATATGGCGCATCGCGAATTGAAAACAGCCTTAAAAGCTTACAAGGCAAAGTCGGGCTCTGTGGTTATTTTAGATGTGGCGAGCTCTGAAGTTTTGGCTATGGTCAATCAGCCATCGTACAACCCCAACAATCGCAGCAAGATCAAGGCTAAGCAGTTGCGTAATAGAGCGCTGACTGATCAATATGAGCCAGGCTCGACTATGAAGCCTTTAACCATTCTAGCGGCATTGGAAACGGGTAAGTTTTCAAAAGATACGGTGATCGATACTAATCCAGGTTATGTTCGAGTGCCTGGGAAAACCTTTGTCGATCCTGTTAATTATGGCGAAATTAATCTAGAGCGAATTCTCACCAAATCAAGCCAAGTTGGGATCGTTAAGCTGGCTTTACAGATGGAGCCTGAAACCATACGGGATATATATCAGCGCTTCGGCTTAGGGGCGGTCACAGGAACAGGTTTTCCTGGTGAGCGCACGGGAACTTTACCAAATCGACCTAAATGGCATGTTACCGAGCATGCCAATTTTTCTTTTGGTTATGGCATGAGCTTAACCGCCGCGCAGCTTGCCCAAGCTTACAATGTTATCGCGAATGACGGGACTTTCCGTCCAGTATCGATTTTGCATCATCAAGAGGGTGTCGAAAGTCATCAAGTTGCTGATCCTGATTTGGTAAAGCAGGTGCGTAAAATGTTGAGCACAGTGCCAGAAAAAGAAGGCACTGGTAAGCTCGCTCAAATTACGGATTATCCCGTCGCCGGAAAAACTGGAACCGTACACAAATTAGGTTCAAAAGGTTACGCCGAAAATCGCTATATGTCTTTGTTTGCCGGTATGGCTCCTGCGGATGCGCCGGAAATTGTAGCTGTAGTCATGATTAATGAGCCGGGTACTCAGGCTTACTCAGGCGGTAAGGTGGCAGCCCCTGTTTTCTCCCGGGTTGCGGAATCTGCGCTGCGTTTATTGCGTGTTCCTCCAAGAGTGAGCGATAGCTCGCAAGTCGCTATGGTTGGGGGGGTGCAATGAGTACTTCCAATTACTGCAGTTTACAACATTTGTTTTCGGGCTTAGATATTGATGCGGCTGAGCACAAAGATTTGCATTTGTCTGGCTTGCAGCAGGACAGTCGAAAAGTAAAACCAGGTAATTGTTTTATCGCTGTGACGGGTTTGGAAACCGATGGCCGTCGCTTTATCGATAAGGCCATTAAAGCTGGAGCAGTCGCTGTATTGCAAGAAGCGGACGGCGAGTGTCATGGCGCGATTTCTAGTCGCCAGGGTGTGCCTGTTGTTTCGATAAAAGCTCTGCTTCACAAAATGAGTCGAATTGCTGCGAACTTTTATGCTGAACCCAGTACAGCTTTATCGGTTGTTGGTAATAAATGCTGAAGGGAGAAAATGTAAGGGAGTAAAAAGTTATTGAGTGAAATTACTATTGAGCCT
>JAOXRT010000295.1 GCA_025800365.1 Cellvibrionaceae bacterium | reverse complement strand
TAAAAATGCGAGTCATACCGCTTTTGCGGCCGACTAGACCAATCGTCATTTTGCTAACCTCTCAGTGTACGGGGCTTTTACCCGCTATGGCCGCCCATCTCAGAGCGTTACACATACCTAAGCATTGTGGCTTAGGTTTCGGCATTAATTAAATAATTAACCGAGACTAATTTGAACCTCAACACCAGCAGCTAGATCTAGCTTCATAAGTGCATCAACAGTTTTCTCAGTCGGCTGAACAATATCCAACAAACGCTTATGTGTACGAATCTCATATTGATCACGCGCATCTTTGTTTACATGCGGAGAAACCAATACAGTGAAACGCTCCTTACGAGTCGGCAGCGGAATCGGACCCTGAACTTGTGCGCCAGTACGCTTTGCCGTCTCAACAATCTCCTCAGTAGAAGCGTCGATGAGCTTGTGGTCGAAAGCCTTAAGGCGGATTCGAATTCGTTGATTCTGCATCTGAACCAAACTCCAAAATCGTTAATAAATTTACCCATCTCACAAAGCCTTACGACCCTGAAAAATGGAAGCGGAATTCTATAGACCCATTTCAAGCTGGTCAAGCCTTATTTGTAAAAAAATTAACCAGCACAGAAAGCAAGCACCTCCAGCCATGTCCGCGAGCCTCAAACCCACACAAACTGCCCGGTAGCACCTAAAGCCACATTCCTGCTAGACTGCCCGCAGTCAAATAATAAACCTATAAAAATGACCAAAGAAGCAAGCCGAATCAGCCAGGTATTCCAGAGCTATCGCCAGAAGCTAGCCAGTAGAATCCGCCACCTAGTCAAGCCCCAGGATATAGACGACATTATCCAGGATACCTTTGTGCGCTGCTATGAAGCCGAACTTAAGCAAGAGATCGAATACCCCAAGACCTATATGCTGCGAACCGTTCAGCACCTCGCCATCAATCATAAGCAGCGCTGGGACAATAGCCGCTGCCAGCATATAGAGGATTTTGACGAGCCAATTGTCCAACTACTAGCACCAAGTGCAGAGCAAGACTTCGAGTCAAAAGAACGCTTTTTACAGTTTTGCCGAGCAGTAGAACAACTGCCTGACAGCTGCCGCAAAGCCTTTGTACTTAAAAAAGTCTATGGCTTAAGCCAAAAAGAAATAGCAGAATACCTACAACTCAGCGAGAGCACGATCGAGAAACACATTGCCAAAGGCATGCGCCTCTGCTTTACCTATATAAGGAATATAGAAGAGCAAGAGAGCAGACCTCGACACACCCCAAATGGCAAACCAACGAACACCGCAAGACAATGAGCAAGTTAAGCCTACTAAGCAACAATGAAGACAGCCTAGACCAAGCCAGTGAGTGGCTAGCGAAGGTCGACCGAGGTCTTGATGAAAGCGAAAAGGTAGCCCTAAAACAGTGGCTAGAGAGCAATCCCATGCACCGTCGAAACCTATTCGATATGGCTGCACTCTGGGATTCCATGAGCATGCTTAGCGAACTCTCCGCCATGTTCCCACTGGAAGAGCAGGCAAAACCCAACAAGATAAACTGGCGCTTCTACGGCTCCGTGGCCGCAAGCCTTATGCTAATAAGTATCGGGATCGCCTTTTTTTGGGTCAAAGAACATGCTCTGCTGCAAGAGGAATACATTACCGCCATTGGCGAGCATAAACTATTTGAGCTCAACGACGGCTCAAGCATCCACTTAAACACCAATAGCCGCGTTAGCGTCAACTTCAGCTTTGGACTGAGAGAACTTCGCCTAGAGCAAGGCGAAGCGCACATTAATGTAGCACATGATAAAAAACGACCCTTTATTGTGAGTGCCGGCAATCAAACCGTTACCGCAATCGGCACAGCCTTCAACATCAGACTGTCACAAC
>JAOXRT010000227.1 GCA_025800365.1 Cellvibrionaceae bacterium | reverse complement strand
GGGCTGCTGTATAATCAAAGTTTGGCAAAATTAGAGCGTTATAAGTTTGAATGGCAGTTTCCTTCGGAATAAAGGGTCGCATCTGTTTTGAGGGCGCCTATAGCTGAGGATACCTTCCTGCTTATTTCTTTAACGTGTTTGCACCAAGTAAGATGAGCATCGATGGTAACACCCAGGGATTTGGTATGTCCAACCCTCTTGATGATTTGATCGTCAATTCTTTGATGTCTTCAATTTGGACAGATAATCTCTGCCTTGACCCAATTATCATTAACTCTGTTTTGGCAACGTTTAAACTAAGCTTGTTGGCTTTAAGCCAGCAGCTTAGGTTACTTAGTTCAGGGGTCAAGGCTTGTTTGAGATCCGTTAACGTTTTAGCCGATAGTGTAATGTTTGTATCATCAGCAAACATCCTTGGCGCAGCGGCCAGCAGGCAGTTGGGAAGATCATTAATATAAATTAGGAAAAGCAAAGGACCCAGTATTCTGCCCTGTGGAACGCCGCACCTGAGATCGCGAGCAGTTGATAGTTTGCCGTTGACAT
>JAOXRT010000203.1 GCA_025800365.1 Cellvibrionaceae bacterium | reverse complement strand
ATCTTCGATAGACATTTCCACCGCCGTCATTGCAACTTCCATCGACATTCGGCTTTGCACTCCGATGCGTTCTTCATCATCGATCTCGTAAAAGGCCTCCCACTGACTCAATAGCCACTGAGTCATACGCTTATGGGACTGCAAGCGGACCTCTTGCAGAATTGGAATGGCACGCATCGCGGAGAGCACCGCCAGACTGGCCGGCTGCTCACGCGTCACATCATAGGTCTGCCTTACCAAGCCTTCGACCTCAACAAATAACTTCTCGGGCTCGCTTGGGTCAAAATAGGTTTCATGCCACTCCACCAATATCTGATTCTGTCGGTCCATCAAGCGCGCACCTAAAGCGTAAAGCACGGCATATTTATTCTTAAAATAACGATACAGTGCCGGCACGGTGATACCCGCACGCTCAGCAATCAGATTAGTGGAAATCCGCTCCACCCCCAGCTCTACAAGCAGCTCACTGGCGGCGCTTAAAATGCCTTCATAAGTCTGCACGGCACGTTGCTGCTGAGGTTTATTTTTTTCTAATAGATCGGGAGGAACATGGGACTTTTTAAAGGGCACGGAATTACCTAGATGCTGCAAAATGACAAACAAGAGGGAAGCTTAGCGATGCGCCTAGAGCTTGTCCACGGCACTTAAGTTTGGCCGAAGCTGACAAAGCCTAGCTTTATGAGCTGCAGTTCACACTTTGAGCAGATGCACAGCACTTAGTTGACAGTGCAATCAGTTAGGCCTCTAGCTTTTTAAGGCGATCCGGCAGATCCAAGCAAGCGGCAGATTTATGCACCTTAAAGCCCGCACCACTATCTTCGCAGCGGACAATCTCTAAGTTTAATAGGGCCTGGGGGCCGGCGCTCCCCAATAATTGCCCTTGAATAACCGTGCCCATTGGCGGCAGGATTTCAGGTTCTAACAGCAAAAACAGCCCATCATCAGAGACATCACGAGTATTGACCTCTTTTTCTCCAAAGCTTGAGTGATAAATCTTCATCCGACAAAGAACTTTCACTCGGCACGAAGCGCGTTTTTCCTGTTCCATATCTGCAATCCATTATTAGTATTCAGCCGATGCCATCACAACACTGGGCTTTATAGTGATGCTCAGTATAATAGCCCCGCCCGATTTATATAAGGTGCTTTATTTAGCGCTCCATAAATGGACTATATAAATGCACTATATAAATCCACTATAGGCGCCCAATGAAAGCGCCCTGCTGTGGCCACACTCATGCTACAGCAAGTCACAACGAACTATCCCACACCGAGATCTATTATGCCCTGGTTACAATTTAAAATTGATTCCGATCGCAATCAAGCAGAAGCTATCGAAGACCTAATGTTGGCAACCGGAGCCGTATCGGTCACCTTGCAAGATAATGCCGACCAACCCATATTGGAACCAGCACTCGGCGAGACTCCCCTATGGCAAGAAACTCGCGTGACAGGCTTATATGAAGCAACTGTCGATACCGAGTCCATTGCAGAGCAATTCTCTCAACAAAAAGTCGCTGGACGCTGGGAGCAGCTAGAAGACAAAGACTGGGAGCGGGAGTGGATGAAAAATTACCACCCCATTAAGTGTGCGGATAATTTTTGGATCTGCCCAAGCTGGATAGAGCCACCAGAACCCGAAGCTATTAATTTAATGCTCGACCCAGGCCTCGCTTTTGGCACCGGCACACACCCCACTACATTTTTGTGCTTACAATGGTTAGCGCAACAAGACATCAAAGGTCAAAGTGTTATCGACTATGGCTGCGGCTCAGGAATCTTGGCCATTGGCGCACTATTAAAAGGCGCCGATAGCGCAATTGGTGTAGATATCGACCCTCAAGCGCTGATCGCTACCCGCGAAAACACCGAGCGCAATAAGCTTGCGGAAGATGCCATCACTGTTTTTCTACCCAATAAATGCCCGCAAGAACCTGCTGATCTAATGCTGGCCAATATTCTGGCCGGGCCACTGGCCGAGTTAGCACCCAGCTTAAGCTCACTGACCAAGCTTGGCGGCAAGCTTTGCTTATCGGGAATTTTATACAACCAAGCAGAAGTAGTGATGGAAGCCTACCGCCCTTGGTTTGACTTTGACGAGCCGCAACAGCGCGAAGAATGGGTCTGCCTGACCGCAAGCAAAGTTAAGGATTAAGCGGCCTGTAGAGAACTGCCGCAAACTCTGCGAGCGACAGACAGCATAGATAGTGGCTCAATCAGGACAGAGCCGCTACACTGTGGCCCAAAGGCCTGTTGATCGAACAGCTAGTTACACGGATAAGATCAGGAATAACAAGAAGCACTGTGGATAATATGGTCACTCGCTGCCCAGCTTGCAGCACTGCATTTAATGTTAATAGCCAGCAGCTTGCCAGCGCCAAGGGCGCCGTACGTTGTGGCTCCTGCCTGCAGGTTTTTAAAGCGATTGATCACCTCGTCGACAGTGGCTTAATTCTTAATAAGACTACAGAGCCAAATGAAGCGACTGATAATGCGCACCAGCAATCCGCCCACAGCTCAACGCCAGAATCTCTGAACCCTGCCCCCAGCGAAGAGCCCCCCAAAGAAAAAGAAGAGAGCGAGCCTGCCGCTAGCTGGGACGACTACCCTAAGAGCGATAACGCAGCACTCAATAGCTCAACACCAGACAGCACGCTGCATTCAGACTTTCAGGAACTGGCGATAGAGGACAACGAAGAAGATCCGTTCAGTCAAATCGACCAAAGCCTTGCCGAACAGCTAGACCAAGAACTAGACGAAGCCTTCTCCGAAGGGCTTGATATAGAGCCACCAACTACGTCGCAAAATGAAGTCAGCATTAGCAGCTTCGAAGCGCCAGCGACTGAAGCACCTGCAGCTGAAGCGATAAGGCCAACCCCAGAGCCTGAAGAAGCGACAGCTAACAATGACTTTTTTAATGAGCTTAGCCAGCTAGCCGAACAGAGCCTAGATG
>JAOXRT010000038.1 GCA_025800365.1 Cellvibrionaceae bacterium | reverse complement strand
CCCTGTGCGTCTAAGGGGGTCCAGTTTGAAATCAGAACATCATCAGACAGGGCCGAATTAAAATCACCATTCTCTTTGAAATGCAAATCAAATTCAGCACGAGTCGCCAGTTTATTATCAGGCGCCGCCAAAGAAGTATCTGGGTCACCAACGTCTTTACCATCAATAGTAACAACCATTTTCCAGTGGTTTGGAGAGCTGCCCGCCACTGCTGGGTCATAGTCCTGCTTGATAAAATACTGATTCATCGTGTGGGCGTTGCCCAAGCTGTCAAAAACTTTAACCGCTGTTGTATGGTTATAGCTATCCGGGTCATTAGGATCAAAGGGGTTCAACACAACCTCTTCAAAACTATTGGCATTAAATGGCTGGAACAAACCCAATGCAGGTGGATTTAAATTATCGACGGAATAACCATCTTCCAATTGGATGTCGATATTACCGCCCACAACAATTGAATTACCGGCCGCATTGGTTGCGGTAGCGATGGCAAGTCCACCGGCAGAATCAATTTCTAAAATTTGCTCTGGTGCATCTTCATTACCAATGACCTGAATGGATGTCTCATCGTCACCTGCCGTTAAGGCGAATTTTAAATCGTGTCCGATGCTGGATTTAATCACTAGGTCGCCAGCATCCATCTCAGCTGAAATTCCGGAAAGCGAAGTATCGCTAAGATTATTAATCTGGGTCGCTAAACCTTCAAGGTCATCAGCATTTAGCGCAACACCATTTAACTCCAGCACCATATTGCCATTGGGGTTGTTAAAGTTGGTTGCTGTAATTTTAGCCTCTGTTGACGCCTTTGCCGTCACCCCGGCCAAAGCATTCAGTTCTGCTGAGGTCGCTGCGGCAGTCGCACCCTGGGTACTTTGATAAGTGATTGTGCTGCCATCCGGGCCAGTTACATCAATGGACTGTTCTGGATAACCATTGTTTACCGCCGGCGTACCGGAGTTATCCGTAAGCGGCAAGGTTAAACCCAGCTGGCCAACATTACCGTTACCATTATCAATAGTAACCTGCGATGGATCGCCGTCTCGTAACGCTCTAAATTCAATATGGAAGTTGCCGCCACCGTCATTAACGGCTACCGCCTGCACATCGATAGCGGTTTGCGGTAAATCAGGAGAAGAGATTTGAGCATTAATAACATTCACTAATGTGCGAACATCATTGTAGTTATTAACGTTGTTTGGCAAACCTGCGGCGGAATTCAGATTAATGCTAACGGTACCATTATTACCGGAATCAGCATTCGCCAAGGTGATATCGAAAGTCACATTATCGGTAGAGAAATCAAAACCCGCACCAGGAAAGGCAGTACTGGCACCGTCAGCTTGGGTTCGAGTCGGATTACTAATGCCCACTTGGGTAACCGCTACCGAGTTACCGTCGGTAGAGAATTTTTTACCAATTCGCTCTAGCACTGGCTCATTGGCATCTAGGTTAACCGAGGAATCTACAGAGCTGGTTTGCTGCGGTTGCTGCAGGCTCGCATCGATCTGTAAGTCTCCTAAGATACCGTTGGGCTTGCCGGTTTCATCAACATCAAAACCCTGCAATTTTGCACCGGTATTACTGATAATGTAACCTTCATTATCCAAACCAAAGGTACCAGCGCGAGTATATAACTGTTCACCGCCTTGATTGACTACAAAGAAGCCGTCACCACTGATCGCCATATCCAACACGTTAGAGGTTTCGTTAATACTGCCCTGATTAAATTGCTGGGCGGCTGCCTGCAAACCTACACCAGAACCAGGACGATTCAGAGCCGAACCGAAAAGCTGATTGGAGTAAACATCCCCGAACTCTGCTCGGGAGTTTTTAAAGCCTACGGTACTGGCATTGGCAATATTATTACCAGTGATCGACAAATCAGAGTTTGCCGCACGAATACCACTTAAACCTATATTGAAAGACGATGACATAATCTACTCCTGATTTTAAGTAGAGATCTTGCTCTACTCGCCGCGGGACATTTGTTGCCGCTGCGGCAAATTTTTACTTAAAATTTCTATATCTACTGCGCTACACGATTACTTCTTTAGATGCTTAATGCATTTATTTAATACAATTCAATAATCGTGCCCAATTAATAATTAAATTGCTCTACTTGATCGAAACCAACGGAGCCCATACCTTTCAGATTTAAAGTAAGCTGACTATTTGCCCCCATGGTGACACTGCTAACTTGTGCACTTAAAGAGGTATCAAATTGCTCGCTATTACCACCGCTGCTGCCAGCAACCCTAAAGCTGTATTCACCTGGATTTACAGTTTCGTTTTCCGACTGCCAATCCAATAACTGACCATTAAGTTCCAACTGCTGACCATCCCAACGGAAGTTATGATCACCCGCCGGCAAGCTACCCAATGGAATTTGATCAACCGTTGCACCCGCTTCATTACTAACGGTAAGGAAAACGTCACTCGCCGCGTTTTGCATTTTAACCACACCCGATACAACCCCGTTGGGCGGCAGTTGAGTTTCACTGGCCGGTACCGTGACATAACGGCCAACCAGTGAAGACGCTTGCAAGGCTTGATTCGATTGAAAGTTGGATTGAAAAGTATCAAAGCTGGTATTTAAGTTATCCAAGGATTCAACACTACTGAACTGAGCCAACTGAGCCACAAACTCGCCGTTTTCAGTAGGGTTTAAGGGGCTTTGATTTTTCAACTGGGCAACCATCAACTCTAAGAAGGCATCTTTGCCCAACTCATTATCGGCCTCTTTAGTGCCGCCGGACTGAGCTGCCTGAGTCCCATTGCCTTGAATCAAGCCACTGAGATAAGGATTGTCTTGAATACTGCTATTCACCGTACTCATGTTAATTTCCTGCTTTTAATACTTAGAGTTAAATTACTGACCGAGGGTTAGAACGCGTTGAACCATTTGCTTAGCTGAGTTCATCACTTCGACATTGACTTGAAATGAACGCGAAGCTGAAATCATATTACTCATCTCTTCAACGACATTAACGTTGGGGTAATACACATAGCCTTCCTCATCAGATTCAGGATGGTGAGGCTCATAACGGCGCTGCAATGGAGCATCGCTTTCTACTACACCTAGCACCTGAACCCCCGCCGCTGCCGGCAAGCCGTCGTCCAAGGTGTCAAAATCTACATTCATAGCATCGCGATGAGCTGCGGCAAAGACTGGATGACGACCGCGATAAACCTGATCAATACTCGAACTCGCTGACTGCGCATTGGCAAGGTTACTGGCGGTAGTGTTTAAGCGAACACTCTGGGCGTTCATGCCGGAACCAGAAATGTTAAATACATTGTTTAGAGACATGATACTTCCCCTTACTCGCCACGAATGGCCGTCATTAGGCCTTTAAATTTGCTGTTTAAAAAAGTGAAGCTACTCTGGAAAGCCAAGGAGTTTTCCATGTATTTGGCGTGCTCCACATGCGCCTCTACGGTATTCCCGTCCACCGACGGCGCCAACGGATTGCGATACATAAGCTCTTCTTCACTGAACAAGGTTGCGCCACCAGGTCGATGGCCGTCATTGCTCACATTCATTTCTAGGCCACGATTTTGTAGCTGCTGTTGGTTTTGCAGCATTGATTGAAAATCAAGATCTCTGGCCTTGTAGTTAGGGGTATCAGCATTGGCTAGGTTTTCAGCAATCACTTCTGCTCGCTGAGCGCGAATGCGAAGGGCCGAATCATGAATTCCTAAGGCGTTCTGAAAACTAATAGCCACGTTGAATCTCCTGCTTAACAATTTGCCTAGTGGGCGTTTGCATTAGACAAAGCAAGAGCTGGGCCAAAATAAATGAAAAATCTTTAGATCGTTGTTTTTAAAGGATTTTATTGGAATTTTTACGCCTCAACGGGCTGAAAGGAAAACGAATGAGAGCACACAAATAAGCAAAGCGGCAAGCGATTGCCTCTGCTGTTTGCGCAATATAGCCGGCAGCTTTACTTAAGCAAGCAAAACTGACGACCTAGATTTTAAAGAGATAGATTGAAGCGCCTATTAGGCTGCCAGTGGCTTGGCGATATAACAGATTCCAGGACGACAATTTACCATTTCGTAGTAATCCTCTACCCCACTGATGCCTTCTGAAGCGCCCAGAAACAAAGTGCCTGATGGGTTCAGGCAAGCGTGAAGACGGCGTAAGATATCCTGCTTCAAATCTTGATCAAAATAGATCAACACATTTCGGCAGAAGATAATATCGAACTTACCCATACCACCGTAGTTGCTCATTAAATTGAGCGTTTGAAAGCTGACACGACGACGAATATCACTATTTACCTGCCAAGAGTCCTCACCCAGCTGAGTAAAGTAGCGATCTTTGTAAATAGGATTTAAGCCACGCGCCATCGCCAATCCGTCGTACTTAGCGCTCACCGCTTGATCTAACATCGAAGGGGAAATATCACTGGCGACAATTTCTACCGGCAGCTGCAATGCCGGAGTTTCTTCAACCGTCATACTGATCGAATAGGCTTCTTGCCCTGAAGAAGCGGCTGCCGACCATACTCGAATACGTCCACGAGAGGCCATCTTGCGGGCTTGTATTTCTAGCAGCAAGCTGTCTTTTAGCAGCTCAAATGGATAACTGTCTCGCAACCAATAGGTTTCATTAGTGGTCATCGCATCGACCACTTCAAGCCTAAGCTGTGGCGATAAACTTGCCCGACTAATTAACTCCGATAAGCTCGACAGCTTATTGTGCTCGAGAATCTGCTTCACTCTCGTCTGCACCAAATACTGCTTATTTTCAGCAAGGTGAATACCGCACTCGGTTTTCAGAAACTGCCTGAACCGCTCAAACTCGATCGCTTCTTCTGGTGCTATTGCCAATGCTACTTCCATCCCTATAAACCCTATGACTGCCGGCATCTAAGGCCATGCTTGCAGGGCCCCGCTACTTTTTCAGAGCCCTGTACAAGAAGAGCTATGATCAAGCCTCTTCTATGACGCCTCCGCGAGCTATCACTTGCGCACCAATCCACTTAGCCAGTTCATTAGGCTCGAACTTAGCCAAGAATTGGTTAGCGCCAGATTTCTTAACCAACTCTTCGTTCAAGACACCGCCCAAAGAGCTGTGCAAGAGAATTGGGATTTCACTGTATCGCTCATCACCTTTGGCTCGAGTGGCAAAGGTGTAACCGTCCATGCCTGGCATTTCAATATCACAAACCACGGCATAGATTTCTGAATTAAGGTTGTGCCCTTCGGCGGATTGCTTATTGAGGTAGTCCAATGCATCTTGACCATTGATAGCCTGAACGGAATCGATATTCATTTTATCGGCCACGCGCTTGATCTGCTTTCGCGCTACTGCCGAGTCATCGATGATAAGAAGCTTGCGCTCATGGGCTTCATGCATCACCTCATCCGGTACAGCACCCTCATCAATTTCCTCATCGACAGGATTAACCTCATCTAGGACTTTTTCGACATCCATAATCTCGACAAGCTTTTCATCTATCTTGGCTACGGCAGTCAAATAGTTGTCTTCACCAACCCCAGCAGGCGCTTTTGATAAATCACTCCACTGCAGAGTCACAATGCGATCCACGGAATAAACCAAGAAGCCCTGGATCGATCGGCTGTATTCTGTAACGATTAAAAAACGATCATCGTAGTCAGTGATTTCACCCATACCAGCGGCTTTGGCCAGATCAATAACCGGAATGGTTTGCCCGCGAATATGGGCACAGCCTGGGACACTATCATCACTGTTTGGGATGCTGCTGAGGGCCGGGCAAGGTAAGACCTCTTTTACCTTAAATACGTTAATGCCATACAGCTGATCACCTGTTAGCTTAAACAGCAGTACCTCAATAGTATTACCAACCGCACTGATTGCTTCTTTATAAGCTGCATTTGATCTTGTCATTTTGGATTCCTTCGGAAACTGTAAACCTGGTACCGGATTAATTCTCGCCTCTCAGCTGCCAATATTTTGGGCACGCTTATTGCTTAATCTTCAATAAGCTGCCTCAAAGGGCAAAAGTGTCAATTTTTCAGCGCTTAGCTTTGCGTGGCTGTGATACAGCGATTAGCAAAGTTAGCGGCGATCAAAAGCAACACTTTAATGTAAATATTCAATAGGGCTTCGACATGGCACAGAAACCACTTTTTAGATCCGCGCTACTGTGCGCAGGCCTTTTGTTTTCCTGTGCATCTGTAGCCCAGTCGGAATACAACACACTATTGCAGCAGCAAACCAAGCTCTACCTGGAGTCCCAATACGCCAACCTTTTGGATCAAGGCTATGAGCGTGTCGACGTGCGAGTAAACCAAGTAGACCGACGTCTGCGCTTAACGCCCTGCGAAAACCCAATAAAGTTTGAACAAAACAACCCTAGCAAGCTGCGTAATCAAACCAGCGTCAGGCTCAGCTGCGCCTCGCCCAAACCTTGGGCGATATTTATAAGTGCACGTATTTCAGCTTATGCCAAAATCCTCGTGGCTGCGCAGCCATTGGTCAGAGGACAAATCATAGAAAAGGCTGATATTTCTTGGCAGAGCCAAAGCGTGAGCCCCAATCAGACGCTACTACAAGAAGAGCAGTTGATTGGCCAGCAAATGAAGCGCTCCCTCCCCCAGGGGGAAGCATTAAGAGAGACTTACATGACAGCCCCGAAAGTGATCCGTCGTGGGGATAGCCTGATCTTGGCAGCACGCTTGGGCAGCGCCAGCGTCAGCACCTCGGCCACCGCGATGGCCGATGGCAAGGTTGGGCAACATATTCGGGTAAGAAATAACCGTTCAGAACAGATAGTAAAGGCACGAGTCGTGGCCGCCGGTCGAGTGGAGGTTGTACTATAAGCTGCTTAATACGCCTAGCGAAAAGCGGCGTTCCAATAAAAAGTAAAAAAAGTTAAAAAAACACTAAAGATTACTTTTGAGCAGCCGACAACAAGGGTAAGGAAAACTCTCAGTAGAGCAACTGAGCCCTTTATGCAGTACCGAAACGAGCGAAAAACACGATATTTATCAGAGGCTTACGATTATGGTCATCAATACAAACAACGGCTTTAACAATGCCAATCAGACCAATACAACACGTGAACGCAATGGCATAGACAGCAATGCCAAAGCGCCAAGCAGCAGCGCCAAAGAAGCTGCCACTGCGGCCAATATGGGCGACAAGGTTATGTTGAGCTCAGAGGCAAAATCATTCGGCAAGCTATCCGCAGCCGTCGCGCAAGCGCCTGAAGTGGACAGCGAAAAGGTAGCCAATATCAAGAAGGCGATCGCTGAAGGAAAGTTTGAAGTAAACCCAGAGCGCATTGCAGCCAAAATGCTGCAACAAGAAGATTTATTCAGCTAAAGCCAGAATAAGCAGCTCGTGTTTACTCGTTAAATTCTGAGCCGGTCTCGCTCGGCCGGCCAGAGATAAAGGACTGGTGCAAGCAGCACACATAATTGCTCTACAGGAGAAACAGATGTCACAATTACAAGCCCAACATAGCCAAGGCCAAAAGAACCGCAGCGCCTCTTCAATGGCTATTGCTGATTTGGTGGATCAAGATCTAACCAGCAGCCTCGCCCTGCTTCACCTACTGGAAAAAGAGCAGGAAGCCCTGCAGGAACGTGACCACGAATATCTTCGAGAGCTGCTTGAAGAAAAAACCGCTCTTCTTAATACGCTCGACTCAGGTTCTCTACAGCGTGCGGAAATTTTGAAAGAACTGCAGCAACCCAATGACCAGTTTGCTTGGGAAAGCTTGATTGAGGCCATGGGAGACGATGATTTAAAAGATCATTGGCAGTCACTTAAGGATACCATTGCACAATGTCAGCAACTCAATGAAATCAACGGCAAAATCATTGCCCGTAGCCAACAGACGGTACGCAGCTTAATGCAATTGATTCGTGGAGAGGATGGCAAGCAGGGTTTATATAACGCTAGCGGCACAACTAATCGCTCTGGCCTTATCAATAACGCCGCTATTCAGGCCTAGATTTATCTCGGGCCCTTTATAGGGCCCTTCTCATTCTAAATCTTTCAACTTAATTCTTGCTTTAACCCAAGCCTAGCATCTTTATGAGCTTTTAAAGGCCAAGTTCTAATACCAAGCTATTTCTTCGGCCACATCATCAAGTAAAAGCAAATCTTCTGGCCGGTCAATATCATTTAAGCAGCTTAAGGTGCTATAGCTCACCTTATGATTTTGCAATTCAGCTACGGTCTTCTCAAATAAGCTGCTTTGGCTCCACGGCATATCATCAAAAACAATATTCAAAACTGCCGTGCTAGTCAAACCAATTAAAACGTAACCGCCATCAAAGGCCGGACCCAAAACAACTTCGCTGGATGACTCGAGCTCTACAAAAGCATCTTCTACATAATTCGAATCAATAAATGGGCAATCACTACCAACAATAACGACACTCTTATTTGATGCCAATCCTAATTCTGCGGCCAGCTTCATTCGCGCACCTAGATCACCCTCACCTTGGGTGGCGCATTGAAGTGCTTGTTGAATATCAAGTTCGGACAAAATGTCTTCCCGGTCAAGCTCTGGATCAAAGCTTTTACCAGCCAAGCAAAGTTGAGATTGCCAACGCTGGGGTTGATACAAGCGATCTGCACAAAACCCTAATAGATTACTATGTAGCGCCTTGCTTTGTTGTTCACTTAACTGAGGCTGCATTCTTGTTTTAACCTGGCCCAGCTCTGGCCATTTGGCAAACTGAATAAGCAGCCTTTGATTTTGTTTAGACACTCAAGAGGCCTCAGTTGTTGCTGGTTGAATAATCGACTCCAAAGACTGATAACTTGGCGCTGAATACACATCAAAGTTAATATTTGGATAATATCGCTTGGCAAGTGAATTAGGACTGACCCCACAACGGTATAGAAATCGAAACCACCACATCATCACTATGGTTTTCAATATGCCATTCTTTTGCCAACGACGGCTTGAGGTTTCTACTTTAGTCGAAAAACAAACGCCGCGAGCTCGGCGCTTTAAACGATCACACAATGCCACATCTTCCATCAATGGAATATCTTGATAGCCGCCAAGGTCTAAGAATTGTTTTTTAGACAGACAAAACACCTGATCACCAGTGACATTGGCAGTAAGCCGTGAGCGCCAGTTTATAGAAGAGGCAATCCAACTGTAGGGAAACTTTTTAGAGCTCAGCTCCAAGGTAAAATAGGACCACTTGCCCATTGCCGCAAGTTCAGTCATTTTATTTACCGGAGGGGGAGCAGAAAGTTTTGAATCAAGATGCAAGAACATTAACAGTTCGCTTTGAGCCAGCTCCGCACCTGCGTTCATTTGCCTAGCCCGCCCAGGGCTTCCCACAATACAACGATCCCATAAACTCTGATGCTGCCACAATAAGTCCAGACTACCATCATTGCTGCCACCATCGACCAGAATCAATTCTGCACCTAGCTCCCTTAGGCACTGAAAGCCTAGTAAAGCGCGATGAAGATTTTGGCTTTCATTGTAAACCGGTATGATGACCGATAAGCAAGGTGGGCACTTGGGCGTCACAGCGCACCACTGCAACTGCTACCCTGCCCTGCGGTACAACCATAACAATGTTCGGCCACTTGAATCGGCCAGCCTTGTAAAGATTGCTCGAGCAACTCTCGAATATGCAGCCGCTGATCACTAACAATCAAATCCTTTGACGATAATGTAGTCGACATTGGCATATCTAACATCTGGTTAAAATCGCAGTCATACATAAAGCCCTGCCAATCGACACTGACCAATTGACGACACATCACAGCGGCCAGATTTTCCGAACTAAAGTTATCTTTTAACAATTGCAGATAATTTTCAAATTCGCCTTTAGCATTCAGCACTGCACCAAAGCGGCTAATTGGCATATTGGTAATGGTCAAAAGGTGGTCAAAACTAATACCATAGTTTTCCGCCAACTCACGCTTATAGTCCGCTTCCAAACTTGCTTGCGGTGGCGGCAAAAACGCACCACCTGGATTGTAGACAAGGTTTAAGCTTAAGCCTGTGCCTTGACCGTAGCCCAGTTTATTAAGCTTCTGCAGGGCCTCTATGGATTCCTCGAATACTCCCTTGCCTCGCTGGGCGTCAACATTTTGCTCGGAATAGCAAGGCAAAGAGGCACAGATTTCTACTTCATTGTCAGCAAGAAATTGTGCTAAATCTTCATAGCCTGGCTCCTGCAGAATGGTCAGATTACAGCGGTCGATAACCTTAACACCCAAGGCCCTAGCCTCAATGACCAGTCGCTTGAACTCAGGATTCATTTCTGGCGCGCCGCCCGTTAGGTCTAGGCACTCGATGTCACCACGCTTGAGTAATTCGATGACGATATCAATCGTGCTGCTGTCCATTAATTCGGTTCGTTTAGGCCCAGCGTTAACGTGGCAATGGGTACAGCTCAAATTGCATAAATAGCCCAGATTAAGCTGAAGGATGCTCAAGCGGCCACGCTTTAAGCTTGGAAAATCACTGGGGTATAACAAATCACGGGAATCTTTCAAGGCAAGCCTCTTATTTATATATATCCATTATCATGGCCGTAAGCACTTTAGGGTTAAGCTTTTAAAATAGGCATGTTCGCTTTAGTTAGGCAGTTTACTCCAGCTGAGCGGGAATTCCTCACAGAGATTTCAAAATTGCTGCGCTATTGATAGAATAGTCAACTTCGCCCCCGTAGTTAAATGGATATAATAGGGTCCTCCTAAGACTTAGTTGTTGGTTCGATTCCAGCCGGGGGCGCCAGTTTTCGGCCCTATATAATCACATCTGTACTTTTCCTAGCCAAAACCTTAAGCAAATGAACCTTGCCCTTTTCCAAACTGAGAATATTTTATCGCAAACCGATGGCCGCATCAGAGTTTGCCTAAAAGAGCGCCAACACGAGCATATCGTCAAGATTCAAAAATTGGGGCCTGGGCAAGAAATACAACTTGGCTTACTAAACGGCAAGATAGGTCGCGGCTTTATTGTCGAGCAGGATCAAAGCAGCACCACAATTGAAGTGTCTCTGTGCCAGGCACCGCCAGCAGCTAACCCAATTAAGCTGATTATGGCTTTGCCACGCCCACTTATGTTAAAGCGGGTTTTACAAAGTGCCGTAAGCATGGGGGTTAAAGAAATCCACCTTATTCACAGTAACAAAGTGGAAAAAAGCTACTGGCAATCACCCCAGGTCAGTGACGAGGAATTATTTCAGCACGCCCTATTGGGATTAGAACAAGGGGTTGATACGGTAATACCTAAGATCAGCAAGCATCAGCGCTTTCGACCGTTTGTGGAAGATCTATTACCTGAACTGATTCAAAACCATAGAGCCTATGTTGCCCACCCCAGCACCCATGCTCAATCCGCCAAAGTCAGCACAGAAGATTGTTATTTAGCCGTTGGCCCAGAAGGTGGTTTTACCGATTACGAAGTAGAAAAGCTTGAACAGGCAGGTATGCAAACTTTATCGCTAGGCCCTAGAATTTTGCGTGTCGAAACCGCGGTCCCGGTTTTATTGGCAAAGCTTAGCGACTAAATCTGCTCGCCCCATAAGCCGAGCATTAATCACTGCTTAGATCGAGCTCTTCCCCTTGAAACTGCTTCTGGCTCTCAGCCAATAGCTGAATAAACTCACTCTCTGGAATTGGAGGGCTAATATAATAGCCCTGATATTGATGGCAGCCGTATTGGCGAAGCAGGTCCAGCTGCTCGCGAGTCTCTACACCTTCTGCTACTACATTTAGTCCTAGTAGCCTTGCCATGGCGATAATGGTTTCTACTAGCACCCTATCACTGCGGTCCTCTGGAATATCGCGCACAAAACTCTGATCAACCTTTAAGGTTGCTACTGGCAGACGTTTTAGATAGCTAATCGACGAGTAGCCGGTACCAAAGTCATCCAGTGAAAAGCTCACCCCCAATACGGATAAAGCTCGCATGGTACTGATGGTTTCTTCAACGCCTTGAATCACTACACCTTCAGTAATTTCCATATCCAATGCGCCATGGGGGATTTGAACATCCGCCAATATCTGGCAGACATCGTCCACAAAGCCCTGATGCCTAAACTGCCTTGGACTGATATTTACACTAAGCGCCATGCCTTCTTGCCAAAGGCCACGATCAAACCAATCACGCAGTTTTGTACAAGCCTGCTCAACAATCCAATTACCCACTTCGATAATTTGACCGGAGGTTTCCAAAACTGGAATAAACACCGCTGGTGAGACCATGCCATCATTAGGGTGATGCCAACGAATTAAGGCCTCGGCACCGACAATACGATTGGTCTCAGTATTTACCTTGGGCTGAAAATACAACTCAAACTGATCGGTTTCAATGGCACGGTGCAAATCTCCTTCCATAGTCAGCTGGCGACTTACTTGATCCGCCATATCTTCGTTAAAGAACTCGACCGCATCGCGGCCTTTGTCTTTTACTTGGTACATGGCAGTATCAGCAAAGCTAAGCAATTCATGCACAGAAGATTTGAAATCGGGATAGATCACCACACCAACACTACAAGTTACCCGCAGCTCCATATCGCCATAGTAAAACGGCGCCGATAATTGCTGACGAATTTTCTCGGCAACCTCACCCGCCTTAATGGCTGCGGTGCTGGCTTCGGTATCCAATACGGTGAGGATAACTACGAATTCATCGCCCCCCTGCCGGGCAACTAAATCTTCCTGGCGAACCGAGTCTAATAGTCGTGCCGCCATTTCTTTTAGTACGGCATCGCCGACCGGGTGTCCGAGGGAATCATTGATATTTTTAAACTGATCGAGATCGATAAAAAGCACCGCCCCGAAATAATGGTGGCGCTGTGCCCTACGCAACTCATGTTCTAAACGTTCAACAAGGTGCAAACGGTTCGGCAAGTTGGTCAGCGAATCATGGTAGGCCATATGCTCCATTTTGGCCTGCGCTCGACGCTGCTCGGTAACATCGGTAGAAACCGCCAGGGATACAACTTCATCGTAAAAGTCGAGCGGCATAATATGAGTTTGCAAATAATGGCGCTGACGGCCATTAATGACATAAATTTCCTCAATAACTTCAACACCGCAACCTGATTCAATAACCTTGAGATCTAAAGCCTGAACCCGGGAAATATCGGATAAGTAATATTCTGAGAAGTCATGAATACTGCAGCCCTGCATATCCTCGACGGTACTGCCCAGAAATTTTGCTAAAGCGTGATTCGCAAAAATGTAGATTCCATCGCGATTTCTTGCACCGACAAGAACCGGCAAGCTATCGATGATCTGGCGGACATGCTCTTCACTTTTACGCAGCGCAAGCTCTACCGCCCTGCGCTTTGCTAGTGATAGATCCACAGCATCCAATAAGCTATTTGAGCTATCGATTACCTGGGCCAGCTCATGTTCGCCGCTGTAATTGATTGGGGTTAAGCGCTTCTCACCAGGGTGATCTGGATTGATGGATTTAATCTCTCTGGCAAGCCTTGCTAGCGGCTTGGCCAATACTTGATAGAAAACCGTGAACAACAAAAGAATCAGTATGACATTTCGCAAAAAGCCCGCACCGGCAACCAGGCCAGAACGGCGGTAAAAGCTGGCGAGCCCCCAGTCGACATCAACCAATAGCTCCATCTTGCCGTGACTTTGCTTGTCAAAGACGGGAAAGCGAATCAGTTTTTCGTAATTTTTAACAGGTTCAACGATCTGAGTGGTAAGCCATAGCGTATTGCTTTGTCTTGGAGGACGCTCTCCCTGGGCTAGAATAATGCCCATCTCATCGCGGATTACCACCCGCTGGACAAAGTCATAACTCAAAATACCATTGACCACTTCTGTGGCAAGCTCATGATCGAGAGTATGGATAGCCTTTGCGGTTGGAGGTCGGGAAGCCTCCATGATACGTTCGATAAGGTCATCGAGTTCGGCCACTTCTTCTTTATAATCCAAATAAAACTGCATGGTAGCTGTCAGCAGGCCTAAGACCATAGCCAACAGTACGCTAATGCGCATCATTCGGAATGAAATACTAGAGAAAAAAAACGGCACAACAACCCTACAAAAATTAGTACTTAGTTACCAGCTAGCTGTCACTAACTCTTTCTATGGCCGGCTCTAATTATAGGCAGAAATTACCTTGAACAGCGGACAAATGAATCCTTTATTACTGTGTCGACCGGCGGAGGGAGAACATAACGCCCTTTGCACAAAAAGAACATCCCAGAACGAAAAAAACCGCCCAAATGGCGGTTTTTTTCTGCATATTGCGACTGTTTACTTATAACGCGGCGCTTGGTTCCACATAGTCGTAACCCAATACATCGGCGACAGCCTTATAGGTCACTTTACCGCGGCAAACATTCAAGCCCGCCATCAAGCCAGCATCACGCTCTAGCGCTTCTTTCACACCACGATTCGCAATCTCAAGGGCATAAGGCAGAGTTGCGTTGTTCAAAGCCATGGTAGAAGTACGAGCTACACCGCCTGGCATATTGGCAACACAGTAGTGCACAACGCCATCAACTTCATAAGTTGGCTCTTGGTGGGTTGTCGCCTTGGAGGTTTCAAAACAACCGCCTTGGTCAATCGCCACATCGACAACTACGGAACCTGTCTTCATACGGCTAATGATATCGCGAGTTAGCAATTTAGGAGCGGCAGCACCTGGGATCAATACCGCACCAATTACCAAGTCAGCGTCTAGGGCATATTCTTCGATCGCCGAAGCGGTAGAATAAACACACTTTACGTGACCTTCGTATTCAGTATCCAACTGACGTAGGCGCGGCAAAGAGCGATCCATGATAGTCACATCGGCACCCATGCCTACCGCCATAGCTGCTGCGTTATCACCCACAACGCCGCCACCGATAACAAGTACTTTGGCAGGTGCTACACCAGGTACACCACCTAGCAATACACCGCGGCCGCCCTGTGCTTTTTCAAGGTGATGCGCGCCAGCCTGTACCGACATACGACCCGCTACTTCACTCATTGGAGCCAGTAGCGGCAAAGTGCCATCAGGTGCCGTTACGGTTTCATAGGCAACACAGATTGCACCTGATTTAACCAGCAACTCGGTTTGACGCGGGTCTGGTGCTAGGTGCAAGTAGGTGTAAAGAATCTGATCTGGACGCAGCATCTCACATTCATTTGGTTGAGGCTCTTTAACCTTTACGATCATTTCTGCTTTAGCGAATACCTCTTCAGCGGTATCGATAATAGTGGCGCCAGCATCAATATACTGCTGGTTATCAAAGCCAATTGAACTGCCCGCTTCGGTTTCAATAATGACCTGGTGGCCATTGTTAATTAGCTCTTTAACAGAGGCAGGGGTTAGTCCAACACGGTATTCGTGGTTTTTAATCTCTTTAGGTACACCGATCAACATAATCGCTTCTCCAGAATAAGTAATGGCCTGCCCTTGGAGTAGGAAGACCTTAATCAACTCGGCCTCAACAGAGGATGCCGCTATTCTAAAGTTAGAAAATTAGTGTTTTCATCTGTATTTGGGGTATAGTCAGCGAATTCAACTAGAAAGAAGCGGGAAAACAACAGTACAAACCCGCTTTTATAGAATGCTGTAAACCGTGCCGAGGTAACCATGTCTAAACGAGATCGAGAGCTCAATACGATTGACCGAAATATTTTGCGAGTCCTGCAACGCAATGGGCGCTGTACCTATGCAGAGTTATCTAGGCAAGTTGGGCTAAGTGCCACCCCATGCATGGAGCGCGTTAAGAAGCTGGAAAAAGATAATGTCATCCAAGGCTATTCGGCCATTATCAACCCCGAATACCTAGATGCGGCCCTGGTGGTGTTTGTACAAATTCGCCTATTGCGCTCGGCCCAGGATATCTTTGAAGAGTTTCGCAATGCGGCAGCGGCTCTGCCAGAAGTGCAAGAATGCTATCTGGTGTCAGGTAACTTTGATTATCTGATTAAAGCCCGAGTCGCTAATATGAGCGCCTATCGTAAGTTCTATGGAGAAACCTTACTGACTTTACCGGGTGTACAAGAATGCACCAGCTATGTGGTGATGGAGCAGGTAAAGGAAACACTGGAGATTCCAGTGCATTACAATCGCTGAGGCTTAAATCAACTCGCTTCCCTTATACCACCAGGCCTCGCCAATATTCTCGGCTGCTCATGCCTATATCACTGCGGCGTCGGCCGCCGCCGAAACGGCGCTCCGGTACAGACAGATTATGGCGATAAGCACTGCGGCGATCGGGCTGCTGGCGGCGCTTTTCACTTCGACGATCACTGTATTCCTGCCCTTTTTGCAGTTGTTGTACCCAAGCCACAGCGCCTAGCTCTAGCAGCATATCTTTTAGCTTCTTGGCCAGCGCGACTTCAGCGGCCCTCTTCACCACCACAGGACTGCCCTGAGCTAATAGGGATAAACGGTCACTGCTTAGTCCAAAGCGCTTGCGTATCCGTTCTAAAACCAGCTCGGCCTCGCGGCTTTGGGGGCAGGTATTGTGGAATATGACAGCGTACTCAAAATCTATCGCACTCATGTGTCTCGCAGACCTAAACTTAATGAACCTTATGGCCGATGAACTCGGCGAATGTTATTAAGCTAACACAATCAGTGTGAAACGCGTCACATAATGCTTGCCGCTGGGTAAAATTAAGAAGAAGGCATTATTTCCATTATTTGGACGCCTGATTCTTTATTATCAACTTCGGGGATTTGGGTACCAAAGAGATCATCATCCTCACGCCCAGCCTTGGCTTCACCGCTTCGATCGAGAGATAGCGATACAAAGTCGAACAAATCACGATCAGCGAGCTGACTTGGTGACACTCTTTGTATAGCGGCAAAAATGGTATCGGTGCGGCCTGGCTGATTTTTATCCCAGTCTTGCAGCATTTGCTTGATCGCTTGACGCTGCAAATTCTCCTGGGAACCACATAGGTTACAAGGAATGATTGGGAATGCTTTAAGTTCTGCATAAGCCGCAATATCGCTTTCACGACAATAGGCCAGTGGGCGAATAATGATATTGCGCTTATCATCGGCCAACAGCTTTGGCGGCATCGCCTTTAGGCGGCCGCCGTAAAACATGTTTAAAAATAGGGTTTCAACGATATCGTCCTTGTGATGTCCCAAGGCGATTTTAGTCGCGCCGATCTCTTCGGCGAAGCCATACAGCGTACCGCGGCGTAATCTTGAGCATAAACTGCAAGTGGTTTTCCCTTCTGGAATCACCTCTTTAACCACGCTGTAGGTGTCTTTTTCAATAATGTGATAAGGCACGCCGATCTTTTCTAGATAGCTGGGCAGAACCTCTTCTGGGAAACCCGGCTGCTTCTGATCCATATTAACCGCCACCAGTTCAAAGCTGATTGGCGCTGTGCGTTGCAAATTCATCAGAATATCCAGCATCGCATAGGAGTCCTTGCCGCCCGACAAACACACCATGATCTTGTCGCCATCCTCAATCATATTGAAATCGATAATGGCATTACCAACGTGGCGGCGTAGGCGTTTTTGGAGCTTATTGAACTCTACTCGGGCTTGGCGCCCATCATGCTGTGCTGTACTCATAGTGTTGTGCTGCTGTACTTAGATCATCTTGCAAAAAGGCGGCATTGTACGGTGTTTGAATCTAGGGCGCTATGACTCTGTAGCCTATAAGGCGCCCTTCATCGCCCTTAAAAAAGCGGCAATGATTTTCCTACGGCAAGCTTGCTAGCCGCATTTAAACCTTAAACGTTCCCCGATAAACAAGTCTTGTTACCCCCTAGGCCCGTAGCAAGGGTGTTTACCGTAATAATTTTCTTGGCATGCCCTTTGCTGTATTACAAATACTTAGGCCTTTACTTGGATCAAGGCCGATTTTATAACCCTGTTACAACGCTAGGACTCGCTATGACTTTATGGCAAAAAATGTTTGGTAAACCACCCGTGGCTGAAGAGCGCACAATGCCAGGCTTTTTCAATGAAATGAGTCAACAGACGCCGGTCGAAAGCACTGCAATGAACCCCGAGGTAATTCGGCAGCTGCGAGTATGGCAAAAGCAACGCCAGTTAATTGAAGTGAAAAGTGCTCGCCAAAGCGAATACCAACAAAGCCTGATACTCACCGTGGATGTGGCCAACGGTTACTTTGAGATTGATGAGTTATTCCCCAGCCAATACCACGGCCAAATCCGGGCAGGTGATTCGCTCCACATCCGCGTCCACAACGGTGGCCAGGTACAGGAAATGGAATGCTCCGTCATGAGCTACCATCACCATAGCGCCATGCCCTATTACAGTTTAGCGATTCCTGAGCGTATCGTGCATGGCCAAAGGCGTAAGCAAAGGCGCATTGCCATTGATGAAGATTTCCCAATCGCCGCCAGTTTACAAACCCCGGTGGGTCAGAAGTTGTTTGGCGGTGTTGAGAATCTGTCCTGTGGCGGTGTTCGCCTAAGGTTTTCTGGTAATCAGTTAAAAGACCTTTACCCAGGTGCCGTTTTACCCATGTGCGAGCTCGCCTTTCCTGGAGGTTTCAATATCCGTTGTCGCGCCAAGCTCAAAGGCATTCAATTTTTACGACAGCCACGCCGTCATACGAGTATCAGTCTAAGCTTCCTAGACCTCGCCCCAGCGCAACGACAGCAGCTTGAAGGACTTATTGAAGCTATTGGAGAGCGCTGTGATGTAGCCGCTTAGAACACTGCAAGCTTAAGTTAGGGATACAAATGGCAATGCTGGATACAGCTAACCGGTTTTCAATAGATATCACAAAACTATCCCACCGGAATAACAATAACGCTGTTTAGATTGCTTAACTTGCAGCATATGGAAAACAAACTAAGCTTTAAGCACTAATTCTATAGCTAGCATACATTCATAAAACGATAGTCTTTTGTACCTAGAGGTGGTTTGTGTTTCGTACTCCAAGGCTCGCCGCAATATTACTCAGTCTTTATTCTTGCTGGAGCGTCAGTGAGCCGCTAAAGATCCAGCTAACACATCAAGGGCAGCTACAGTCGGCCCCGGGCGCGGTGATCTGGCTGAAAGCAGCTCAACAAGGCAGCAAAGCCACAGAGCAAAAAGCCAACACGCCTCATATTATTGAGCAAAAGGATCGACAGTTTTCCCCTTATATCAGCGTGACCCAAGTTGGCAGAGACATTCAGTTTCCAAATCGTGACAATACCGCCCACCATGTTTACTCCTTCTCAGAGCCCCTGAGTTTTGAGCTGCCACTTTTTAAAAAACGCACACCAGCACCCATTCGAGTAGAAAAACCAGGACTTATCGCTCTGGGCTGCAATATTCATGACTGGATGATCGCTTATCTGGTGGTTGTAGACAGCCCCTTTTACGGTCAATTGCAAAATCAAAGTGTGGAATTCGCTGAGCTACCCCACGGCGAGTATCAAGCACTGCTATGGCACCCAGACATTAATTCGGCCCAAGTTCTAAAAACCCAATTGAACTATCAAGGGCAAAAACTATTTCACTGGCCAGCCCCCAAAAAAATTAACGCGAAGGCACAAATCCAAGCGCCGGCTGAGCGGCTAGATGAAGACGATGATTACTAGACCACTTTAGAACTTAACCTGTGTTTAAGTGTATGCTTATTAAGCCCACTAGAATAAACAACAATAACAATACTTTTAGGCCGACTCATTGGCAGCATATATTTATGGTGTTAAGTCTTGCTTTAATTACGGCGTTAAACGAAGCCAGTGCTTCTAATGATACCCTCTCCACTTTAAGCCAGCGTATTTCAGCCAAAGGCTATATTGATGTTCGTTGGCAGCACTTTCAGGGCAATAACAGCTGGCTCGACTTAGGAACTGGGCACTCACGACTTGATAGCAGTCACAACAACCGCCCCTTGCTGGCAGATTTTGCGGCTGAAATCAAAGCAGACCTAAAAGCGGGCAGCCAAATAATCACTCAGCTACATGCCTATCCAGAACAAAACTCTGCGCTAGAGATTACCGAGCTCTATTGGCAATATCGACCACTGCACGCATCTACCATGCGCAGCCGCTGGCGAGTGGGTTTCTTTTATCCCAAACTATCTATAGAAAATCGCGGCAGCGTATGGAGCTCGCTTTACAATCTCAATTACTCCGCTATTAATTCTTGGATAGGAGAAGAACTGCGAACCTTCGGTGTAGAAGGACGTTGGAGCTGGAAATTTGATAAGCCAAGTAATGGCAAAGCCCCCTTAAAACTCAACCTTACCGCCTCAGCTTTTACTTACAATGACCCCACCGGAGCCATACTCGCCTGGAAAGGCTGGTCTAACCATGACCTGCAAAGTGGTATTAACAATAAGCTCCCCTTTTCAGCCCCAGAAGGAGTGGCCGCCGCTGATAACATCCAAGCCAATAGCTTCCAAAGTTTTAGAGAAATCGATGGCCGTCCTGGCGGCTATATAGGCTTAGGGCTGTCTCGAAAGCGAGCGTTCAAAGTGGAATGGTTTCATTATGACAATCAGGCTGAAGATACCGCTTTTGAAGACGGGCATTACGCTTGGCATACAACATTTGACCATATTAGCGCTCACTATTTTCTAACGAGAGAGCTGGAGGCCTTCGGTCAATATATTCGCGGCCGTACCAGCATGGGTAATGGCTTCGTCGATAATCGCTTTGAATCTGCTTTCATTGCCATATCGAAGAGCCAAGGCCCGCATCGACTGAGTGCCCGTTTTGAGCGCGCCATTGTGGATGATTTAGACAACACCCCGCTGGATGATAATAAGGAAGCGGGCAATAGCTTCAATTTGAACTACAGTTATTACTTAGCGCCCCACTGGAAATTTAGCAGTGAATATCAGCAAAGACGCTCTCGACAAGCTAGGCGTAGTTACCGCCAAGAGCCTATCTACGCCAAAGAAGAGCAGCTGAGCTTCAGTGCGCGATATTACTTTTAACAAGAAGCGTCACGCTCTATGAAACTGCATATTCGAATCTTCGCACTGTTGGCTATTACCCTGATAGGTTTGGGTATTTCTAGCATGGTATTCCTATATCAGTCTTCCAGTCAGAAGGTCGAGCAGGACGCCTCAGACAAGTTACTTGTTGCACAAAAGACCTTTTTTGACGTCTTAGACAACCAGCACCACCTTCTTAACACCAGTGTGGAAACCGTTGTTAAAGATTGGGGCTTGCGCCAGTCCATAGGCCAACGTGATTTTGATACCTTGCAAAGTGTGCTGCAAAATCACAGCAACCGTGTTGGCGCCGACGTAGCGTTGTTTGTTGATAATGAGGGGGCCTTAGCCGTCAGCACCATTCGCCAGAACAAAGATCTTCCCCAGCAAATATTGGATCTGGTCAACAATAGCAGCAGCATTACCTTCCAAACCATTACCGAAATCAATCAACGTCACTATCAATTGGTACTCACCGAAGTCAAAGCGCCTATCCGTGTTGGCTGGCTGGGCATGGGCTTTGAAATTGATGACGACATGGCAAATCGCTACAGTGAAATTAGCGGGGTTAATATTAGTTTTGTACTACCGATGAGTCATAGCTTGCAGTTTATCGCCAGCAGCCTACCCCCTGAAAGAATGAAGAGCATGCCCCCAACTCCTGGGGAAATAACCGATAAGCCATGGGTGATCCAGCAAGGACAATGGGAAGATCTTGCGCTTTACAGTCCCTTCGATGAACAATCGAGTAGCGGCCTAGCTATCTTATTTCAGCAATCGCTTAATGAACCAAGAGAAAAATTTAGCCAGTGGTGGCTGAGCCTATTATCCATTTTCAGTTTAATTTCGGTCTTGGCCCTGGCCTTTGGTTATATTTTCTCCCGTGGTATTTCAAAACCACTTAATCAACTATTGCACGTCATCGATGATGTTTCCAAGGGTGATTACAACACTCCGATTCGAATTTATCGGCGCGACGAGATTGGTCGTTTGGCGAAAGCTTTTTCACGAATGCAAAAAGCCGTCTCTGATCGAGAAGAACATATCACCTATCAAGCGAGCCATGACAGCCTCACGGGGCTCTTGAACCGTGAAGGCTTAATTGAATGTATCGATGACACCATAAAAGGCCTCGACAGCAGCAAAGAAATAGCGGTTTTGGCCAACTTCAGGCTGAATTACTTTCAAGACATTGTGGACGCTTTAGGTTATTCCTGGGGCGACAAACTGATCAACTTGGTATCTGAACGTTTACGTAATCGGCTAGATCGTCAAGTCTTGGCACATCTAAACATCGATGAGTTTGTGCTATTGGCTAAAACCAAAGACATTATGGGCGCCAAAGAAATTAACGACCAGATTCACCAAGCATTAGAAGACCCATTTTGTGTAAGCGGCATCGATTTAACCCTAAGAATTTCAGTGGGCATTGTTCTCTACCCTTTCAGTGCTCTAGATGCTGAAGGCTTATTACGCCGCGCTGGTGTGGCTTTAAATGAAGCCTGTCACAGTCAAAGAGCAACAGTAACCTATGACCCAATGCACGATGAAGACAGCGTGCGTAAGCTTACATTAATGGCAGAGCTGCCCAAAGCCATTGCGGAAAATCAGGTTTGCCTGCATTACCAACCCAAACTGAGACATGTTGACGGCTGCACTCGGGTAGAGGGCGTTGAATGTCTAGTTCGCTGGCAGCACCCCGAGTTGGGCTTTGTTCCACCAGATGATTTTATCGGCCTTGCAGAAAAAACCGGTTACATCGTAGAACTTACACGCTGGGTATTGAAAAACGCCTTAAAGCAATGCATCAAATGGCGTCAGCAAGGCTTTGATATTGCCATTGCCGTTAATATCTCAGCCTTGGACTTAGCGCAAAAGAACTTCGATAAAGAAGTTGCCCACATGCTAAAGGATGCTGGCCTACCGTCTAGCGCATTGATTATTGAGGTCACTGAAAGCGCTGCGGTGGAAAACCCAGAACAAGCCATAGCACAGCTAAGCCACTTAAAAGATATCGGCATAAAGCTATCGGTTGACGATTATGGAACTGGCTATTCTTCCCTAGCCCAGTTAAAACAGCTGCCGGTACATGAATTAAAAATCGATAAAAGTTTCGTGCAAGATTTGGCGACAGACGAAGAAGATCGTACGATTGTCCGCTCAACCATTGAGTTAGCTCACAATATCGGTTTATCGGTCGTAGCTGAAGGCGTGGAAGATGAAGCAACACTAAACCAATTGATTGAATGGGGCTGCAACTATATGCAAGGCTATTTCATCGCGAAGCCATTGGATGAACTCGCCATGCAAAGCTGGTTAGAAACGGCGAACTTCCCAATTAAGTCAGTGCAGCTAGAAGCAAACACAAGTAATTTAAAATCGGCCGTCGATTAAAACAAGCTCAAAGCCTTTGCTTTACTTCTCGCCATTTTCCAGCAACGCCTCTCTTTCACGCTGATATTCTTCAAAACTCTGTTCATATTGCTGGCGACACTGTTCCTGTACTGCCAAGGGCTCTTTGTCGCAAGCTTGCTTTCGATTATCTTGGGCAATCTCATAAATATCCTGCTGAGTGCAGGCTTGCACAGCCAATATCATTGAGAATAAAAATAGCGCCTTCGCTTTAATAGACATGATGCAACCTAAATGCAATTGAGTTAATTGGTGAAAGAGTTAGTATCTAGACGCATTACTGGAACAATAGTTCACCTCGTGTCACCTCTCACCTCTTACCTTTCACTTCTCACTTTTCTCGTCCAACCTCATTCAAATTCCAATCATATTGATACTGAAAGGTTTTAACGGGTCCTTCTATAAGCCCTTGCTCTTGAAAATACTCCCATAAATTGGCTTTCTTATCGCTGAAATCCTGCCAATACCAGTTGAAGATGCTGGATACTTGATGGCCGTTATCTGTACGTAAAAAACCTCTAGGCGACTGTAGAAATGTTTTTTCAGCAAGATTTAATTGCTCGTTTAGTGTCTTTGCGCGGTAAATATCATTCGATAAATTCGGACATCCTACGCTGGCGCAGTTTAAGGCAAAGTGAAAACGTTGATCTTTCCAGATAGGCCTAAGGATTCGATGCTCTATATCGTTGAGAGATAATTTAATGCCGGCAACCTTAACTAATTTGTCTTCCCAGGGGCCACCATTAAACAGACTTTTAAAACTCAATCGAATGTCCTTGATGGAAGCGACGGGATAGTGCTGCAACACCAAGCTGACCACACTCAGGTTGTAGCTGTTAATCCAAAAGGCTTGCTGTTCATCAGCGTTCCAGCCACGCGGATCAATATTGGCCAAAGAGTTTTGCAACCTCTCTAGGACGAGCTTATCTTCGGCGGTTACAGCGGCGTAGTCCACGCGATTTAAGCCTGTGCTGTCTGTACTGACGTAACGCTCTAAAAATAGCTGCCAAAGCTCCCAGGAAGGCTTTTCAGACTGCTCTTTGGTAGTACGGCTGTTGGGCAACCATTCTTCCCAGAGCTCTGCCTTAGGGGCAGCTTCCAGTGTAATAGCAAAGCAAAGTACGCTCGCTAGACAGAGATTCAGCAAAAATCGAAAGGGTTTAGGTTTCATAGGGTTCCCAGCATTCTGTAGCTAATAAGCTTGTCAGCACACTCCATAAACTCCTGTTTATGGGTGACTAATGGTTATGTTCTAGTTTGCCATGGCATATAGCGTGTCGATACTCTAGAATAGTTAACCAATTTATAACATTTGGTTAACATTGAGCATGAGCGATCACTTGGCTATTAGCCCCGAACAACTACAAGCCATCGATAAACAGCACATCTGGCACCCTTATAGCCAAGTTGCCCAGGATCAAAGCCCTGCCCTGCCCATCGTCGATAGTGCCCAGGGCGTCTATTTAAAGTTGGCCAGCGGCGAGCAGGTCATCGATGGCATGTCCTCCTGGTGGTGCATGCTGCACGGCTATAATCACCCAGTGCTAAACGCTGCCGCCAAAGCCCAGCTTGATAAAATGTCCCATGTTATGTTCGGGGGCTTAACCCACGAACCGGCCATTAAATTAGCAAAGCTTTTGGTAGACATCACACCCGCCGGTTTAGATAAGGTCTTCTTTGCTGACTCAGGCTCAGTGAGTGTCGAGGTCGCCATCAAAATGGCATTGCAGTATTGGTACTCCCTTGGCAGAACTGAAAAACAGCGTTTAATAACTATCAAAAACGGTTATCACGGCGATACCTTTGGCGCGATGGCCAGCTGCGACCCGGTAAACGGCATGCATCATCTCTTTAGTGCTAACCTGCCACAGCATCATTTTTTAGAAGCACCACCCATGGGTTTTGATAAGCCCCCCTGCCCTCGTTATTTGCAAGAAATTAAAGACTATATTGCTAAGCATCACCATGAGATCGCCGCCTTTATACTGGAGCCTGTCGTACAAGGTGCTGGCGGAATGCGCTTTTACTCTCCAGCGTATTTACAAGAAATTAAGACATTGTGTGAAGAGTATGACTTGCTATTAATCGCCGACGAAATTGCAACCGGCTTTGGCCGTAGCGGTAAATTATTTGCTTGCGAACATGCTGGCATTAGCCCCGACATATTGTGTTTAGGCAAGGCGCTTAGTGGTGGCTATATGACTTTGGCGGCGACACTTTGCAGCGAAAAAATAGCCGATGGCATATGCAATGGGGAAGCTTCAGTTTTTATGCATGGCCCCACTTTTATGGCGAACCCTTTAGCCTGCGCCACCGCCTTAGCCAGCACTGAGTTACTTCTTCAACAGGATTGGCAAGAGCGTGTTAACAACATTGAAACACAGCTAAATCTTGGCCTAGCGCCATTACGCGATGCAAGCTTAGTTGCTGATGTGCGGGTACTGGGCGCGATTGGTGTGATTGAAATGAAACAGGAAGTTGATAAAGAAGCTTTGCAAAGTGCATTGATCGCGCGTGGTGTATGGTTGCGCCCATTTGGAAAGCTGGTTTACACCATGCCTCCATTTGTAAGTACCAATGAAGAATTACAGCAGCTTTGCTCCGCAATGGTGGAGACTTTAAGCCAATAGATCAGAGGCTTCCTTGAACAACAGAAATTAAAAAGCCCTGGCGAATGGCATATTCATCAGGGCTTTTTGTATTTCTAGCGACGTGCTAGGGCACCTCTAAATAATGCAGCCCTGAGCAAACCTGCATTATTCAGAGGCGCCCTAGTTATTAAGACAATTTACGAATACCAACCGAGCTGCGTAATTTATCTAACAGCGGCTCGCTATACCCTCTGGCCTTTTCAGCACCAGCCTGTAAAACATCTTCAATATAAGAAGGGTTCGCCAGCAACTCGTTGTAACGCTCGCGTGGTTCTGCCAGCTCGGCATTAATTAGCTCAAACAGTTGCTTCTTAGCTTCACCCCAAGCGATGCCGTCAGCAAAGGCTTGACGCATTTCCGCTTGCTGTTGCTCATTGGCAAAGGCCTGCCAAATTTGAAATACCGTTGAGGTATCTGGATCTTTCGCTTCGCCAGGCTCAAGCAAATTAGTTTTAATTTTGTTGATGTGTTTACGCAGCTGCTTTTCACCTAAGAAAAGAGGAATGGTATTGCCGTAGCTCTTACTCATTTTACGGCCATCCAAGCCCTGCAAAACCGCTACATCATCATCGACTTGATATTCTGGCAAGGTAAAAACGGGTTGTTTTTTACTGGCGAATAAATGATTAAAACGCTGGGCCATATCACGGGCCATTTCTACGTGCTGTATCTGATCACGCCCAACCGGTACTTTATTCGCATTAAAAATCAAAATATCAGCCGCCATCAATACAGGGTAGCTAAACAAGCCCATGGTAATTCCGTAATCGGTATCTTCACCGGCTTCGGCATTTTGATCAACAGCCGCCTTATAGGCATGCGCTCGGTTCATCAGGCCTTTGGCACAGACACAATTAAGCATCCAACACAGCTCAGCGATCTGAGGAATATCAGATTGGCGATAAAAAACCACTTCTTCTGGGTTTAAACCTAGGGCCAGCCAACTAGCGGCAATCTCTTTAGTAGATTGGGCAACAAGGTCTGGATCCTGACATTTAATTAGCGCGTGAAAATCCGCCAAAAAGTAAAAGGAAAGATTATCCTGGTTGCGGCTCGCCTCAATGGCAGGGCGAATGGCGCCAACATAGTTACCGATGTGAGGGGTACCTGAAGTTGTAATCCCCGTGAGAATACGCTGTTTTTCTTTGCTGCTCATGCTTGGTCCAAAATCTTATATAGGGGCAGCCATAGCTGCCGGGCGCCGCTATGATACAGGGCTTAGAGCATGGCGCATAGTCACTCGGGCCGATCCACCTCAAGCAGCTCAGTGATACTGCGCAGATACCTAGGGCCTAGGCTCGACCAGCTGAAATCGACAGCAGCTTTGGCCGCCTCAAGTGTTTGGCCGGCAGCTCGGCATAAGGCCATCTCTAGCACCCTAACTGCTAGATCACGGGCTTCTTGCTCAATATCGCCAGATTGATAACAACACTCTTTAGCAAACCATTCCGGATAGACCAAACGATTGGGTAGCAATGGCAAACAACCGTAGCTACAGGCCTCTAGCACGGCCAGGCCTTGAAAATCATGCTCAGCGGTAGACAAGACCACATCCGCCGCCGCCATTAAGGCACGATAACTCTCAAGGCATTCTTGATAGCCCCAAGCCGCCAATTTCATTGGGCTATCGTGAGCACTGAGAAGCTTTTGTATCTGTTCAAACTCAGGGGGTACTTGTCGAAAGCTCTGCCCGACGATATACCACTCAATAATTGGGCGTCTATCCACAGGTAGCGCCACAAGCTTAGCCTGTAAAGTTTGGATTAAGGCCAGCAGACGATCTGGCCCCTTGTCATATTCCCAGCGGTGGTTCCATAGAATTCGTAATGCCCCTGGCTTCGTGGAAGTCACCTTTTCGCCAATGGTGGCCTCTGCGATAGGTACCGGTATAACCGCTGACTTTGAACTTAAAAGCTCTAGCAGCCCTTTTGGAACATTATCTGGCATCGCTTTAAGCAACTTCTTTGCGCCACTTAAAAAGCTTTGCTGATTGTACTGGCTATTAAAGATCAATCGGTCTGCGCACAAGGCGCTATAGATACTGGTTAACTGAGGCTCCAGCAAACTGTGCTGCTTGGCGCTCTTGGGGTAGGCAAACTGATTTTCATGGAAATATAGGATAGTGGGTAAACGGCTCAGCTCAGGCACAAAACCGCGCAGTGCTGAAAGATCCACCATCGAGGTGGCTAATAGGAACTGGTAATTCTGCTGCAGAGTTTCACGCTGATTAAAAGCCCAACTCAAGCTATTGCCACGCTGGCGCCAGCTAAAGTAGCGCGGCGCTAAACTCAGCTGCGTCCACTGCCATTGCTGCAAACCCTTGCTGAGCTGTCTTCTCCAATAGGCGTGACTTTGGGCATCATAAGCCGACAACAGTAAAGCTTTAGGGGCTGCGCATGGCTCTGTCATTTAAGGGTCAAATCGTATAATTGCTTATGTTTGAGGCATGGCTTTTAATAGGAAAATACCAGCGTTACAGCTCTACTTCCTGTACATCACTGCTGCGCAGTAATAACACATCTAGGCCCGCTTGAACCATTAACTGAACTGCCACCTCTGAGCGACGACCACCGTAATCGCTGACCACGTACAAAACATCTTTCGACATTTCACTGAGTTTTGGTCGTAAATAAGATAGTGGAATATTCACAGAGCCCGACAGCTGCTGCTGCTTAAATTCGATAGGAAGACGAACATCGATTAAGCGAATCGAGCGTCCGGTTTGTTGCAACTTAAAAAATTCAGCGACAGATACATAGCTCACTAAAGGCTTATGCAGCAGCTCAGCAAAGCTTTCTTTACCTAAGCACATTAGCTCCCCATCACTGCTCATTTCAACGGTAGCATTGCGGGTGGTATTACCAATCAGCGCTTCTTCACCAAAGTAATCGCCCGTTGATAGATTAGCTTTGCAATAACCGGCTGAATCTAAGACCTGAGCTGTACCTGACTTTATGACATAGAAGTAATCACCCTGGGTGCCCACCACTACGACCTTTTCGCCTTTTGTGACATTTCGTGGAATAAAACGCTGAAACAAGGCCTGAATATTGCCGGGGGGAATTCGCGAGAACAGGGGCGCCGATAATAAAACGCTCATCCAGTCCTTGCTCATCTGCTCTTCGATAATAGGATCAGCTTCGACTTGATCATCAGGATCAATCGACAGACCATCATCCACAAGGCTGGATTCACTCCACACCATAACAAGATCGAGAAAGTCACGCTCGATTACCAACGCCGTAACATCGGTTTTTGCGAATGCTGACACTCTAGCAGGCTGAGTATTGCACAGTGGGTGCCGAGCTTGGGGGCTGGTGTGGTTTACACTAATACGAGATAGATCGGCGGCCAATAAATCGACGCCACCTTTGAGCAGGTAAAAGGTTTCAGAGAGTTTTTTACCACGCTGAAACAACACATCTCCCTTTTTAAATTCTCTGACGCTGATGCGCCCCAAAGCACGCTCTAGGAAATCACTAGAAAGGCTATCAAATGGCGAAAACTCTTGTAATATTTCTTTACTTATTGTCATTACTTAGTCGTACATCCATAACCGTGGAGATCACCGCTGCCAGGTTTGCCCCAACAACGGCACTTACTCTTAATAATAGCTAGCTTAGCTAAAACGGCCACTCCATTGGCTTCTGCCCGGCCAGGTAACTACACAGTTATTACCACTTTCCATGCCATAATTGAGTTCAGGTTATACCCTTTGTCTGTCTAAAAATCTATTAAAAATGCGATGCAAGGTATAACAGTCTTCGCTACCGGCGAGCTCTCGAATGGAGTGCATACCAAAGGTCGGTACGCCAACATCAACGGTTCTAACACCGATCTCGGTTGCTGTAATCGGCCCAATGGTGCTGCCACAGCCCATATCCGCCCGGGTTACGAAGGTTTGTACCGGCAGCTCTTCAGCCAGTAGCTTAAACAAGCCAGAGGTTTCGCTATTACTGGCATAGCGCTGATTAGCGTTAATCTTGATCACCGGCCCTGCATTGAGCTTTGGCCCATGATTACCATCATGCTTATTGGGGAAGTTCGGGTGGATACCATGGGCATTATCCGCCGAGATCATCAGGCTTCGGCTGATAATCTGTTCGCGCGGATTTATTTCAGGCCAAATTCGCTCTAGGAAGCTCGCCAACATTGGACCTTGCGCTCCACAGGCAGAAGCACTGCCAACCTCTTCATGGTCATTGCACACCAACAAGGTGCTTTGCTCGCTGCCCGCTTGCAGCATCGACTCTAAACCGATAAAGCAGCTTAGTAGATTATCCAATCGAGCACTGGCTAAAAAGTCACCGTTTAAACCGATTTGAGCGGCGCCCTGACAGTCATAGCAGCTGATCTCGAAGTCTAAGATTTTATCGATGTCCAAATCAGGCTGAGCGACTAATAGCTCTGCACGCAAAAGATCTTCAAAGGAAATCGCCGTTTCACTAAGGCATAACAGCGGTGGCATATCGGTTTGTGGATTGACACTACGCTTGTCATTAACACCACGATCTAGATGTATCGCCAAGCTTGGAATCGTCGCCACAGCGCGCTTAAAATCTACCAAGGCAGACTGTAATTGCTGCTCTTTATCGCTAAAGCTGACACGACCAGCCAAGGATAAATCACGATCAAACCATGGGTTCAATAAAACACCGCCATAGATTTCAACACCGAGCTGAGCATAGCCTTGTTGGTGTAAATCAGGCTGAGGTTTCACTTTTAAACAAGGGCTATCTGTGTGGGCCCCGATCATTCTTAGGCCACTTTCCAGAGGGTCTTCAGTACCATAAACAAAAGCAATTATGGAGGAGTCATTGCGGCAAACGTAGTATTTGTTGCCGGGGCTAAGTTGCCAATGCTCTGACTCATGCAATTGATTAAAACCGGCCTTCTCCAAACGGGAGGCCATGGCTTTAACAGCGTGGAAAGGAGTTACAGATTCATCAAGAAACGCGATACAGCGCTTTAGGAAGTCCGCCGCGGCGGTAGAGTCATGAGCAGTCATAAGCCCTCAATTCAGGAAAATCACTAAAAACTAAGCTTATGGATCTTAGCAGCTTTGGCGCCAAGACTCAGCAAAACAGCGAGATAAAACCAAAAGAGCCGCTAAACCCTAGCGCTTAGCGGTTCTTTCTTCTGACTTAAGCAAAATCAGCCTCGTTTTAGGCGAGCCAACAAGGACGACGTATCCCAACGACCACCGCCCATGATTTGTACATCGTTGTAAAATTGATCAACCGTGGCCGTTACTGGCAAGGAGGCATTGATTCGTGCGGCCTCTTGCAAAACAATCGAAAGGTCTTTGCGCATCCAGTCAACCGCAAAGCCGTGATTGTAATCCCCTGCCAACATGGTGCGATAACGGTTTTCCATTTGCCATGATTGCGCGGCACCCTTAGAAATCACATCGACAACTTGATGGGGATCTAGGCCAGCTTTTTCAGCAAAATTCAAACCTTCCGCCAAGCCCTGCACTAGGCCAGCGATACAAATTTGATTCACCATTTTACAGAGCTGCCCCGAACCACTGGGTCCTAGTAATCGACAAGAGCGAGCATAGTGATCGATAACCGGGTCAACATGATTAAACACCGTGGTATCACCGCCAACCATAACGGTCAGGCTGCCATTCTCTGCACCAGCCTGGCCACCTGAGACTGGGGCGTCAAGAAAGTGCAACTTACGATTCTTAGCTTCCTGATATAGCTCGCGCGCAAGCTCTGCCGATGCTGTGGTGTGATCAACCAGCACTGAATCCACTTTCATGCCAGCAAAGGCGCCATTTTCACCTAAGCATACCTGCCGAACATCATTGTCATCACCCACGCAGGTGAAGACAATTTCGGCGCCTTCAGCAGCCTCTCTTGGAGTAAGCGCCATCGAGCCACCAAATTCCTCAACCCAACGTTCAGCTTTTTGGCTACTACGATTGTAAACGGTGACTGTGCAACCTGCTTTTTGCAGGTGTCCCGCCATCGGGTAGCCCATCACACCCAAACCTATAAATGCGACTTTTTGATGCATAACATCCTCCAATAAAAGGCAAGTCAGCCACGTCAGCCGCCCCTTGAACGGCCAGAGATAAATGGATTATTTCATTTCATAATAGACTAGCGTAGAGGATTCGCCCTGCATTAAGCCCCCTCTTCTGCCTTTCTATTATAGAAACAGAGCAAAAAGAATAGCCGCTAAAACTATTCGATATAAAACGAAAGGTAGCATTCCCATGCGTTCTATAACGGCCATAAACCAGTAAACACAGGCATAAGCTGAAACCGCCGAAACCACTACCCCAATAGCGATTAAATCCCAAGCTGGCGCAGGCATCGACAATAGCTCTATGCCTTTGTATGCACCGCTAAGAAAAATAATCGGAATCGACATTAAAAATGAGAAACGTGCTGCCGCATCTCGCTGAAAACCAAGCAGCAATGCGGCCGTCATAGTAATCCCCGAACGGGACGTACCTGGAATTAGGGCAATTGCTTGGGCGCAACCAATAATAAAGGCTGCCCACAGACTCATTTCAATAATGGATTTACGTCGCGCACCCGTTTTATCAGCAAGCAACAATAACAAACCAAAAACTAAAGTAGTTGTTGCTATAACAAGTGGCGAGCGCAACTGAGCTTCAATGTAATCATTAAAACTCAAAGCAGATAAACCTGCTGGCACAGTAGCAATCGCTAAAAACAGTAGCAATTGGCTATGCTCATTGAGTTGACGAGTTTTTAGGGTATTCACAGAACCCTGGGCTATTGCAATAAGTTCCCCGCGAAAGAACCACACAATAGCCAACAGAGAGCCCACATGCACGGCAACATCAAAAGCTAAACCTTGATCTGGCCAACCTAATAAAACCGAGGGAAGTATTAAATGCCCCGAGCTTGAAATGGGCAAAAATTCCGTTAGCCCCTGAAGTAAAGCGAGTAAAATAGCCTGCAAGCTATCCATATTGTCTCCTGACGATAATAGTAAGTTGTCTTCCTTGTACGCAACTTGCTTAACTAGCTAGTTAAGCACCTGATCAGCAAATTAGGGTTGGCGAATTCTTTTTCTTTTTTCCCAACTGATTTCATTTCTTAAATATACCGGTTGCACCTTGCGAATATTTTCAGCCGCGCCGGCGGCCCAATCTTTACAGGCAATATGTAAAACATCGGCCGCCCAAGGCTCAATGCTCTGATCTAGTCCCTCGGCCTGCTGGGAAAATGCATTTAATTCTGGGTAGTGCCAGCCAGGACCGCTGCAATACAGCTTTGTTTGACCGTGATGCTTTATCAGTGCCTGCATTTTTTCCAGTGCTATAACAGGGTCATCTAGGGCATCATCTTGCAATGCGATAAGCTTACTACCATCAAAGCGATAAGCTCCCCAGTAGACCTGATTCATTCTCGCATCCAAACAACTGAAATAGAGGGCGTCTGCATCCAAAGGTTGATCAAGAGTCTTCCCAAAGAGTTGGCGATGTTGCGCATTGGCCATGGCCGCTAATGTTGATACAGGTATTACCGGTATGTCTAAACCGAAGGCCAAGCCCTGTACAACAGCAAAACAAATTCTCAAGCCTGTAAAGGAGCCCGGCCCTGCACCAAAAGCAATCGCGATTAAGTCCTTGCGCGCAACCTTGGCCTGCTTTAGAAGCTCATCAACCATGGGCAGGAGAAGCTGAGTGTGTTGCCTTGGTGCTTGGCGGCGAATCTCCAACAGTTGATCGTTTGGATCAGATGGGTCCACAAGGGCTACGGAGCAATAATCCGAAGCAGTGTCCAGGGCAAGAATGTAGCTCATAGGGTATTCTAATATGGAATTAAAAAGGTAATTTTACTCCAAATACCTAGGGCCTGTTAACACTAATTGCCCCTTATAGACGCAATGTCACTTGATGCGCGGAGATTTAGGCCTGCATTACAGCTTTGGGCTAAGAAAAGCACAAAAAAAGCCCACTGGGCATTTGCACAGTGGGCTTTTAGTAGCTAAAAGCTAAACGAGATTACTTCTTTTTAGCAGGGCGACCGCGCTTCTTAGCTTTCGCGGTGCTGGCTTTAGCTTTTGGCTTAGCCTTTGCCTTTGGTTTAGCTTTTGGTTTAGCTTTCGCCTTAGGCTTTGCTTTCGCTTTGGCCTTCTTAGCGGCGGCTTTTGCCTTAGCGGCAGCCTTCTTTTCAGCAGCCTTTGCTTTAGCGGCAGCCTTCTTTTCAGCAGCCTTTGCTTTAGCAGCAGCTTTCTTTTCAGCAGCTTTTGCCTTGGCAGCGGCCTTCTTAGCAGCGACTTTAGCTTTTGCTGCCGCTTTTTTCTCAGCAGCTTTAGCTTTGGCGGCTGCTTTCTTCTCTGCCGCTTTGGTCTTTGCCTTTTCTTTCTTTTCAGCGGCTTTCAACTTAGCCGCTAGTTTTTTAGCTAAAGAACTCACCTTCTTCTTATCGGCCGCTTTGCGTTTAGCTTCCCACTTACTCTGGAACGCTTTCATGGCTTTTGCTAAATCAGCTTCCGATTTGGCAGCCAGTTTGGCCTCTAAATCATCAACTCTAGCTTTAGCAGCCGCTTGTGCAGCTTTAGCAGCTTCAGCTTTTTTGGCTTTCGCCAAGTTTTGCTTAGAAGTTGCCACTTTAGCACGAAGCGCTTTGGCCTTATCGGCCGCCTTACTTACTGCAGCAGCAGCCGACTTTGCCGCTCGCTTATCGACCGCTTTTTTACTTTTCGCTGATTTCTTTTTAGCAGAAGCTGCTTTCTTACGAGCAGCAGCAACTTTTTTGGCTTGCGCGGTTAGCTCCTTTAGTAATTTATCTAATGAGGTTTGTGCGCGTGCAGTTGCAGGCGATACATCTACCTTTGCTTTGCTTGCACTTGCTTTTGTTGATGCAGCTTTACGTTTTGCTGTCTTTTTTGCAACTTTGGCCATAAGGTTTCTCCTCGATATTTGCCAGTCCACTAGCAATTAGAACAATAGCACAAAAATTCAACAGCCCAAGGGCTAAAGCCGATATTATTTAAAAAAAAACCAATTTGCACGTTTTTACAACGCTTTTTTTGTGTTTTGAAGAGAAATTTTCGTATTTTTTAAAAATTCGAGGAGTAAAAAAGGCTGTTTCTAAGAATTTTCTTATTAAAAGAAGAAGCTCCGACAAGAACTTTGCAATAAAAACATCAAAAGTGATCTTTTAGATTTTAGAAAATAGCAATTAATGAGGGCAATAAGAAAGTGCAGAGCTTTAGTCACAGCCAATTATTATTAGCAGTAGATAATGGCGGTGGAGAGTCGCATCTAATTTAAAGCTAACAAATCCTGAGATATCTCGACCAAACAATCTATATGCTCTTCATTATCATTCAGACAAGGGATATAAGAGAAGCGCCCTCCGCCTGCATGCTGGAAGTCTTCGCGAATTTCTTCTGAAATCTCTTCCAAAGTTTCGAGACAATCCGCAGCAAACGCCGGACAAATCACGTCCAGTGAAGCTAATTTATCCTTACCCCACTGTTTTACGACATCCACGGTATATGGCTGCAACCATTGCGCTCTTCCTAAGCGAGACTGAAAACTGAT
>JAOXRT010000189.1 GCA_025800365.1 Cellvibrionaceae bacterium | reverse complement strand
AAGATTAAGACCTTTGCTTGAATGCGAAATAAGGTTTATTTTAAGGTAGACTGCGAGCGGTCGTCCTTTTATCCTCAGAGCCACGCGCGGCGAGCGACAATGTATTCTCGTTCCCCGCGGCTTCGCCGCTCGTAGTCACGCAATCACTCCATTCTCAGATCGCGCGCGCTCTACTATCCCAAAGAAAAATAAAAGACTGCTCGCAGTCTAATTTAGGGCTCTCTTTAGTCACAATATAAACCTCCAAACCGCTATACCCGTAACAAAATTGCAAGCAACAAAATCGGTCGAAAGAGCACGTGAACTAAGACGGCTTACTATTAAAACATGGGTTAGGAGTCGTGCAAGCCTGTCAACCCCTTTTTATAACCGTGATTAGTCATCGATTGGCCGATGCCAATTGATATCAGTTAATTAACGATTCGTTTGATTGATCAATTGATTTGTGATCAACAATTTTCATCGATTGATCGTGCTGGGGGTATTATGACCTTGATTAAATAGACGGCGAGCAATCTATCATTTTTCTCACAGTCCAGAGAGGAAGCAATGAGCGGCGACGCTACGAGTAACAAGCCTGAGATCGCTTCAGCGCTTGCATTCACTAGCCTGCGTCGCAGACAGTCCACGACCCCCGGTATACACATCGGCGGTTGTAGACTATCTGCGACGCAGGCTAGCATGCAGTCGCCTGCAAGTAACAAAAACGAGAAACTATTTTCTGTCTAAATTTCAAAAACCGTAGCGGATAGAG
>JAOXRT010000020.1 GCA_025800365.1 Cellvibrionaceae bacterium | reverse complement strand
AGACTGGCGTCGAGCCTTAGCAACAGGCGAGCCCGCAAAAGATTTGAAAGACCTATAACTTATGATCAGTACAGAAGCCGAATTTTATCCCAATGGTAATTGGCTAACAGAAAAACAACTAGAAAAGCTCCGCAAAGGTTTGCCTGCTTTCTCCTTAAGTGAAGTCGGCGAACTAGAAGAAAATCTGGCCATATTAAAACAGCAGTATCTTAGCTTTTACAATATCGACTTTTCTGTTGAGTTTCCGGGCTTAGAATTAATTCACTCGATGGGAAAAATCGAAAGTGGAGAGTTCGAGTTACTGTGCCAGGCCTGGCTGCCATCTAAACCTAAAGCTTGGGTGCTGTTAGTGCATGGTTATTATGACCATATGGGTATCTACCAACATATCATTCGCCACCTTCTTAGCGCGGGCTATTCTGTTTTAGGTTTTGATTTGCCTGGGCATGGTATGAGTACCGGTGAGCGTGCCTCGATCGAAAATTTTGACCACTATGCCGAAGCCTTAATGAAGGTTAGGTCTTTACTGGGCGACAGTGAACTGCCAATTCATGTAATAGGTCAAAGTACTGGCTGCGCCGCAATTATGAATTATTTGATTAATAATGATGAGCTCGCTTTTGATAAGGTGCTGTTGCTGGCTCCACTGGTGAAACCCTTTGCCTGGGATAGTGGTCAGTGGTTGTTTATGTTGTTAAATAAACGCATCAATAGCATGCCGCGACGCTTTGCTATTAACTCCCATAATATTCCTTTTATGAAGTTTCTCGCGGAGCAGGATGTCTTGCAGCCAAAGCAGTTATCTGTGCCATGGGTAGCTGCCATGAAAGATTGGCTGGAGCGAGTGGAGGCTATCGAGGAACCTTGCGCTAAGCCTATCGTCGTGATCCAAGGCACCGATGATAAAACGGTAGATTGGGAATATAACTTGCCCCAAATAGAAAAAGCCTTTGCCAGTGTGAAGGTGGAGCTTATCGAGGATGGCCGTCATCAATTGGTAAACGAGGCGAAACGCTATCGTGATCAAGTCTTTGCTCTTATCGATCATCATCTAGAAGCCCACTAGCTCGGCTCTATAAATGCCCTTAAGTGGTTAATCCTGCCAGTTAAGCGACAGTAATCCCCCTGTTGCCAGGCTTTTACTCCGGCTGATAATAGAGCGCAGCGCGGTACGGCTAGAGAAACGATTTATAAAACAACGCTTAAAACAACAATAACTCGGAGGCCCTATGATTCAGTGGAGCGAAACGCACCAGAGTGTGCGCGATATGGTGCGGGATTTTGTCGAGAAGGAAATCGTCCCTCATTTGGATGATTTAGAATATGGTGGCTTACCGCCTTACGATATTCTGCGCAAATTTGTAAAAACCTTTGGCCTTGATGAAATGGCCAAGGCTTCTTTTGAGCGACGTATCGCCGCTGAAACAAATCCTGAGAAAAAGTCAGATGGCGATTCGACGAGGGACGCCGCTTTAAGCTTGATACCTACCATTGAGATTAGTCGTCATGCCCAGGGCTTGGTGACAGCTATGGGGGTGTCTATGGGCTTAACTGGCGGTGCGATTATGTCCAAGGGCACATTGGAGCAGAAGCGACGTTGGGCTTTGCCTTTGCTTACGCTAGAAAAAGTTGGCGCTTGGGCGATAACTGAACCCAACTCTGGCAGTGATGCTTTTGGGCAGATGAAATCTAGCGCCAAAAAAGTCGATGGCGGCTTTTTACTTAATGGCAATAAAACCTTTATTACTAATGGCCCTTATGCCGACACTATTGTCTTTATTTGTAAGCTTGAAGAAGATGGTGTGCCCGCCGAGCAACGTAAAATTGTTTCCTTTGTTTTAGATTCCGGCATGGAAGGTTTAGAGCAATCGAAGCCCTTCCATAAAATGGGCATCGGTTCTTCTCCAACTGGCGAGCTCTTTTTGCAAGATGTTTTTGTTGAGGAGGATCGTCTTTTAGGTGGCAATGTTAACAGCTATGGTCGCGGTGGTGCGAAGGCGACATTCGCGCAAGAGCGTGCCGGCATTGCGGCAATGGCTCTCGGTATTATTGAGCGTGCGCTGGAGCTTTGTGTGGATTACGCTAAAGAGCGCCAGCAGTTTGGTCAGGCCATTGGGCAGTTTCAGTTGATTCAGTTGAAGCTTGCCAATATGGAGGTGGCTCGGGTCAATGTTCAAAATATGGTGTTCCGTTATATTGAGATGAGCCAGCAAGGTATGCCGATGAGTATGGCTGAGGCTTCTTCGATGAAGCTTTATGCTGCGCAAGCGGCCATGGAGGTTACGACTCAGGCGGTGCAGATTTTTGGTGGCAATGGCTATATGCGGGAATATCGGGTAGAGCAGCTTATGCGTGATGCG